>NZ_JBIAWG010000030.1:0-61312 GCF_042895285.1 Streptomyces sp. NPDC001406
CTCCGGGTACGGAGACTGGCGTCCCACCTGGGCATCCCTCCCTGGACCATCAAGATCCATTGTCAGGGTGTCCACTCCAAAGGATCAGCCTCAGTCCGGCACGATTACGCCTGGCTGGAGGAGTTCATGGGGGCTGCCTGGGACTGGGACGTGCACCAGGCCGAGTTCGCCGCTGGGATCGCGGAGTCCATCGAGAAGGACTTCTCGGCGGTCAACGAACTCTACGAAGCGGGCAGGCTTCTCCCCGAGGGGCAGGGCGGAATGTGGGAACTGCCGGTTTTCGGCGGTCACTCCGTCGATCACCCCGCCTGCACGCGGCCCCCCTTCGTCCACCTGACCCCGGCCGAGACGCGGCAGGCGTCGGCCTTCCTCACGGACGTCTCCTTCGACGCCCTCTGGGAGTCGAGCCCCGAACTCCACACCGGGTTCGGCCCGGATTGGGCGGTGGAGGACGTCAGGGACATCCATCTCCAGCACCATACCGGCCTGCGCGCCTTCTACGACCGCACTGCCACGGCCGGAAAGGCGGTCGTCAAGGCGTTCTGGTACTAGGCGAGAGCGACTGCGCTTCGTGCACGGCCGACCGGGCGTGCAGGGCGGCTGCGTAGGGTCTCCGCTCGTGAACGTTCCTGTGGACATCGTGGTGGTCTTGTCGGTCGTACTCGCCCTCGCGCTCGCCCCGCGTGTCGTACGTGCCCACGCTGCCCCCGGGGCAGGTCGCCCCATGCCGCCGCTCGCCGCGCTGGTGGTGGTGACGGGGCTGATCTACGTCAACCAGGTGCTGTTCACCGTGTACGTGCTGCGCGTGCACGGCGGTGACCCGTCCTTCATCTCCCGGTATCTGCCGACCGGGTGGTTCGACCTTGCCTCCGCGAATCCCGTGCTGCGGCGGCTGGCGTTCGACTTCCCCGCACCCTCGTTGCTCGCGCCGTCCGTCCTGCGTGTCCAGGCCTTCCTCGAACTTCCCTTTGTGCTGCTGGCGTTCGCGGCGGTCGTGCGGTGGCTCGATGCCGATCTGTGGCGGCGGATCGCCCGGTCCGCGCTGCTGCCGCTGGCGTCGGTGTCGTACACCGTCGTGTTCTGCCTGGTGGAGTGGGATCTGCGGAATCCGTACACGGTGGACGACCTCGTGGTGCGGGGTGTCTCGGCGGTCGTCACGCCGTACGTCCTCGCCCGCCTCGCCGCACGCGACACGGGTGCGTCACGCACCCCGGCCTCCGTGCCCGGACTGCTGGTGTTCATCGGCTCGTTGGGGGCACTCGGCGTGCTCGTCCTCGTCGTGTACGACACCGCGCTGCTCTACAACCTGGGGCGGCTGGGCGAGCGCCTGCCGATGGCGGTGGGGGCTGTCGGCGTGCTGATCGTGCTCCGCCGGGTCGCGGGGCGGCTCGCCGAGCCGTCAACACCCGGCCCCACGCTGGCCTTCGTACGCCATGTCCTCAGCCACTGGCTCGCGCTGTTCTTCCTCCCTGCGCTCGCGGTGCGCTACGGCGTCATGTTCGGGACACCGCAACTGGCCGCGGTGGCTGGGATGGTGATGGTCGTGATCGCCGGCGTCCTCGCCTGGCGGGATGCGACGGTCGACGCGTGGCGGCTCGGGGCGGCCGCCCTCGCGGCCGCCGTCGGGGCCTGCGCGGCCGCCTGGGTGACCCCCGAGTCGTACTACGAAGTCACCCTTCTGTCGGCGACAGCCGCGTTCCTGGTGACGGGTGTCGTGGTCGGCGGCCTGGTCGACGGCACCCCCAAGTCCGCCTAGTCCGCCGTGACTCCCCAGTAGCCGATCTGCGCCGGCTCTCCGCCGGCGTACAGCACCGTGCATCTGCCCTGCGCGCGGCCGGGAAAGTCGAGCCGTTCGGAGTTCAGGGCGTCCAGCCAGTCGGCGTGGGTGGGGCGGCCGTCGGGGGACCAGGCCCGGATCTCCGCATCCGTCAGCGGGCGCATGAAGGGGCCGTCCTCGGGGTCCTCGGGGTCTATGAGCAGGGGGAAGTCCAGGACCGAGTACGTGCCACCGGTGAAGATGTACTCGTGCCAGGCCGGGTCCCGCCACAGCTCCTCGATGGTCCGGCCGGGGAATCCGTGGTCGTCCCGCGCCAGTTCCGCGTCCTGGGCCTGCCGGAACGCCGCCGCCAGGTCACGCTGGTACGGGCCCGTGTTCAGCCAGCAGTCGCCGCCCATGCCGATGCCTCCGCTCCAAGATCTTCGGTTGGTGGGGCAGCAGCGTAGGAGACACCGCTGACATCGGCCGGGGCCGGCGGGACGGCCGGAGCTGTGACAGATCTGTGAGCATCGGCGCTGAGAAACGTGGGACGTGGGATACGCCTGTCGTGTCCCACGGCACGGATTCGCTGCTGGCGCGAACACGAGCGCGAGCTCGGTACGGACGAGGACGGTTCTTGGGCCAGGGAGGGGAACCCCGTCGCGGTCAGGCGTACGACGGGGAGCTGGGCGCGGCCGTCGCGCGGGCCCAGGAGGGCGACGAGGCAGCCTTCGCGGTCGTGTACCGGCTGGTGCAGCCCGGTCTGCTCGGCTATCTGCGCGGTCTGGTCGGCGACGACGCCGAGGACGTGGCCTCGGACGCCTGGCTGGAGATCGCCCGGGACCTGGGCAGGTTCAAGGGCGACGGGGCCGGCTTCCGCGGCTGGAGCGCGACGATCGCCCGGCACCGGGCGCTCGACCATCTGCGCCGCCAGCGGGTACGGCCCCGGGCGACGGCGCTGGAACAGGACGTACTGGAGCTGCCCGGCCGGCACAGCACCCATGAGCAGGCGCTGGAGGCCATCTCGACCGAGGACGCGCTGAGCCTGCTGCGCGAACTGCCGCGCGACCAGGCCGAGGCCGTCCTGCTGCGGGTGGTCGTCGGCCTCGACGGCCCCGCGGCGGCACGGGTCCTGGGCAAGCGCCCCGGTGCCGTGCGCACCGCCGCGTACCGGGGGCTGAAGCGGCTGGCCCGGCGGCTCGGCGCCGGGGACGAGGCGGAAGGTGTGACGGAAGACGGCTCTCGCACGCTGGGGGAGTCGACATGAACAAAAGCGGCGGCACACCGCCGGACAGGGATGGATGCGGACATGGGTGAACGGCGAAGCGGCGGCGGTCTCTCCGGCCGTCGGCGCGTGCACCCGGACGGCGCCGACCCCCGTGGGACGTTCGAGCCCGAGAACCTGGAGGTGCTCCTCGGTGCCGCCCTGCGGGCGGGTGCCGTCGACCCCGAGGCCGAGCAGCGTGCCGCGGCCGCGTTCCGGGCCGCCCGTGACGCCGGGGCGCACCGGGCGGGGACCCGGCGCCGGGACGACTGGCGGCCCCGTGAGCGTGGGCGCGGACGGCGCTCGGTGAGGACCACGGTGGCGATGGCGCTGGCGAGCCTCACCCTGGGCGGCGTCGCGGTCGCGGCCATCGGCACGGTCGCCTCCCACGGCGGGAACGACGACGGGCACCGTCCGGCACCGGCGACCGGCACCACCGACGGGCCCGCCGTCCGGCCGTCCCGCACGTCGCTCGCGCCGTCCGGCCCCGGGGCCCACGGCCGCCCGGACACCGCCAAGGACACCCTTGCCCACTGCCGTGCCTATGAGCAGGTCAAGGGCCGTGGCAAGGCGCTGGGTTCGACGACCTGGCAGCGGCTGGTGCGGGCCGCGGGCGGCGAGCAGAACGTCGCGGCGTACTGCGCCGGGCAGTTGGCGCAGGCGGACGACAAGACGGCGAACCAGTCCGGCAATCCGGGCAAGGGAAACAAGGGTGACGAGTCGGGCGATGCCGCGAAGGGCAGTCCGAACCCGAACTCCACCAAGAAGAAGTGATTCCCGCCGGGAAGAAGTGATTCGGCTCACCCTGGATTCGGCCGTGGTTTGACCGCGGGTGGCCGGATTTGTGCTGCCGAGGCAACGGCCGGAGCCGCCACCCCCCACAGGAGAGGCCCCGGCCGTCGCGCGGCACGGGCCGCGCGGCGACCCGTACTCCCTACAGCGCCATGAGTGCGTTTTCTGTCACACCTCGGTGCGTCACGAGTTAGTTGCATCTTGTACGGACATGGACGAGGAGCGGTTTCAGGTCGTAACGTGCCTTTCGCGTCGAGCGCAGATGCATGACCAGTGCATCGATCGGCGGACTCGAAGCCGCGACCATCTACTGAAGACGCGACCATCTACTGAGGAACCACGGGTGCTGGGGGACGACGCGGAGCTGACCGCCGCGGTGCGTGCGGCACAGGACGGGGACGAGACCGCTTTCCGGACTGTGTACCGCGCGGTGCATCCGCGGCTGCTCGGTTACGTACGGACGCTGGTCGGCGATCCGGACGCCGAGGACGTGACGTCCGAGGCCTGGCTGCAGATAGCCCGTGACCTGGAGCGGTTCAGCGGGGACGCGGACCGGTTCCGCGGCTGGGCGGCCCGTATCGCCCGCAACCGCGCGCTGGACCACATACGGATGCGCGGCCGCCGCCCCGCGATCGGCGGCGACGAGACCGAACTGACCGGCCGGGCAGCCGAGTCCGACACCGCGGGCGAGGCCATCGAGGCCCTGGCCACCGGCAGCACCCTCTCCCTCATCGCGCGGCTCCCGCAGGACCAGGCCGAAGCGGTCGTTCTTCGGGTGGTCGTGGGACTCGACGCCAAGACCGCGGCCGAGACGCTCGGCAAGCGCGCGGGCGCCGTACGCACGGCCGCGCACCGCGGGTTGAAGCGGCTCGCGGAGCTGCTCGGGGAGGATCCGGAATCGGCCGGAGTGCTCGACGCACTGCCCGCCCAGCGAGAACCACGCCGCCGCCCGGTGACGTCCGCCACTGTGACGCATACGCGAGCGCGGACGCAGAAGGACATGTGATGGCCGACGAGCAGTACAAGTGGCTGGACCGGGAAACGGCGGAACATCTGCTGCGCGGTGAGTCGCTGGAAGCCGTCGACGCCGCCGCCCGCGAGCAGGCCGAGCGACTCGCCAAGGCCCTCGGCGCACTCGCCCCCGACGCCACCCCGGCCGGTGCCGAACTCCCTGGTGAGGAAGCCGCGTTGGCCGCCTTCCGCAAGGCGCGCGAGGCCACGGCCGCCGAGGAGTTCGCCGTCGGCCACGGCACCGAGTCCACCACGCGCCGCACCGGCCGCTCCTCCGACGTCGGCCTGATCCGCATCGGCGGCCCGTCCCGCGCCGTCCGACGGCCGCGCTCCCGCCCGCGCTGGGCCCGCCCCGCACGCCTGGGGCTCGCCGCCGCGCTGGCCGCGGGCATGGTCGGCGGGGTCGCCGTGGCCGCCGGAACCGGAGCCCTGCCGACGCCCTTCGGCGACGAGAAGTCCGGGCCCGGGGCCTCGGTCTCGGCCGCCGCGACGCCCGACCGCCCGGCCGGCTCGCCCTCGCGGGACAGCGTGCAGGGCGGTACGTCCGGTGCGCCCACGCCCGGCGGCACGGCGGGCGGCCCACCGAGCGGCGGCTCCTCGCGCGGCACGGCGGGCAAGGACGGCGAGAACGGCAAGGACGGCAAGGACGGCAAGGGCACGGACAAGCACGGCACCCCCGGCACCGCCGACGGGACCGGCACCTGGTGGCGCAGCGTGGCCGAGGCCTGCCGCGACATCCGGGACGGCAAGACCCTGGGCTCGGACCGCAGGCGCGCCCTGGAAGGGGCGGCGGGCGGCTCCGCGCGGGTGTGGAAGTACTGCGAGGCCGTTCTGGAGGCCGCCGCCGACGCCCCCGGCGAGAACGCCGACGGCAAGGGCGACGACGGCGACGGCCACGGCGACCAGGGAGACCAGGGCGACCGGGACGGCCACGGACGGGACGGGCACGGCCGCCATCGCCGCGGCGGCAACGACCACCACCAGGACGGCGGGGTCGGCCTGCCCGCACCGACGGCCTTCGGCCCGCAGCGGCCCACCGGGCCCGACCGGACACCCCTCCCGTCGCCGAGCCCGACGTACAGCGCGCTCTGACCTCTTTGACCTCTCTCTCCGCCTCTGACCTGCGTTTTTATAACTCGCAGAAGTTTTTTCGCGCGGGGTGTGACGTTTTCAGCAGCTCGCACGCAGTAATGAGTGAGCCGACTGGTCATCGGCCGTCGCACTGAGCCGGGGTTCCCCCCGTACCTACGGCTCGTGCACCTGGCGCGGGCGGGACACGTTCCCCCGGTCCCGCCCGCGCCCCAAATCTCCCCGGTCTCGGAATCTCCCTGGTCTCACCAGTAGACGACGACCTTGTCGCCGGTCCGCACCTGCGCGAAGAGCTTCGCGATCGCCGCCTCGTCCCGCACATTGACACAGCCGTGCGAGCCGCCCGCGTAACCGCGCGCCGCGAAGTCGTACGAGAAGTGCACCGCCTGGCCGCCGCTGAAGAACATCGCGTACGGCATGGGGGAGTGATAGAGCGTCGACACATGGTGGCGCGACTTCCAGTAGATGCTGAACACGCCCTCCCGGGTCGGGGTGTACTGCGCGCCGAAGCGCACCGACATGGTCGACACCGTTCGGCCGTCCACCATCCAGCGCAATGTCCGGGTCGTCTTGCTGATGCACAGCACCCGTCCGGTCAGACAGCGCGGGTCGGGCGCGGCGGCCGGCTGACCGCCCATCAGATACAGCTCCCAGGTGCCCGGCTCGTGCGTCATCCGCAGCAGCCGCTGCCAGGTGACGATGTCGGTCTTCCCGGTCCGCGGCAGCCCGCGCTTGCCCTGGAAGCCGCTGACCGCCTTCTCCGTCAGATCGTCGTACGTACCCGTCGGCCCGTCGAAGAGCCAGGCCACCTGGCGCAGGCGGGCCTGCAGTTCACGCACGGCCGTGCCGGTGTCGCCGCGGGACCACAGCACACGGGCGGGCTGCGGGGCGGGCCGGTTCCCGGCCGGGGTCGCGGTGGGGCTGGGACTGGAGCGGGGGGTGGGATCGGCCGGCAGCTGGACGTGCACCGGCGAGCGGTGCTTGCCGTCCGCGTCCGGGACCTGCACGGTGCAGCCGCACAGCGCGGCGAGTGCGGCGGCCGAGGTGAGTGCGGCGGTTGTTCTTCCGAGGCTCCCCATGCCGGAAATGCTTCCCAGCGTGACCGCCGGCGAACTACGGGGCATCGTAAGGAGTGACGAACGTTATGCGGAGGCACAAACCATGGCGCGTGAGTCGGAGTCCGGACTGCCCATCGAACCCGTCTACGGTCCGCGGGATCTCGCGGGCCGCGACCCCGCCGAGACCCTGGGCGAGCCGGGTGCGTACCCCTTCACCCGCGGGGTGTATCCCACGATGTACACGGGCCGCCCCTGGACCATGCGGCAGTACGCCGGCTTCGGCACGGCGACCGAGTCCAACGCCCGCTACAAGCAGCTGATCGCGCACGGCACGACCGGTCTGTCCGTCGCCTTCGACCTGCCCACCCAGATGGGCCACGACTCGGACGCGCCGCTCGCCCACGGCGAGGTCGGCAAGGTCGGGGTGGCCATCGACTCCATCGACGACATGCGGGTGCTGTTCGGCGGAATCCCGCTGGACAAGGTGTCGACGTCGATGACGATCAACGCCCCGGCCGCGCTGCTGCTGCTCCTGTACCAGCTGGTGGCGGAGGAGCAGGGTGTGCCGGCGGACCGGCTGACGGGCACGATCCAGAACGACGTCCTGAAGGAGTACATCGCGCGCGGGACGTACATCTTCCCGCCCAAGCCGTCCCTCAGGCTGATCGCGGACATCTTCAAGTACTGCCGGGCCGAGATCCCGAAGTGGAACACGATCTCGATCTCCGGCTACCACATGGCGGAGGCGGGCGCGTCCCCCGCGCAGGAGATCGCCTTCACACTCGCCGACGGCATCGAATACGTCCGTACGGCGGTATCGGCGGGCATGGACGTCGACGACTTCGCGCCCCGGCTGTCGTTCTTCTTCGTCGCCCGGACCACGATCCTGGAGGAGGTCGCCAAGTTCCGCGCCGCCCGCCGGATCTGGGCGCGGGTGATGCGGGAGGAGTTCGGCGCGAGGGACCCGAAGTCCTGGATGCTGCGCTTCCACACCCAGACGGCGGGCGTCCAGCTCACGGCCCAGCAGCCCGAGGTGAACCTGGTGCGGGTGGCGGTCCAGGCGCTGGCCGCGGTGCTCGGCGGCACCCAGTCCCTGCACACCAACTCCTTCGACGAGGCGATCGCGCTGCCCACGGACAAGAGCGCGCGACTCGCCCTGCGCACCCAGCAGGTCCTGGCCCACGAGACGGATGTGACCGCGACGGTGGACCCGTTCGCCGGTTCGTACGCCGTCGAGCGGATGACGGACGACGTGGAGGCGGCGGCGCTGGACCTGATGCGCAGGGTCGAGGACCTCGGCGGCGCGGTCGCGGCGATCGAGCGCGGCTTCCAGAAGGAGGAGATCGAGCGCAACGCGTACCGCATCGCCCAGGAGACGGACGCGGGCGAACGGGTCGTGGTCGGCGTCAACCGCTTCCAGCTGCACGAGGAGGAGCCCTACGAACCCCTCCGCGTGGACCCCGCGATCGAGGCCCAGCAGGCGGAGCGGCTGGCGAGGCTGCGCGCCGAACGGGACCAGACAGCGGTGGACGCGGCACTGGTGGCCCTGAAGAAGGCGGCCGAGGGCGAGGACAACGTCCTGTACCCGATGAGGGCGGCGCTGCGGGCGCGGGCGACAGTGGGCGAGGTGTGCAACGCGCTGCGGGAGGTCTGGGGGACCTACGTGCCGTCGGACGCCTTCTGAGAGGCGGGGGCCAGGACAGCTCGTCGGCCGCGTGCGGCACGGGGGCGAGCACATCTTGATCAGTGAGTACGGCAAGCCTGCGGCGGCTCTGGTCCCGATAGAGGAACTGCAAGAACTGGAGCGCCTTCGTGATCAGGCCGACCTCGCCGAGGCGCGCGCCCGTGAGGCGGCTCCCACCGGACCGGCCATGGCACATGACGAGTGCATGACCCAGTTGGAGGCCGAGGACCGGCAGGCCGAGCGGTGAGCTACGCCGTCGTGGGGGAGCGGCCCAGGCGGTCGGCGGGCTTCTGCGCCGCGCCGCCGCTCGGACCACCGGCCACGGCCACGTCGTGCAGCGGACGGGCGCTCCGCGCCGGGGCGGACTCCGGCTGGGCGACCGCGTTCGGCGCCACGGCCAGTGCGCTGCCGACGAGGGAGACGGTCATCAGGTTCTTCGTGCTGAGCGGGAATTTCCTGAATACGGCTGTCAGGTCCTCCGGTCAGATGTGCGTCGATTGTTTGTTCGACGCAGCGGAGGGCCGAGTGCGTCAGCCGGACACGGCTTTCAGGTGGCGGAACGCTTAATTCACTTTCCGTCTGCAATGTCATGCCGTGTTCACCTGGAAGTCGTCGTCCGGTCGTGTCCGGGCGACGGAGCCGTCCCAGGATCGCGGAGATATTTCCGAAGCGAGCACGGGTGTGCACACGTGGCCAACGAACCGACCCTGTCCGTCATCGTCCCCTGCTACAACATCGAGACCTATGTCGCCGACACGGTGACCAGCCTCGTCAACAACGCACGGGACGACTTCGAGTTCCTCTTCGTCGAGGACCGGTCCACCAAGGACCGGACCTATGAAGCGCTGCTGACGCTGACGAAGAAACTGAAGAACAGCAGGGTGATACGGCACGAGCAAAACGGTGGACTGGCCACCGCGCGCAACACCGGCATCGACGCGGCCGAGGGCCGCTACCTGACCTTCCTCGACGGCGACGACTGGCTCGCCCCGGGCTATCTGGCCGACCTGGTCGACTGCGCCGAACGCTTCGACGTCGACTTCGTCCGCACCGACCACGTCCAGGTCACCGGCGTCGAGCGAGCCGTCCACCGGGCCCCGGAGGGGCGCCGGCACACCCCGCTCGACCCGCGGACCTCGATCCTCCCCGTCGACGACACCACGATGGTCGACTACCCGTACGCCTGGGCCGGTGTCTACCACCGCCGGCTGCTCGACCGCGGTCTGCTGCGCTTCCACGACGGGCTGCGCACCGCCGAGGACCGCCCCTGGATCTGGGAGCTGCACCGCAGGGCGGACTCCTATGTCGCCGCCAGCCTGCGCGGCGTCTTCTACCGCCGGGGCGTGTCGAGCTCGCTGACCCAGATCGGCGACGTCCGCCAGCTGGACTTCTTCCGCTCCTTCGACCTCGTGCTCAGCGAGCTCGCCGGCGACCCCGAGGCGGACCGGCTGCGCAAGAAGGCGCTGCGCAACTACTGCGTGGTCATCGCCCACCAGCTCCTCGACCGCGGCAGGTTCGAGCGCAGCGTCGCCGCCAAGCTGCGGCAGCTGGCCGCCGAGGCCCTGGGCCGGATGACCGAGGAGGAGCTCAACGAAGCCCTCGTCGGCATGGGCGAGGAACGAGTGCACATACTGCGGCGCATCCGCGGCGGCATGAAGGGAGTCGCCGCATGAGCGGCACGGAACCGAGCACGGGTACGAGCATGAGCACCAGCACGACGAAGACCTCCGGCGGCACGACGCAGATCTTCTTCTCGGCCACGCAGTACGCGGCCGCCACCGTCACCGCCGCCCTCCGCGCCGGGCTCTTCGGCCCCCGCGCCGCCCACCGGCGCATCCTGGTCGTCAGCAACACCGCCGCCGTCCCCGAGGTCGGCACGCCGCTGGACCGGATGGCCGGCTTCGAGAAGCTGCGCCCCGAGTTCGACGAGGTGCGCTCCTGGAACGAGTTCATCTCCCCGCACCACCCGGCCGGCTGGTCCCCGCGCGCCCAGGACGCCCTCCTGTGGGAGAAGGCCGTACGCCTCGCCTGGGACCTGGGCGACGAGCCCGTCGAGATCGCCTGCGAGTCCATCCAGGCCAACCCCTCCCGCGCGGTCGCCGAGATCTTCGCCGACAGCCCGATCCACGTGTACGCGGACGGCCTGATGAGCTACGGCCCCACCCGCAACCGGATCCCGCACGGCATGAGCAGCCGCATCGCCCGCGTCCTCCACCTGGACCTGATACCCGGGCTGCGCCCGATGCTCCTGGCCGAGTACGGCGTCGAACCCCAGCCCGTGCCGGGCGAGGCCATCGTCGACGTCCTCGCCCAGATCGGCGAGGAGGGCGCCGGCATCCTCGCCGACCGCATCCCCGTCGAGGGCCGCCCCACCGCCGTGCTCCTCGGCCAGTACCTCTCCGCCATCGACCTCATCACGCAGGACGAGGAGGAGGAGCTCCACGTCCGTATGCTGCGTGCCGCCGCGCGGGCCGGGCACCGGAGCGTGCTGTTCAAGCCCCACCCCAGCGCGCCCTCCGTCTACGGCAGGTCGCTGGAGGAGGCCGCCGAACAGCTCGGGGTGCGGCTCAGCGTCCTGAGCGAACCCGTGCTCGCCGAGACCGTGTTCGCGCATCTGAAGCCGGAGCTGGTCATCGGCTGCTTCTCCACCGCGCTGATGACCGCCGCCGCCTTCTACGACATCCCCGTCGCCCGCGTCGGCACGGAGCTGCTCCTCGAACGCATCACCCCGTACGAGAACAGCAACCGCGTCCCCCTCACCATCATCGACGCGGCCCTCCCCGACGCCGAGAGCGCCACCCTCGGCACCCCGCTCGAACTCGCCTCCCTGAGCGCCGAGCTGGGCCCGCTGGTGCGCACCGTGGGCTACTGCATGCAGTCCCGCAAGCACCCGGGCCTGCACGAGGAGGCGGCCGCCTGGCTCACCGCCCACCTCGCCGAGTACCCGCAGTACTTCAAGAAGCGCCGGCTGACCAGCCTCCGCCTGCCCGGCGGCAGCCCCATCCGGGCCGAGTCCCTGCGCCGCCACCCGGCGGTGCGGCGGGCCGTACGGCAGATACGGGCACGCCAGAGCTGACGCACGCACGCACGCGGACCCGGAGGCCGGTGGGACATCAACGTCCCACCGGCCTTGGGCCGTTCACCGCAGCGCGAGGACCCGAGGCCCGTGTGTCACCAGCGCCCTCTTCAGCCGGGGCCCGAACGGCCGCTCCACCCAGCGGTGGATCAGCCAGGCCAGGCCCAGCAGCACGGCGACCGTGACCGCGAGCGTGGGCCACGGCCCCAGCCCCAGGGCCCGGTGCAGCGCCCGGATGACGAACCAGCCCAGATGCTCGTGGATCAGATAGAAGGGGTACGTCAGCGCCCCGGCCACCGTCAGCCAGCGCCAGTTCGCCCAGCGCGTCCAGCCCAGCGCCACCGCGGCCACGGCGGCGAAGGCCAGTGTGACGACGAGCAGGATGACGTACGGATCGCGGTGGAAGGCGCCGCCCTGCGCGCCGGGGTGCCACAGCCCGGTCGTCGAGTAGCGCTGGCCCAGCAGCCAGGAGACGGCGACGATGCCCCACAGGAGCAGATCGCTGCCGTAGCGGTGGATGAGATAGAGGGCGAGGCCGCCGATGAAGAAGGGGGCGTGGTCGCGCATCACCAGCGCGTCGGTGAGCGGGTGGTCGGCGATCCGCGCGAACACTCCGGCCAGGGTCCACAGGCAGCAGAAGATCACCACCCGGCGGTAGGTGACCCCGCGCCAGACCACGAACAGGGCGAACAGCGCGTAGAAGCGCACCTCGACCCAGAGCGTCCAGCACACGCCCAGGACCCGCGGCACGCCCATCGGCTGCTGGAGCATCGTCAGATTGACCAGGAACTCGTCGAGCCGCACGGGATGGACGACCACCGGCAGCAGCAGGGAGGCGCCGGTGATCAGGAACAGCGCGGCCCAGTACGCCGGGTACAGCCGGGCGACCCGGGAGCGGAAGAACTGGCCCAGGGTCCGGCCCCAGCTGCTCATGCAGATCACGAATCCGCTGATGACGAAGAAGAACTGGACGCCGAGACAGCCGTACGTGGCCGCCTGGGAGAGCGCGGGGAAGAGACGGGCGGGGGACCCGTGCCAGGAGCCGGCGACCGGGCCGCCCTTCCCGGCGAAGTGGTAGAGGCAGACCATCAGCGCGGCCAGCAGCCGCAGGCCGTCGAGGGCGCGCAGCCGGTTGTCGGTTCTGCGCGGGGGCGGGGTGGGAGGGACAGGGTTCGGGCGGGTCGGGACCAGGGTGGGATTGGACGCGTTCATCCGGGGCTTTCTTACGGGGGAGGTGGGGAATGTGTCGCGATGTGGGGTCGCGAGGCGTCGGACGCCTACCCTCGGGTGCGCACTTCACGCAGACGCCCCCGGCCCGATGAGAGGCACGGGGGCGTGGCGGCGGTGGGCCGGGTTCAGCGCTTGGCGCTCTGCCGCAGTGCCCTGGCCCGGCGGGCCAGTCGGCGCACGGTCGCGTTGCGCGGGATGAACGACAGCTGGGCGGGTACGGCGCCCGGCAGGGCCAGCGAGGTGAGCCGGCGGCGTTTGAAGTAGCGCCAGGTGTGCGGGTTGAGATGCCGGGACAGATAGCGCTCGGCGTCCTCGCGCAGCCGCGGGTAGATCTTGGGCTGCATGGCGAAGCCGACCGCCTTGAGCAGCGCGGCCAGCTCGTCCACCCGCTCCGGCGACGGCATCGACCAGTCGGTCACCGCCTTGCGGTCGCCCAGCTCGGGCAGCAGCGCGTCGACGAGGGTGACCGGCACGCGGTTGCTGTTCTGGTACGGCGCCAGACGGGCCAGCACGGCCTCGGTGCCGATGCGGGCGACAGGCAGTCCGTACAGCCCGGCAGCGGTGAACAGGGCGGTGGAGAAACAGCCGACGACCAGGGCGGGGCGCATCAGCTGGAACGCCACCTCGGCGAGCACCGGCCGGTCCAGCACGGTGAGTTCGGCGCCGAGCCGGGCCGCCTCGTCCTCCAGGAGCCGGGACCAGCGGGCGGGGGCGACGGGATGCGGCTTGAAGACCAGCCTGCGATGACCGAGCGCCACGGCACCGCGCACCATCTTCAGATGCAGCTCCTCCTCCTCGGCGTCCCCGAGGATCTCCAGCGCCGAGAGGTACTGGCCGAGCAGCAGGGCGGGCCGCGGGTCGCCGGTGCCGGGCAGGGCGGCCTCCCCGCCGGCGAGTTCCTCCAGCACCTTGAGGAACGCCTCCGCCGGCACCAGCTCGGGCCGCACGTCGAACTCGGTGAGCAGCAGCGGGGTCAGCCCGGGGACGAGGTCGAGGTGGAGCAGGCGGCCGATGCGGGTGCCGACCAGCGGATCGATCTTGTCGCGGGTGGGGCCATAGCTTATGAGGCCGTCGGCGTAGACGTCGACGGGAGCGCCGGTGAACAGCTGGCACAGCGCGAGCGACGGGTTGACCTGCACGGACTCCACGGTCAGCCGGATCTCGTCGTCGCCGAGACCCCACAGCAGCCGTACGTACCGCTCCCACATGGGGATGTCGTCGGCGCGCGGGCCCCAGCCGCTCGGGTGGAACGGGGCGATGGTGTCGTTCCAGGACAGCACCCCGTCGAAGCGCTCGCGCACCCGGGCGAAGCCCGGCATCCGGTCGACCGGGGGCGTGGTCTCCGGGTTGGACGCGTTGTTGGTGACGAGCAGCAGCCGCCGGTCGGCCGGCTCGAACAGTCCGGCGTCGAGAGCCGCGGCCAGGGTCGCGGCTCCGTACAGCGTCGACGCACAGAAAATATGGGTGGTACGGCGCATCAGGCGGCCACCGTCCGGGCGGTCGACGGCCGCCGGCGCAGCCGCCGCAGCCTGCTCGCCCGCTGCGGGTCCATCGTGTCCATTACCTCCGTCAGCAGGTCCTGCGGCAGTCGTTTCAGGGCCGCTGAGCTGAGAGAACGCAATTTTCGAGCCACGGCGGGTTCGAACCTCTCGATCGATCCGAGGTGATGGGCCATGATTGCGCAATAGGTGCGCACTGCTTTCGGCAGCAGCTTATCGGCCTCGGGATCGCGTGAGGTTTCCTCGATTACCTGGTCGAACGCGCGAATGAAATCGAGTTGTCGCACGTCACCGATTTGAGTGAGCGAGGAGGCGACACCGCGACGGTAGTACACGCCGAGCAGACCCACCGCGGCGAAGGATTCCGCCTCCCGGTGCAGCTTCCAGATCCAGGGCCGGTCCTCCGCCGTGCGCAGCCCGTGGGTGAAGTGCAGCAGCCCGCGGTCGATCAGCCGGCGGTGGTAGACGCCCGCCCACGCGTACGCGTAGTCGACGGAGGTGGACCGGTCGGCGGGCAGGATCGCCCCGCGCGGGTCCATCACCACACCCCGGCGGCCGTGCGGCACCCGGTGGATCGCGCGTGCCCTGGCCGTGCACTGCACATGGTCCGTGCGCACGAAGTCGCAGCCCAGCTCCTCGATGGCGGCGACCAGCTGCGGATAGTAGCCGGGGGCGAGCCAGTCGTCGCCGTCCAGGAACGTCAGATACTCGCCGCGTGCCCGGTCGATCCCGGTGTTGCGCGCGGTGGCCAGCCCTCCGTTCTGCTCATGTCTGACCAGCACGGCGCCGGGCAGCTCCCGCTCCGCGCGTTCGAGAATGTCCGGCGTCCCGTCGCGCGAGCAGTCGTCGACGAGAATGAATTCGAAGTCCTCACGCGCGTTCGCACGCAGGCTCTTCAGCGTGTCCGGCGCGTATTGCTGGACGTTGTAGAACGGCACGATGACCGAGAGCTTCACCACGCGGTTGACGTTAGAGGGCGGCCCGTCATTCGTTCTGGCCGTCTCCTTGATGTCAGGTGAACTGCTGGTGGCGAAGCTGTGAACCGGGCTGTTTTGCTGTGCCTTCCCGGCCCGATTCGCCATTCGTCGATGTGCTGTTAACCGTTTGTTGCATTCGGGTTGGGCAGAACCTAGGAATGGCTTCCTAGCGTCTTCGACGTGCCAGCAAGTGCAACGAACTCCCTCAGGGTCGCCGTTCTCGCGGATTCCGACACCCGGTGGAAATGGGGCGCGCTCACCGCGCAACGCGCCATTCCCGCCGAATCGGACATCCGGCTCGACGGCTATCTCCTGCGGGGCCGTGCCACCCCGACCGCCCGCCAGCTGCAGGAAGTCGGCGTCCACGCGGACTCGCTCCGCGAGGTGACCGCCGTGGAATTCCTGCGCGCGATGCGTGCGGAGTCGTACGACGTCCTCGTCCTCGCCCTCGTCGGCGGCGCCGTACAGGCGATGCTGCACGGGCTGCGGCGGGTCTGGGACGGCGCCGCGAAGCGACCCGTCGTCGTCACCGGCTATGTCGGTGTCGTCTACGAGAAGCTCGCGGACGGGCTGCTGCTGCGCCACGGCGCGGACCTCGTCCTCGCCAACTCCCGCCAGGACGCGGACCGGTTCCGGGCCGTGTACGAGGGAGTGGGCGCCGACGCCTCCTCGGTGACCGAGGTCGCCCTGCCGTTCCTCGGCGGGGAGCCCTACACCGGCGAACACGACCCGTACACCGTCGTGTTCGCGGCTCAGCCCTCGGTCCCCGACAGCCGCAAGGACCGTACGTACCTGCTGAACCGGCTGATCGAGCACGCCCGCAAGCACCCCGAGCGCGAGGTGCTGCTCAAGCTGCGCTCCAAGCCGGGCGAGCACACCACGCACATCGAGGAGCTCCCCTACCAGAAGCTGGCGCAGGGCCAGGACCTGCCCGCCAACTTCCGTCTGGTGTACGGGCACATGGGCGAGGTCCTCGACCGCACCGACCTGCTCGTCACGGTCAGCTCGACGGCCGCGCTGGAGGCCCTGCACCGCCGGATCCCCACCGTGATCCTCACCGACCTCGGCGTCCGCGAGGTGCTCGGCAACCACCACTTCGTCGGCTCCGGCTGCCTCGCCTCCTGGGACCAGCTCGATGCCGGCCACCGGCCGGCGCCCGACGAGGAGTGGGTCGCCCGGCAGGGCGTCGCCGCCGACGGGTCGTACGGCACCGCCTTCGACCCGGCGCGCGAGCGCATCGCCGAGCTGCTCGGCCGGCCCGGCGGCCTGCCGCCCCTGAACCCCTACTACACGACCGAGACCGCGCCCGGCTATCTGCCGGGGATTCTCGCCCGCCACCACCTCGGCCCCGACGGCTCCCCGCTGCCCGGGGCGCCCGCCGCCGACAAGGCGCCGGGACCGGTCCGCCAGATCGTGCGCCGTGCGGCGCGCGGCGCCTACCGCCACGGCGTCCAGCGGGTGGCACCCGTGATCCGACGAATGGGAGAGCTGTGAGCGACCGGATCCCGCGTCAAGCGTCCGAAGGAACAGAGCCGATGTCCCACCCCGAAGCGGCCGTTGTGCGCCGTGTGCTCGCTGTGATTCCCGCGCGTGGCGGCTCCAAGGGAGTGCCCGCGAAGAACCTCGCCCCTGTCGGCGGAGTCCCGCTGGTCGCCCGCGCCGTGCGCGAGTGCCGGGCCTCCCGTCTGGTGACCGACGTCGTCGTATCCACCGACGACCAGGCGATCGCGGCGGCGGCCCGGCAGGCGGGGGCGGAGGTCGTCCTCCGTCCGGCCGCCATCGCCGGTGACACCGCCACCTCCGAGGCCGCCGTCCTGCATGCCATGGACGCCCACGAGGCGCTGCACGGCACCCCGGTCGACGTCGTCCTGCTGGTCCAGTGCACCAGCCCGTTCATCGTCCGCGAGGACATCGACGGCGTGGCCGGAGCGGTCGTCGAGAACGGTGCCGACACGGCCGTGACCGTGGCCCCCTTCCACGGCTTCATCTGGCGGGACGGGGCGGACGCGCCGGTGCCGGTTCCGGTCACCGGGGAGGCCGACGGGGTTTCCGTGGGCGGCTACGGCGTCAACCACGACAAGTCCTTCCGCCCCCGCCGCCAGGACCGCCCCCAGGACCTGCTGGAGACCGGCGCCGCCTACGCCATGGAGGCCCAGGGCTTCCGTGAGCACCAGCACCGCTTCTTCGGCCACACCGAGCTCGTACGCACCGACCCCGCGCGCGTGCTGGAGATCGACGACCCGCACGATCTCGCCCGCGCCCGCGCCCTGGCCCCGCTCTTCGACGCGGACCGCCCCGGCGCCCTCCCCACCTACGACGACATCGACGCCGTAGTCCTCGACTTCGACGGCACCCAGACCGACGACAGGGTGCTGATCGACTCCGACGGACGGGAGTTCGTCTCCGTGCACCGCGGGGACGGACTCGGCATCGCCGCGCTGCGCAAGAGCGGCCTGAAGATGCTGATCCTGTCCACGGAACAGAACCCGGTCGTCGCCGCCCGGGCCCGGAAGCTGCAGATCCCGGTGCTCCACGGCATCGACCGGAAGGACCTCGCACTCAAGCAGTGGTGCGAGGAGCAGGGCATCGCGCCCGAGCGCGTGCTCTACGTCGGCAACGACGTCAATGACCTCCCGTGCTTCGCCCTGGTGGGCTGGCCCGTGGCGGTCGCGAGCGCCCACGACGTCGTGCGCGGCGCCGCACGCGCGGTCACCACCGTCCCCGGTGGCGACGGCGCCATCCGAGAGATCGCCAGCTGGATCCTCAGCCCCTCTCTCGATTCCCTCACCAAGTAAGGACACCCCCTGTCATGAGCAACTCCCGCATCCGCCAGTTCGGTTCCCGCACTGCCGGCCCCGGCCACCCCGTCTACATCTGCGGCGAGATCGGCATCAACCACAACGGTGAGCTGGAGAACGCTTTCAAGCTGATCGACGTGGCCGCCGAGGCCGGCTGTGACGCCGTGAAGTTCCAGAAGCGCACGCCGGAGATCTGCACCCCGCGCGACCAGTGGGACATCGAGCGCGACACCCCCTGGGGCCGGATGACCTACATCGACTACCGCCACCGCGTGGAGTTCGGTGAGGACGAGTACCGCCAGATCGACGAGTACTGCAAGGAGAAGGGGATCGACTGGTTCGCCTCCCCGTGGGACACCGAGGCCGTCGCCTTCCTGGAGAAGTTCGACGTCCCCGCCCACAAGGTGGCCTCCGCCTCCCTGACGGACGACGAGCTGCTGCGCGCCCTGCGCGCCACGGGCCGCACGGTCATCCTCTCCAGCGGCATGTCCACCCCGAAGCAGATCCGCCACGCGGTCGAGGTCCTGGGCAGCGACAACATCCTTCTCTGCCACGCCACCTCGACGTACCCGGCGAAGGCCGAGGAGCTCAACCTCCGCGTCATCAACACCCTGCAGGACGAGTACCCGAACGTGCCGATCGGCTACTCCGGCCACGAGACCGGTCTGCAGACCACGCTGGCCGCCGTCGCCCTCGGCGCCACCTTCGTCGAGCGCCACATCACCCTCGACCGCGCCATGTGGGGCTCCGACCAGGCCGCCTCCGTGGAGCCGCAGGGCCTCACGCGCCTCGTCCGCGACATCCGCACCATCGAGGCCTCCCTCGGTGACGGCGTCAAGAAGGTCTACGACTCCGAGCTCGGCCCGATGAAGAAGCTGCGCCGTGTCGCCGGCGTCGTCGCCGAGGCGGAGATCGCGGCCGCGGCGGGCGAGCCGGTCGCGGTCTGAGCAACCCGAACACCGACAACGCCATACACCACGCCTTACGACGGGACGGTCCGACGGCGATGAGCCCCCGCGCCGGGAACACCGGCACCACCCCCCGCACTCTCGCGTTCGTGGAGAGCCCGGTACAGCTGCTGAACGTGCTGGAGTGGGCGCACGTCCACGCCCTGCGAGGGGCGGGAGAGGCCGGCGCGGGGTCGCTGCCGTCCGTGCCGTCCCAGGTGAGGCGGTCCGCCGACGGCGGACCGCCGCCGGCGGGCGCGGAGCTCACCGTCGTCGTGCTGTCCCCGACCGACCCCATGACCCGGGGCCAGCTGCGCCGTATGGCCGACCTGGCCCGGGACGAGGGGTACCAGGTCCGCTGGGAGGAGGCGCGGGGCGGTACGACCGCGCCCTTCCACACGATCGGCGGGCTCGCCGGGGCACTGCGCCGGGCGGACCGCATCGTCATGGGAGACCCGTTCTCCCGCTATGTACAGCTGCTGCTGACGATCACCCGGGCCAAGGACCTGGTGGTGGTCGACGACGGCACGGCGACGATGGAGTTCGTCGCCCAGCTCGCCCGTGGCGAGCGTCTGGTCCGCTGGCACCGCAAGGGCGGCCGCCCCGGCCCGCGCGACCTCCTCTTCGCCCCCGTGTCGTCCTCGGCCCGGCGCCGGCTGACCCCCAGCGGCAAGCGCCGGGTGGAGGTCTTCTCCTCGATGCCGATGGAGGAGACCCCGCAGGGCGTCACGGTCACCGCGAACGACTTCGGCTGGACCCGGGCCCGCTTCGGCCCGCCGCGCATCACCAAGGGCGCGGACATGGTGGGCACGTCCCTGGTCGAGACCGGGGTGGTGGACGGGGACCGCTATCTGGAGGCGGTGCGCAGCCTGGCCAAGGCCCACGGGGCCCTGCGGTACTTCGCCCATCGCCGCGAGAGCGCGGACAAACTGCACCGGCTCGCCGCCGCGACGGGACTGGAGATCGTCCGCCCCGACCTCCCGCTGGAGCTGATCGCCCGGCGCGGGCCGATCGGGCGGACGATCCTCAGCTTCCCGTCCACGGTCGTCCACACCCTCCCCCTCGCCCTCGTCGGCACGGGAGTACGGGTCGCCGTGTGCGACATCGACCCGGCCTGGCTGACGGAGAACGCCTCACCCCGGGCCCAGGGCTTCCTGTCCGGGGTGACGGGCACGGCCCGCGACGTCCACCGCCTGGCGGCGGTGAGCGCGGTCTGACGCCGGTCCGACGCCGCTGTGACCCCGGTCAGGTCCGGGTCTGGCGCCGGTCACGCCGGGGGCTGACCCCGGCGTTCGAGCCGGTCGGCCGGGGCCTTGCGGGCCAGGACGAAGCCGCGGGGGAGTTTTTCCTCGTCCAGGGGTTCGCGCACGGTTCGGGCGAATGGGTGCAGGCCCGCCTCGGTCAGCAGGGCGGCGACCGTGTCCGGGGTGCGCCAGTGGTAGTCGAGGCTGATCTCGTGGCCGAAGCGCTCCGTGAGGTGCAGGCCGTCGCCGTCGCCGTACTGGAAGGCCAGCAGGACGTGGCCGCCGGGGACGAGGGTGCGGTGGAACTCCGCGAACGTCGCTGGCAGGTGCTCGTCGGGCACGTGGATGATCGAGTAGAGGGCGGCGATCCCGGCGAGCGTGGCGTCCGGGAGGTCCAGGGACGTCAGCGAGCCCACGTGGAAGCGCAGCTGCGGGTGCGCCTCGCGGGCCAGGGCGGTCATCTGGGGCGAGATGTCGACCCCGAAGGTCGGCACCCCGAGGTCGTGCAGACGGGCGGTGATGTGGCCCGGGCCGCTGCCGAGGTCGGCGACGGGCGCGGGGGCCGCGGCTCTGGCCAGCTCGGCGAAGGCGGTGAGCATGGCCCGGTCCACGGGGCGGTCCGCGAGGTGGTCCGGGTAGCGGTCCGAGTACTCCTTGGCGATGGCGTCGTAGGAGGAGCGGGTGGCCTGGATGAAGTCCGGTTCCGTCACGTCGGCGCACGTTACCGGCGCGGCCGCCGGGCCGTCCCGCGCTTCTCCCGGTCCGGTGGGTGGACAGCTCCAGCCGTGCTCGGGCGGGGCGTGGTATCCGTGGAGGAAAAGGGACGAGGAAGGGTTCAGGGGTGCGGCCGGGGTCGCGCGCCGTGGAATTTCGTGATCGACTTGGCTTGAAGTCGGACGAGTTTACCCATCTCCGTCGATAGCTATGCGTCCGGTGGTCAGATTTTCTTCCCCTAACGGGTTGAACTTTTGTTGATCGAGGGTCAGTTGACCGTCCGGGCGTCCTACCCTTCAGAGGGTGAACCAATTGATGTCCCGAGAGTCCGAGGCCGATCTGCCCGGTGATGTGCTGCCCGGCGTGCTGAGCGAAGCGCTGTACGACGAACTCGTAGCGTTCCGGCGCGACCTGCACATGCACCCCGAGCTGGGCAACCAGGAGTTCCGCACCACCGCCGCGATCAAGGAGCGGCTGGAGAAGGCCGGGCTCAGCCCCCGCGTCCTCGCCGTCGGAACCGGGCTCGTATGCGACATCGGCGTGGCGGAGGCGGGCGGCGGCGACGGCGGCGGCATCTTCGCCCTGCGGGCCGACATCGACGGCCTGCCCATCCCGGACACGAAGAGCGACTGCCCGTACCGCTCCACCGTGCCCGACCGGGCCCACGCCTGCGGACACGACGTGCACACGGCCGTGGTGCTGGGCGCCGGGCTCGTCCTCGCCGAGCTGCACCGGCAGGGCCGGCTGCCCCGGCCCGTGCGGCTGATCTTCCAGCCCGCCGAGGAGGTGCTGCCCGGCGGTGCCACCGACATCATCGAGTGCGGGGTGCTGGACGGGGTGCGGCGCATCATCGCCGTGCACTGCGATCCCCGGGTGGACGTCGGGAAGGTCGGCCTGCGGCACGGCGCCATCACCAGCGCCTGCGACCGGCTGGAGGTCGCGCTGGACGGCCCCGGCGGGCACACCGCCCGGCCGCATCTGAGCACCGACCTGGTCACCGCCGCCGCCCGCGTCGCCATCGACGTGCCCGCGCTCGTCGCCCGGCGCGTGGACAGCAGGAGCGGGCTCGCCGTGACCTGGGGACGGATCGAGTCGGGACACGCGCCGAACGTGATCCCGCAGCACGCGGAGCTCTCGGGCACCGTGCGCTGTCTGGACATGGAGGCCTGGCGGCAGGCGCCCGACATCGTGCACGCGGCGATCGACGAGGTCGCGACCATGCACCGGGCGAAGTCGGAGATCAACTATGTGCGGGGGGTCCCGCCGGTGGTCAACGATCCCGTCGTGACCGAACTGCTGCGGGACGCGATGGTCGCGCGGCGCGGCCCGGAGTCGGTCGAGGGGACCGAGCAGAGCCTCGGCGGGGAGGACTTCTCCTGGTATCTGGAGCATGTGCCCGGAGCCCTGGCACGGCTCGGGGTGCGCACCCCCGGCGAGCGCACGGTGCGTGACCTGCACCAGGGCGACTTCGACGTCGACGAGTACGCCATCGTGGTCGGCGTGGAGCTGTTCACCGCCGCCGCGCTGCTCGACGCCGCGCAGTAGCGACCGGAGGGCGGAGGGGTGCCCTATTGGTACCTCTTCGCCTCTTTGTGTCACCCTGTTGTAACCGCCGGATTCCAGCTGTAACCCGGAGTCGGCACGAATCGATAACGGCCCGGAGAAACCCCGTTCCCCTCGCCTTCTACGCGCGTTACTGTGCGCCGAAATCGCCACCTGAGGCGGCACATTGGGGAAGCGGGCCGGCGACGGTGCCGTGGGGATGAAGGGTGCTTGCTGTGCGTCTGAACTCTCGGAGGACCAGGTTCTCCCAAGCTGCGGTGACCGTCGCGGTCGTCGCCCTCGCGGCCGCCGGGTGCGGCAAGTCCAGCAGTGATTCCACGAGCACGTCCGAGAGCGGCAAGTACTCGGGCAAGGGCATAGGGCTCGCCTACGACATCGGCGGCAAGGGCGACCAGTCCTTCAACGACGCCGCCTACTCCGGCTTCCAGAAGGCGGACACCGAGTTCAAGATCGGCGGCCGGGACGTCGAGCCGAGCGACAACGAGACCGACGCGGACAAGGTGCAGCGCCTGGAGCAGCTGGCCAAGTCGGGTTACAACCCGATCATCGGCGTCGGCTTCGTCTACGCGCCGGCCGTCAAGGAGGTGTCGGCGAAGTACCCGAAGATCACCTTCGGCATCATCGACGACAACAGCATCACGTCGAAGAACGTCGCCGACATGGTGTTCCACGAGGAGCAGTCCTCGTACCTGGCCGGTGTCGCGGCCGCCAAGGCCACCAAGAAGAACCACGTCGGCTTCATCGGCGGTGTGGACATCCCGCTGATCCACAAGTTCGAGGCGGGCTTCATCCAGGGTGCGCAGTCGGTCAACCCGAAGATCAAGATCGAGGAGCAGTACCTGACCCAGACCCCGCAGGAGGGTGGCTTCTCCAGCCCGGACAAGGGTGAGAACGCCGCCAACGGCCAGATCGACTCGGGCGCCGATGTGATCTACGCCGCCGCGGGCCTGTCCGGCCAGGGTGTCATCAAGGCCGCCGCCGAGCACAAGATCTGGGCGATCGGCGTGGACTCCGACCAGTACAAGCAGGACGCGCTGGCCAAGTACAAGGACTACATCCTCGGCTCCGCCCTCAAGAACGTCGGCGGCGCGGTGTACGACCTCACCAAGTCCGTCGTCAACGGCAAGCCCCTGACGGGCGAGGTCCGCGGCGACCTCAAGTCGGGTGGCGTGGGCTTCGCCGACTCCAACCCGAAGTACCAGGCGATGAAGGACGTCGTCACCGCCGTGGACAAGGCCAAGCAGGACATCATCGACGGCAAGGTCACCGTCAAGACGCAGTGAGTCTCCGACCGCTGACCAGGAAGCCCCGGTCGGCTTGGTGAATTCCAGGGGTCGTTGCAACACAAGTGATCAACTGGCTGTGGCCAGGAGTTTGGCGAGGCGCTCGGCTGGGGTTTCCCAGCCGAGCGTTTTGCGTGGGCGGCCGTTCAGCTCAGCAGGGCTTTAGTCGCTGCATTCGTGCGTGACGGTCTGGCAGCCGACCGGCCCGACAAGTTCCGAACACCCGTCAAGCGGAAGGAAGTTGCGCCGTGACCACCGTTCTTGAACCGCCCGCCGCATCCCCGCTCGCCGGTATCCGCTCTCTTGAGCTGGAGATCACCGGTAAGTGTCAGCTCACCTGCACGCACTGTCTGTCAGAGTCCAGCCCGCAAGCGAGCCACGGCACGATGACGCCCGCCGACTGGCGCGCGGTCATCACGGATGCTGCCGCACTCGGCATCCGTACCATTCAACTCATCGGCGGTGAGCCGACCGTTCACCCGCACTGGCGGGAGTTCACGGAACTCGGGCTCTCGCTCGGGATGCACGTAGAGATCTACAGCAACCTGTTTCACGTCGCCCCCGACTGGTGGGACGTGTTCACCCGCGAGGGCGTGACGCTCGGGACGAGCTACTACAGCAACGACCCCGCCGAACACGACAAGATCACCGGGCGTGAGGGCAGCTACGTTCGTACCAGGTGCCACATCCGCGAGGCAGTCAACCGAGGGGTCACGGTTCGCGCCGGAATCGTGGACATCCTGCCGGGGCAGCGCGTTGCCGAAGCACGTACCGAGCTGGAATCCATGGGCGTGAAGCACATCAACACGGACCGGGTGCGCGCCGTGGGCCGTGCCGCTCTGCCGGGACAGTCGACGACGTTGGACGAGATGTGTGGCCGGTGCACCCGCGGACGCGCTGCCATCCTCCCGAACGGAGACCTTGCCGGGTGCGTGCTCTCGCGCGACTTCCCGGCGGGCAACGTCCGGGAAACCCCCCTCGCCGATCTGTTCGGCGGAGCGGCGTGGGCGGAACTGGCCGCGAGCGTCCCCCGCTGCGTGCGAACGCGTGCACACCCAACGACTCCGGTGACTGTGACCCCGCCAACACGGAAGCCTGTGACCCCGCGTACTGACCTGAAAGGCTCGACAACATGGATTGGGAGAACAAGGCACACGCTCTCGCGGATCAGGTGACCGACCCGGATTCACGATGGCTCGCCCCCGTGGCGCGCGTCGCGCGTCACCAACTTGTCCCGCGCTGGTGGGACGTGGACGACTCGGAACGATGGGTACTGCGAGACGGGCCAAGCGACCCGGAAGCGTGGGCGGAAGCCGCCTATGCGGACCGCTCGCTGATCACTCGGGTGGGCACGCTGCACGCCGACCGGGCCGAGCCTGACGCCCAGCCCGAGGGACAGCCCACATCCTCCGCCACGTTGCCGAGCTTGATCGTACGGATGCTGCGGCACGGCCGACTCGGCGAGGGGCTGTCTCTGCTGGATTTGGGGACGGGCGCCGGCGGGCTCACGGCATACGCCTGTCACCGGTTTGGAGACGCGTACGTGACGAGTCTGGACGTGGACGCCTACCTAGTCAGCGTGGCAGGCGAACGGCTTGCATCCATGGGCTATCACCCGAAGATGATCACGGCGGACGCCACCGAACACGTGCCGGGATCGTACGAGCGGATCGTGTCGACAGTGGCACTGTCTCCGGGGCCGGGGCTCCGGGCAGTCCTCGGCGCGCTGGAACTCGGCGGGCGGATCGCAACGACGCTTGCGCGCACTTCCCTGATCATCACCGGATGGAAGCATCCGAACGGGGATGTGGTCGGGCAGGTGGAGCGGGATATGGCGGGCTTCATGATCACCCGGTCCGGCGACGACTACCCGCCCGCCCTTGCCGAGTTGTTCGCTCTCGCCCACGACGCGGACGGGGAGCAGACGAGCACCGGCCGCTACCCCGTGGTGGACGTGGCCAATGCATGGGAACTCCGTTCGATGCTGGAAGTAGCCGCGCCCGGCGTCGAACTCGGCTACGCGACCAGCGGGCGACAGAGGACTGCCTACCTGGTGCACTCCGATGGTTCATGGGCACGCGCGTCCGCCCATTGGACCGACCCGCCCGAGGTGCACCAGAGCGGCCCCCAGCGGCTTTGGGATGCGTTGGAACGCATCCGGAACCGACTGAATGCCGAGGGCGCGTTGCCGCTCCTCGGTGCGCAAGTCCGCATCACGCCCGATGGCGTGTGCCATCTATCCCGCGGCCGGTGGCACGTCTCCATGGGCGCTCTGTAAAGCCCGGCACACCGCAGTCACGAGCCGCCCCCTACAACCAGCCCCTCGGGACGAGACGGCACCGTGGAAAAGGTCACACCCGGAGGTGGATCTTGACCGCTGAACAGCACTGATACGTGACACCGGCGAAGCTGGCCGGAAAGTTCAAAACGGTCGGATAACACTCTGGCAAGGTGGGGTTCTCTCGCCGGTCTACGCGCGTTACGCTGCGGCGGAACCAGCGCCTGGTATGGGCGCTTGCACAAAGGAGTCACGTTCCATGCGCCGGGTGTCCCGTATCGCGATCGCAGGCGCCGCAACCGCGGCCCTCGCCGTCACCATGTCCGCTTGTGGCAGCAGCTCGACCAGCTCCTCCTCCTCTTCCGCTGACGGCGCCAAGAGCAAGGGCATCGGTCTGGCCTACGACATCGGTGGCAAGGGCGACCAGTCCTTCAACGACGCCGCCTACGCCGGTTTCGAGAAGGCGCAGACGGAGTTCAAGATCGGCGGCCGGGACGTCGAGCCCAGCGACAACGAGACCGACGCGGACAAGGTGCAGCGCCTGGAGCAGCTCGCCAAGTCGGGCTACAACCCGATCATCGGCGTCGGCTATGTGTACGCGCCGGCCGTCAAGGAGGTCGCGGCCAAGTACCCGAAGATCACCTTCGGTGTCATCGACGACAACACCATCACGTCGAAGAACGTCGCCGACATGGTGTTCCACGAGGAGCAGTCCTCCTACCTCGCCGGTGTCGCGGCCGCCAAGGCCACCAAGAAGAACCACGTCGGCTTCATCGGCGGTGTGGACATCCCGCTGATCCACAAGTTCGAGGCCGGCTTCATCCAGGGCGCTCAGTCGGTCAACCCGAAGATCAAGATCGAGAAGCAGTACCTGACCCAGACCCCGCAGGAGGGTGGCTTCTCCAGCCCCGACAAGGGTGAGAACGCCGCCAAGGGTCAGATCGACTCGGGCGCCGACGTGATCTACGCCGCCGCCGGTCTGTCCGGCCAGGGCGTCATCAAGGCCGCCGCCGAGCACAAGATCTGGGCGATCGGCGTGGACTCCGACCAGTACAAGCAGGACGCGCTGGCGAAGTACAAGAACTACATCCTGACCTCGGCCCTCAAGAACGTCGAGGGTGCGGTGTACGACCTCACCAAGTCCGTCGTCGACAAGAAGCCCCTGTCGGGCGAGGTCCGCGGCGACCTCAAGTCGGGTGGCGTGGGCATCGCCGACTCCAACCCCGCCTTCAAGAACAACGCGGACATCCAGGCCGCGATCAAGAAGGCCGAAGCGGGCATCAAGAACGGCACCATCGTGGTGAAGACCTCCTGACGGGAGTGTCGTAGGCCTGTCGTAGGCATGGCCAAAAGAGCGCTGTAATGGCAGCGTTACGGCCGCGGAACGGGGCACGGGAAGGATCGGCCCTGGCGTCAACCGCCAGGGCCGCCCGCGCCCCGTTCGCGCGGCAGAATGCTCGGAACGGATCGAGTCGGGTACGAAACGAGATCGGTCAGGTCCGGGCACTATTTAAAGCAGGGGCGCTACGCGCGTAGAGCGGCCCCTTTCCCGAGGAGAGTGCGCCATCGACGCGTCCAGCAGCCCTCCGCTCACCGCAGAGTCGACAGTCGCGGTCGAGCTGGCGGGGATCACCAAGCGATTCCCCGGTGTCGTTGCCAACCACGACATCCACCTGACTGTCCGAAAGGGCACCGTCCACGCCCTCGTCGGCGAGAACGGCGCCGGCAAGTCGACTCTGATGAAGATCCTCTACGGCATGCAGAAGCCGGACGAGGGCACCATCGCGATCAACGGCGAGCAGGTCACCTTCTCGTCGCCCGCCGACGCCATCGTCCGGGGCATCGGCATGGTCCACCAGCACTTCATGCTGGCCGACAACCTGACCGTCCTGGAGAACGTGGTGCTGGGCAGCGAGAAGCTGTACGGCATCGGCGGCGGCGCCCGCAAGAAGATCAAGGAGCTGTCCGACCGCTACGGCCTCGGTGTCCGCCCCGACGTCCTCGTCGAGGACCTCGGCGTCGCCGACCGCCAGCGCGTCGAGATCCTCAAGGTCCTCTACCGCGGTGCCACGACCCTGATCCTCGACGAGCCGACCGCCGTACTCGTCCCGCAGGAGGTCGACGCGCTCTTCGACAACCTGCGTGAGCTCAAGGCCGAGGGCCTCTCCGTCATCTTCATCTCGCACAAGCTGGGCGAGGTGCTCTCCGTGGCCGACGACATCACCGTCATCCGCCGCGGTACGACGGTCGGTACGGCGATCCCCTCCGAGACCACCTCGCGCCAGCTCGCCGAGATGATGGTCGGCAGCGAGCTGCCCACCCCGGAGACCGCCGAGTCGACGGTGACCGACCGGGCCGTCATCGAGGTCAGGGGACTCACCGTGTACGCCCGCGGCGGCGCCTCCCTCGGGGAGGCCGGCGCGCAGCCCGAGACCGCCACGGTCGGCTCGGCCGGCGCAGCGGCGGGCGCCGACGTCCTCACCGAGGCCACCACCCCCGGCCAGGCCAAGCGCGCCCTCGACGACGTCACCTTCACCATCCACGCCGGTGAGGTCATGGGCATCGCCGGTGTCGAGGGCAACGGCCAGACCGAGCTCATCGACGCGCTGATCGGCCTGAAGAACGCCGACTCCGGCTCCGTCCACTTCCTCGGCGAGGACATCACCGCCTGGTCCACCCGCAAGCGCCGTGAGTCGGGCGTCGGCTACATCCCCGAGGACCGCCACCGCCAGGGCCTGCTCCTCGAGGCCCCGCTGTGGGAGAACCGCATCCTCGGCCATGTCACCGAGCGGCCCAACGCCAAGGGCTTCTGGCTGGACCCCAAGGGCGCCCAGGCCGACACCCGCCGGATCGTCGAGGAGTTCGACGTCCGCACCCCGGGCATCGACGTCACCGCGGCCTCCCTGTCCGGCGGCAACCAGCAGAAGCTGATCGTCGGCCGCGAGATGAGCCACGACCCCAAGTTCCTGATCGCCGCCCACCCCACCCGCGGTGTGGACGTCGGCGCCCAGGCGCAGATCTGGGACCGCATCCGGGAGGCCCGCCGCGAGGGCCTGGCCGTGCTGCTGATCTCCGCCGACCTGGACGAGCTGATCGGCCTGTCGGACACCCTACGCGTGATCTACGACGGCAGGCTGGTCGCGGATGCCGACCCCGCCACCATCACGCCGGAGGAGCTGGGCTCGGCCATGACGGGCGCCGCGTCCGGCCACCTGGAACACGTAGACACCGCCACAGAAGACGAGGCAGACGCCGGTCCGGAGGACGAGGCCCGATGAAGAAGTTCGACAAGGAGCGCATGCTCCTCGCGGTGGCCGGCCCGGTCATCGCGCTCGTCCTCGCGATCGTGCTGACCTCGGTCGTCCTGATCGCCTCGGGCAAGAACCCGGTCGAGCCGTACACGCTGATGCTGGAGCAGCTGCCGTACTCGGACGTCCAGGTCCTGATCATCAACCAGGCGTCGCTGTACTACATCGCCGCCATCGGTGTCGCCCTCGGCTTCCGGATGAACCTGTTCAACATCGGCGTCGACGGCCAGTACCGCCTCGCCGCGGTGATGACCGCCATCGTCGGCGCGCACCTCGCCCTGCCGGGCTTCCTCCAGGTCCCGGTGCTGCTGCTGGTCGCCATGTGCACCGGCGCCTTCTGGGCCGGCATCGCGGGCGTCCTGAAGGTCACCCGGGGCGTCAGCGAGGTCGTCGCGACGATCATGCTGAACGCGATCGCCACCAGCGTGATCGGCTACGTCACCCTCACCAGCGTGTGGGGCGTGCAGGTCGGCAACAACGCGACCACCGGCGTCATGCACAAGTCCGGCTGGGTCCCCGGTATCAACCTGGGCTCCGACGTCGGTGAGATCTACGGCCTGGTCTTCCTCGCGGTGCTGCTGGGCGTCCTGTACTGGCTGGTCCTCAACCGCACCCGCTTCGGCTTCGACCTGCGCGCCACCGGCGCCTCCGAGACCGCCGCCGCGGCCTCCGGCGTCAGCGCCAAGCGCATGGTGCTGGTCTCCATGCTGATCTCCGGCGCGGTCGCGGGCCTGGCCGGTCTGCCGCTGCTGCTCGGCGAGAGCCACACCTACAGCCTGAGCTTCCCGACGGGCCTCGGCTTCACCGCCATCGGCATCGCCCTGCTCGGCCGCAACAACCCGGGCGGCATCGCGTTCGCCGCCCTCCTGTGGGCCTTCCTCGACAAGGCCTCGCCCGCCCTCGACTACGCGACCCCGGAGGCGTACCCGAAGGAGATCGCCACGATCATGCAGGGCCTGATCGTCTTCGCGGTCGTCATCTCCTACGAGTTCGTCCGCCAGTGGGGTCTGCGCCGTCAGCAGAGCCGGGTCGGCGCCGAGCTGGCCGCCGCCGCCCGCAACACCAACAAGGAGGTGGCGGCCTGATGAGCACCGCGACCATCGCCAAGCCGCAGGCGAAGCGGCCCGCCCCGGGAAGCCGCCGTGTCTCGCTCCCGGTACTCCTGCTGATCATCGCGGGCGTGCTGGTCCTGACCTCCGCCGTCCGCCTCATCACCGGCGCCGACGGCATCACCTCGACCGGCCAGATGTCCACCGCGCTGCGCCTCGCCGTGCCGATCGGCCTCGCCGGTCTCGGCGGCCTGTGGTCGGAGCGCTCCGGCGTCGTCAACATCGGCCTCGAGGGCATGATGATCCTCGGCACCTGGTTCGGCGCCTGGGCCGGCTACCAGTGGGGCCCGTGGGCCGGTGTCGTCCTCGGTGTCGTCGGCGGTGCCCTCGGTGCCGTGCTGCACGCCATCGCCACGGTGACCTTCAACGTCAACCACATCGTCTCCGGTGTGGCCCTGAACATCCTGGCCCTCGGCACCACCCGCTATCTGTCGAAGTTCACCTTCGAGAACGCCCCGCAGGGCTCCTCCAAGCAGTCCCCGCCGATCGACTCGCTGGGCTCCTTCGACATCCCGGGCCTGTCCGACTGGCTGAACACGCTCAACGAGAAGCACTGGTTCGTGATCTCGGACATCGCCGGCCTGGTCGGCGGTCTGGTCACCGACCTGTCGCCGCTCACCGTCATCGCGGTCGCCCTCGTCCCGGTCACCTGGTGGGTGCTGTGGCGCACCGCCTTCGGTCTGCGGCTGCGCTCCTGCGGCGAGAACCCGGTGGCGGCCGAGTCCCTCGGTGTCAACGTCTACAAGTACAAGTACATCGCGGTGATCATCTCGGGTGCCTTCGCCGGCCTCGGCGGTGCTTTCCTGTCCATCGTGGCCTCGAACGTGTACCTGGACGGCCAGACGGCCGGCCGCGGTTACATCGGTCTCGCCGCGATGATCTTCGGTAACTGGATGCCGGGCGGCCTGGCCCTCGGCGCGGGGCTGTTCGGCTACACCGACAGCCTCAACCTGCGCGGCGGTACGGTGAACGTGCACGCGCTGATCCTGCTGCTCGCGATCCTGCTGGTGTTCGGCGCGGCGTACCTGGCCTGGAAGAAGAGGTTCGTCCCGGCCGTCGTCACCGTCGTGATCTCGGCGCTGATGTTCCTCTGGTACGCCACCACGAACGAGGTTCCGCGTCAGCTCGTCACGGCGACGCCGTACGTCGTCACCCTGCTGGTGCTCTCGCTGTCCGCGCAGAGCCTGCGGATGCCGAAGGCGGACGGCCTGCCGTACCGGAAGGGACAGGGCAAGTGACCTCGGCCGCCGACTTCGACTGGGAGGCGCTGCGTGCGGAGGCCCGCGAGGCGATGTCCCACGCGTACGCCCCGTACTCCGGCTTCCAGGTCGGTGTCGCGGCCCTGGTCGACGACGGGCGCATCGTCACCGGCTGCAACGTCGAGAACGCCTCGTACGGCATCAGCCTGTGCGCCGAGTGCGGGCTGGTGTCCCGGCTCGTGCGCACGGGCGGCGGCCGGCTGACGCACTTCACCTGTGTGGACGGCACGGGTGGCCTGCTCGTCCCGTGCGGCCGCTGCCGCCAACTGCTGTACGAGTTCGGCGGGCCCGGCCTGCTGGTGGACACCCCGGAGGGCGTGCTGCCGCTCTCCGCGATGCTCCCGCAGGCCTTCGGCCCGGACCATCTCAGCAAGTAACTCCACCGCGGCCCCTCCGAACAGATCCGATCGGAGGGGCCGCGTGTTTCGCACCTCCCGGAAGGAACGCACGCCATGGCCATGGACGCCATCTCCGTCATCCGCACCAAGCGGGACCGCGGTGAGCTCAGCGACGAGCAGATCGACTGGGTCATCGACGCGTACACGCGTGGCGAGGTCGCCGACGAGCAGATGTCGTCGCTCGCGATGGCCATCCTGCTCAACGGCATGAACCGCCGTGAGATCGCCCGCTGGACGGCGGCGATGATCGCCTCCGGCGAGCGCATGGACTTCTCGTCCCTGTCCCGTCCGACCGCGGACAAGCACTCCACGGGCGGCGTCGGCGACAAGATCACGCTCCCGCTGGCACCCCTCGTGGCGGCCTGCGGCGCGGCCGTCCCGCAGTTGTCGGGCCGGGGCCTCGGCCACACCGGCGGCACGCTGGACAAGCTGGAGTCGATCCCGGGCTGGCGCGCGCTGCTCTCCAACGAGGAGATGCTGCACGTCCTCGACACCACCGGCGCGGTGATCTGCGCGGCCGGCGACGGCCTCGCGCCCGCCGACAAGAAGCTGTACGCCCTGCGCGACGTCACCGGCACGGTCGAGGCGATCCCGCTGATCGCCTCCTCGATCATGTCGAAGAAGATCGCCGAGGGCACCGGCTCACTGGTCCTGGACGTGAAGGTCGGCACGGGCGCCTTCATGAAGACGATCGAGGACGCGCGCGAACTCGCCTCCACGATGGTGGGCCTGGGCACCGACCACGGCGTGAAGACGGTCGCCCTCCTCACGGACATGTCCACCCCGCTCGGCCTCACGGCGGGCAACGCCCTGGAGGTCCGTGAGTCGGTCGAGGTCCTGGCGGGCGGCGGCCCGGCGGACGTGGTCGAGCTGACGATCGCGCTCGCCCGCGAGATGCTCGACGCCGCCGGCGTGAAGGACGCGGACCCGGCGAAGGCCCTGGCCGACGGCTCGGCGATGGACGTCTGGCGCCGCATGATCGCGGCCCAGGGCGGCGACCCGGACGCCACGCTGCCCACGTCGAAGGAACAGCACGTGGTGAAGGCGGGCGCCTCGGGCATCCTGACCCGCCTCGACGCCTACGACATCGGCATCGCCGCCTGGCGCCTCGGCGCGGGCCGCGCCCGCAAGGAGGACCCGGTGCAGGCGGGCGCGGGCATCGAAATGCACGCCAAGCCCGGCGACACGGTGACGGAGGGCCAGCCCCTCCTGACCCTGCACACCGACACCCCCGAGCGCTTCGACTACGCGCTCCAGGCGGTGGAGGGCTCGTACGACATCGCGACCCCCGGCACGGAGTTCTCGGCGACCCCGGTGGTGCTGGAACGTATCGCCTGACCTGGTGTTTCCTCTTTCGGGCGAACGGGATCGGTGGACCCCCACCGGTCCCGTTCGGCATGCTGGGATCGGTGACGCACCGATAGGAGACGCCATGAGCGCACTCACCGTCAGCCAGGACCCCGAGCAGAGCTGGGACGACCTCGTCCGGTTCTGGGAGGAGATGGAATGGCCCGAGGGCAGCAAGGTGGAGATCATCGAGGGGATCATCACCGTGTCACCTGCTCCCGCGTACCGCCACAACGTGATCGCGGAACGCATCCAGCGTCGCCTCTACTCACGGTGCAGGAACGCCCGGAGGCGGACTCCCACATCCCGGCCGCCCTGGCCGAACTGGTCGTCGAGGTGACCTCCAAGTCCAACGCCCGCCACGACCGCGTCAGCAAGCCCGCTGCCTATGCCACCGCGGGCATCCCGCTCTACCTCCTTGTCGACCGCTGGGCCCCCGATGGCCCCACCGTGACGCTCTACGGAGAGCCCAAGGGCGACGTCTCCCGCCCACTGAGCACCGCCAAGTTCGGCGAGGCCATCAAGCTCCCCGCTCCCTTCGACCTCGTCATCGACACCAGCGAATTCCCGGCCGAGTAGGCCTCACCGCACCCGATGAGTTACGGGCGTCCACCCGGTCTACAGCACGTGGACGCCAAGACACCCGCTGTACTCGTGCTGCCCGGCCCCGTCGCAAAGGACGAGGTGAGCGGGCTCTGTGACGACGTGCGGGCGCTGCTGGAGGGCACCGGAGTCGGGGTCGTCGTATGTGATGTGGGTGGGCTCGGGCCGCCCGGGCTCGGGGTTGTCGATCTGCTTGCCCGGCTGGAGCTGGCCGCGCGGCGGACCGGGGGGCGGATACGGCTGCGGGATGCCGATCCGGCGCTATACGCCCTCCTCGACCTCGTCGGGCTCCGCTTCGAGGTGGAGGGGCAGGCCGAACAGCGGGAACCAGCGCTTCGTGTCGAGGAAGAAGTGGAACCCGGTCAGTCGGCCGTCTGATATTTCCAGGACCTGGATGGACCAAGGGGTGAAGCCGCCCGCGTCCGGGTCCGGCTTGTACTGGGCGAAGCCGGGCAGGCCGTTGACCTCGACCGGCAGCAGCCGGGAGCCCGCGCAGGCGGAGCCCAGGGTCGTCATGAAGCCCGTGATGTCGTCGTGCCCGGTCAGCCACAGGTCGAACGGCGGCATCGTCATGACGGCGTCGTCGTGCAGCAGCGCCGTCAGCGCCGTCATGTCGTACCCCTCGAACGCCTTCACATAGCGCTCCAGGAGCCTTTGCTGCTCCTCGTCCAGCGGGTCCGACACCACCGCCCCGCCGCCCCTGTCCTCCCGCTCCGCGAGCGTCGCCCGCGCCCGCTGCAGCGCGCTGTTGACCGAGGCCACCGTGGTGCCCAGCAGCTCGGCGACCTCGCTCGCCCTCCAGGCCAGCACCTCGCGCAGGATCAGCACCGCCCGCTGCTTGGGCGGCAGGTGCTGCAGGGCCGCCATGAAGGCGAGCCGGATCGACTCCTTGGCGACCGCCGCCTCCGCCGGGTCGCCGACCGTGGGCAGCACCCGGGCGTCCGGCACCGGCTCCAGCCAGGTGTTGTCCGGGCGGGGGGAGAGGGCCGCCTGGGCCAGGGGCGTCGAGTCCGACAGATCCACCGGCCTCGCCCGCTTGTTGCCCGCCGTCAGCATGTCCAGACAGACGTTCGTCGCGATCCGGTACAGCCACGAGCGGAGGCTGGAGCGGCCCTCGAACTTGTCGTAGCTCCGCCAGGCCCGGACCAGGGTGTCCTGCACCGCGTCCTCGGCCTCGAAGGCGGAGCCGAGCATGCGGTAGCAGTAGCCGGTCAGCTCGGTGCGGTGCTTCTCCAGTGCGATGTCGAGGTCCGTCGTCGCCGTGCCGTTGCCCATCGTCCACCCACCCCTGTGGCCTTTCCTGTGGCGCGCCTTTGCGCTCCAGCACTTCGGAAGCTACCGCGGCCCACTGACAATGGCCCCCGCGGCCGGTAAAGGGCCAGGTCAGCGCCGTCTCAGACCAGTTGCTTCACGGACATCAGCAAATGCCGGTGAGCGCTGCCGGACCCCGCGTCCGCCCCGCCCGCGCTCAGCAGCGCCCGCTGCCCCGCCCCCAGCAGCTCCACCGTGAGCCGCTGCTCCCCCTCGAAGGAGTTCAGCGCGTCCAGCAGATACGCCGGGTTGAAGGCCACCGTCACCTCCTCGGCACCCGCCAGCGTCACGGGCAGCCGTTGTGCCGCCACGTCGTCCCCGTACCCGGCCCGCACCAGCACGGAGCCGTCCGCGGCCGAGAAGTCCAGCCGCAGGGGACTGTTCACCTCCGCCACCACCGAGACCCGTCGTACCGCCTCCGTGAGCGCCCCGCACTCCACCTCGGCGACCGCCGCCCCCGCCATCTCGAACAGCGTCCCGTACCCCGGCAGCCGCCCGTCCAGCCGCCGTACGACCGTCCGCATCCGCCCGCCCGCGAAGCCGACCGGACCGGCACCCGCCGAGTCCGAGGAGTCCAGCCCGATCCGTACGACCCCGCCCCGCCCCAGTGCCCGCGCGACATCGAGCAGCCGCCGTGCGGGCAGCAGCGCCTCCACCGCGCCCCCGGGAGCGACCCCCGCCTCCGGCTTCCACTCCAGCCGTCGTACCGCGTACCGGTACCGGTCCGAGGCGGACAGTGTCATCTCCTCGCCGTCCAGGCGCAGTTGTACGCCGGTCAGCACCGGCAGCGTGTCGTCCCGCCCCGCCGCCACGGCGACCTGTGCGACGGCCGTCGCGAACGCGGCCGCGTCCACGCCGCCGCACACCTCGGGCGGAGTGGGCAGCGCCGGGTACTCCTCGCGGGGCAGCGTCGACAGGCCGAAGCGCGTGCCGCCCGCCTCGACCGTGAACCGCGTCCCCTGAAGGACACAGCTCACCGGTCCGTCCGGCAGCACCCGGCAGATGTCCAGCAGCCGGCGCCCGAGCACGAGCACCTGGCCGCCCACCGTCGTCTCGGCGTCGGCCTCGACGCGCGCCGCCGTCTCGAAGTCGAACCCGGACACACTCAGCCGCCCGGCCCCGGCCTCCAGCAGCAGCCCGCCCAGCACCGGCACGGGCGTACGGGCGGGCAGTGCGCGCGCCGCCCACCCCACGGCCTCGGCGAGGTCCCCGCGCTCGATTCGGAACTCCATGCCACAAACCCCCTGCTGCTCGGACCGGTTGCCGGGCGGACGCTATCGGCGACCACTGACAACGGGGGTCCGCACAGGGGGTTCGAGGGAGCGGCTCAGTGCGCGACGGCCGGCTCCCGCCGCACCGCGACCCGGGCCGCCCGCGACCCGAGCACCGTGATCGTCACGACGCCGAGCACCGCAAGGACACCCACGCCGACCGCGCCGGCCCAGCCGCCCGCGTGGAAGGCCATCGCGCCCACCGTGCTGCCGGTGCTGGAGCCGACGTAGTACGCGGACTGGTAGAGGGCGGCGGCCTGGGCGCGGCCCTCGGTGGCCGTCTTGCTGACCGCCGAGGACGCCACCGCGTGGCCCGCGAAGAAGCCCGCCGTGATCAGGACCAGCCCCAGCAGCACCAGCGGCAGCGAGTCGGCCAGGGACAGCAGCAGGCCCGTCGCCGTCGTACCGGCGGCCAGATAGAGCGCGCCCCGGCGGCCCAGGCGGCCGACCAGCCGCCCCGCCGTCGACGCCGAGACCGTGCCGACCAGATACACCAGGAAGATCGAGCCGACGACGCCCTGCGGCAGCCCGAACGGCTCCTGCGTCAGGCGGTAGCCGATCACCGTGTACACACCGCCGAACACCGTCATGAACAGCGCGCCGATGGCGTACAGCCGGCGCAGCAGCGGGTCGGACAGATGGTCGCGGACCGTGCCGGCGAGCACGCGCGGGCGCAGCGAGCCCGCCGTGAAGTGCCGCGGAGCCGGCAGGAGCAGACGGAAGGCCACCGCGCAGCCGACCGCGATCGCGCCGATCACGCCGACGGCCACCCGCCAGCCCCACTCCTGCGCCACCCAGCCGGTGATGACCCGGCCGCTCATCCCGCCGATGCTGTTGCCCGCGACGAACAGCCCGATCGCCGTCACCAGGGCCCTCGGCCGGACCTCCTCCGCCAGGTACGCCGTCGCCGACGCCGGGAGCCCGGCCAGCGCCGCGCCCTGGACCGCCCGCAGCATCACCAGCGCGCCGATCGAGGGCGCGAAGGGGACCAGCATGCCGACGGACACCGCGACCGCCAGCGAGGCCGTCATGACCGTACGGCGGCCGAAGCGCTCCGACAGCGCGCTCATCGGCAGGACGAACAGCGCCAGACCGCCCGTCGCGGCGGCCACGGTCCAGCTCGCCTCGCCCGCCGCCACCCCGAACTCGCCGGAGATCAGCGGCAGCAGCGCCTGCGTGGAGTAGAGGAGCGCGAAGGTCGCGACACCGGCGAGGAAGAGGGCGAGGCTCATCCGGCGGTAGCCGGGGCCACCGGGGGCCATACGGGAGTCGGGAGCGGAAGCCGTACGGGAGTCGGAGGCGGAGACGGACGGGACGGCGCCCACGACGGTGGACGCCCCGGTACTGGCGGGAGACATGCCTCGAAGCTACGTACGCCCCGACTCATCCGTCCAATGCACGGACTCGTCATAATCGTTCCCATGGTGCATCAGCAGAGGTCACAGTCCCGTCTGTCACCGTCCAGTGACACAGAAGACACGGCCGACATGGCGCGGCTGCTCGCCCCGCGCCTCGCCTACTTCGCCGCCGTCGCCCGCACCGAGCACGTCACCCGGGCCGCGCACGAGACCCAGGTCCCGCAGTCGACCCTGTCCCGGGCCATGGTCCGCCTGGAGCGCGACCTGGGCGTCGATCTGTTCGCCCGCCGCGGCCGCACGGTCTCCCTCACCCCGGCCGGCCGCACCTTCCTCACCTCCGTCGAACGCGCCCTCGCCGAGATCGAGCGCGCAGCCGACGAGGTCCGCGCCGACGCGGACGCGGGCACCGGCAAGGTCGCCTTCGGCTTTCTGCACACGATGGGCGCCGAGACGGTCCCCGGCCTCCTCCACGCCTTCCGCGCCGACCATCCGCGCGTCCGCTTCAGCCTCGTCCAGAACTACGGCGAGGCGATGCTCGAAGGCCTGCGGGCGGGCGAACTGGACCTGTGTCTGACCTCCCCGGTCCCGGACGCCCCCGACCTGGTGGCCCGCCGCCTGGACGAGCAGAAACTCCGGCTGGTCGTCCCCGCCGACCACCCGCTGTCCGGCCGCAGACGCATCCGCCTCGCCGAGGCCGCCGAGGAAACCTTCGTCACCCTGGAGCCCGGCTACGGCCTGCGCCGCATCACCGACGACCTGTGCCGGGAAGCCGGCTTCAAACCGAGGGTCGCCTTCGAGGGCGAGGAGGCGGAGACCCTGCGCGGTCTGGTCGCGGCGGGCCTCGGCGTCGCCCTGCTGCCCCCGCCGCCCTTCCCCCGCCCCGGGGTCGTGGAACTGACGGTCACGGCTCCGCGGGCGGTACGGGAGATCGGCGTGGCCTGGCTGGACGGCCATCCGGACACACCACCCGTGGCCGCGTTCAAGAAGTTCCTGCTCTCGAAGCGGGGAAACCTGCTCGCCTGAGCGTCACGCCCGGTGCAGCGAACGCCCGAACCCCACGGCCAGCGGCATCCGCAGCCCCAGGGGCGGCGGAGCGGCCAGCGCGTCCTCCACCGGGCGGGAGAGCGGATGCCCGAACAGCGCGCCCATCACGAAGTCCGAGGCGAGCGCGTGCACCTCGTCGCGGTACTGGTGCAACGCGTGTCCGTCCGCATGCACCTCGAACCGGCACACCTCCCGGTTCGCCTTCTTCGCCCTCGCCGCCAGCCGGAACGACAGCTCGGGATCGGTCCGCTCGTCATTGGTGCCGTGCACGATCAGCACCCGGCGGCCCGCGAGCTGCTTCACGGGTTCCGGCGCGGCCGCGACATCGTCCTCCGGCAGCCAGGGGGCGATGGCCACCACGGAGTTGACCGCCTCGTGCCCGCTCGCGCGCAGCGCCGCCCGGCCGCCCATCCCCACGCCGACCAGGCAGACGGGGACGTCGCCGTAGCGCCGCAGGACCTCGTCCACGGCCCAGGCCGCGTCCGCCGCCAGGTGCGCCTCGCTGCCGTTCCAGCCGCGATAGCGGTAGTGGACGACATGCGTGGCCAGCCCCTCGCCGCGCCCCGCGCGCGCGAGTGTCCTGCCGAGGGAGCGGACGGAGGCCGTCGCCCATACGGAGGACGGCTTTTTGGCCGAGACCTCCTCACCGCCGGGCAGCAGCAGCGCCACCCCGCTCACCGCCGTCGGCTCCTGGCCGACTGCCCTTCCCAGCCTGGCCGTTCGCACCGGCGCCGATTGGTGTGCCATGACAGAACAGTGTCAGAAGTAAGGGTGTACGCGACCCGTCCGTGGGGTCACTGTTACGTATCGACAAATTCGTACACCGAGCCGTCTACGCGCGTAGGCGTTAGAGTGCGAAAATGACGAGCCAGACTGCCCAGACCGGGACCATCCCGACGCCGGACCAGATCCGCCGGGCGCCCAAGGTTGTGCTGCACGATCATCTCGACGGCGGTCTCCGTCCCGGGACCATCGTCGAACTGGCCCGGGAAGCGGGCTACTCCCAGCTCCCCGAGACCGATCCCGGCAAACTCGGCGTCTGGTTCCACGAAGCGGCCGACTCCGGCTCCCTGGAGCGGTACCTGGAGACCTTCTCGCACACCGTCGGTGTGATGCAGACCCGCGACGCGCTGGTCCGGGTCGCCCGCGAGTGCGCAGAGGACCTCGCCGAGGACGGGGTCGTCTACGCCGAGGTGCGCTACGCGCCCGAACAGCACCTGGAGGGCGGGCTCAGCCTCGAAGAGGTCGTCGAGGCCGTCAACGAGGGCTTCCGGCAGGGGGAGCGGCTCGCCCGGGAGAGCGGCCACCGCATCCGGGTCGGCGCCCTGCTCACCGCCATGCGGCACGCGGCCCGCGCCCTGGAGATCGCCGAACTCGCCAATCGCTACCGCGACCTGGGCGTCGTCGGCTTCGACATCGCGGGCGCCGAGGCCGGCTACCCGCCCACCCGGCACCTCGACGCGTTCGAGTACCTCAAGCGCGAGAACAACCACTTCACCATCCACGCCGGCGAGGCCTTCGGACTGCCGTCCATCTGGCAGGCCCTCCAGTGGTGCGGCGCCGACCGGCTCGGGCACGGGGTGCGCATCATCGACGACATCCAGGTCCACGAGGACGGCTCGGTCAAGCTCGGGCGGCTCGCCTCGTACGTACGGGACAAGCGCATCCCGCTGGAGATGTGCCCGAGCTCCAACCTCCAGACCGGAGCCGCGGCCTCGTACGCGGAACACCCGATCGGGCTGCTGCGCCGGCTGCACTTCCGGGCCACCGTGAACACGGACAACCGGCTGATGTCCCACACCAGTATGAGCCGGGAATTCGAGCACCTCGTCGAAGCATTCGGTTACACGCTCGACGACATGCAGTGGTTCTCCGTCAATGCGATGAAATCAGCGTTCATTCCTTTCGATGAACGGCTGGCCATGATCAATGACGTCGTCAAGCCGGGATATGCCGAGCTGAAATCCGAATGGCTGTTCCAGCAAACCGCCTCCACCAGGGGTTCTGTCGATTCCGAGGGCTGATCGGAGGCAGGCGGGGTGCACGGAATGCGGACGGGCTTCACCATCCGTCCGCATTTCGGTGTTTGCGGCGGGCGGCCCGGCGTGTTTACGGTCGTGGACCGCTCGGAACATTTTTTGATTCCCCGTCATCGCATTCAAGGACGCATTCACCATGAAGCAGTCTGCTGCCAAGACCCTCGGTGTCGCCGCCCTCGGTGCCGCCTTCGCTGCCGTGGGCGCCGGCGCGGCCAACGCGGCCCCGGCCGTCCCGGACGCCACCCAGGCCCTGGACGGCGTCACCAAGACGCTGCCGGCCGAGAACGTCGGCAAGGCACTGCCCGGGGCCGGTGAGGCACTCACCCAGGGCCAGGCCGTGGTCGGCACGGGCCTGGCCGCCGCCCAGCCGGCCGCCGAGCGGGTGCTCGCCCAGGGCCCGACCGCGCCGGTCAAGGGCCTCCTCGGCGGTCTGCCGCTGCAGGGGCTGCCCACACACGGCCTGCCGGTGAACGGGATCCCGCTCGGCTGACCCGAACCCCCACACGCCGTTGGGGCGCACCCGGACCCTCCGGTGCGCCCCAACGGCGTTTACCGGGGGGGCTCACCAGGCCGTCCGTGCCTTGTCCTCCGACGGGAACAGGATCCACAGCGCTATGTAGAGCAGGAACTGCGGGCCCGGCAGCAGGCAGGACACCAGGAAGATCACCCGCATCGTCGTCGCGGAGGTACCGAAGCGCCGTGCCAGCGCGGCACAGACTCCGCCGATCATGCGGCCTTGGGTGGGGCGGGCGAGGGAGTTCATGTCGGCGCGCTCCTTTTTTGGGTCCGCTGGTGGGCCCTTGGCGTTGGATGGTGTGGGCGGGTTGGCTGCCCATCTGCCATCTACGTTACGGAGACGAAGCGGACATGGCGTCGCTCTATGGGGCGATCCCGACCCTGGGAATCGTCGGGGTGCGCCCCTGAGGTGCCTCCTCCTGGAGGGCTGTCGAGCGGCTCGTCCGCTCGCCCCTGCGGCGGAGCCAGGAGCGGCCCGCCGGGACGACCGCGAGGTGGGCAAGCGCCACGCCCGCCGTGTTCAGCAGCAGCGAGTCGACGTCCACGACCCGGCCCGGCACGCCGGTCTGCAGCAGGGCGATGCCGAGCGAGATCAGGGCGCCCGCGGCCGCCGTACGGATCAGGGAGGCGAGCGGGGAGACGGTGAGCCTGCCGTGGGCCACCGGCAGCAGCACACCCAGCGGCGCCAGCAGGGCGAGGCCCTCGCCGATCCGTCTGGCCGCCTCCGGCCAGCCCAGCGCCAGGTCGGCCCGGATGCCGGCGAGCGGGCGCAGATTGGCGGGCATCACCCAGGGCACGTCCAGCGGCCGCAGCATGAGCCAGGCGACGAATGCGAGGTGTGCGACGAGGAGGACACCTCCCGTCGCACGGATGCGGATCGCGGCACTGCCGCCGATGGAGCCTTGACGCTGCACGCCCCCCTAGACGCACCCGCGTGCACGATCGGTTCCGGATCCGTCACGCGTGCGTACATGAGGCCTCCCACACACCAGGCGTTCGGGCGGCCGTCAGCCCGCCGTCACCTCGCTGGAGGGCGGCTCCGTGCTGCCCGGCCGGGAGCGGACGTCGTCGGTGCACTCGTACCGTCGCAGCGGTTCGTTGCCCGGCCCGCCCAGGATCACCGAGCCGTCGCCCTCGGCCGCCGCCGAGTCGGAGAACGTGCAGACGATCTGGGCGAGGGCGTACGAGGTGAGCTCCTCCGGTGCCGTGCTCAGCCGCAGCGTGTCCTCGGGGTCCTTGGGCCGCGGGCCGCTCACGCTCATCCCGCCGTGGACGTACGTCGTGTACCCCGCGTCCCGCTCACTGGACGAGGGCGACTCGGCGAGCTGGTCCAGCAGCCCCTGTGCCACGATCACCCGCCGCTTGGCGTCGGGCGTGCCGTCCGGGACGCGCACCCACCGGTCCACGGTGACCAGCGACGCCCGGCACAGCAGGAAGACCTGCACGGGCACGCCCCGCGAGGACTGGGCCGACAGATCCGGCTCGGCCAGCGAGCACGGCACCCGTGAGGGCGCCGCGCCGAAGTCGGTCGGCACCTCGGTGGCCCGGATGCCGCACCCGGTGAGCACGGCGGCGAGGAGCGGGAGTGCCAGCAGGCGCCGAGCGTTCATGACGCCTCTTCCTTGGAACCGTCGGACGGGCCGCCCTTGTCGTCGTTCTCCTCGGTGAGCCGCGAGGCGTCCCTGGGCAGCCGGAGCGTGAACACCGCGCCGCCCTCGGGCGAGTTGGCCGCGGTGATCCGGCCGCCGTGGATATGGGCGTTCTCCAGGGCGATGGACAGGCCGAGGCCGCTGCCCTCGGAGCGCGGGCGGGAGGCGCTCGCCTTGTAGAAGCGGTCGAAGACGTGCGGCAGGACGTCCTCGGGGATACCGGGACCGTGGTCCCGTACGGCGATGACCAGCTGGTCGTCGGCGATGCGCACCGACACCCGCACCGGCGAACCGCCGTGCTTGAGGGCGTTGCCGATCAGGTTGGCGAGGATGACGTCCAGGCGCCGTGGGTCGAGGACGGAGTGGATCCCGCGCTCGGCGTCCAGCTCCACCGCGTCCAGCCAGGCGCGGGCGTCGATGCAGGCGGTGATCTGGTCCGCGATGTCGACGTCGTCCAGGACGAGCCGAGCGGTGCCCGCGTCGAAGCGGGTGACCTCCATCAGGTTCTCGACGAGGTCGTTCAGCCGCCGGGTCTCGCTCACCACCAGCCGTACGGCGGGCTCGATCATCGGATCCATGCTCCCGGCCTCCGAGTCCAGCTCCTCCTCCAGCACCTCCGTGACGGCGGTGATGGCGGTGAGCGGCGTACGGAGCTCATGGGACATGTCGGCCACGAACCGCCGGGACGCGTCGTCCCGCGCGGCCATGTCGGCGACCCGTTTCTCCAGCGCCTCGGCCGCGTTGTTGAACGTCCGCGACAGATCCGCCAGTTCGTCGGTGCCCGACACCCTGAGCCGGGTGTCCAGCTTGCCCTCGCCGAGCCGCCTGGCGGCGACCCCGAGCCGGTGCACCGGCTTGAGCACGGTCGTCGCGGCGGCCTGGGCGAGCAGCGCCGAGCCGATCAGCGCGAGGCCGGTGGCGATACCGAGCGACCAGGCGAGGGAGTTGAGGTCCTTCGCCTCCGGCTCCAGGGACTTCACCATGTAGCCGGTGGGACCGCCGCCGATCACCCTCGTACCGGCCACCAGATACGGGGTGCCGCGCTCGACGACCCGCTGCCAGTACAGGTGGTACGGCGACTTGTTGCTGCCCGTCACCTCCTGCTGCTTGTTCACCGCGGCGCGCAGCGACCTGGGCACGTCCTCCAGCGCGAACCCGTTCAGGCCGCCGGAGTTGCCGTACACCGTCTTGCCGTTCGCGTCCTCGCCGACCAGCAGCACGCTGAAGCGCTGGCTGCTGTTGGCCATCTGGCCCGCGGTGCGCTGCAGTTCGTCCTGGGTGGGGTGCACGGGCAGCGCGCCCGCGCGGTTCTGCATCTCCTGCTGGAAGTCGCGCAGCACCGCGTCCTGGGTACGGGTGAGCACGGCCTCCCGGTTGAGCCAGTAGGCGATGCCCGACGCCGACACGGCGGCCGTCAGCGCCACCAGCCCGAAGACCACGACCAGACGCAGCCGCAGACTGGTGAAACGCAGCCGTGACACGGTTCCCTTGCGACCCGCGGCCCAGCCGCGGATACCCCCTTGCGCGTCGGTCACTGAGGCGTGTCCAGGCGGTAGCCGACACCACGCACGGTACGGATCAGCGTCGGGGACGACGGCACGTCCTCCACCTTGGCGCGCAGCCGCTGCACGCACGCGTCCACCAGCCGGGAGTCGCCCAGATAGTCGTGCTCCCACACCAGCCGCAGCAACTGCTGCCGGGACAGCGCCTGACCGGGCCGCCGGCTCAGCTCCAGGAGCAGCCGCAGCTCGGTCGGGGTGAGCTGCAGGTCCTCGCCGTTCTTGGTCACGGTCATCGCCGAGCGGTCGATGACGAGGCTGCCGAAGGTCGCCGAGTCGCTGGACTCCCGTTCCCCGCGCCGCAGTACGGCCCGGATCCGGGCGTCCAGCACACGGCCCTGCACGGGCTTGACGACATAGTCGTCGGCGCCGGACTCCAGTCCGACCACCACGTCGATGTCGTCGCTGCGCGCGGTCAGCAGAATGATCGGCAGCTGGTCCGTGCGCCGGATGCGCCGGCACACCTCGAACCCGTCGATGCCGGGCAGCATCACATCCAGCACGATCAGGTCCGGACGCTGCTCGCGCAGCAGTTTCAGTCCGTCCTCACCGGTGGCAGCGGTGGCCACACGGTGTCCCTGGCGCGTCAGTGAGAGCTCCAGGGCCGTGCGGATGGCGTCGTCGTCCTCGATCAGCAACAGGGAAGGCACGGGGCTCATTCTGGCCCATGGAGGGGCTTTCGTACGAGCTGTGGGGCCGGGAGCTGCCCGGAATACCGCTACCGCCACCACCTGTGCACATTCCGTGATTCCCCTGTGGCCGACCCCTGTGACAGGTCTGTGACAGTCGGCGGACACGGCCATGAAGGTCCCCGGGCAAGCTTTTCGGCACAGGCAAGGAAGCAAGCCGAAGCAAGACCGAACACCGTAAGTCCACGACGGGGGGCGCGAGATGAACACGCTGCACAGCCTGAGCACCAGCGCAGTGATCACGCGTCTGCACGACGTGAACCGGGGTTCCGAGAAGTCCGGTGCCGTGAGCGGGCGGGGGTGCGCTCGCGGCACCGGGCGTCAGCACACCACGTTCATGTCGGTGGTTGACGCTCGCACGGGGGGAAGCAACACGGGGGTCACGGGGGCCCACGGGGGAACCGCGTACAGGGAGGACACGGGGGAGCGTCGCTCGCTGACGGAGGCGGAGTTCACCGCCTACGTCCAGGAGCGCCGCGCCTCCCTGTACGCAACCGCCTATCACCTGACCGGTGACCGCTTCGAGGCCGAGGACCTGCTGCAGAGCGCGCTGTTCTCGACGTACCGGGCGTGGGACCGGATCAGCGACAAGGCGGCGGTCGGCGGATACCTCCGCCGCACCATGACGAACCTGCACATCAGCGCCTGGCGGCGCCGCAAGCTCAACGAGTACCCGACCGAGGAACTGCCGGAGACGCCCGGCGACACGGACGCGATGCGCGGCACGGAACTGCGCGCGGTCCTGTGGCAGGCGCTGGCCCGGCTGCCCGAACTCCAGCGCACCATGCTGGTCCTCCGTTACTACGAGGGCCGCACGGACCCGGAGATCGCGGAGATCCTCGACATCAGTGTCGGCACGGTGAAGTCCAGCATCTGGCGGTCGCTCCGCCGGCTGCGCGAGGACGAGGTCCTCAGCTTCGGCCGTGACGAGGAGAACGCCTTCGGCGAGTTGGTCGCCTGAAGGTCGGGGAGGGGTAACGGGGAAACCGGGGGTCCGGGGGGACCCACGGGGGAAGTACGGGGGAAGTACGGGGGAGCTCCACCACGGGGGACGCGGGGGAGCGCAGGAAAGCGGGACTGGAGGGCCGGGGGGTCCGTCCAGTCCCGTTTCCGTGTGTACTGCTCCTGCTGTACGGCTCCTGCGCTCGGTCACGCCACGGCTAGGCCGCCGTCTGCGCCCGCACCTGCCGGCCCGCCGCCGCGGCCGCGAGCCTGCCCAGTGCCTCGTCACGGTCGCAGGAGTGGGCGCCCAGCGACACCTGGCGGGCGACGATCGACCGCTCCGCGCGCATCAGCCGCCAGCCGCGGCGCAGCAGGAACGGCACCGACTTGCGGCCCTCCTTCAGGTCCCGCAGGAAGCGGCGCCGGAAGGTGGTGAACGGCCCGCGGTTCAGACACAGGGCGTCGGCCAGGAGGCCCAGCTCACGGCAGCGCTCCACGATCTCGGCGGCGAAGATGCCCTCCGCGATGAACAGCGGGGTGCGCTCGATGCACAGCGTCTCCTCGCCGGTCCGCGCGCTTTGCGAGATGTCGTACACCGGTATGGTCGTCGACCCCGTGGCGCACAGCCGGGCGATGGCCTCGACCGCGACGTCCGCGTCCCAGGACAGCGGATGGTCCCAGTCGATGTCCGAACTCCCCTCCACCAGCGGCAGCGTCGGGTCGTCGCCCTCCTTGTAGAAGTCGTCGAGGCGCAGCACAGGAAGCCCGGAACGGGCGGCGACGAGTGACTTGCCCGAGCCCGAGGGGCCGCACAGCAGCACGACACGGGCGGGAGACGGGGGATGAATGCTCACGGAACACCAGTTTGACGTATGGCAAGCCTCCTGCCGACCCCACGGGTCGGCTTTGGAACGTGCGTCACACAACAATTCCCCCAGTGCCCGTGTGATCACGGTGCGCAGGGAACGGTCTCGGCGGCCGGCCGCAGCTTTCACGCCGGTCGTCGATCGGCGGATCTGGGCCAGGATCGGCGGCGTCTGCCAAGCCGCACTGGGGCCGCGGGTGGCCCGGAGCCGCCACTTGCCGGCGCGAATCGGCAGTCGCGGGTCGGCTTTTGAGTGCGCGTCACGGTACAACTACCCTATGTGTCGACTCGATTACCTTGTGCACCGGAAGGCGGCACCAGCAATGGCCCGACACGCGTCCCCCCACAACCCGACCGCGCGGCGCGCCCTGATCGCGCTCGCGACCGCCGGAGCGGCCCTGGGGGCGGGCGCGGCGACGGCGTCCGCCGCCGGCCCGCTCGTCGACATGCCGTCGCGTCCCACCTCGCTCGGCAAGGTCGACCCGGCGGCGGGCATGCAGAGCCTGACCGGCACGCTGGGCTACGCCCTCGGCCCGGTCGCCGGCCTCAAGCCGAACCCCCTCGCGGGCACCGGCGCCGACCCGCTCGACAACGGAGTCGGCACCCAGCTCGCCGACTTCAAGCCCGTCACCTCCAAGGCCCTGACCGGCCCGGTGACGCAGGCGGAGTCCCTCGGCGCGGTACCCGTGGTGGGCCAGGCGACGAAACTGCTGGGCGGACTGGGCTGACATCCACCGCCACGAGGAGAGCCGCGCAGCCCCCGGACGGAGGGGTGGCGCGGCTCTCGGTCTGTGTGGGCTCAGTACGGCTCAGTACGAGGAGCCCGAGGCGCCCAGCGAACCCGTCGGGTGCCAGACCGTCTTCGTCTCCAGGAACGCCGTCATGCGGTCGATGCCCGGAGTTGCCGACCAGTCTTCTTCGTCCACAGGCTGTGGACGAAGAATTCGCTTCAGGTTGTCCGCCGCCGCGATCTCCAGCTCCTTCGCCAGTACGTCGTCGGCGCCCGCGAGGTCGATCGCGTTGACGTCCTGGTGCGCGGCCAGCGGGGTGGCGATCTCCGCCGTACGGCCGGAGAGGACGTTGACGACACCGCCGGGCAGGTCGGAGGTGGCCAGCACCTCGCCCAGGGACAGCGCCGGAAGCGGGGACTTCTCGCTCGTGATCACGATCGCCGTGTTGCCGGTGGCGATCACGGGCGCGATCACCGAGACCAGACCGAGGAAGGACGACTCCTGGGGGGCCAGGACCGCGACCACGCCGGTCGGTTCGGGGGAGGAGAGGTTGAAGAACGGGCCCGCGACCGGGTTGCCGCCGCCCACGACCTGGGCGATCTTGTCGGTCCAGCCCGCGTACCAGACCCAGCGGTCGATCGCGGCGTCCACCTGCGCGGCGGCCTTGGACTTGGACAGGCCCTCGGCGTCGGCGACCTCCCGGACGAACTGCTCCCTGCGGCCCTCCAGCATCTCCGCGACGCGGTAGAGGATCTGGCCCCGGTTGTACGCCGTCGCACCCGACCACGCCCCGAACGCCTTGCGTGCGGCGACCACCGCGTCACGGGCGTCCTTGCGCGACGAAAGCGGTGCGTTCGCCAGCCAGTTGCCCTTGGAGTCCGTCACCTCGTACACCCGGCCGCTCTCGGAACGCGGGAACTTCCCGCCGACGTACAGCTTGTAGGTCTTGAAGACGGAGAGTCGCTCAGTCTTTTCGGTCTTGTCAGACATCGAGGTACGCCTCCAGGCCGTGGCGGCCGCCCTCGCGGCCGAAGCCCGACTCCTTGTAGCCGCCGAAGGGCGAGGTCGGGTCGAACTTGTTGAACGTGTTGGACCAGACGACGCCCGCACGGAGCTTGCCCGCCACGGCAAGGATCCGCGAACCCTTCTCCGTCCAGATGCCCGCCGACAGGCCGTACTGCGTGTTGTTGGCCTTGGCGACGGCCTCGTCGGGCGTACGGAAGGTGAGGACCGACAGCACCGGGCCGAAGATCTCGTCGCGGGCGATGGTGTGCGCCTGGGTGACGTTCGTGAACAGCGTCGGGGCGAACCAGTAGCCGGAGGTCGGCAGTTCACAGGTCGGGGACCAGCGCTCGGCGCCCTCCGCCTCGCCCTGCTCGACGAGCGAGGTGATGCGGGAGAGCTGCTCGGCGGAGTTGATCGCGCCGATGTCGGTGTTCTTGTCCAGCGGGTCGCCGAGGCGCAGCGTGGACAGGCGGCGCTTGAGGGAGTCCAGCAGCTCGTCGTGGATCGACTCCTGGACGAGGAGCCGGCTGCCCGCGCAGCACACCTGGCCCTGGTTGAAGAAGATGCCGGTCACGATGCCCTCGACGGCCTGGTCGATCGGGGCGTCGTCGAAGACGATGTTGGCGCCCTTGCCGCCCAGTTCGAGGGTGAGCTTCTTGCGCGTGCCGGCGACCGTGCGGGCGATCTCCTTGCCGACGGCCGTGGAGCCGGTGAAGGCGACCTTGTTGACGTCCGGGTGCGCGACGAGCGCGGCACCGGCGTCGCCGTACCCCGGAAGGATGTTGACGACGCCCTTGGGCAGGCCCGCCTGGCGGCAGATGTCCGCGAAGAACAGTGCCGACAGGGGGGTGGTCTCGGCGGGCTTGAGGACGACCGTGTTGCCGGTCGCCAGCGCCGGGGCGATCTTCCACGCCAGCATCAGGAGGGGGAAGTTCCAGGGAATGACCTGGCCGGCGACACCGAGGGGCCGCGGAGTGGCCCCGAACCCGGCGTGGTCGAGCTTGTCCGCCCAGCCCGCGTAGTAGAAGAAGTGTGCGGCGACCAGCGGGAGGTCCGCGTCGCGGGTCTCCTTGATCGGCTTGCCGTTGTCCAGCGTCTCCAGGACGGCCAGCTCGCGGCTGCGCTCCTGGATGATCCGCGCGATGCGGAACAGGTACTTGGCGCGCTCGGAGCCGGGCAGCGCGGACCACTTCTCGAACGCCTTGCGGGCGGCCTTGACCGCGCGGTCGACGTCGGCCTCGCCGGCCTGGGCGACCTCGGAGAGGACCTCCTCGGTCGACGGGCTGACCGTCTTGAAGACCTTGCCGTCGGCGGCCTCGGTGAACTCGCCGTCGATGAACAGGCCGTACGAGGGCGCGATGTCGACGACCGAGCGGGACTCGGGTGCGGGTGCGTAATCGAAAGCCATGGGGGATCAGTCCACCGTCACGTAGTCGGGGCCGGAGTAGCGGCCGGTGGCCAGCTTCTGGCGCTGCATCAGCAGGTCGTTCAGCAGCGAGGAGGCGCCGAACCGGAACCAGTGGTTGTCCAGCCAGTCCTCGCCGACGGTCTCGTTGACCAGGACCAGGAACTTGATGGCGTCCTTGGTGGTGCGGATGCCGCCGGCGGGCTTCACGCCGACCTGGATGCCGGTCTGGGCGCGGAAGTCGCGGACGGCCTCCAGCATGAGGAGGGTGTTCGCGGGGGTCGCGTTGACGCCGACCTTGCCGGTCGAGGTCTTGATGAAGTCGACCCCGGCCAGCATCCCGAGCCAGCTCGCCCGGCGGATGTTGTCGTACGTGGACAGCTCGCCGGTCTCGAAGATGACCTTCAGGCGGGCGGACGCCCCGCAGGTCTCCTTCACGGCGGTGATCTCGTCGTACACCTTCATGTAGTGGCCTGCGAGGAACGCCCCGCGGTCGATGACCATGTCGATCTCGTCGGCGCCCGCGGCGATGGCGTCACGCACGTCGGCCAGCTTCACGTCGAGGGCGGCGCGGCCGGCCGGGAAGGCGGTGGCGACCGAGGCGACCTTGACGCCGGAACCGGCGACGGCCTCCTTGGCGACGGCCACCATGTCGGGGTAGACGCACACGGCCGCCGTCGCCGGGGTCGTACGGTCCGTCGGGTCGGGATGGACCGCCTTGGCGCCGAGCGCCCGGACCTTGCCCGGGGTGTCCGCGCCTTCCAGCGTCGTCAGGTCGACCATCGAGATGGCGAGGTCGATGGCGTACGCCTTCGCGGTGGTTTTGATGGAGCGGGTGCCGAGGGAGGCGGCGCGCGCCTCCAGGCCCACCGCGTCGACGCCGGGCAGCCCATGGAGGAAGCGGCGCAGCGTGCTGTCGGACGCGGTGACGTCAGCGAGGGCAGCGGGTGCAGTAATGGGCATGGTCACCAGACGAGCATATCTACGCGCGTAGCAGCTGTATAGCCCCGGATGCTCATCGTGTGCTCCGCGACCACGTATGAGCACGGCCGGCGGCGTCGGGCAGAATCGGGAGCATGACGACCCCGGACCACCAGTCACCCGCGCCACAGCCTCCGGTGCCCACCGCGAAGGACCGGATCTACCGCTCCCCCATGGGGATCGCGGGCGGTGTGATGCTGCTCGCCATCGTCTTCTGGCTCGGCGTCGACGCGCTGACCAGGGGGCACGGCCACACGCCCTGGCTGGCGCTGGCCACGCTGATCCTGCTGGTCCCGCTGGTGGTCGCCTTCACCCTGCGCCCGGCCGTGTTCGCCAACGAGGACCGGATGCGCATCCGCAACCCCTTCCGCGTGATCACCGTGCCCTGGGGCGAGGTCGCCTCCCTGCGCTCCGGATACTCCAACGAGGTCGTCGCCAAGTCCGGCACCAAGTACCAGCTCTGGGCCATCCCCGTCTCGCTCCGGGCCCGCAAGAAGGCCACGCGACGCCAGGACCGGGCCGCCGCGGAGGCACGCGGGGGCAGCAGACCGGGGACATCGGCGCGCGGCGGCCTCGGCTACGGCGGGGCACGCGACACCGCCACGCCGAGCGGCCCGACCCGCGCGCAGACCGACCAGGTCATGGACGACCTCCGTCAGCTCCTGGAGACCCGCGAGCAGGCGGAGACGGCACAGGGCGAGGTCACGGTCCGCTGGGCGTACGAGATCGCGGCGCCCGCGGTGGCCGGGGCGGTGTTGCTGGCGATCCTGCTGGCGGTGTGGTGAGCCGACGGCGGGCTTGAGGGTTCACGGCCACAACCGTGATGGCCGGCAGCGGCCGTCGCCGCGACCGTGGCCGCGACCGGTCCGGTCCGGCTCAGGGCGCGCTCGGCCACACCAGCAGCATGTATGCGCCGCAGTACGCCGAGACCGCCACCGCCGTCGTCAGTACCAGTGCGCGGTGGCGGCGGGAGGCGCGGGACAGGTGCAGGGCGAGTGGCAGGAGGAGCGGGAAGGCGGGGAGCAGGAAGCGGGCGCGCGGGAAGTAGACACCGCCGCTGCCCAGGGCGATCGCCAGCAGGACACCGGTGTACACCAGCAGCGGCAGCGGCTGCCGGTCCATCAGCGACAGCGCGAACAGCGCGGCGGACACGAGCAGTGTCAGGGTCACCATGATCAGGAACAGCTCGGGTGTGGAGTCCCGCCCGAACAGCTCCCGCAGCCGGCGCAGGGTCTCCCGGCCGCCGTCCAGCTCGTTGTGCCACAGCCGCTGTACGGCGAAATAGCCGCCCCAGCGGCCCAGGCGCAGGCCCACCCAGCCGACGTACGCGCACCAGCCGAGCGGAGCCAGCAGGGCGCCCGCGAGCGCCCGGGCCGAGAAGCCGCGGCGCAGGGTGAGCAGGGCGGCGACGGCGACCGCGGCCGCCACCGCGATACCGGTCGGCCGGGTCAGCCCGGCCAGACAGGCACCCGCACCGGCCCACAGCCAGCGCCGGCCGAGCACCGCGTACAGCGTCCAGGCCGCGAACGCCGTGAACGGCGACTCGGTGTACCCCATCCACTGCACCAGCCCGACCGGAAGAGCGGCCCACAGCGTGGTGAGCAGGATCCCGACCCGGCGGCCGTGCAACCGCTCGCCCACCGCGAACACGCCCCAGGCCGCGAGGAACGAGGCGACGACGGCGATGCCCAGCCCGGTACTGGCCCGGCTGCCGGGGGTGACGGCGGCGACGGCCTTCACCAGCAGCGGGTAGAGCGGGAAGAAGGCGAGGTTGTTCGAGTCGTACGTGGTGCCCAGCACGCGCGCGTACCCGTGGTCCGCGATCCCGAGGTACCAGCGGGCGTCCCACTGCGTCGCCAGCATCGGCCAGATGCCGTGGTGCCGGCGGTGCGCCCACAGGGCGAGGAACAGCAGCCCCGTGAGCCGTACGGCGAGAAAGGCGCCGAGGGCGGGAGCCGCGAGCCGGAGACTGCGCACCAGCCGCGGTTGGCCGGCGCTCGGGGTGGGGGGCCGCCGGCTGCCCGGGATGTGCCCGCGGGGGGCGGTGTCGGGGGCGGTGGAGGACACGGCGGCGGCTCCGGTGCTCGGCGGGCGGTACCGGTTCACCGTCCCCCGGGGCCGCGGCCGGGTGCGGAGCGCGCATCAACTGTCGCCGTGAAATCACCCGATGGGGTGCCCCCGGCCAGGGGCACCCCATCGGGGGGAACGGGCGTGGCGCCGGCGGCCGCGGCTCAGATGCCGGCGGCCGCGGACAGGTCCCGCTTGATGGCGCCGAGCAGGTCGGCCGCCCGGGCACGGGCGGCCGGCAGGTCCGCGTGCGCGGCGACCGGCACGACGACCTCCAGGTAGCACTTCAGCTTGGGCTCGGTGCCACTCGGGCGGACGATCACGCGGGCGCCGTCGAGGGTGTAGCGCAGGCCGTCGGTGGGCGGCAGCGTCTCCGTGCCCTTGGCGAGGTCCTCGGCCCCGGTGATGGCCAGACCGGCGAGCTCGGTCGGCGGCCGCTCGCGGAGCCGGCGCATCGTGTCGGCGATGACCGACAGGTCCTGCACCCGCACCGAGAGCTGGTCGGTGGCGTGCAGACCGTGTTCCACGGCGAGGTCGTCGAGCAGGTCGAGGAGGGTACGGCCCTCCTCCTTCAGCCCGGAGGCCAGCTCGGTGATCAGGAGTGCCGCGGTGATGCCGTCCTTGTCGCGGACGCCGTCCGGGTCGACGCAGTAGCCGAGCGCCTCCTCGTAGCCGTAACGCAGGCCCTCGACGCGGGCGATCCACTTGAAGCCGGTGAGGGTCTCCTCGTACGGCAGGCCCGCCTTCTCGGCGATCCGGCCGAGCAGGGACGAGGAGACGATCGACTCGGCGAAGGCGCCGCGGGCGCCGCGGCGGACGAGGTGGGCGGCGAGGAGGGAGCCGACCTCGTCGCCACGGAGCATGCGCCACTCGCCCGCGTCCCGGACGGCGACGGCACAGCGGTCGGCGTCGGGGTCGTTGGCGATGACGAGGTCGGGCTCGGTCGCGCGGGCCCTGGCGAAGGAGAGGTCCATCGCCCCCGGCTCCTCCGGGTTGGGGAAGGCGACGGTCGGGAAGTCCGGGTCCGGCTCGGCCTGTTCGGCGACGAGGACGGGCTCCGGGAATCCGGCGCGGGCGAAGGCGGCGACGAGCACGTCCTTGCCGACGCCGTGCATCGCCGTGTAGACGGTGCGGGCGCTGCGCGGGGAGCCCTCGGCGAGCACGGCGTCGGTGCGGGCGAGATAGGCATCGAGGACGGCGTCGTCGAGGATCTCCCAGCCCGCGTCCGGACGCGGGACGTCGTCCAGCGAGACGATCGCGTCGATCTCGGCGGCGATCCCGGCGTCGGCGGGCGGGACGATCTGCGATCCGTCGCCGAGGTAGACCTTGTAGCCGTTGTCGCGGGGCGGGTTGTGGCTGGCGGTGACCTCCACGCCGGCGACCGCGCCGAGGTGCCTTATCGCGAAGGCGAGGACGGGAGTGGGGAGCGGGCGGGGCAGTACGGCGGCGCGCAGCCCGGCGCCCGTCATGACGGCGGCGGTGTCGCGGGCGAAGTCGGCGGACTTGTGCCGGGCGTCGTAGCCGACGACGACGAGGCCGTCGCCCTGGCCCTGCTTCTTCAGGTAGGCGGCGAGACCCGCGGCCGCCCTGATGACGACGGACCGGTTCATCCGCATGGGCCCGGCGCCGAGTTCGCCTCTCAGGCCCGCGGTACCGAACTGGAGGGTGCCGCTGAAGCGCGCGGTGAGCTCGGTGACGTTCCCGGAGCCGATCAGCTCGGCGAGTTCGTCACGGGTCTCCGGGTCGGGGTCCTCGGCGAGCCACGCCTTGGCCCGGGCGATGAGATCGTCGTGCACGTCGGGTCAACCTCTCATGTGTGTCGATGTCACGCCTGGGGGCTCCGCCCCCAGACCCCCCTTTGCCCACCCACCCATCCGATTCGGTCGGCCGGGAGGTGAGGTACGGGGGCGTAGGGGCGGAGTTCCTGACGGGGCCCGGGTGGCGGGTCCGTGGGGACCTGCCCCTTTGCCCAGTCAACCGTCTGGCTCGGCCGGCCGGGAGGTGAGGCGCGGGGGTGGAGGGGCGGAGTCCCGGTCGGGACCCGGGGGGTGGGTCCCCCAGGGCCCGGGGCGGAGCCCCGGGGAGGGGTGGCTCTTGGCCTACCGAGTCGGATGGGTGGGCAGAGCCCGGGTTACAGCCGCCCCAGCACCTGTGTCAGCAGCGAACCCATCCGCGCCGCGCTGTCCCGCCCGGCCTGCAGAACCTCCTCGTGGTTCAGCGGCTCGCCGGTCATCCCGGCCGCGAGGTTGGTGACCAGGGAGATGCCCAGGACCTCGGCCCCGGCCTCACGCGCCGCGATGGCCTCCAGCACCGTGGACATGCCCACCAGGTCCGCCCCGATCACCCGGGCCATCCGGATCTCGGCCGGCGTCTCGTAGTGCGGCCCGGGGAACTGCGCGTAGACGCCCTCCTCCAGGGAGGGGTCCACCTCCTTGCACAGCGCCCGCAGCCGCGGCGAGTACAGGTCCGTCAGGTCGACGAAGTTCGCCCCGACGATCGGCGAGGTCGCCGTCAGGTTGATGTGGTCGCTGATCAGCACGGGCTGACCGGGCCGCATGCCCTCGCGCAGACCGCCGCACCCGTTGGTCAGCACCACGGTCTTGCAGCCGGCGGCGACGGCCGTGCGTACGCCGTGCGCCACGGCGGCCACGCCCCGGCCCTCGTAGTAGTGCGTGCGGCCGAGGAAGACCAGCGCGCGCTTGTCCCCGATGGAGTACGAGCGGACCTTGCCCCCGTGCCCCTCCACCGCCGGCGGCGGGAAGCCGGGCAGCTCGGTGACCTGGAACTCGGCGTCGGGAGCGCCCAGGGCGTCGACGGCCGGAGCCCAGCCGGAGCCCATCACGAGGGCGACGTCGTGGGTCTCGGCGCCCGTGAGCTCGCGCAGGCGCGCGGCGGCCGCGTCGGCGGCGGCATAGGGGTCGCCCTGGATGTCGTCCGGAAGAAGAGATGCGTTCACGCGGACGAGGGTAGCCGGTTCCGGCCTACGCGCGTAGATGACAGAGCTCACGGGATGGCGATCGTTGTCTTGTCGTTTCCAACAAAGGTTGGGACAAAAGTGGCCCAAGGGGTGCCGGAGTCATGCCGGAGTCGGGCCGGAGCCTCAACAGGGGCGCTTGCGAAGCTCCATCACATAGTCGTGCGGCGCACCCGCCGACTCCGCCGCGTCGGCGATCTCACCCAGGTAGCGGGCGGACGGCAGACCGCCCTCGTATCCGTTCAGCGCGTACGCCCACGCCGGCTCCTCCCCGTCCAGCGTGTGCACCCGCACCCGCACGCGACGGTAGATGCCGAGCCCCACGCCCTCCCAGCGGTCCAGGGACTCCTCGTCCATCTCGGCGATGTCGTACAGGCCGACGAACACCTGGGACCCGGGTTCCTCGACGATCGTCGCGAGCGCGCCCTCCCAGCCGAGCTGCTCGCCGCCGAAGGTCAGCCGCCAGCCGTTCAGCCAGCCGGTGGCGCGCAGCGGTGAGTGCGGGGCGCGGCGGGTCATCAGCCGCGCGTCGAGATTGCCGGCGTACGCGGCGTAGAGCGACATGGATCGAGGGTACGGCAGCAAGAACTCCGGCCTCCTTTGCCCCGGACGTAACAGAACGCGCACCAACCACCGCCCCGGGCAGTAGCACCTTGAGGCGTGCGGGACAATGGGGTACGTGACTCGGATCGTGATCATCGGTGGCGGACCCGGCGGATACGAAGCGGCGCTGGTGGCCGCGCAGCTCGGTGCGGAGGTGACCGTCGTCGACTGCGACGGTCTGGGCGGAGCGTCGGTACTGACCGACTGCGTCCCGTCGAAGACCCTTATCGCTACGGCCGAGGTGATGACCACCTTCGACTCGTCGTACGAGGAACTCGGCATCATCGTCGCCGACGACACCCCGCCGCTGGAGCAGGCGGCCCGGGTGGTCGGCGTGGACCTCGGCAAGGTCAACCGCCGTGTGAAGCGGCTCGCCCTCGCCCAGTCCCACGACATCACCGCCTCCGTCACCCGCGCCGGCGCCCGGGTGATGCGCGGCCGCGGCCGGCTGGAGGGCATGCAGGCCCTCGACGGCTCCCGCAAGGTCGTCGTCACCGCCGCCGACGGCACCGAGGAGACCCTCACCGCCGACGCCGTACTGATCGCGACCGGTGGCCACCCGCGTGAGCTGCCCGACGCCCAGCCCGACGGCGAGCGCATCCTCAACTGGACCCAGGTCTACGACCTCACCGAGCTCCCCGAGGAGCTCATCGTGGTCGGTTCCGGTGTCACGGGCGCCGAGTTCGCCGGTGCCTACCAGGCCCTCGGCTCCAAGGTCACCCTCGTCTCCTCCCGCGACCGCGTGCTGCCCGGCGAGGACCCGGACGCCGCCGCCGTCCTGGAGGACGTCTTCCGCCGCCGCGGCATGAACGTCATGGCCCGCTCCCGTGCCCAGTCCGCCAAGCGCGTCGGCGACAAGGTGGAGGTCACCCTCGCCGACGGCCGCGTGATCACCGGCTCGCACTGCCTCATGGCCGTCGGCGCCATCCCCAACAGCGCCGGGCTCGGCCTGGAGGAGGCGGGCGTCAAGGTCCGCGACTCCGGGCACATCTGGACCGACAAGGTCTCCCGCACCACCGCCCCCGGCGTGTACGCGGCCGGTGACGTGACGGGCGTCTTCGCCCTCGCCTCCGTCGCCGCCATGCAGGGACGTATCGCCATCTACCACTTCCTCGGCGACGCGGTGACCCCGCTCAACCTCAAGACCGTCTCCTCCAACGTCTTCACGGACCCGGAGATCGCCACCGTCGGTTACAGCCAGGCCGACGTCGACGCGGGCAAGATCGACGCGCGCGTCGTGAAGCTCCCGCTGCTGCGCAACCCGCGCGCCAAGATGCAGGGCATCCGCGACGGCTTCGTGAAGATCTTCTGCCGTCCCGGCACCGGCATCGTGGTCGGCGGTGTGGTCGTGTCGCCCCGCGCCTCGGAACTGATCCACCCCATCTCGATCGCCGTCGACAACAATCTGACGGTCGAACAGATCGCGAACGCCTTCACCGTGTACCCCTCCCTTTCGGGGTCGATCGCCGAGGTGGCCCGTCAGCTCCACACCCGAAAGGCGACGGGCGAGGTCTGACGGCCGAAACCGACTCCCCGCTGGTCACGGGGAGTTGTCGCGCATGCGTACGGCATAGTCGGGGCGAGTAGGCCCTATACCACTTCCGGTCCTGCCGTACGAACAACTTCTGTTATTCGGCGCAAACTGCTGAAAGCAGACGGTCGTTGGGGTTACTGTCAGTTTCGTGTTCGCTGCAGAACGTCGCCAATTGATCCTCGAAATGGTGCGAGCGAACGGGGCCGTGTCGCTCCGTGAGCTCGCCCGCGTCGTCCAGACCTCCGAAGTGACCGTACGGCGGGACGTGCGCGCACTGGAGGCAGAAGGACTCCTCGACCGCCGACACGGCGGTGCGGTATTGCCGGGCGGGTTCACGCGGGAGTCCGGCTTTCCGCAGAAGTCACATCTCGCGACCGCCGAGAAGACGGCCATCGCCGATCTCGCCGCGGGTCTCGTCGAAGAGGGCGAGGCCATCGTGGTCGGGGCGGGGACCACCACCCAGGAACTGGCCCGCCGGCTCGCCCGGGTGCCCGGTCTGACCGTCGTCACCAACTCCCTGCTGGTGGCCCAGGCGCTGGCGCACGCCAACCGCGTGGAGGTCGTGATGACCGGCGGCACCCTGCGCGGCTCCAACTACGCCCTCGTCGGCTCCGGCGCCGAGCAGTCCCTCCAGGGGCTCAGGGTGTCCAAGGCCTTCCTCTCCGGGAGCGGTCTGACCGCCGAGCGCGGGCTGTCCACGTCCAACATGCTGTCCGCGTCCGTCGACCGTGCGCTCGTCCAGGCCGCCGCGGAGGTCGTCGTCCTCGCCGACCACACCAAGCTCGGCACGGACACGATGTTCCAGACGGTGCCCACGGATGTGATCACCCGGCTGGTGACCGACGAGCCCCCCGCCCACGACGACCGTGCGGCCACCGAACTGCAGGCCCTTGCCGATCAGGGGGTGCAGATCGCCGTGGCCGGGGCGTCGGGAAGCCCGGGGGGTGATCAGGTCCCGGCGCGTCACCAGCGTCGGGACGTGGCCCTGCCGGGGCCTCGGCGGGCCGCTGCGCTGCGTTCGGCCGCGGTGTTGGGGGAGCAGGCGGCGGGGACTGAGCGGGCCCGTGTTGCGGATCTGCGGCGGCGTTGAGGGGTGCCTCTTCGCCGTGGGGGTCCTCTTGTCGTGCGGGTGCGGGTTGTGTGTGGCTTGTCGCGCAGTTCCCCGCGCCCCTACGTCGGCTGTCCTTGACCGTCTTTCAAGCCCCGTAGGGTCAGCCGTAGCAAGCGGTCTGCCAAGTTTGGGTCTCCCGGTGACTCCTCCGCCGCCAGCGCTATTGCGTGGGTCAGTTGGAGGAGGTCGCCGATGGAGATGTCGGGGCGTACCGCGCCCGACTGCTGGGCGCGGGTCAGCAGGGCTCCGCCCGCCTCGTGGATCGGGGTGCTGCAGCGGGCCAGTGCGGAACCGGAGTCGGTGGACACCGACATCAGCGCCCGGGCCAGGCCGCGGTACTCGCCCGCGTGCGTGACCATCTCGCGCAGCCAGGTCACCAGCGCCGAGCACGGCTCGGGGGCGTCGAGCAGTTCGCGTGAGCGGGCGAGGAGCTCGCTCACCGCGTCCTCGAAGACCGCGCTCATCAACGCCTGCCGGTTCGGGAAGTGCCGGTACAGCGTGCCGATTCCCACGCCCGCCCGGCGGGCCACGTCCTCCAGCGACGCGTCCGTGCCGTGCTCGGCGAATGCGGCACGGGCTTCGCTGAGCAGCCGCTCGTAGTTGCGGCGGGCGTCGGCGCGCATGGCACGCGGGGCCACGGGCGGCACCGCCGTGTCCCGGGCCCCTGCGGCCTGCTCCGCGGTCGTGCCCGCCGTGCCTTCCATCTGCTCTCCCTCGCGCCCCCGGCTGCTTCCAGCATGCCATCGAGGGCGTGCGGGCAGCCTCCCGCAAGGGTGCCGCCGACAGGAAAGCGAGACGCCCGGCGGACCGAAGCAGTCGGTCCGCCGGGCGTCTTGACGCACGTACCCGGAGATCAGTCCTTGATCTCGCAGATCGCCGCACCGGAGGTGACGGACGCGCCGACCTCTGCGCTCAGGCCCTTGATGGTGCCGGCCTTGTGCGCGTTGAGCGGCTGTTCCATCTTCATGGCCTCCAGGACGACGATCAGATCGCCCTCCTGGACCTCCTGGCCCTCCTCGACCGCGATCTTGACGATCGTGCCCTGCATCGGGGAGGCGAGGGTGTCGCCGGAGGCGACCGGGCCCGACTTCTTGGCCGCGCGGCGCTTCGGCTTGGCGCCCGCCGCCAGACCCGTGCGGGCCAGGGTCATGCCGAGCGACGCGGGCAGCGAGACTTCGAGACGCTTGCCGCCGACCTCGACGACGACCGTCTCACGGCCGGTGTCCTCCTCCGCCTCGATGTCGGCGGGGGCCGCGAACGGCTTGATCTCGTTGACGAACTCGGTTTCGATCCAGCGGGTGTGGACCTTGAACGGCTCCTGGGAGCCGTCCAGCTCGGGCGCGAACGCCGGGTCCCTGACCACCGCGCGGT
>NZ_JBIAWG010000031.1:0-61067 GCF_042895285.1 Streptomyces sp. NPDC001406
GTCGGCTGCGCCGATGCCCCTGCGGGGCACCCTTGACTAGGGGCGTTCCAGCACGGGTGAGAAGCGAGCGGGCGGCCCGGGGAAAGTGGCCGGCTTGGGGTGAGGGCCCCTTGGGTGGGCTGCGTTCGCGTCCGGGGTGGTGGGGGCGCGGTCGCGCCTCGCCAGCACGCCGGGTGGGCTTAGCGGCGAGCGGCCGGTGGGGAGCGGGGGCGCGTCAGCTGGGTGGTGGCACGCCGGGTGGGCTTAGCGGCTTGCGGCTGGTGGGTGGTGGATCAGCAGTGGGGGGAGGTGGGACCGGAGCGGGGTGGGACCGGAGCGGGGTGGGACCGGAGCGGGCGGGACCCGGATGGTGCTCGGCTGGGGGCCCGGTTGGGGTCCGGTTGGGGGCTGGGTGAGGGCTGCGAGGGGGCTGGCTGGCAGTGATTGGGCTGTTTGGGCCACCGCCCGGGTGCAAGCCCGCAGTCTGCATGCGCCCAGAGTGGCCCACAAGTACCAATCACCCGGCATGGACCGGGATTTGCGCTTCCCTCGTCACATTGGCCTCATCCGGCGGGGGAGGAGGGCACACCAATCCGTGAGTCGCTGAGCCGACCCGGCGCCCGCGCTCCACTCACCCACCGGCCGCTCGCCGCTATGCCTGCCCGGTGTGCCGCCACTCGGCCCCCGCGCTCCACTCCCCCACCGGCCGCTCGCCGCTATGCCTGCCCGGTGTGCCGCCACTCGGCCCCCGCGCTCCACTCACCCACCGGCCGCTCGCCGCTATGCCTGCCCGGTGTGCCGCCACTCGGCCCCCGCGCTCCACTCCCCCACCGGCCGCTCGCCGCTATGCCTGCCCGGTGTGCCGCCACTCGGCCCCCGCGCTCCACCCCCCACCCCCCACCGGCCGCAAGCCGCTGAGCCCGCCCGGCGTGCTGGCGAGGTGCGGCCGCGCCCGCGGACCCCGGCCCGGAACGCAGCCGACTGTTGCCCGCGAACTCCGTCTGGCCACCCGTCTTTCCGGGCCGCTCGCTCGCTTCTCACCCGTGCTGGAACGCCCCTAGTCAAGGGTGGCCCGGAGGGCCATCGCCGAAGGCGACGCGGAGCGGAACGCAGTGGAGCGGAGCGCCCTTTACTCGGGGCGTGGAAGCACGACACTGGCAAAGAAGCGGGCGGCCCCCACGGTCACTTGACGGCTAGGCGCGCTTCAGGTCCTCGACGAACGCCGACCAGGCCTCCGGCCGGAACGTGAGCTTCGGGCCGTGGGGGTCCTTCGAGTCCCGGACGGGGACGAGGGCGGGGAAGTCGTGGGTGACTTCGAGGCAGTTGCCTCCGCCTCCGCCGCTGTAGCTCGACTTGTGCCATACGGCCGCGCTCAGGTCAGGGATGTTCCTCATGGGTGTAATCCTGCGCCAGCGCCTCGATCAGGGCCAGGGACTTCTCCCGTGAGAGGGCGGACGCCACGAGGAGGTCGAACGTGAACCTCAGTTGGGCGACGGTGGCCGGGTCGTCCTCCAGTCGCCCGGTGCGCACGCCCTCGAAGTAGACCAGTGGAGGTGCGTGCTCGAACTCCATCAGCTTGAGGGCGCCTTCCATCGACGTATGCGCTCCCGCGCTGAACGGCAGTACCTGCACGATGGCCCGGCTCCGGCGGGCCAGGTCCGAAACATGGCGCAAGGCGTCTGCCATCACCGCTCGACCACCGGTCTCCCGTCGCAGCGCGGCCTCGTCAAGTACAGCCCACAACAACGGCCTTGTTGGATGATCGAGCAGGCGGGTGCGCTCCAGTCGGCCCTCCACCCACTCCTCGATGGTCTCCTCCGGCGTTGTCGGATCGTACGCGCGGTTCACGGCCCGTGCGTACGCGCGTGTCTGTAGCAGCCCGGGGATGAGCAGCGGCGCGTACTCCCTGATCGCAGCCGCTTGAGCCTCTGCCTCTGCCGCCTCCGCGAAGTGCTCCGGATACTTGGACTTCGCCGACGCCCCACAGTTCCGTGTGAAGAAGCCCCCCGTCTCCAGTACTTCATCCAGCATCCGCGCATACTCCGGCTGCATCCGCCGCGTCCCCGCCTCCAGCTGTCCGATGAACGACCCGCTCACGAACAGCCGCTGGCCCAGCTGTTCCTGGCTCAGCCCCATCCGCTCGCGGGCATGCCGTAACTCCGCCCCCAGCAAGGCGCGTGGCGATGACGACGGGTCGAGGTCATTCGGTCCTGCCATGGCAACTCCTGGTCCGACAGCAGAGTCTGTTGGGACGCCGTATCTGGCCAGGTTAGGGCGCCGACGGACACGCTGTGTGGCGAACAGCAGCACTCAGCGTGGAGGAATTGGCCCTATGGAGATGAAGGAAAGGGCAGGAGATGAGCGGCCCGCCCGGACGGCCGAGGAAGCGGTCGAGCGACTGCGCGCGGCCCTGCGTGGAGTCGGCGTCGTGCTCCCGTCCCTCCAGGTCGACCCGCTGAGCGTCCCGGCCGAGGACCCGTACGCCCTGGTCGACCTTGGACGCTGCAATCTCGGCGTGGCCTCCCGGCTGGCGGCTGCCCTGAGCCGTACGCCCGTCTACGCCGTCGATACGCGAAGCGGGCGGCTCGGTGAGGTGATGGGGCGGGTGGGTGGCCGGGTGCAGCTGCGCCCCATCGGCGGCGGGCGGGAGTGGGACTGTCCGCCGGAGTCGGCCGAGCCGGCGCCGCCGGACGACGTGCTGCGGGAGCGGGTGCGGCGACTGAACAGGGAGAGTGTGAGGGGCGTCACGTAGAGGCTTTCCCGGGGTCGGAATGTGGGGCAGCGCATAGGCGATTACTTAAGGGGCTGCAACAATGCATGCTCACATACCGGCCGGTTAACCCGGCCCCCACTCACGAGGAGCCCCCCACGTGACCGACACGACGCCCCCCGCCTCCCGCGCGGCCCAGATGCTGTCCCGCCCGATCGCGCTCAACGGCCTCACCGTCCCCAACCGGATCGTGATGGCGCCGATGACCCGGATGTTCTCCCCGGGCGGCATCCCGGGTGAGGACGTGCGCTCGTACTACGCGCGCCGGGCCGCCGCCGGGGTCGGCCTGATCGTCACCGAGGGCACGTACGTGGGCCACGAGTCGGCGGGGCAGAGCGACCGCGTCCCCCGGTTCCACGGGGAGGAGCAGCTCGCGGGCTGGGCGAAGGTCGCCGAGGACGTGCACGCGGCGGGCGGCACCATAGTCCCGCAGCTGTGGCACATCGGCATGGTTCGCAAGGACGGCGAGGCTCCCTTCCCGGACGCTCCCGCGATGGGCCCCTCCGGCCTCGTCACCGCCGGCGCCGAGCCCACCGGCAAGGCCATGACCCAGCAGGACCTGGACGACGTCGTCGCCGCGTTCGCCGAGGCCGCTGCCGACGCCGAGCGGATCGGTTTCGACGGCGTCGAACTCCATGGCGCCCACGGCTACCTCGTGGACCAGTTCCTGTGGGCCGGCACCAACCGCCGTACCGACGCCTACGGCGGCGACCCGGTGGCCCGCACCAAGTTCGCGGCGGAGATCGTCGCCGCGGTCCGCGGGGCCGTTTCCCCCGAGTTCCCCATCCTCTTCCGCTACTCGCAGTGGAAGCAGCAGGACTACGGTGCCCGCCTCGCCGAGACCCCCGAGGAACTGGAGGCGATCCTCACCCCGCTTGCCGCCGCCGGTGTCGACGTCTTCCACGCCTCCACCCGCCGCTACTGGCTCCCCGAGTTCGACGGCTCCGACCTGAACCTCGCGGGCTGGACGAAGAAGCTCACCGGCAAGCAGGTCATCAGCGTCGGCTCGGTCGGCCTCGACGGTGACTTCATCAACGCCTTCCAGGGCGAGGGCTCCCCGGTCAAGGGCATCGACAATCTGCTCGACCGCCTGGAGGCCGACGAGTTCGACATGGTCGCCGTCGGCCGCGCGCTGCTCCAGGACCCGGAGTGGGCGGCGAAGGTGCTCGCGGACCGCTTCGACGAGCTGAAGCCGTACGACGCGGCCTCGCTGAAGACGCTCAGCTGAGCCCAGGCCCGGGGGCCAGGGAAATGCCCTGGCCCCCGGGCCCTTGCCGGACGGATCGCAGGGGCTCATCTCGGGAGGATTTAACTTGCTTAAGTCAATCAATCGGAATACGGTTGCGTAAGTCAAGCATCATCCGTTCCCGAGGGAGGCCCCGCCATGCCCGAAGCCCCTGCCCGGCCCGCCGACGCCGGGGGTGCCGCCCCGCCGAGGTCGAACGTCGTGGTGGCGGTGCTGGCCCTCGCCGGAATCGTCGTCTCACTGATGCAGACCCTGGTGATCCCGATCGTCCCGGAGCTGCCGGGCTATCTGCACGCCTCCGCGTCGAACGCGGCCTGGGCGGTGACGGCGACCCTCCTGGCCGCGGCCGTGGCCACCCCCGTCGTCGGCCGCCTCGGCGACATGCTCGGCAAACGGCGCCTGCTGCTGGTCAGCCTGGTGCTGCTGGTGGTCGGCTCCGTCGTCTGCGCGCTCAGCGACTCACTGACACCCATGATCGTCGGCCGTACGCTCCAGGGCCTGGCCGCGGCAGTGGTCCCGCTCGGCATCAGCATCATGCGCGACGAACTCCCGCCTCATCGGCTCGCCAGCGCGACCGCCCTGATGAGCGCCTCCCTCGGCGTCGGCGGCGCCCTCGGACTGCCCGCCGCGGCCTTCATCGCCGACCACTTCGACTGGCACGTCCTGTTCTGGACCTCCGCCTCCCTCGGTGTCGTGGCCCTCGCCCTCGTCCTGACGCTGATTCCGGAGTCCCGGGTGCGCACGGGCGGCCGCTTCGACATCGTCGGCGCGCTCGGTCTCTCCGTCGCGCTCGTCTCCCTGCTCCTCGCCATCTCCAAGGGCGCCGACTGGGGCTGGACCGACCCGCTGACCCTCACCCTGTTCGCCGCCGCGGTCGTCGTACTGCCGGCGTGGGGCCGCTGGGAGCTGCGCACGGCCCAGCCACTGGTCGACCTGCGCACCACGGCCCGCCGGCAGGTGCTGTTCACCAACCTTGCCTCGATCGCCTTCGGCTTCTCGATGTTCGCGATGTCGCTGGTCCTGCCGCAGCTGCTCCAGCTGCCCACGCAGACCGGCTACGGCCTCGGCCGCTCCATGCTCACCGTCGGACTCGTCATGGCCCCCCAGGGCCTGGTGATGATGGCGATGGCCCCGGTGTCGGCGGCGATCACCAGGACCAAGGGCCCGAAGATCACCCTGATGATCGGCGCGGTGATCGTGGCGGCCGGCTACGCCCTCAACATCGTGCTCATGTCCGAGGTGTGGCACCTGGTCCTGGTGTCCTCCATCATCGGCGCGGGCGTCGGCTTCGCCTACGGCGCGATGCCCGCCCTGATCATGGGCGCGGTCCCGGCGTCGGAGACGGCCGCCGCGAACTCCCTCAACACCCTGATGCGCTCGATCGGCACCTCGGTGGCCAGTGCGGCCGCGGGCGTGATCCTCGCCCAGATGACGATCGAACTGGGCGGCCACGCCCTCCCGGCCGAGAACGCCTTCAAGGTCGTCATGGCCATCGGCGCGGGCGCCGCCGCGCTGGCCTTCCTCCTCGCGTCCTTCCTCCCGGGCCGACGGTCCGCCGCGGCGCAGACGGCGGCTGTGGGGGAGGCGGTGGAGGCCGCCGGGGCGAAGGCGTAACAGGGCACGAGCACTCGTGCCCTAGAGGTTGCCCATGGGCTCGATGTCGACCTGTACCGGCGTGCCCCAGATCCGCAGCACCTCGTAGTCCGTGAACTCGTGCACGAGCCGGTACGCCATGGCGGGCCGGGAGCCGCGCCGCTGGGCGGCGAGATACTGCTCGGCCTCGCGCCGGTCCCGTCGCGGCGTACCGCACAACTGCCACTCCCGCCCGTTCCACAGCTCGGGCAGCCAGCGCTGCTGGGGCTGGGGGCGGTCGGAGCGGACGCCGTAGCGGGAGGGGGCCGGGGAGGCGGGGTCGGACTGCGGGCGGCTGCCGTGCAACTCGGAGCGGCGCGCGGCCCGCCGCCGTGTCTCGCACAGCAGACACAGATCCGGCGCGCTCTCGTCGACGGGCCCGTTCGGATGCTCGGGACAACGTGTGGTGACCGCGCCCGTGGTGACGCTCTCGTCCAGCAGGTCCAGGGCCCTGCGCAGATCGGCCTTCACCTCGTGCAGCCGCGCGTCCGGGGTGTCGGCGGTGAGCGCTTCCCCGTGCTCGCCGACCAGCCGCAGGGCCCGGCCCAGGGCGGTCAATTGGGCGTGGTTCAAGAGCGCTCCCGTCTTCCGGCGGCGCGGCGGTACGCCTTCGAGTACGCCCTCAGTATGGGTCCGCCATTGGATCAGTGTGGATCCGCCAAGGAATCAGCCGAGGGATCCGCCTTGTGCGCGGCCGGGGCGTCACGTGGCTCGCCCGGGTCTCCGCCGCCGGGCCTGACCACCGCGTACGTCGCCAGGAAGCCGACGACGTAACCGGTCAGCAGGCCTCCGCCGTAGATCGCCGCCGTCAGGACCGGGCTCCTGTTGCCCGCCAGCAACGGGAACAGGGCCCAGCCCGACGGCCCGATCGCCGTCGCCCCCACCTTGTCCCCGAGCATCGCGAAGAACCCGACGAACGCCCCGCCCGCCGCCCCGCCCGCACAGGCCGTCAGAAACGGCCGGCCGAGCGGCAGGGACACCCCGTAGATGAGCGGTTCGCCCACGCCCAGCAGCCCGGCCGGGAGGGCCGACTTGATCGTCGTACGGATGGAGACGTCGTGGCGCAGACGGACGTACACCGCCATTGCCGCACCCACCTGGCCCGCGCCCGCCATGGCCAGCAGGGGCAGCAGAACCGTGTAGCCCTGCTGCTGGATGAGGGTGGTGTGGATGGGGATCAGGGCCTGGTGCAGGCCCAGCATCACCAGGGGCAGGAACAGTCCGCCGAGGACCAGCCCGGCGAACGCGCCCGTCGTCGCCAGCAGCCGGTCCGCCGCCGTACCGATGGCCGCCGAGACCACCCCGGCCGCGTACATGAGGCCGTACAGCGTCGCCAGACCCGACACCAGGACCGTCACCGTCGGGGTCAGCAGGACGTCCAGCGCGCCCGGCACCCGGCCCCGGCACCACCGCTCCACATACGTCCCCAGCAGCGCCGCCGCCAGTGCGCCCAGCACCCCGCCCTGTCCGGGCGCCAGATGCATGCCGAACACCGTCACCTTGGCCACGCCCGGATATACGGTCACCGCCGCGACCGCCCCGCCCAGCACCGGCGTGCCGCCGAACTCCTTCGCCGTGCCGTACCCGACGAACACCGCGATCAGCGCCATGAAGGCGGAGGCGATCGCGGCCAGGGCGGGGGTCAGACCCGGCAGCCAACCGGCGTTGACCAGCAGCCCGTTGACGCCGGCCAGGATCCCGCAGCCGATCAGCGCGGGGATCAGCGGGACGAACACGTTGGCGATGCGGCGCAGCGCGGTCTTGACGGGGGTCGCGCTGCGCTGCCGCTGCGCCGCCCGCAACTCGGCGCCCTTCCGCGCGAGCCGGTCGGCGGCGGTCGGCGCCACCAGCGCCTCCACCTCGGCCGTGACCTCCGCCACCACCCCCGGCCCCAGCACCACCTGGTAGGAGCCCCCGTCCACGACCACCCCGAGCACTCCGGGCACCGCCCGCAGCGCCTCCCCGTCGACGGCCGACGGGTCGGCGACGCCGAGCCGCAGCCGGGTCATGCAGTGGGCGACGGAGATGACGTTCGCGGGGCCGCCCACCAGGGGCAGGATCGCGGCGGCGGTGGAGGCGGGGTCGTTGCGCACCCACCGAGCGTGCGCGTCAGCGCCCCGCGTCCGCCAGCGCGGCACGCAGATGGCCGCCGGACTCCTCCAGAAGGCGGGCGGCCGTCGGGCCGTCGACACCGGCCAGGATGGTCAGGACGGCGTTCTTCACCTCGCCGCCCGACTCCGACAGCGCCTTCTCGATCTCCTCGTCGGGCGCGCCCGTGGCCAGGGCGACGATACGGCGGGAGCGGGCCCGGAGCTTGTCGTTCGAGGCGCGCACGTCGACCATCAGGTTTCCGAACGTCTTGCCCAGACGGACCATCGTGATCGTCGACAGCATGTTGAGGACCAGCTTCTGGGCCGTACCGGCCTTCAGCCGGGTGGAGCCGGTGATCAGCTCCGGTCCGACGACGACCTCGATGCCGTGCTCGGCGGCCGCCGCCAGCGCGCTGTCCCTGTTGCAGGCCAGACCCACGGTCAGGGCACCCAGGGCGCGGGCGTGTTCGACGGCGCCGATCGCGTACGGGGTCCGCCCGGAGGCGGAAATCCCGACCACCGTGTCTTCGGGCGTCAGCACCAGCGCGTCGAGATCCTTGCGGGCCAGCTTCTTCGAGTCCTCGGCACCTTCGACGGACGTGACCATCGCCTCCGGCCCACCCGCGATCAGACCGACGACCTGAGAGGGCTCGGTGTTGAAGGTCGGCGGGCACTCGGAGGCGTCCAGCACGCCGAGCCGTCCGGCGGTACCCGCGCCGGCATAGACCAGCCGGCCGCCCCGGGACATGCGCGAGGCGATGGCGTCGATGGCACCGGCGATCTGCGGCAGACACTCGGCGACGGCACCGGGGACACCCGAGTCCTCACCGTTCATCAGCCGAGCGATTTCGAGGGTGGGCAACTGGTCGATACCGGCGAGTTCCGGCCGGAAGGCCTCGGTGGTCAGGGCCTCCAGCTCGGCACGGAGGTCACGGGGGTCGGACGTGGAAGTCATGGGGGGCGGCTCTTTTCAGCGTGGGTCAGTGCAGTTCCCAAGGGGCGCGGGGCGGTGACATCTTGAGGCTCCGCCGCGTGGGCGCGACCAGCCACATCGGACGCGCGCATCCCCACAAATGGTCAGTCCTACGGTCTATCGCGGCGAACTCCGATGCCGATGAGCCAACGCCTCATACGAAGCGGCCAGCGCCGGCGCAGCCGACTCGTACGTCCGTTGCGCAACACCCACGAACAGACAGTCGACCACCAGCAGCTGACTGGTCCGCGAGGACATCGCCGCCGGCCGCAGCTCACTCTCCCGCGCGGTAGACGTCGTCAGCACATGGTCCGCGTACTGAGTCACGGAAGAATCCGGCCGCCCGGTGATCGCGACGGTAGTCGCCCCGTGCTCGAACGCCACCCGCAGCGGCTCTATGACGTCCCCCGTCGAGCCCGAGTGCGTGATCGCGATCGCCACGTCCCCGGCCCGCAGTTGGACCGCGTTGGTCACGGCGAGATGCGGGTCGCTGTGTGCGTGGGCTATGAGCCCTATCCGCAGCAGCTTCTGGGTCAGGTCCTGGGCGACCAGCCCCGACGCGCCTATGCCGTACACATCGGTGCGCCGCGCCCCGGCCAGCGCGGTCACGGCCGCTCCCAGTTGCGCGGTGTCGAGGCCGGCGGCCGTGTCGGCGAGGGTCTGCTGTTCGTCGTAGGCGAGCTTGGCGACGACGTCCGCGATCGGGTCGTCGACCGCGATGTCGGTCGTGATGGCGGGCGCGCGGCCGGACTGCTGCTGCGCGGCGAGGCCGGCCAGGGCGAGGCGCAGGTCGCGGTAGCCCGGATAGCCCAGCAGACGAGCCGTTCGGACGACCGTCGCCTCGCTGGTGCCGGTGAGTTCGGCCAGACCGGTGACCGTGAGGGCGGCACAGCCTGCCGGATCGCTCGCGACCGCCTCGGCGACGCGCTGCATGGAGCGGGTCATGGAGGGGCCGAGCGTGCGCACCTTGGCGGCGAGGGCGGCCGGGGCCGGCGGTGTGCTGCCGGGTTTTCCCGGGCTGCCGAAAATTTCCTTCACGTCCTGGGTCACATATGAAAGATATTTTCGGCTCGGTGTCGGGGTCAAGACCGCGCACAATGGGACCATGGATCCCGTAAGCCCCCTGGAACAGGCGTTGCACGCGGCCCGCGCCCTGGTGCTCGCCGATCTGGCAGCGGGCGAGGTCGCCGAGTCGGATGTCGTCTCCCTGGTCGAGGACTCCGTCGTACAGCGCCGCTGGTGGGTCGAACAGTGGCCGGACGGTGCGGGCTATCTGGCCGGGCTGGTGGCGCAGGACGTGCAGGACGCGCTGCTGGACCGGTACGGCCGCTGGCCGCTGTGCCCCGTCTGCGGCTCCGGCGACCCGCACGCGCTGGACGTCGAACCGGAACTCGGGCCCGACCCGCACTGGGTGTGCCACCAGGCCGGGGTGAAGGTCGCGGCGGTCGGGTCGCTGGCGCGGGCGACCGGCGGGGCGTCCTCCTCGTGACGCTGTACATCGACCCGCCGACCTGGCCGGGGCACGGGCGCCTGTGGTCGCACCTCGTGAGCGACGTGTCGTACGAGGAACTGCATCTGTTCGCCGCGGAACTGGGCGTGCCCCGGCGGGCCTTCGAGCGCGATCACTACGACATCCCGTCGCACCGGTACGCGGACGTGGTGGCCGCCGGGGCGGTTCAGGTGGACAGCCGTGAGGTGGTGCGGCTGCTGCACGCCTCCGGGCTGCGCAGACGCAAGCGGCGGGCCCGTGACATCGGGCGGGCCCGGTAACCGCCCCTACGCGCGCCGCAGTTCGTAGGCCAGCTCCTCCTCGCCCTCGCTCACCTGCTTGAACCCGGCCCGGGTGACGACGCCCTGGGAGGCGGTGTTGTCCCGGTCGACGGTCGCGAACAGGGTGCGTACGTCGTCCCGGGCCAGCGCCCACCGGGACAGCGCGCGCAGCGCCTCGGTGGCGTAGCCCTGGCCGCGCGCGCCCTCGACGAGGTCGTAGCCGATCTCCGCCCGGCCGTCCTCGTCCGGGGCGCCGTGGAAGCCCATGCCGCCGATCGCCCGGCCGTCCTCCCGTCGTACGAGGACGAACAGCCCGAACTCCGGCCGGTGCACGCCCGCCTCGTACGCCTTGACCGTCATCCCGGCGGCCTCCCGCGTCCCCTCGTACGGGCCGTCCTCGATCCAGTCGAAGCCGCCGTCGCCGCCGAGGCGCAGGTCGCGGGCGGCGGCCGGGCGGACGCCGGTCAGGGTCAGGCGCTCGGCCGGGACGACGAGGTTGTTGCGCCAGCGCCACTCGGTCACCGGGGCGCGGCCGGGCAGCTCACCGCGGCCGGTCGCCCACAGCAGCGTGGGCCAGGCGGCCGGGCCGGGCTGGACGTGCGGGAAGAGCCAGGCGAGGACGGACTCGGCCAGTTCCTCGGAGGGCTCGTAGAAGATGCCGAGTCCCTCGGCCATGTCGTGCGTGTGCAGCAGTACTTCGGCGATGCCCATCGCGGCGAAGCCCTCGCGGTCCGCGCTGCGGAAGGGATGGGGGTGCCAGGCGCGGACGCCGGGCGGGGTGGCGCGGAGCGTGGCGGCGAGCAGGGCGCCGGTCGTCTCGATCACATGCAGCAGGCCCGCGTTGTCGGTGCCCTCGTCGAGGGTGATCTCGAAGGGGACATAGGTGTCCTGGGCGCGCCCCGCGAGCTGGCCGGCGTACGCGATCAGGTCCGAGGCGATGTGGAGCGCCGTCCTGTGGCAACTCCACTCCAGCCGACCGGCCTTCACCTCCGTCCAGTCCCGGTCCGCCACCGTCCGCAGCACCGCCGTACAGCCCGCGACGGCCTCTTGCACCTGTTCCCCGCCCAATGCACGCATGGGCCGCAGACTAGGCGGTCGGGTCCGCGGGGGTCGACAGCATTTCCAGCTCGGAGCGGAGGTTGTAGCGGGCGGTCGCCTCCCACTTCGCCTCCCCGTACGGCGTCCTGAACAGGCGTGGCAGATCGAGGAGTTGGCGCAGAACCGCCGAGCGGCCCGCACGGAACGCGTCGCTCGGGACGAAGTGGTACTCCTCGCGGACGGCCGCGGTGTAGGCGGCGTACACCGACGGGGCCGCGGCGAGGATCGCCAGGTCGGCGTCGCACAGGACCTGGCCGTCGCGGTCGTCGTCGGCGGGGTCGTGGGTGACGGTGAGCCGCACCAGGCGGGCCACCTCGGCGGTCCGCTCCTCGCAAACCCCGGCCTCGGTGAGCGCGCGCTCGGCGAGCCGGGCCGAGCGCTCCTCGTTCTCGGAGCGGTCGGGGAGGTAGACGGCGTCGTGGAACCAGGCGGCCAGGCGTACGACGTCCGGGTCCGCCGCGTACTCCGCCAGCACGTCGACGTGGTCGAGGACCGCGGTGAGGTGGGTGAGCGTGTGGTAGTGACGCTGGGGCTCCTGCCAGCGGGCGAGAAGGTTGTCGGCGTACGGGACCGGGTCGGGACCGCCGCCGGGGCCACGGGCTCCTTCCAGGGCACGGGTCCAGCGGGAGCGGAGGGCGTCGAGATCGGCCATGGGCTCATTCTCCCGCGTACGTCGTGGGTGGCGCCCTGGCTCGGTCGCCATGACTGACGTTCAGGATGTACGCGACCTCGAATTGCCCGGACTCCTGCTGACCGTCGAGCGCGATGCCCTGATACCCCTGCTGCGGGCCCGGCCCGACGCGGACTTCGCCCCGCCCACCGCCGCGTGTCCGGGGTGGACGGTGCGGGATGTGCTCGCGCACTGTTCCGCCGCGCTGATCCGGGTGGTGGAGAGCCGTTTCGAGGAGGGCGTGTTCTCGCCCGAGTCGAACGACCGCGACATCGCCGAGCGGGCCGTGGGGGCACCTCCCACGCCTTTGCGGCAGCGGGGGAGGACGAATGCGCGGGTCGTCGACGAGCTGGAGCGCGGGATGACCGAGGCGGGGCCGGTGATCGCCAGGGCGGGCGGGGTGCTGGACCTGATTGCGCTGGGATGGGGGTCCCCCTGCTCGAGCGAAGTCGAGAGCTTGGGGAGGGTGCATGCCGGTGACGTGCGCGACACCTTCGGCGAGCCGGGTGCCTACTCCGGTGCCGGGGTGCCGTACGCGCTCACCCTGCCGGCCCGGACGACCCGGGAGAAGGGGCATCTGCCGGTGCACGCCGACCTCGACGACGTGGACGAGCCGCTGCGGCTGGGGGCGACGAGCGGTGTGCGGACCCCGGCGCGGTTCATCGGGGACGCCGCCACGCTCGTGCGGCTGTACTCGGGGCGGACGGTCGAAGGGGCGTCTTACGAGCTGGTGGGGGGCGGAGATCGCGGAGATGAGCATCTTCGGCTGACAGGGGGGCCTTCTCGCGGGCCGGTGCCGTCCCACGTACCCTGAGATTGGACTAGACCTGTAGCCGCTCCAGGGAACACCGACGGAAGGGGTCCTATGAGCACGCGTGCAGTCCTGGAGGTGATCGCCCTCGGCCCCGAGGACGCGGTCGCCGCCCAGGCCGGAGGCGCGGACCGCCTCGAACTGGTCACCGACATGGCGGCGGACGGGCTGACCCCGCCACCCCGGACCTTCGCCGGCATCCGGGCCGCCGTCGACATCGACCTGCGCGTGATGCTGCGGCTGGCGGACGGATTCGCCGCCGGGGACGTCGAGGGCCTGGTGCGGACGGCCGGGGAGCTGCGCAGCGCCGGAGCCGACCAGTTCGTGCTCGGCTTCCTTGGTGCGGACGGCGAAGTGGACCTGGCCGCGGTGGAGCGGGTCGTCGCCGAGCTGGAGGGCTGCCGGTGGACCTTCCACCGGGCGATCGACCGGGCGGCGGACCGGGACGCGCTGCGCAAGCAGCTCGCGGACCTGCCCGGCCTCGACACCTACCTCACCGCCGGCTCCGCGTCCGGCGTGGACGACGGACTCCCCACGCTGTGCGCCGAGGCGTCGCGGCGCGGGGAACCCGGGTACGAGCAGACGCTCCTCGTCGGCGGCGGCCTCCGCCTCGACCACGTGCCGGCGCTCCTCGACGCCGGCATCGACGCCTTCCACATCGGCGGGGCGGCCCGGCCGGAGGGCTGGACGGGACCGGTGTCGTCGGCGGCGGTGGCGGAGTGGCGGCAGGCGCTGGATCTCGCCCCCACGGAGATCCCCCGGACCGGCCGGTCCTAGCCCAGCTGCTCCGGCAGCGGAGCCGTGTGGGTCACGATCAGGCCGGACACCGCTCGGGTCAGGGCCACGTACAGGCGGCGCAGGCCGGTGCGTTCGTCCGGTTCGCCGTCGACCACGGCCCGGGGCTCGTCCAGGACGACGTAGTCGTACTCCAGACCCTTGGCGAGCGAGGCCGGGACCAGGGTCAGCCGGGTGTCCAGGGTCGTCTCCTCACCGGGGTTCAGATGGCCGATGCCCGCGGCGCTGAGCGCCTGAGCGAGGGCCGGGACGCGGGCGTCGGCGGCGATGAGGCCGATCGAGCCCTCGTTGCCCAGCAACTCCGCGCAGGCCGCAACCACTTCGGCGGTGCCGGCGATCGTACGGACCTCGAAGAAGCCCGGGTTCTCACGGACCGACGCGACCGGGGTGAGGCCGGGCGCGATGTGCGGCAGCAGCAGGGAGGCGTACGTGATGACGTCCGTCGGCACGCGGAAACCGGCGGTCAGCTCCTCGACGACCCCGTCCGCCTTCCCCAGGTGGGTCAGCGCCTCGTCCCAACTCCGGGTCGCCCACGGCGTGGTGCCCTGCGCCAGGTCGCCGAGGACGGTCGCGCTGCCGGTGGTGCAGCGGCGGCCGACGGCCCGGTACTGCATGGGCGAGAGGTCCTGCGCCTCGTCGAGCACCACATGCCCGAGCGAGTGCGTGCGCTGCACGAGGTCGGCGGCCTCGTCGATCAGCACCGTGTCCGCGGGCGACCATCTGGCGGACCTGACGCTGCGCACCGGCTTCGCCCACAGGATCGTCTTCTGCTCGTCCTCGTCGAGGATCCCCTCGGCGTGCTCGGCGAGGAAGTCCGCCTCGGTCAACAGCCGCAGCACCAGCTTCGCCGGGTCGACGGGCGGCCAGATCTCCTTGACCGCGGCCTTCACCGCGCTGTTGCGGGCGACGGCGTCCTGCACCCGGTCGTCCGGGGCCTCTCCCGACCGCTCCATCTGCACCAGCACGGCGTGCGCGATGCGCTGCGGCAGGGCCTCGCGGGCGGCGCCGTAGCGGATGTCCCGGGCCAGCAGCTCCCGCACGATCTCCTCCAGCTCGTACGCGGGCACACGCCACCGCCGTGAGCCGCGCACCACCACGACCGGCTCCGTGGGCATGGTCACGTGCGTGTACACGGCCTTGCGCAGGACGTCCGCCATGCGCGCGTCGCCCTTCACGATCGCGGCGGCCGCGTCGTCCGTGCCGCGCACCTCCACATGGGCGACCAGGTCGTCGACGGTGGCCTGGCGCACCGTCAACTCGCCGAGCGCGGGCAGCACCTGCTCGATGTAATGCAGGAAGGACTTGTTCGGGCCGATGACGAGGGTGCCGGTGCGGGCGAGCCGCTCCCGGTGCGCGTACAGCAGATACGCGACCCGGTGCAGGCCGACCGCGGTCTTCCCGGTGCCGGGGCCGCCCTGCACACACACGGTGCCGGACAGACCGGACCGTACGATCTCGTCCTGCTCGGGCTGGATGGTGGCCACGATGTCGCGCATCGGGCCGACGCGGGGGCGCTCGATCTCCTGCTGGAGCAGCTTGCTGGTGGCGGCGGCCCCCGATGGATCGGCCGGGTCGGAGAGGTGCTCGTCCTCGTACGCGGTGAGGTCGCCGCCCGTGTAGCCGAAGCGGCGGCGCAGCCCGACGTCCATCGGGTCCTTCTTGGACGCCCGGTAGAACGGCTGCGAGACCGGCGCGCGCCAGTCGATGACCATCGGGTCGCCGCCGCCGTCGTGCACATGCCTGCGCCCGATGTAGAAGCGCTCGCCCTCCGCGCCCTCGGCCTGGTCGCCGCCCGGAGCGTGCAGATAGTCGAGGCGGCCGAAGAACAGCGGGGTGTCGCTGAGGTCGGCCAGCGCCTTGATGCGCTCGTCGATCTGACGGGCGAGGACCTCGGCGTTCACCCAGTTCGCGGTGACGTCGCTGATGTCGAGCGACTCCACGTCCTGGCGCATGGCGCGCAGGGCGGAGCGGGACTCGGCGAGGTGGGAGCGCTCACGCGCGAGGGGGTCGTCGGCGGACGTGGACAAGGGGGTGCCTCCGGTGGGCCTGCTGCGGCTGCTGCTGTGTGCTGAGGGGGGTGCCGTCCGGTTTCCGGCCGGGCGGCGGCACTCCGATGGGGAGGCGGGCAAGAGCGGAGATTCTAGTGAGCCGGGCCGGGTGGGGGCCAATGGATTTCCGCCTCCCGGACTTCCGCCTCCCGGACTTCTGCCTCCCGGACTTCTGCCTCTCCGGACTTCCGCCCCCGGACTCCCGTCCCCTAGGGGACGGGGCCACCCGGCGTAGGGGGAGGGGTCCGCCTGTGGGTGGACGGGGAGGCCGCGAGGGTTGGCTCTGGAGACCGATGCCGTTCCCGGGCCGACGGAGCGACCATGGAGACATGAGCGCAGCAACCGTCCACTCAGTCCCAGCCCGTCCGTCCGGTGCCACTTCCGTCGCGGGCATCCACCATCACCGCCTGGGCAACGCCCTTCGCGCCATCAAGGTGTTCGCGGAGGCGGCGTTCAGCGTGGTCGTCCTCGGGGAGTACGGCGAGGAAGCGGGCATACGCCGTAAGTAATGGCATAGGTTCACCTCCGTGACGCCTCGGACGGTGAAGCCTGCCCTTCCGCCCTTCCTTCCGCCCCTTCTCCTCACGCTCTCCCTCTGCTCCTTCGCCGCCCTCTGCGTCCTGCAGCGCATCCCGATGGCCGACCTGCTGGTCTACCGGGCCGAGGGCGAGGCCGTCGCCCACGGCGGCGACCTCTACGGCTTCACGGTCACCGAGTGGCGGCTGCCGGCGACGTATCCGCCCTTCGCGGCGGTCCTCTTCGTCCCGACGACGTGGATCCCCGTCCCGGCCCTGAAAGTGGCGTTCCTCGCGGGCAACGCGCTCCTGCTCGCCGGTCTCGTCCACCTCTCCGCCCGCCTCGCGGGAAGAACGGCCCCGGTACCTCTGCTCTGCACCGCCACCGCCCTGTCCCTGTGGCTGGAACCGGTCTTCCAGACGCTCCTGTTCGGCCAGATCAACCTGCTGATCGCCTGCCTGGTCCTGTGGGACCTCACGCGTGCCCCGGGCGCCCGGGGCAAGGGCGTCGCCCTGGGCCTGGCGGCCGGGATCAAGCTCACCCCGGCCGTCTTCATCGCCTACCTCTTCCTGACCGGGCGCCGCCGGGAGGCGGCCACGGCTTCGGCGGCGTTCGGCGGCACGGCCCTGCTGGGCGCGCTGATGCTCCCCGCCGCCGGCGTGGACTTCTGGACCAGACGCCTCTATGAGACCGGCCGGGTGGGCAAGGGCTGGATCGTCGACAACCAGTCCCTGCAGGGGCTCGTCGCGCGGGTGTCGGGCGACCCGGCGCCGGGGCTCGCCTGGCTGCTCCCGGCGGCCGTGGTGGGGGCGCTGGGCCTGTGGCTGGCGGCGCGGGCCGCGGAGGAACGGCACGGGATCCTGCTGACGGCGTTCACCGCGCTGCTCGTCTCGCCGATCAGCTGGTCCCACCACTGGGTGTGGTGCGTCCCGCTGACCGCCGTACTCCTCGCGGAGGGCCGCGTCCGCCTGGCGGCGCTGACCCTGACGGTCTTCACCGCCCGCACGATGTGGCTGCTGCCGCACCAGGGCGACCTGGACCTGCGACTGCCCTGGTGGCAGGAGCCGCTGGCGGCGCCGTACCCACTGCTGGCACTGGCGCTGCTCATGGGATCGGCCGTCCTCGGGCAGCGTCGGCAGAGCGGCCGGGCCCGCCTCGACTCTCAGCCCTCGGCCAGGATCTCGTCCGCGTCGACGATCCGGTAGGCGTAGCCCTGTTCCGCCAGGAAGCGCTGGCGGTGGGCGGCGAAGTCCTGGTCGATGGTGTCGCGGGCGACCACGGAGTAGAAGTGGGCCTGGTGGCCGTCGGCCTTGGGGCGGAGCACCCGGCCGAGACGCTGGGCCTCCTCCTGGCGGGAGCCGAAGGTGCCCGACACCTGGACGGCGACCGTCGCCTCCGGCAGGTCGACGGAGAAGTTGGCGACCTTGGAGACGACGAGGACGCTGATCTCGCCCTCGCGGAAGGCGTCGAAGAGTTTCTCGCGCTGGGCGTTGGACGTCTCGCCCTTGATGACGGGGGCGTTCAGATGCTCGCCCAGTTCGTCGAGCTGGTCGATGTACTGGCCGATGACGAGGATCTGCTGTCCCGCGAAGCGCCGGACGATCGCCTCCGTCACCTTCCGCTTCGTCTCCGTGGTGGCACAGAAGCGGTACTTCTCCTCCGTCTCGGCGGTGGCGTAGGCGAGCCGCTCGGAGTCGGTGAGATTGACCCGTACCTCGACGCAGTCGGCGGGCGCGATGTACCCCTGCGCCTCGATCTCCTTCCAGGGCGCGTCGAACCGCTTGGGCCCGATGAGGGAGAACACGTCCGACTCGCGCCCGTCCTCACGCACCAGGGTCGCGGTCAGACCGAGACGCCGGCGCGCCTGGAGGTCGGCGGTGAACTTGAAGACGGGAGCGGGCAGCAGATGCACCTCGTCGTAGACGATGAGCCCCCAGTCACGGGAGTCGAAGAGCTCCAGGTGGGGGTAGATCCCCTTCCGTTTCGTCGTGAGCACCTGGTAGGTCGCGATGGTGACCGGCCGGATCTCCTTGCGCGTACCGCTGTACTCGCCGATCTCGTCCTCGGTCAGCGAGGTCCGCTTCACCAGTTCGTGCTTCCACTGCCGGGCGGAGACGGTGTTGGTGACGAGGATGAGCGTGGTGGACTTGGCCTGGGCCATGGACCCGGCGCCGACCAGCGTCTTGCCGGCGCCGCAGGGCAGCACGACCACACCGCTGCCGCCGTGCCAGAAGTTCTCCACGGCCTGCTTCTGGTAGGCCCGCAGCGCCCATCCGTCCTCGCGCAGCTCGATCGGGTGCGCCTCGCCGTCCACGTACCCGGCGAGGTCCTCGGCCGGCCAGCCCAGCTTGAGCAGTACCTGCTTGATCTGCCCGCGCTCGGAGGGGTGCACCACGACGGAGTCCGGATCGATCCTGGCCCCGACGAGAGGAACGATCCGCTTGGAGCGGAGGATCTCTTCGAGGACCGGGCGGTCGGTGGTCGTCAGCACCAGACCGTGGGCCGGGTGCTTGCTGAGGGTCAGCCGCCCGTACCGGTCCATGGTGTCGGCGATGTCGACGAGCAGGGCGTGCGGCACGGGGTAGCGGCTGTACTGCACGAGCGCGTCGACGACCTGCTCGGCGTCGTGTCCGGCGGCCCGCGCGTTCCACAGTCCCAGCGGCGTCACGCGGTAGGTGTGGATGTGCTCCGGCGCCCGCTCCAGCTCGGCGAACGGCGCGATGGCCCGACGGCAGTCGTCGGCTCGCTCGTGGTCGACCTCGAGGAGCAGGGTCTTGTCGGACTGGACGATCAGCGGACCGTTCACGCGGGCACCCTTTCCGTACGGCCATCGTCATGGCCCAAACGTCCAGTGTGCCCTACGGGCCGACGATCACGGCCGGCCGCGGACGGACCGGTGGGATCATCGCAACCGTCGGCCGGATCAGTCCTCGGCGAGCTCCGCCACCCCCGTCACCCGGTGCAGCGGATACGTCCGTACCTCGTCCGCCGTGTGGTCGTACGCCGTGACGAAGCCGCCCTCGACCCGGATGGGGGCGATCACGCGCTGGCTCGCGGCACCCTCGGCGTTGACATAGCCGATCCACAGGGCCTCGCCGGTGAGCACGGCGGCCTGCATGGTGGCGAGGGTCTCGGCGGAACCGGTCCGGGGCAGGTCGCCGCTCGCGGCCGGGGCACCGGCCGGCTTGCGCGGGGTCGTGGCGGCGAGGTCGCCCGCCCGGATGGCGCGGATCGCGGCCGACAGAAGTGTGGCGTCGGGCGTGGGCGGGCCGTCCGGGACCGGCTCGGGGGCCGTGCGGGGCGGGGTGCGGTGGGCGTGGGCGCGGGTGATCAGGACGTCGCCCTCCGCGGACTCGGCGGCGGGGGCGTAGCCCATCGAGCGCAGGCCGTCGAGGAGCGTCGCCGGGGCGGCCTGGGCCGCCAGCACCGTCGGGGCCAGGCGGCGCAGGCGCAGAGCGGACGCCCGCTTGTCGGCGAGGATCTCGTTCAGGACGGCGTCGTCGTCGCAGCGGACATAGGCGGAGGCCGCGCCGACGCGCAGATGGCCGTGCTTGCGGGCCACGTCGTCGATCAGATAGGCCAGCGGCTGCGGGACCGGCGTGCGGGAGTGCGCGGCCAGGAAGGCGTGCAGGTCGGAGGCGGCCCGGCCGGCGTCCAGGGCACGGCGTACGGAGGCGGGGGTGAAGCGGTAGACCGTCGCGGCGCCCTTCGACTCCACGTCCGCGAGCACTCCCAGCATGTCGGCGAGCGGGCGCTCCAGCGGGCCGGGCGCCACCGCCGTCAGGTCCGCCTGGAGCAGCACATGGTCCAGCGGTTCGGGCAGCAGCGGGGCGAGGAGCCGGGCGGCCGCGGCGGACGCCACCGCCTGCTCCGGCGCGGAGAGGGGTTCGTGGGGCGCGGGCGCGTGATGGTGGTGGTGGACGGGGAGTTTGTCGCCGGGTCCGGACGGCTCGGCGGCCGCCGAGCCGTGCGCGGGGCGGCCGGGCGCCGGTGCGCCCAGCAGCGCCCGGCCCTGGGCGGACAGCGCCCCGCGTCCGGTGACGCCCAGCAGTTCCGCCTCCGACAGGGTCCATTCGGCGAGGCGGGAGCGCAGGTCGTCGTCCCTCTGCGGACCGCGTAGCGGGCGTTCCCAGCGCAGCCGGGCCAGCACGGAGTCGGGGGCGGGAGCCGCGCCCTCCGGCAGGGCGGCCAGCAGGGACAGGACGCGATGGCGTACCTCGGGCGCGGCGGAGCGGTCGAGCCCCGGCCCCAGGGCCGACAGCGCACGCTCCTTCGCGTCCCGCCCGCCGACCACACCCGGCGTCCGGGTCGCGGTCAGCCATGCCTCGGCGAGCCGCGCCCAGCGTTCGGCCGGGGGCTGCTCCAGCCACTCGTCGTAGGCCGGGGTGGCCGCGTACCGCTCGTCGGCCTCGCCGTCCGAGGCCAGCAGGCCCGCCGCGTACGCGAGTTCGACCCAGAAGGCGGCGACGGGCTCGGGCACGTCGAGTGCGACGGCGGTCCGCTTCAGGTCCCGGACGCTCAGACCGCCCGCCCGCAGCACCGCCGGGCCGCCCTCGTCCCAGTCCTTCAGCAGCTCCTCGACGGTCGCCAGGGCGCCGTACGCCTGACCGGCGGCCGTCGCGTCCACCATCTGCGGAGCGTGCGTCGCGGCCGGTTCGACGGCGGGCGGTACGGCCTCGGGCGCGCGGTGGGCGCGGCCCTCGCGCAGGTGCAGGGCGACCTCACGGGGGAGTACGACCGTGCCGGGCGCCGTCGGCAGCAGCAGACCGCGGTCGAGCAGCCAGCGCAGCCGGGGCGCCGGGTCGGGGGTGACCTGGCCGTACGGCGGGCCCCAGACCAGCCGGGTGAGGACTTCGAGGGACTCCTCGGGTGCCTCGCGGAGCAGTGCGGCCATCTTCTTGCGGTGCGTGAACAGGCCGGTCAGCGAGGCCGCGGCGGAGACCGCGTCATGGGTCGAGGGCAGGCCGAGGGCGGCGACGATCTCCTGGATGCGGCCCGGGGACATCCCGGCGGTCGCCTCCTGCACGGTCGGGCCCAGGCCCGTCGGCGACGGGTGCTGCGGCGACGGGGCCAGCACCTCACGGGCCGTGCGCACCAGGCGCAGCCGGTCGTCGCCGCCCCACACCAGGGCCTGCTCGCGGAGGGTGGCCAGGGCGCGGGGAAGGGCGGCGGCCACGGCCGGATCACCCTTCTCACCGGTGTCCCCGGCCATCAGGCCGAGCAGTGCGCCGTACGTCGCCGGGTCCGCCGCCACCGCCAGCGCCTCCGCGGTCTGCAGCGCGAAGCGGTCCAGCCGTTCCAGGGCGCGCAGCACGGAGGCACGGGTGCCCGCGCGGGTGGCGAGCTGGGTGAGATCGGTGGGGACGGGGGTGATGAGGTCGGGGCGGCTGCGCAGGAGCGCGGCCAGCGAGACGTCGTCCCTGGCGCGGAGCGCCTCCGCGAGAGAGCGGGGCGCCGTGCGGTCCTCGGTGCTCATCTGACCCACGGTAGCGGGTCGCCCCCGGCGCTTTCGCCGATGAGGTGCGGGCCGGTGGGGGTGCCTTGTCCCCGAATGCCGGACGGAACGGTCGATGCCGACCTGCGCTACCTTCGTCCCGCCGGTTACCAACATGTCAGCCCCGGAGGGGACTTCGTGGGTATCGAAAGCGACCAGGTCGTCTACGAGTATCTGAGCCGCGTCGGCGATGTGGCGCAGCAGCGGCAGCTGTCGTCGGCCGTCCGGATGCGTCTGGTCTCGGAGCTGCGGAACGAGATCGACCGGCGCCGTGCCAAGGCCACCGTCGACAGTCCCGCCGCCGTCCGCCGCATCATCGCTCGCCTGGGCACCCCGGACGAGGTCGTCGCGGCCGCCGGGGCCACCGCCGGTGCGCCGTCGGCGCCGCCCGCCTCCGTGCCCGTACAGCCGGCGCGCCCGGAGCCCGAGCCGAAGCGGTTGCGCCGGGTCGTACCGCGGCCGCGCCCCGCCGAACCGGAGCCGCCCGCCCGCCCGGACGCGCCGTCCCCGCCGCATCTGGCCGGGGAGCACGAGCTCGGCGACAGCGCGTTGCAGCCGGACTGGTGGCGGGTGGACAGCAGCCCGTTCGGGGAGGGCGACAGCGTGCCGGGGTTCGTCGGCGGTGTGGAGATCCCCGAGCTGCTCAAGCCGCCGCTGAAGGAGAAGCCGCCGGAGCGGGACACCAAGGACACCAAGGAGACCAAAGAGGAGGAGACCGCGCCGGTCGAACAGGACGCCGGCGCCGCGGCCGCCGCCCCCGCGCCGGCCCGGCGCCGTCGGCTCGCCCTGCCCCGGCCGGCCGCCGGCTGGACCAACCCACTCCTCCTGCTCGCCGCCGGGCTGCTCGTCGCGGGAGCCGTACTCGGCAACTGGTTCGGGCTCATCCTGGGCTGGCTCATCGCGTACGGCTCACGCCGGCTGACCCCGGCGGAGACCAAGTGGGCGGTCATGGGCATGCCCGGACTGGCGCTGGCGGCGGGAGTGGCCTGGCTGTGGGGCAGGAACGAGGGCCGCTGGGGCGCCCCCATCGCCCAGGGCCATATGAACACCGCCGTCGCCGAGACCTGGCCATGGGTGGTGCGCGGCGCGGCCGTGGCCTCGGCCCTCTACCTGGTCTGGCGCTCCCAGCGCCGGGGCTAGCTGTATCGAGCCCCGTGCTGTTTCGCGCCGTGTGGCGTCGCCCACCTCACATTCCCGCGCGGCCTGGCCGGTGTGCCGTCTGGGCACAATGGCCCATATGACTGCTCCCGCGCCGACCGTCGGCTTCGACCTCGACATGACCCTGATCGACTCCCGGCCGGGCATCCATGCCTGCTACCTGGCGCTGGCCGAGCGGACCGGGACCTTCATCGACGCCGACCTGGCGATCACCCGGCTCGGGCCGCCGCTCGCGGAGGAGCTGATCAACTGGTTCCCGGCCGAGCAGGTCGGGCCGATGAGCGATCTGTACCGGGAGATGTACCCCGACATAGCTGTGGCCGCCACGCCCGCGATGCCCGGTGCCCGGGAGGCGATCACGGCGGTGCAGGCGGTCGGCGGACGGGCGATCGTGGTCACCGCGAAGTACGAGCCGAACGCCAAGCTGCACCTGAGTCACCTCGGCCTGGAGCCGGACGTGGTCGTGGGCGACCTGTGGGCGGAACAGAAGGCGGAGGCCCTGCGCGAGCACGGAGCCGCCGTGTACGTAGGGGACCACGTGGGGGACGTCCGCGGTGCCCGCACCGCCGGAGCACTCTCCGTCGCCGTGGCCACCGGCCCCTGCGACGCGGACGAGCTGCGCACGGCAGGGGCGGACGTCGTACTCGACGACCTGGCGGCGTTCCCGCGCTGGCTGAGGGGCTACCGCGGGGCGCCGGGCGTCTGACGTCGTCCTGTCGCGTCGTCGTGGGCACTGGTCCGTGCGAGCTGGGCAGGGCAGAGGTGGACGTCGTGTTCGGCGGCCTGGCGGCGTTCCCGCGCTGGCTGGCGGGCTACTGCGGGGTGCCGGGCGTCTGACGTTGTCCTGTCGTGTCGTCGTGGGCACTGGTCCGTGCGACGGGGGCGCTGCGGTCGGCAGGGGCGGACGTCGTGTTCGGCGGCCTGGCGGCGTTCCCGCGCTGGCTGGCGGGCTACCGCGTGGCTTCGGGCGTCTGACGTCGTCCTGCCGTGTCGTCGTGGGCACTGGTCCGTGCGAGCTGGGCAGGGCAGGGGCGGACGTTGTGCTCGATGGCCTGGTCGCGTTCCCGTGCCGGCCGGTCGGCTACCGCGAGGCGTCGCGGGCCTGGCGGCGTCCTGCCGCGATCGATCGGAGTACTCCGGCGCCCGCGACGAGGAAGCCGACGGCCATCAGCATGCTCAGGCCGAACATGTACGTCGGAAAAGGCTTCGCACCGAGGAACAGCGGTGCCACGGTGACGAGAGTGGCCACGGCACCGATGAAGAAGACGACGGCACCGGTACGGATCAGTCCGTCACCGGGCCCGGCGGAATTCGTTTGGGTTTTGTCACGCACCGGACCAGGGTAGTTCCCAGCGCGAAGGAACAACCGGGCGACGTCTTGTCACCCGCCCGAAGACCATTAGCCTTGGTACCGGCGGGTCATGGACGACCCGCCCCAGTGCTATCAAGAGCCGTTTTCAGAAGCAGTTTTCCGACGAGAACGAGGACGAGGACAGACGTGCCTACCGGCAAGGTCAAGTGGTTCAACAGCGAGAAGGGCTTCGGCTTTCTCTCCCGCGACGACGGCGGTGACGTCTTCGTCCATTCCTCGGTTCTTCCCGCCGGAGTCGATTCACTCAAGCCGGGACAGCGCGTGGAGTTCGGCGTGGTCGCCGGCCAGCGCGGCGACCAGGCGCTCTCCGTCACCGTCCTCGACCCGGCGCCCTCGGTCGCGGCCGCCCAGCGCAAGAAGCCGGACGAACTGGCCTCGATCGTGCAGGACCTGACGACCCTCCTGGAGAACATCACTCCGATGCTCGAAAAGGGCCGTTACCCCGACAAGGCCTCCGGCAAGAAGATCGCCGGCCTGCTGCGGGCGGTCGCCGACCAGCTGGACGTGTAGGACCTGTCCGGTCAGGGGAAGTCGAGTGCCCGGGGGCCGAGGGGCGGGACGAGTCCCTCGGCCGCGGCGCGCGTCAGCAGACCCCTGACCGCCGCGTAGCCGTCCTCGCCGAGATCCGACGTGAATTCGTTGACGTACAGCCCGATGTGCTGGTCGGCGACGGCCGGGTCCATCTCCTGGGCGTGCTCCATGACGTACGGCCGGGAGGCCTCGGGGTCGTCCCAGGCCGCGTGCACCGACGTGTGGATGGACGCCGCGAGTTGCCGCAGCGTGTCCGCGCCCAGCGACCGCTTGGCGATGATCGCGCCCAGCGGAATCGGCAGCCCGGTCGTGTTCTCCCAGTGCTCGCCCATGTCCGCGAGCTTGTGCAGCCCGTAGTTCTGGTACGTGAAGCGCGCCTCGTGGATCACCAGCCCCGCGTCGACCTTGCCGTCCCGCACGGCCGGCATGATCTCGTGGAACGGCATGACGACGATCTCACCGACCCCGCCGGGCAGCGTGTCCGCCGCCCACAGCCGGAAGAGCAGATAGGCCGTCGACTTCTCGCTCGGCACGGCGACCCTACGACCCGTCAGGTCGGCCCCGGCCTTCCGGGTGAGCACCAGCGGCCCGCAGCCACGCCCCAGCGCGCCCCCGCAGGGCAGCAGCGCGTACTCGTCGAGGACGTACGGCAGCACCGCGTACGACACCTTCAGCACGTCGAACTCGCCGCGCTCGGCCATGCCGTTCGTGATGTCGATGTCCGCGAAGGTCACGTCGAGCGCGGGCGCGCCGGGCACGCGGCCGTGGGCGAGGGCGTCGAAGACGAAGGTGTCGTTGGGGCAGGGGGAGTAGGCGATCTGCAGGGGTCGGCTCTCAGGGCTCATGGGGATTCCAACTCTCCAGTACGGGCGCGAGCTTCCCGAAGCCCTCGGTGAGGGCCGCCAGGGCGTCGCCGATGCGCCAGGCGGCGCGGTCGCGCGGGCCGACGGGGTTGGAGACCGCGCGCAACTCCAGGACGGGCACGCCGTGCGCGGCGGCCGCCTCGGCCACCCCGAAGCCCTCCATGGCCTCGGCGAGGGCACGCGGGTGACGGGTGCGCAGTTCGGCGGCGCGGGCGGCCGTGCCGGTCACCGTCGAGACGGTGAGTACGGCTCCCGGGCGAGCTCCGGTCGCGGCGGCGATGTCTCGTACGAGTGCTTTTGGCGGACGGTGGCTGACGGTCCCGAAGCCCAGCTCGGTGACCGGAAGGAAGCCGTCGGGCGTGTCGGCGCCCAGATCGGCGGCGGTGATCTCGTCGGCCACGACCAGCGAACCGACCGGGGCCCCGGGCTGGAAACCGCCGGCGATCCCGGCGGAGACGACCAGGGCGTAGGGGGCGCCTTCGAGGGCGGCCGCGGTGAGGGCGGCGGCGGTGGAGGCGGCGGCGCGGGCCGGGCCGACCCCGGCGGCGGCCACATCGAGCCGAGGCAGCCTGCGCAGGGTCACCCCCGCAAGCCGCACCTCACGCTCCGGCCCCGTGAACGCCCGTGCCACCGCGTCCCGTTCGGCGGGTACCGCGGTGGCTACGAGAACACGTGCGGAAGACGTGGTCAGGAGTCCTTCTTGAGCTTGAAGGACCACAGACCCTTGACGTCCTTCTCGCCCTCCTTGATGGAGACCAGGGTCGAGTTGCCCTGGGCGCCGTACTGGGCGTTGAAGAACACGCTGCCCGGGATGGTGCGGTAGGTCTTCTTGCTGGAGTCGGTGAGCGGCTGACCGTTCATCAGGATCGTCCACCCGCTGTCCGCGACCGCCGGGTCGACGCCGAAGCGCACGGTCTCGTCCGGGTCCACCTTGATCGACTTGATGTCGGTGTCCTTGAGGCAATTGGCCAGGATGGCCGTGCTCAGGGCCTTGCCGTCGTTGTAGCAGGTGGCCTCTGAGTTGACCGAGCTCGTGCCGACGGTGATCGTCGCGATGGGCGTCGGCTTCTCGCAGGCCGACAGAACGAGCAGTCCGGCGGAAACGGCGCCGGCAGCGGCGACGGCGCGGCGGCGTCGCGAGGCGGATTGCAGCGTGGTCATGGCCGAAGGCTATCGGGCACTCGGGCCGTCGCCCCATGTGGGGTGCGGCGTGCCCGGTTCGTTACGCCACTCGCGGCCGTGTCCGGCCCCCTTGGCGCGCCGAGCTGAGCAGACCGCGCAGGGTGGTCAGCCAGCCGGCGGCCACGATCACGGCGGCCACCGTCAGGCCCAGCGTGCCGTTGAGCGGCATCACGATGCCGACCGCGCCACCGAACACCCACGCCATCTGCAGCAGCGTCTCGGAGCGCGCGAACGCCGACGTACGCACCAGTTCCGGCACGTCCCGCTGGATCAGCGCGTCCAGGGACAGCTTGGCGAGGGCCTGGGCGAACCCGGCGACCGCCGCCAGACAGGCCACCAGGAACGCGCCGAAGAACACCGCCGCGACGATCGCCGTACCCAGCACCACCGCGACCACGGTCACGATGATGATCTCCGGCGCCCTCGACCGCAGCCAGGCCCCGACCGCCGTACCGAGCGCGTTGCCCACGCCCGCCGAGACGGCCACTATCCCCATGGACACCGCCGCGCTCTCCCCGGTCAGCGGGTGCTCGCGCAGCAGGAACGCGAGGAAGAAGATCAGGAAGCCGGACAGACAGCGCAGGGCGGCGTTGGCGCCGAGGGCGTGGGTGACGGCCGGGCCGACCGTGCGCAGCCCCGGACGCTTCACCGGCTTGAGGTGCGGCCCGTGCAGATGCTCCTCGTCGGCCGCGAGCAGCGCGATGTCCTCGCCCTTGGCCGAGTCGACCTTCGGCGGCAGGGAGAAGGACAGGAACGTGCCTGCGACGAAGATCACGAAGGCGCCGTAGAGCGGCCAGCGGGAGCCGAGGGCCTGCAGTCCCGCCCCGACGGGCGCGGCGATGCCGGTGGCGAGGAGCCCGCCGAGCGTTACCCGGGAGTTCGCCTTCACCAGGGAGAAGCGGGGCGGGAGGAGCCGGGGCACGACGGCGCTGCGCACCACCCCGTACGCCTTCGAGGCGACGAGGACGCCCAGCGCGGCGGGATACAGCTGGAGACTGCCGCCGGCCACCGCCCCCGAGATGATCAGCGCGAGCAGGGCACGGGCGAACATCGCGCCGGCCATCGCGGCGCGCCGGCCGTGCGGCAGACGGTCGAGAAGGGGGCCGATCACGGGCGCGAGGACCGTGAAGGGGGCCATGGTGATGGCGAGATAGAGGGCGACGCGGCCGCGGGCCTCGTCGGTCGGCACCGAGAAGAAGACGGTGGAGGCGAGGGCTACGGTGATCATGACATCGCCGGCGCCGTTCACCGCGTGCAGCTCGATCAGCTTCCCGAGCCCCGACTCGCCCGCGCCGTGCGCATGCGTCGCCTTCCGGATGCCTCGGGCGGTTCCGGTCACCGGGAAGTGCAGGGCACGGCCGACGGAGCGGACGGCACCGCGCATCCGGCCCGCACCGCCACTTCGACTGCTCCCCTTGACCCCACCGACCCCGGTGGCGCCTTGGGACGACTTCGCGGCTGCCACGACGTTCATAGTGCCCTGAGATGATGGTCCGTAGTGCGGTTACGGCGCGTCCGGCGGGTCAAACACCGGCTTGAAACGGCGTACTGTCCCGTCGGTGTAGGCCCAGCGCCTACGAACAGGTAGCGTGCGTATCTCAGCCATCCCGCAGAATGGATGGCAGAGGTGCGCCCGAGAGCGATCGGACGCGGACGTCGATGCGGCCCACAGGTCCGCTCCGTCCGCCCCACCGCCAAAGGCAGGCGCACCCGTGAGACGGCGTAGGAGAGAAGCGATACCTGTGAGCGCAGCGAGCACGCGAAGCCGCACCCCCGACCGCCTGTGCGCCGAGGCCGTCGACCTCGCCCGCGCCGCAGCCGAGGAGGCCGCCGCCCCGGGTGTGGTCGGCGAGCACGTCGGCCTGGTGTCCGAGGGCGACCGCGTTGTCACGCACTTCTTCGAGTGCAAGGAGCTCGGGTACCGGGGCTGGCGCTGGGCGGCGACCGTGACCCGGGCGTCCCGCGCGAAGGTGGTGACGCTGGACGAGGTCGTCCTGCTGCCCGGCCCCGACGCGCTCCTGGCCCCGGAATGGGTGCCGTGGAGCGAGCGGCTGCGGCCCGGCGACATGGGCCCCGGCGACCTCCTTCCCACGGACGCCGAGGACCTCCGGCTGGAGCCGGGCTACTCCGGCGAGGACCAGCCCCTGCCGAGCTCCCCCGTGTCGCACGAGATGGCGGAACTGGCGGAGGCGGAGGACGCGGAGGTCACCCCCGGCGCGCCCGCCACACTGCCCACGATCCCCTCCCGGGGCTCGATCGCGTCGGTGGCGGAGGAACTCGGCATGCGCCGGGCCCGGGTCCTGTCCCGCTACGGCCTGCACGTCGCCGCCGACCGCTGGGACGAGGCGTTCGGCGCCAAGACCCCGATGGCCCAGGCGGCCCCCGCCTCCTGCGTCAGCTGTGGCTTCCTGGTTCCCCTCGGCGGCTCCCTCGGCCAGGCCTTCGGCCTCTGCGCGAACGAGTTCTCACCGGCCGACGGGCGGGTCGTCTCGCTCACGTACGGCTGCGGCGGCCACTCGGAGGCCGCGGTCATGCCCAAGCCGCCCCAGCCGGCGGCACCGGTCATCGACGAGACGAAGGTGGACCCCTTCCCCCTGCGCCCGGCACCGGACTCGGGCTCGGTCCCGGCACTGGGCGACGAGGAGACGGCAGAACTCGGCCACTCGTAGGCGGGCGCTGCGGGCCCCTCTCGGGGGGAGTTACGGCTCGGCGGGGCGGGTGAGTGGGTCGTCGGGCGGGGTCGATGGACTGGGCCCCGGTGGCAGCCGTGCGTGGCCCCTGTCGGGGACGTGCCCTGGCCCGGCAGAGCGGGTTGAGTGGGCGTCGGGTGGGGTGCAGGGCTGGGCCTTGGTGGTAGCGGTGCGTGGTTCCTGTCGGGGGCGTGTTTCGCCCGGCGGGGTGGGTGAGTGGGTCGTTGGTCTGGGTTCAGGGCTGGGCTCTGGTGGCAGTGGTGCGTGGTCCGGTTCGGGGAGGGGTCTCGGGCCTGCGGGTCGTCGGGTGGGGTGCAGGGCTGGGCCTTGGTGGTAGCGGTGCGTGGTTCCTGTCGGGGGCGTGTTTCGCCCGGCGGGGTGGGTGAGTGGGTCGTTGGTCTGGGTTCAGGGCTGGGCTCTGGTGGCAGTGGTGCGTGGTCCGGTTCGGGGAGGGGTCTCGGGCCTGCGGGTCGTCGGACCGGGTCCAGGGGCTGGGCCCTGGTGGTAGCGGTGCGTGGTCCCTCTCCAGGACGACAGGCCACCGGGATGGGCGAGCAGGGCCGTGGGCTGGGCGCGGGGGCTGCACCCCGGTGGCAGCGGCGTCTTGGCCCTCTCGGGGGTGAGTTCCGGTCCGGGGGACGGGCGAGTGGGGCTGTGGGCGGAGTCCGGGCGCGGAAAGGCATGGGCAGTGGCGCGGTACCTTGCATCGTCACGCCGATGAGGAGAGTGAACGTGAGCAAGTTCGTGCGGCCCGCTGCCGAGGGTGCCGACCCCTTCGGCACCGCCCGTCTGCGCCGCGGTGTTCTCGACGCCTGGGCCACCAGCCCCGCCCGCTTCCGCGAGGACGCCAACGCCGAGGAGGACCTGGTCCTCGGCGGCTACCGGGACCGGCTCGTCGTCGAGCTCGCCCAGAACGCCGCCGACGCCGCCGCCCGGGCGAAGACACCCGGCCGCCTCCGGCTCACCCTCCGCGACGGCGTCCTGTTCGCCGCCAACACCGGCGCCCCCCTGGACGCGGCCGGTGTCGAGTCGCTCGCCACCCTGCGCGCCTCCGCCAAGCGCGAGGCCCACGAAGGCCAGGGCACCGTCGGCCGCTTCGGCGTCGGCTTCGCCGCCGTACTCGCCGTCACCGACGAGCCCGCGGTCGTCGGACGCCACGGCGGCGTCCGCTGGTCCCTCGCCGAGGCCCGGGAACACACCGCCGAAGCCGCCCGCCACAGCCCCGGGCTGGGAGACGAGATCCGCCGGCGCGACGGACACGTCCCCCTGCTGCGCCTCCCGTTCGCCGCCGAGGGCACCGCCCCCGACCCGTACGACACGGTCGTCATCCTCCCGCTGCGCGACACGGCCGCCACCGATCTGGCCGAACGGCTCCTGCAAGCGGTCGACGACGCTCTCCTGCTGGCCCTCCCCGGCCTGGCGGAAGTCGTCGTCGAGATCAACGGCGAGGCCCCCCGCACGCTCACCCGCCGCACCGACGGCCCCTTCACGATCGTGGAGGACTCACGCGACGGCGTCACCCACTGGCGCACCTCCGCCACGCACGGCCCGCTCACCCCGGTCCTGCTCGCCGACCGCCCGGTGGAGGAGCGCCTGCGCCCCCACTGGTCCGTCACCTGGGCCGTACCCGTCGACGCCTACGGCAGCCCCGTCCACCCCCGCACCACCCCCGTCGTCCACGCCCCCACCCCCAGCGACGAGCCCCTCGGCGTGCCCGCCCTGCTCATCGCCTCCTTCCCGCTGGACACCACCCGCCGGCACGCCGCCCCCGGCCCGCTGACCGACTTCCTGGTGCAGCGCGCGGCGGACGCGTACACCGAACTCCTCGCCGAATGGCGCCCGGTGGCCGAGAGCATCATCGGCCTCGTGCCCGGCCCCCTCGGCAAGGGCGAGCTCGACGGCGCGCTGCGCCAGGCGATCCTCGACCGCCTCCCGCGCACCGCCTTCCTCCCGCCCGCCGTCGAGCCCGAGCCGCACGCCGAGGACCTCCCCGAGGCCCTGCGCCCCCGGGACGCCGAGGTCGTCGAGGGCGCGGGCGGCGACACCGTCCGTGTCCTGGCCGAGGTCCTGCCCACCCTCCTGCCCGCCGGCCTGGAACGCCGCGTCGAACTGCGTACGCTGGGAGTCGCCCGCCTCCCGCTGGCCGACGCGGTAGACCGGCTGGCCGGGCTGGAGAAGGACCCGGACTGGTGGCACCGGCTCTACGACAGCCTCGCCGGGGTCGACCCGGACCGGCTCTCCGGCCTGCCCGTGCCGCTCGCCGACGGGCGGACCACGATCGGCCCCCGGCAGGTCCTGCTGCCCGCGCCGGACGCCACCCGGATCGACCCCGAGGTCCTCGCCCGGCTCGGGCTGAAGGTCGCCCACCCGGACGCCGCCCATCCGCTCCTGGAGAAGCTCGGCGCCCTGCCCGCGACCCCCCGGGCCGTCCTCACCACGCCCCAGGTGCGTGCCGCCGTCGCCGCCTCCCTGGACGACGAGGGCGGGGCGAGCTGGGAGGAGGACGCCCCGGACGCCGAGGAACTGGCCGACATCGTCCTCGCCCTCGTCCGTGACGCGGGCCTGGAACCGGGTGACGAGCCCTGGCTGGGCGCCCTCGCCCTCCCCGACGAGGACGGCGAACTCGCCCCCGCCGGTGAGCTGGTCTTCCCCGGCAGCTCCTTCGCGCGCGTCATCCGTGAAGGCGAACTGGCCGCCGTGGACGCCGACTTGGCCGAGAAGTGGGGCGAGAGCCCGCTGGCCGCCTGTGGTGTGCTCGCCGACTTCGCTCTGGTGCGCGCCACGGACGTGGTCCTCGACCCGGACGAACTCGAACCCAGGGAAGGGGACTTCGCCGAGCCCGACGACGCCGGTCTGCTCGACGCCGTCGACGTGTGGTGCGAGGACATCCTGGACCGCTTCCCGGACAGCCCGGTGCCACCCGTGGCCACCGAACTCGTCGCCGTGCGCGACCTCGACCTCGTCGACGACGAGCACTGGCCGCAGGCCCTCGCCCTGCTCGCCCGCCCGCCGCTGCGCGACGCGCTCACCCAGCCGGTGCGGGTCCTGCTGGCGGACGGCACGCACGAGGTCGTACGCCCGTACACCGCATGGTGGCTGCGCGGGCACCCGGTCCTGGACGGGCGCCGGCCCGCCGGTCTGCTCGCGGCCGGCGGCGACCCGCTGCTGCGCGGGCTGTACGACGAGGCCGACGCCACCGGGTTCGAGGACGAGCAGGTGCTGCGGGCCCTCGGCGTGCGCACCTCCGTCGCCGCGCTGCTCGACGAGCCCGGCGGTGCCGCCGAGCTGCTGGACCGGCTCGCCGACCCGGAGCGCCCGGTCACGCCCGCCCAACTGCACGGGTTGTACAGCGCGTTGGCCGATCTGGACCCCGAGCAGGTGACCCTGCCGGACGAGCTGCGGGCCGTCGTCGACGGACGGGTGGAGGTCGTGGACGCGGCCGACGCGGTGGTCGTCGACTCGCCCGACCTGCTGCCCTTCACCTCCGGTGTCCCGCTGCTGCCGGTCCGCCCGTCCCGGGCCGCCGAGCTGGCCGAGCTGTTCCAGGTGCGGCGGCTGAGCGAGTCCGTCACGGGGTCCGTGGACTCCGAGGGCACCGAGCACGACGTATCGGAGTCGGTACGGGTGCTGCTCGGCCCGCGCACCCCGGACACCTACGTCGAGCACGAGGAACTGGTCGTGGACGGCGTCGAGATCGACTGGCGGCTGACCGGCGACGGCGTCCTGCACGCGGCCACCCTGGAGGGCGTGGCAGCCGGTCTGGCCTGGGCGGCCGGGCAGTGGCCGCGGCGCTTCGAGGTCGCGGCCCTGCTGGAGGACACGTCCCGCACGGAGGAGCTGGCGCGGGACCGCTGGTTCGACTGAGGGCCGTGCGCCGGTGGGACGAGAGTCGTTCGAAAATCATCTACGAAAGATTCAACTTCCGTACAACCATCCCCACCGGCCGTGGATCTGATCACGTGAGTCAACAGACTCCATGATCACTTGGGCCTGGCGGCGGCGACGAGCCGTGAGGAACGACTGCCGCCGGGGCCCCTCTCCCTGCAGGGGAACGCATGCGCATTCGTGCCACCGTGGTCGCCGCTTCCGGCGCCCTGGCTCTCTCCGCCTTCGTCGTGCCGGCCGCGCACGCCGCCGATGCCCCGTCCTACAGGACGGAGGCCGTGAAGGCGCTCTCCGCCTCCGGCAAGTCCGCGTTCACCGCCTCCACGGCGGCCGACCTGGGCGTCAGCTTCTCGAACTTCAAAATCACCGGCGCGATCAAGGTGGGTACGACCAACCACGTCTCCACCACGGTTACCTACACGCTGACCCACGGGGCCAACTACGACATCGGTTCGGACGACTTCGACAACGGCCCCTTCATCTACAAGGGCTCCTCGCCCGAAACGGCGGACAAGGTCCTGTTCGGCGACGCCCCGGCCGACTGCACCGCCACCTCGTCGACGACCGCCACCTGCAAGGGCCTCATCGACATCTACCCCGGTGACAACGAGCTGATCAACTCCGATGCGGGCACCTGGTCGGCCGGCGCACTGGCCATCCAGTACAGCACCAGCGACAGCACCGTGCAGAGCGGCCTGGGCAGCACCAAGGTCCAGCGTTACTCCAAGCTGACGGTCAACGCTTCGCCGGAACCGGTGAAGAAGGGCAAGACCATCACGGTCACGGGCAAGCTGTCCCGTGCCAACTGGGAGGACCACCTGTACCACGGCTACACCAACCAGTCCGTGAAGCTCCAGTTCCGCAAGAAGGGCTCCAGCACCTACACGACGCTGAAGACCATCAAGTCGGACTCGACCGGCTACCTGAAGACCACGACCACCGCGACGGTCGACGGCTACTACCGCTACTCCTTCGCGGGCACCTCGACCACCCCGGCGGTCAACGCCACGGGTGACTTCGTCGACGTGCAGTAAGCATTGAGTTCCGGCCCCGGGAGCCCCCCGCTCCCGGGGCCGGTAGGCTCTCTCTCACTTGTGCCACGGGCTGGCAATGCACCCACAAAATCTGGCTGGGAACGCCTCTTGCGGTACAACCAGTCACACCCCCCACGGATCTGATCGCGTGAGTCAACCGACTCCTTGATCACTTCTCCCTCCAGGGGAACGCAATGCGCATACGTGCCACTGTGGCCGCCGTCTCCGGTGCTCTGGCTCTCTCCGCCTTCGCCGTGCCGGCCGCGCACGCCACCGAGTCCAGCGGTACGCCGTACACGATGGACGTCAGCTTCTCGAACCTCAAGATCGCCTCGGCGATCAAGGTCGGCACCACCAACAAGGTCAGCACGACGTACACCTACACGCTGACCCACGGCGCCGACGTCGACGTCACCGCGTCCGACTTCTACAGCGACGCCTACCTCTACCGCGGCTCGCTGGACGACCCGACCAAGACGCTTGAGGGTGACAATCCCGCCACCTGCACGGTTACCTCGCCGACCACCGCCACCTGCAAGGGCACGGTCGACATCTACCCGGGCGAGGGCGAGCTGAAGAACGCCGACGCCGGCAGCTGGTCGGTCGCCGCCGAGGCCGTCGCCTTCAACGGCCAGGACCAGAACAACCCCGACCTGAGCAAGGTCGGCTTCAAGGACCAGGGTGGCCTCGCCACCACTCTGCTGCAGCGCTACTCCAAGCTCACGGCCAACGCCGGCCCGGAGCCGGTCGCCAAGGGCAAGACCATTACCACCACGGGCAGGCTGATCCGCGCCAACTGGGAGGACGGCCTGTACCACGGCTACACCAGCCAGCCGGTCAAGCTGCAGTTCCGCAAGGCGGGTAGCACCACGTACACCACGGTCAAGACGGTCTACTCCGACTCATACGGCAACGTGAAGGCCACCGCCACCGCCCAGTACGACGGCTACTGGCGCCTCTCCTTCGCGGGCACCTCGACGACCCCGGCGGTCAACGCCACGGGTGACTTCGTCGACGTGCAGTAATCCGCGTCACGCGGGAAAGCGGCGGTCGACCCACTTCCACAAGAACTCCAGGGCGACCGCCGCCACCACGGCGATGGCCACCGCCGTCCACGGCATCGTCACCCCGACCAGCTTCAGCGCGAAGAAGCTCTGCATCGGGGGCACCACGAGCACGAACACGAACGCCACGCCCATCGAGGCCACCAGGAACACCCGCCACCAGGTGTAGGGGCGGGCGATGATCGCCAGGATCCACATCGAGATCAGGAAGAGCGTGAGCGTGGCCGCGCTGGTCTCGGCGTCCAGCGAGCCCTCGCCCGTGTAGTAGTGCCGGGCGATCAGATACGTCACGAAGGTCGCCACCCCGGCCACCACACCGCCCGGGATCGAGTACCGCATCACCCGCCGTACGAAGTGGGGCCGTGCGCGTTCCTTGTTCGGCGCGAGGGCGAGGAAGAAGGCGGGGACGCCGATGGTGAGCGTGGACAGCAGGGTCAGGTGCCGCGGCAGGAAGGGGTACTCCACCTGCCAGCACACCACCAGCAGGGCCAGCAGCACCGAGTAGACCGTCTTCACCAGGAACAGCGTGGCCACCCGGGTGATGTTGCCGATGACCCGCCGGCCCTCGGCGACCACCGAGGGCAGGGTGGCGAAGCTGTTGTTGAGCAGCACGATCTGGGCGACCGCGCGGGTGGCCTCGGAACCCGACCCCATGGACACGCCGATGTCGGCGTCCTTCAGGGCCAGCACGTCGTTCACGCCGTCGCCGGTCATCGCGACCGTGTGCCCGCGCGACTGGAGCGCACCGACCATGTCCCGCTTCTGCTGCGGGGTGACGCGGCCGAACACGGTGCCCTCGTCGAGGGCGGACGCCATCGACGCCCGCTCCTCGGGCAGCCGGCGCGCGTCCACCGTCGTACCGCTGAGCCCGAGCTTGGCCGCGACCGCGCCGACGGACACCGCGTTGTCGCCGGAGATGACCTTGGCACGGACGTGCTGGTCGGCGAAGTAACGCAGGGTGTCGGCGGCGTCGGGGCGCAGCCGCTGCTCCAGTACGACGAGGGCGGTGGGCCGGGCGCCCTTGGCGACGTCGGTGTCGTCGAGGTCCCGGGTGGCGCGGGCGAGCAGCAGGATGCGCAGTCCCTCCCGGTTGAGCCGTTCGGTTTCGGCCAGGGACGGTGCGCCGTCGGCGAGGAGCACGTCGGGGGCGCCCAGGAGCCAGGTGCTGGTCTCGCCGTCGCCCTCGCTGAAGGTGGCGCCGCTGTACTTGCGGGCGGAGGAGAAGGGCAGCGACTCGACGCAGCGCCATTCGTCGTTGTCCGGGTAGGCGTCGATGACGGCCTGGAGGGAGGCGTTGGGCCGGGGGTCCGACTCGCCGAGCGCCCCGAGGACCTTGTGCACATACGTCTCGTCGCTGTCGCCCAGCATGCGCAGCTCGGTGACGTCCATCCCGCCCTCGGTCAGCGTGCCCGTCTTGTCCAGGCAGACGGTGTCGACGCGGGCGAGGCCCTCGATGGCGGGGAGCTCCTGGACCAGGCACTGCTGTCGGCCCAGGCGGATGACGCCGATCGCGAAGGCGACGGAGGTGAGCAGGACCAGCCCCTCCGGGACCATGGGGACGATGCCGCCGACGGTGCGGGCGATGGCGTCCTTGAGCTCGTTGTTCTTGACGAAGAGCTGGGTGACGACCAGGCCGATGGCGGCCGGGATCATCATCCAGGTGACGTACTTCAGGATCGTCGAGATGCCGCTGCGGAGCTCGGAGTGGACGAGCGTGAAGCGGGAGGCCTCCTCGGCGAGCTGGGCGGCATACGCCTCGCGGCCGACCCTGGTGGCCTTGAAGGCGCCGCCGCCGGCGACGACGAAGCTGCCGGACCTGACCTCGGCGCCGGGGTGTTTGACGACGGGGTCGGCCTCGCCGGTGAGGAGGGACTCGTCGATCTCCAGCCCGTCGGCCTCGGCGCACACGCCGTCGACGACGATCTTGTCGCCCGGGCCTATCTCGATGACGTCGTCGAGGACGAGTTCCGAGGTGCTGACCTCGGTCGCGACGCCGTCACGGCGGACGGTGGGCCGGGCCTCCCCGATCACGGCCAGCGAGTCGAGGGTCTGCTTGGCCCGCCACTCCTGAACGATGCCGATGCCGGTGTTGGCGAGGATCACGAAGCCGAAGAGGCTGTCCTGGATCGGGGCGACGAACAGCATGATCAGCCAGAGGACGCCGATGATCGCGTTGAAGCGGGTGAAGACGTTCGCGCGGACGATCTCGGAGAGCGTGCGGCTGCTGCGGACCGGGACGTCGTTCACCTGACCGCGGGCGACCCGCTCCGCGACCTCGGCGGACGTCAGCCCCCTCGACTCAGGCGCCGACGGGGCCGGTACCGGGTGCACAGGGTCCAGTTCCGCTCCCGCGCCGATGTGCGTCATGCATTCGACGGTACGTGCGTATGTACGGCTTCACCTGCCGAGTGGCAGGAAGATCCGACCTGGGGAGGAGGGGAGTCCTGCGCTGGTCGTACGGCCTGCTCGTGGCACGGCCTACTTGGCCGTTGCCTCCTTGAGCGCCGCCGCCCTCTTGAGCGCCGCGTCACGCTTACGGACGTACCAGATGCCGATCAGCCCCAGGCCGCCGCCGGCCAGGCAGGTCCACAGCCACCAGGTGTGGCCGTGGTCGCCGAACCAGCCGTAGAACGGCAGCTGGACCAAGAAGAGGACGAACCAGACGATCGTGCCGCCGGTGATGGTGGCGACCACGGGGCCTTCCAGCGGCTCCGGCGCCTCGTGCTTGGGGGTCCACTTCGTCATGCGCACAGCTTACGAGGCGACCGGCAGCGGCTCACCGGGCGACCGGGGCGGCTGGATCTACGCGCGGAGATAGCGTTCAGGTTCTCATACGTTCATACTGAAACCGTTTGTCACTGGCCACTTCTGCTCGTATGAAAGTCCAAAGGGTCTTGGGGGAGTCCCTTTGGTGATGAGGTCCCGCATGTCCACCCCGGCACCTGCCAAGGTTCCCGCCCCCGAACAGCCGGGGAGCATGCCGTCCTACGGCGCCCTCGACCGCTTCTTCAAGATCTCCGAGCGGGGCAGCACCCTGCCTCGCGAGGTCCGCGGCGGCTTCGCCACGTTCTTCGCGATGGCCTACATCATCGTGCTGAACCCGATCATCCTCGGCAGCGCCAAGGACATCTACGGGCACCAGCTCAACAACGGGCAGCTGGTCACGGCCACCGCCCTCACCGCCGCCTTCACGACCCTGCTGATGGGCGTCATCGGCAACGTGCCGATCGCGCTCGCCGCCGGTCTCGGGGTGAACTCCGTGGTCGCCCTGCAGCTCGCGCCGCGCATGTCCTGGCCCGACGCCATGGGCATGGTGGTCCTGGCCGGCTTCGTGGTCATGCTGCTCGTCGCCACCGGGCTGCGCGAGCGCGTCATGAACGCCGTGCCCTACGGGCTGCGCAAGGCCATCTCCATCGGAATCGGCCTGTTCATCATGCTGATCGGCCTCGTCGACTCCGGCTTCATCACCCGCATCCCGGACGCCGCCCACACCACCGTCCCGCTCCAGCTCGGCGCCGACGGGCACCTCAACGGCTGGCCGGTCCTCGTCTTCATCCTCGGCGCGCTGCTCACGCTCGCGCTCATCGTGCGCAAGGTCCCCGGCGCGATCCTGATCTCGATCGTCGCCATGACCGTGCTCGCGCTGATCATCGAGGCCGTCGCCCATGTGCCCTCCTGGGGTCTCACCACCCCGAAGTGGCCGGGCAACCCCGTCTCCACCCCCGACTTCGGGCTCATCGGCCAGGTCAGCATCTTCGGCGGCTTCGGCAAGGTCGGTGTCCTGACGGGCGTCCTCTTCGTCTTCACCGTCCTGCTGTCCTGCTTCTTCGACGCCATGGGCACGATCATGGGCGTCAGTGACGAGGCCAGGCTGACCGACGCCAAGGGCGAGATGCCCGGCATCAACAAGGTGCTCTTCATCGACGGTCTCGCGGTCGCCGCGGGCGGTGCCACCTCCTCCTCGGCCACCACCGCCTTCGTGGAGTCCACGGCCGGCGTCGGCGAGGGCGCCCGCACCGGCTTCGCCAACGTCGTCACCGGCGGGCTGTTCGCCGTCGCCCTGTTCCTGACCCCCGTCGCCACGATGGTCCCGTCCCAGGCCGCCACCCCCGCGCTGCTCGCGGTCGGCTTCCTGATCCTGGCCGGCTCGGTGAAGGAGATCGACTGGGCCGACTACACGATCGCGGTCCCGGCCTTCATCACGATGGTGATGATGCCGTTCACCTACTCGATCACCAACGGCATCGGCATGGGCTTCATCACCTTCGTGCTGATGCGGCTCGTGGTCGGGCGCGCCCGCGAGATCCCGGCCCCGATGTACGTCGTCGCCGCCGTCTTCACCTTCTACTACCTGATGCCCGCCCTCGGTCTCACCTGAGCCGCGCTCAGGTGAGACCGTAGAACTTCTCCGTCTCCTCGACGGCGGCCTGGAACCGCTCGTCGAAGTCGTCCCGTATGAGCGTCCGGACCACATAGTCCTGGACGCTCATGCCCCTTTTCGCCGCGTGGTGCCGGAGCCGGTCGAGCAGTTCCCCGTCCATCCGCACGCTGAGCACTGTGGTCCCCATGCACATGAGGGTCGCCACAGGGGGAGGCCCGGCGCGTCACTTTCCGCGCTCGACTCACTCGTACGGGTGAGTCGAGGGTTCAGTGGCCAGGGTCACGGGCATTCGGGCGTGTCGCCGGTGGTCTTTAGCGAGAGTAATGAGTTACGCTAAAGAACATGCCGGACCTTACCCATGGCGACGATGTTGCCGCCGTGAACTCCCTGCGCTCCGCCGTGATGCGGTTGTCCCGTCGGCTCAAGCACCAGCGGGTCGACGAGTCGCTGAGTCCCACCGAGATGTCGGTGCTCGGCACCCTGTCCAACTGCGGCAAGGCCACACCGGGCGAACTCGCCCGCAAGGAGCACGTCCAGCCGCCGTCGATGACCCGCATCGTGGCGCTGCTGGAGGCCAAGGGCCTGGTCCGTCTCGAGCCGCACCCCGAGGACAGACGCCAGAAGGTCGTCACCAGGACCGAGCAGGCCGAGGCGATGCTCGAAGAGAGCCGCCGCAAGCGCAACGCGTTCCTGGCCGGCCTGGTCGAGGGCCTCGACGAGGACGAGTGGGCGAAACTCCGCGCCGCCGCCCCCGTGCTGGAGAAGCTCGCACACCTGTAAGGACGTATCCCTCCGCGAACGAGCCGGAGGGGCGCGCCGGAGGCGAACGAGCAAACGAATAAGGAGGCGAACCCACTTTGAGTACGGGATCCGGAGCAGCTTCCGCCCCCGCACCGACCACTCCCACCTCCCCTGGCCGTACCCGCAGATCCTCGATGTTCAGCTCCCTGGGGATCCGGAACTACCGACTCTTCTTCATCGGCCAGGTCGTCTCCAACACCGGCACCTGGATGCAGCGCATCGCCCAGGACTGGCTGGTGCTCAGCCTCACCGGCTCCTCCGCTGCCGTCGGCATCACGACGGCCCTGCAGTTCCTGCCGATGCTGCTGTTCGGCCTCTACGGCGGCGTCCTCGTCGACCGCCTGCCCAAGCGCCCCACGCTGCTCGTCACCCAGGCGTCCATGGCGCTCACGGGCCTCGCGCTCGCCGCGCTGACCCTCACCGGACACGTCCAGGTCTGGCACGTCTACCTCGCCGCGTTCACCGTCGGCCTCGCCACGGTCGTCGACAACCCGGCACGCCAGTCCTTCGTCTCCGAGATGGTCGGCCCCGAGCAGCTGCAGAACGCGGTCAGCCTCAACTCCGCCAACTTCCAGTCGGCCCGGCTGATCGGCCCCGCCGTCGCCGGCCTGCTGATCACCGGCGTGGGCACGGGCTGGGCCTTCCTCTTCAACGGCCTGTCCTTCGTCGCCCCCATCGCCGGCCTGCTGCTGATGCGAGCCCGTGAGCTGCATGTGGTCGAGCGCGCCCCGCGCGGCAAGGGCCAGCTGCGGGAAGGCCTGCGCTATGTCGCCGGCCGCCCCGAGCTGATCTGGCCGATCGTCCTGGTCGGCTTCATCGGCACCTTCGGCTTCAACTTCCCGGTGTGGCTGTCGGCCTACGCCGACGACGTCTTCCACGGCGGCGCCGGCGCCTACAGCCTCTTCAACACCCTGATGGCGGTCGGCTCCCTGGTCGGGGCGCTGCTCGCCGCCCGCCGCGGCACGGCCCGCCTCCGCATCCTGATCGCGGCCGCGGCGGCCTTCGGCGCCCTGGAGATCGTGGCCGCGCTGGCGCCCTCGTACTGGCTCTTCGCGCTGCTCATGATCCCGATCGGCAGCTTCGGCCTGACGGTCAACGTCACCGCGAACTCCGCGGTCCAGATGGGCACGGACCCGGCCATGCGCGGCCGGGTGATGGCCCTGTTCATGATGGTCTTCATGGGCGGTACGCCACTGGGCGCACCGGTCGTCGGCTGGGTCACCGACACCTACGGCCCCCGCATCGGCTTCGCCCTCGGCGGCGCCATCGCGGCAGCCGCGGCGGTCACCGTCGGCCTGATCCTCGCCCGCGTGGGCGGCCTCCGCCTGTCGGTGGGCTGGAACCACGGCCACCCCCGGGTCCGGTTCGTACCACGCGAGCAGGAGCTGGCGACTGCGGCATGAGGTGCCCGGTCCGGGAGGTCCCTACCGGACCCTTCGGGCCAGCACCTGGCCCGGCCACTTGTCCTTGCCGAAGGTGAAGGCCTCGGTTCGGGTGAAGCCGTTGTTCTCGTAGTAGGCGACCAGCTTGCCGTCGTCGCCCGCGTAGCAGTCCACGCGGAGGAGGGAGATCCCGGCTCGGCGGGTCTCCTCGGCGGCGTGGGTGAGGAGCGCGGCGCCGACGCCCATGCCCTTGAAACGGCGGTCGGAGGCGAGGATGTGGATGTAGCGCTCGGGCTCGCCGGCGGGCGCCAGGTACGGGCCGGGCGAGTCGGTGAGGGTGAGGGTCGCGGCCGGGACGCCGTCCACCTCGGCCATGTACGGGGAGCCCTCGCCGACCGTCCGCTCGATCATGGCCACCGCACGCGGGTTCTCCGACAAGGGCTCGACGCCCCACTGCCGGGTCCTTCCCTGGGCGACCAGCCAGGCCACGGAGCTGTCGAACATGCCGAGGATCAGCGGAACGTCGTCGAGGCTGCCTTCTCGTATGTCGATCACCATGAACCCATCATGCCCGCCCCGTCTGGGAGGGTGACCGCATGAGACTTTTCGCCGCCGTACTGCCCCCGGAGGACGTGACGAACGAACTCGCCGCGGAGGTGGACGCACTGCGCCGCCTGCCCGGCGCCGACGGGCTGCGCTGGACCGGCCGCCCCGGCTGGCACTACACGCTCGCCTTCTACGGCGAGGTCGACGACGAACTCCTGCCGGACCTGTCGGACCGGCTGGAGCGCGCGGCCCACCGCACCGCGTCCTTCCCCCTCGCCATCGCGGGCGGCGGCCAGTTCGGGCACGGACGGGCCCTGTGGGCCGGAGCCGAGGGCGACCTGGAGACACTGCGGCTGCTCGCCGACCGGGCGGAGGCCGCGGCGCGCAGGGCGGGGGTGCCGATGGGGGAGCACCGCCGGTACAAGGCCCATCTGACGGTGGCGCGCAGCCGGGACTCGGTGGACGTACGGCCGTACGTCGAGAACCTCCGCGGCTTCACCAGCCGCACCTGGACCGTGGCCGACCTGGCCCTGGTGCGCAGCAACCTGCCCAGGTCCGGGGTGCCCGGTGAGGAACCCCGGTACGAGGCGGTCGCCCGCTGGCCACTCGGCGGGGCCGGTTAGGCTCGACCGCGTGGACCCGAAAACCCGGAACCGGATCATGGCCGGTGCGCTTGTGCTGATGTTCGTGGTGGTGGCGCTGGCGGCGGCCCTCGGAAAGTAGACCGCCGCCGCTTCGCCCTGCCGTCGGTGGCGGCTACCAGGCGAAGGCCTCGGGGGAGGGCCCCGGACCGGGGAAGATCTCGTCCAGCCCCGCCAGCAGTTCCTCCGACAGTTCCAGCTCCACGGCCCTGAGGGCCGACTCCAGCTGCTCGGCCGTGCGCGGCCCCACGATCGGGCCGGTCACGCCGGGCCGGGTCAGCAGCCAGGCCAGCGCCGCCTCACCCGGCTCCACCCCGTGCTTGTCGAGCAGATCCTCGTACGCCTGGACCTGCCCGCGGATGGCGGTGTTGGCGAGCGAGTCGGCGGCCCGGCCGGAGGAGCGCCGTCCGCCCTGCGCCTCCTTCTTGATCACACCGCCCAGCAGCCCGCCGTGCAGCGGCGACCAGGGGATGACCCCGAGGCCGTACTCCTGCGCGGCCGGAATGACCTCCATCTCGGCGCGACGCTCGGCGAGGTTGTACAGGCACTGCTCGCTGACCAGCCCCATGGCGCCGCCGCGCCGGGCGGCGATCTCATTGGCCTGGGCGATCTTGTAACCGGGGAAGTTGCTGGAACCGGCGTAGAGGATCTTCCCTTGCTGGACCAGGACGTCGATGGCCTGCCAGATCTCCTCGAAGGGGGTGCTGCGGTCGACGTGGTGGAACTGGTACAGGTCGATGTGGTCGGTCCGCAGCCGCTTCAGGCTGGCGTCCACCGCGCGCCGGATGTTGAGCGCGGAGAGCTTGTCGTGGTTGGGCCAGGGTTCGCCGTCGGCGGCCATGTTGCCGTACACCTTGGTCGCGAGCACGACCTTGTCACGTCGGTCGCCGCCCTTGGCGAACCAGTTCCCGATGATCTCCTCGGTACGGCCCTTGTTCTCGCCCCAGCCGTACACGTTGGCGGTGTCGAAGAGGTTGATGCCCGCGTCCAGCGCCGCGTCCATGATCGCGTGACTGTCGGCTTCATCGGTCTGCGGGCCGAAGTTCATGGTGCCGAGGACGAGTCGGCCGACCTTGAGTCCCGTGCGTCCTAGCTGCGTGTACTTCATGGTCCACAAGCCAACGACTTGGAGTGCGCTCTATGCAAGCCGCTCGGTGTCAAGTCCCGAGCCCGCGTGCCACGGCATGCAGTGGCATGACCGGGCGGGGCGGCTCCCGGCCTAATGGACACGAGGCCGGCGGCCTCTCCCCCAACCCCACCACTGCAGGAAGTGCATCCCCATGACTCTTCGTACTCGGACTGTTCGTACTCGATTCCACCGCCATGCGCTGCTCGCCGCGTCGGTCGCCGTCACCGGAGGCGTACTGCTGCCCGGCAGCGCGCTCGCCGCCACGGAGTCACCGCCGCCCGCCAGTGCCGTCACGGCCGATCACTGGGTGGTGGTCACCGACGCCCCGAGCGGCATCAAGGTCGAGCTGCCCGGAAAACCCAAGGTCCAGAAGTACACGAAGGCCAAGGACGGCATGGACGGTCGGATCTACATGGCGGGCAACGACAACCAGGTCACCGGCTTCGCGGTCTTCGACGTCCACGGCGCGAAGGACCTCAAGGACAACCTCCGGGCCTTCCTGGACGGCTACAACCAGTACTCCCGGTCCCCCGGCGTCAAGCTCACCAGCACAGTCACCAAGGAAACCGACATGAACGGCCGTCGTACCCTCGACGCGCGGCTCTCCGCCAAGAACGGAACCGTCGGCTCCACACGCTTCATCGACGACGGCAGGCACTACGTCCAGCTGCTGAGCATCAGCTCAAAGAAGCAGGCGGCGTCGATGGCCCCGACGTACCAGCAACTCCTCGACAGCCTCCACATGCCGGCCCCCACCGACACCGAGTCCTCCTGAACGCCCCCGATGGCGATCAGTCCCGCGGGAACTCGTCGGTTTCGAGGGTGAGGCCCAGGGGCGTGGTGGTCAGGTCGACGTCGGTGCCGTAGGCGACACGCAGTCGTTCTGCGCGGTCCCCGCCGAGATCACCTCCGCGATGAACTCGACGTCCTCGTACCGCCAGCGGCCCTCCTCGTTCTTCGTGGCACCGGCGCGGAGCCTCGCCACGTCTGGGCAGAAGCCGTTCTGGTGACCGGGGAAGTCGATACGGACGTCCGAGAAGTCCCGAGTGCCCCGCCGTCCGAAGTGGTCTTCGAGAGCCCGGAGGATCCGGCGAACGGTATCCCAGTGGATGTCTCGCTGCGGAGTCATGTGGACGGTGCTCCCGACGATCTCGACCTTGTAACCCTCGGGGACGGGCATCCGCTCAAGGCGCTCGAACCAGTCGTCCAAGCGCATGGCATTCTCGTCGGCCATGTGGATCTCGATCCTGTCTGAGTCCTCCCGAAGGCCCCTGACGGCGATCAGTCCCGCGGGAACTCGTCCGTTCTGAGGGTGAGGCCGACGACCGTGTTGGTGAGGTCCAGGTCGCTGCCGAAGGGAACCGTGGTCTCGATCTCGTAGTCGCCTTCCTTGGGCTGGGTGTAGATGTGACACCTGCGCTGGTAGGGGTCGGCGATGACGTAGACCGGGACTTCGGCTGTGGCGTAGGCGGTCTTCTTGGGGCCGTAGTCGTTGGCCGCGGTGCCCTTGGAGATGACCTCGGCGACGAACTCGACGTCCTCGTGGCGCCAATGGCCGGTTTCCGTCTTCGTGGCACCCTCAGCCATCACCGTCACGTCCGTGGCGAAGCCGTTGAGGTGGCCCGGGTAGTCGATCCGGACGTCGGACTTCACCCGCTTCCGGGGGTACTTGGGCCGCAACTGCTCGACGATGTCCAGGATGATTTCCCAGTGGGTGTCCCGCTGCGGCGTCATGTAGACGGTCCCCTCGACGATCTCGACCTTGTATCCCTCGGGGACGGGCATCGTCTCGAGCCGCTCAAACATCTCGTCCAGCGTGCTCTCGTTGTCGCTCTCGGCCATCGCGATCCTGTCTTCGAGGACGGTCATCGTGGCGCTCCTCCCCGGCCGCTCCGTCGATGAGTGCGGCCGCGCGGTTCAACGATACGCACGGTGACCGGGAGACGCCGGAATCAGGTCAATTCGTTCCAGCCACGTACGCCTGTCCGACCCCCCACGCCTCCCACATCGCCCCCGCGAACGCCTCCGCGATCCGGTGCTCGCCGCTTTCGTTGGGGTGTGTGCCGTCGTAGGTGTCGGCGTGGATGTCGTACGACTGCGGTGGTGACGCCAGCAGGATCGGTGAGCGGGGCTCGTCCAGGTCGGCGACCGCCTTTGCCAGCAGGACGTTGAACCGGTCCACCTGCTCGGCGAAGGGCGGGTCGGCCGCGGCGCGGATGTTCGGGATCACCGGGAGCAGGACCATACGGATACGCGGGTTGGCCGCACGGGCGGCCGCGACGAAGGCCCGTGCGTTCTCCGCCGTCTGCTCCGCGTTCGTGTAGAAGCCCAGGTCGATCAGGCCGAGGGAGACCAGCAGGACGTCCGCCCGGCACTTCTTCACCGCGTCGCCGATCAGCGGAGCCATGTGCTGCCAGCCCTCGCCCCAGCCGGCCAGATGTGCGCGAGGGAAGTCGGGGTCGGCGTAGTAGTACGACGTGGGGGCGTCCGCCATCTTGTCGTACAGCGTCTCGCGCGGGCCGACCAGCGTGAACGGGCCGTCGTACGTCGCGCACAGGTGCTGCCACAGCCGGTAGCGCCAAGTGTGTTCGCCCGCGCTTCCGATCGTCATGGAGTCACCGACGGGCATGAACCTGAGCATCCGCTCATGATGGACGATCACGGGGGCGGGTGGGGTGTGAGGCCCACCACGTCCCACCACCGGGCCACCTCGTCCGGTGAACCTCCCTGCGGGATGGCAGGCTTGGGGGCATGCGTCGATCCTTCGCCCTCCTCGCCGGAGTCCTGCTCACGGGCGCCCTCGCCCTGCCCGCCTCCGCCGCAGGCGGTGACGGTGACGAAGGGTTCACGATCAAGGACTCGCGGATCGCCGAGTCCAGCGGTCTCGCCGCCTCGCACCTGCACCGGGGCATCTACTGGACGCACAACGACAGCGACGACGGGCCGTACATCTACGCCGTGGACAGCAGCACCGGCAGGACCGTCGCCACGGTCACGCTCAGCGGCATCGGCTCGCCGCGCGACGTGGAGGCCATCTCCATCGGGCCCGGCAACCAGATCTACGTCGGCGACATCGGCGACAACCTCGACGGCAGCTGGCCGTACGTCTGGATCTACCGGCTGCCCGAGCCCAAGGTGCTCAAGAACCAGACGATCAAGGCCACGCAGTACGTCGTGAAGTACTCCAACGGGGCGCGGAACGCCGAGTCGCTCGTCGTCCATCCGAAGACCGGCCGGGTGTACATCATCGACAAGAAGGAGAACGGCGGGCACCTGTACGAGGGCCCGGCCCAGCTGTCGCCCTCCGGCGCCAACATCTTCAAGCCCGTCGCCGCCGTCGACCTCTGGGCCACGGACGCCGCCTTCTCCCCCGACGGTGAACAGCTCGCCGTGCGCGGCTACTTCGGCGGCATCTACTACGACTGGAACGGCGGGAAGATCGAGCGGAAGGGGCGGCTGGACGTGCCCCTTCAGGGGCAGGGCGAGTCGATCACCTACTCCGCCGACGGCACCAAGCTCATGTACGGCAGCGAGGGCGCGGACAGCACGGTGGAGGCGCAGAGCGCGCCGGGCGGCGGAGCCGGGTCCGACAAGTCGCCGTCCGGAGGCGGGAGTTCCGCGGCTGCCGGGAGCGGTGGCGGCGCTACGGGCGACGGCGTCAAGTTCGGAGCCCTCGCCGTGGCCGTCGCCGCGGCCGCCGTGTTCGGCCTACGACGGCTGCGGCGACGCGGCTGAGGGGCCGGGTCACCTGAGAGGCCGGGTCACCGCACACAACCGGGGGCCGGGAAGGCCGTCGTGCCCGCGGGGTGGCCGCCGCCCTCCATGTTGGTGAGCAGCTCGGGGGCCTGCCCGTAGGGGTCGATGATGCGGGCCACGAAGCCGGCGCTCTTCGGCAGCGCGGGGTGCGCCCGGTCGACGACGCCGCCGACGCGCGTGCCGTCGCCTTCGTTCTTGAAGTAGGCCGACGGTCCTCCGGGACCGTTGCTCAGCACGGCGACGGTTCCGGCCCCGATGAAGCTCTCGTCGACGAGGGTGCAGCCCCGGGCGTCGGGGGTGCCGGCCTTCGGAAGCGGGTAGGTGTGCGTCCCGCTCTTGGCGCCGGCCACCGCGCCGGTCACCTTGAGCTCGGGGGCGGAGCTTTCGGCACCCACCAGACTCAGGGAGAGACCGCGCTGCTCGGCCGTCCTGTGCGAGCGGTCGAGCTTGTCCAGGACGCGGTACATGTAGGCGTCGCCCTGCCGCCAGTTCGGCCCCACGGCGCGGATCCACGCTTCGGGGCCGCCGGCGCCGGGGTCGTTGCGCAGGACGGCCACCATGTTCTGGCCGATGGCGACGGACTTGCCCGCGTAACGGGCGGCCGGGTCGCCGGCGGCCGGGGCACCGGCAGCCGGGCGGGTGGCGGGGGTGGCCGAGGCGGTCGCCACCGGCAGAAGGGCGGGGGCGACCAGGGCGCCCACGAGTACCGGGGCGGCCAGGAAAAAGCGGCGCTGGCTTGCGTGCACGGTCGGCATGGGAGAGCTCCGCGCGTTTCATGGTCCGATGCCGTAATTGTCGCATGCGCAAAGGGCGATTGCCGCACACGCAAAGGGCGCCCGGCAGGTGCCGGGCGCCCTCAGGGCCGTACGAGGAACGACTACAGCTTCTCGATGACGTAGTCGACGCACTTCGTCAGCGCCTCGACGTCGGCCGGGTCGACGGCCGGGAACATCGCGATGCGCAGCTGGTTGCGGCCGAGCTTGCGGTAGGGCTCGGTGTCGACGATGCCGTTGGCGCGCAGCACCTTGGCCACGGCCGCCGCGTCGATCTCGTCCGCGAAGTCGATCGTGCCGATGACCTGGGAGCGCTTGGCCGGGTCGGCGACGAACGGGGTGGCGTACTTGGACTCCTCCGCCCAGCCGTACAGGCGGGTCGAGGAGTCCTTCGTACGGGCCGTGGACCAGGCGAGGCCGCCCTGGCCGTTGATCCACTCCAGCTGCTGGTTCAGCAGGAAGAGGGTGGCGAGGGCCGGGGTGTTGTACGTCTGGTTCTTGCGGGAGTTGTCGATCGCCGTCGGCAGGCTGAAGAACTCCGGGACGTGCCGGCCGGACGCGTGGATCCGCTCGGCGCGCTCGATCGCGGCCGGCGAGAAGACGCCGATCCACAGGCCGCCGTCGGAGGCGAAGGACTTCTGCGGGGCGAAGTAGTAGACGTCGGTCTCGGCGACGTCGACCGGGAGGCCGCCGGCGCCGGAGGTGGCGTCGACCAGGACGAGCGCGCCCTCGTCGGCACCCGCGACCCGCTTGATCGGGGTGGCGACACCGGTGGAGGTCTCGTTGTGGGTGAACGCGTAGACGTCGACGCCCGCCTCTGCCCGCGGCTCCGGGTGGGTGCCCGGGTCGGAGGAGATCACGGTCGGCTCGGCGAGCCACGGGGCGAGCTTGGCGGCCTTGGCGAACTTGGAGGAGAACTCGCCGAACGTGAGGTGCTGCGACTTGTTCTCGATCAGACCGTGGGTCGCGATGTCCCAGAACGCGGTGGACCCGCCGTTGCCCAGGACGACCTCGTAGCCCTCGGGCAGGGAGAACAGCTCGGAGATGCCCTCGCGCACCTTGCCGACCAGGTTCTTGACCGGAGCCTGGCGGTGGGAGGTGCCGAGGAGGGACGTGCCGGTGGCGGCGAGGGCGTCCAGCGCCTCCGTCCGCACCTTGGAGGGACCCGCGCCGAAACGTCCGTCCGCGGGCTTGATGTCAGAGGGAATCTGGATCTCAGCCACGAGCCGGAGCGTATCCCTTCGGTGAAACCCTGCGGAAACGTGTCCGTTCGATGAGACGACCTCCGCCGACCCGTGGACTTGTGAAGAGCTACGACGTCATGGCGGGGTCCGTCACTGTCAGTGGTCGGATGCATCCTGGACGCATGACGGATCTGGCGGCGGAGCTGCGGGGAGCCGTCCGGGGCGAGGTGGGTTTCGACGTCACGTCCCGGGCGCTGGTCACCATGGACGCGTCGAACTACCGGCGTGTCCCGCTGGGGGTGGTGGCGCCACGCGATGTTGACGACGTGGCGGCGGTCCTCGACGTGTGCCGGGCGCACGGGGTGCCGGTGGTCGCGCGCGGCGGCGGCACGTCGATCGCGGGACAGGCGACGGGCACGGGCGTGGTGCTGGACTTCACCCGGCACATGAACCGGGTGCTCTCGGTGGACCCCGAGGCGCGCACGGCCGTCGTGCAGCCGGGCCTCGTCCTCGACCGGCTCCAGGAGGCCGTCGCCCCGCACGGCCTGCGCTTCGGCCCGGACCCGGCGACACACAGCCGGTGCACGCTCGGCGGGATGATCGGCAACAACTCGTGCGGCTCCCACTCGGTGGCCTGGGGGACGACCGCGGACAGCGTGCGGGAGCTGGCCGTGGTCACCGCGCGCGGCGAACGGCTGCGCCTTGGCCAGGACTGGGCCGGCGCGCCGCAGGGCCTGCGGGCGCTGGCCGAGGGCGAACTGGCCCGGCTGCGCACGGGCTTCCCGGACCTGCCCCGCCGCATCTCCGGGTACGCGCTGGACGCGCTGCTGCCCGAGAAGGGCGCCGATGTCGCCCGCTCCTTCTGCGGCTCGGAGGGCACCTTGGGCATCCTCACGGAGGCGGTCGTACGACTCGTCGAGGCGCCCCGCGCGCGTGCCCTGGCCGTGCTGGGGTACGCCGACGAGAGCGCGGCCGCCGAGGCCGCGGCGGGACTGCTGCCATGGGGGTCCCCCCGCTCGAGCGAAGCCGAGAGTGGGGGAGGCCCGCTGACCGTCGAGGGCATGGCGGCCGACCTGGTGCCCTCCGCGGCCGGGCTGCCCGGGGGCGGCGCCTGGCTGTTCGTGGAGACGGGCGGGGAGTCCCCGGGAGAGGCACGCACGCGTGCGGAGGCGATCGTCCGCGCGGCCGACGTCGTGGACTCCCTGGTGGTGACGGAGGATGCCGCCCAGCGGGCCCTGTGGCGCATCCGGGAGGACGCGAGCGGCACGGCGACCCGTATGCCGGACGGGGCGGAGGCCTGGCCGGGCTGGGAGGACTGCGCGGTGCCGCCCGCGCGGCTCGGCGCGTATCTGCGGGACTTCCGGGGGCTGCTGTCCGCACACGGGCTGCGCGGCACGCCGTACGGGCACTTCGGGGACGGCTGCATCCATGTCCGCATCGACTTCGACCTGATGACCGACGCGGGTGTGGGCCGCTTCCGGCGCTTCTCCGAGGAACTGGCCGACCTCGTGGTGGCGCACGGCGGTTCGCTGTCCGGGGAGCACGGGGACGGACAGGCCCGCGCGGAGCTGCTGCCGAGGATGTACGGCGCGGAGACGGTCGCCCTCTTCGAGCGCGCCAAGGGCGTATGGGACCCGGACGACCTGCTCAACCCCGGCATGCTGGTCCGCCCCGCCCCGCTGGACGCCAACCTGCGCTTCGCCGTACTGCCCCGCCGCCCGGTCGACGTGGCCTTCGGCTACCCGGCCGACGGCGGTGACTTCTCGGCGGCGGTGCGCCGGTGCGTCGGGGTCGCCAAGTGCCGTACGACCACGGCGGCCGGCCCCTCCGTCATGTGCCCGTCCTTCCGGGCGACCGGCGAGGAGGCGCACTCCACGCGCGGGCGGGCCCGGCTGCTGCACGAGATGCTCGCGGGAGAGCTCGTGACGGACGGCTGGCGCTCCACCGAGGTCCGCGACGCGCTGGACCTGTGCCTGTCCTGCAAGGGCTGCCGCTCCGACTGCCCGGTCGAGGTCGACATGGCCACGTACAAGGCGGAGTTCCTGCACCACCACTACGAAGGACGGCGGCGCCCGGCCGCCCACTACGCGATGGGGTGGCTGCCGCTGTGGCTGCGCTGGGTGGCCCGCACGCGCACCGCGCCGGTGCTCAACGCGCTCGCCTCCGTCCGGCCGTTGGCGCGGGCGGCGAAGAGGCTGGGCGGGATCGCCCCGGAGCGGGAGATTCCGCGGGTGGCGGGGGAGCCGTTCAGTCGCTGGTGGGCGCGGCGGTTCGGGGCGAAGCTGCGGGAGTGGGCTGCAGTGGGACGAGCGGGCGAGCGCGAGGCCGAGGCGCCCCCGACCACCGTCCTGCTGTGGCCGGACACCTTCACCGAGCACTTCTCGCCGTCGGTGGGAAAGGCGGCCGTACGCGTCCTGGAGGCGGCGGGACTGGTCGTGATGCTCCCGCCGACGAGACGGATGACGGTGCGGCGGTCGGCGCGGGGCGAGGTGGCGGGGGTGGGCATGAACCTGTGGGCGCCGGGCCGCCGCATGCGCGTCTGCTGCGGTCTGACGTACGTCTCTACGGGCCAACTGGAGCGTGCCCGCGCGGTGCTGCGCCGCACGCTCGACCTGATGGAGCCGTATCTGCTGCCGGAACTCGGCGACGACATCCCGCCGGTCGTCGTCCTGGAGCCCAGCTGCGCGGCCGCCCTCCGTACGGACCTGCCCGAGCTGCTGCACGACGACCCGCGCGCGGCACGCCTGGCGTCGGCGGTCGTCACCTTCGCGGAGGCCCTGGCGCGGTACGCGCCCGAGTGGACCCCGCCCCCGGTGGACCGCCCCGTGGCCGGCCAGACCCACTGCCACCAACACGCGGTCCTGGGTGACGCCCCCGACCGCAGCCTGCGCGAGGCGGCGGGCCTCACCGGCGAACTGACCGGCGGCTGCTGCGGCCTCGCGGGCAACTTCGGCTTCGAGAAGGGCCACTTCGAGGTGTCGAAGACCTGCGCCGAGGAACAACTGCTGCCTTCGGTACGAACGGCCCCCGAGGGGACGGTGATCCTGGCCGACGGCTTCTCCTGCCGCACACAGCTGGAGCAACTGGCCGGGGTACGGGGGCGGCACTTGGCGGAGGTGCTGGCGGATGCGCTGGAGGGAGAGGGGAGTTGAGGAGGCCTGGGCATGAGTCAGTCGGCGTGGCCGAGGCAGCGCAGATAGGTGTGCAGGGCGGCCGAGGCCCTCAGCCGGTGGAGGCTGCGGTGGTGCAGGTCCTTGCCCCGGAGGGTCAGTTCGCCGCGGAGGCGCTCGGGGTTGTCGGTGGTGCGCAGTTCCTCCAGGACCGTGCGGATGGCGTCGAGGGGGTAGTGGCCGCGGCGCAGCAGGGCGACGACGTGGGCCGCCTGGAGTTCCGAGCGGGTGTAGCGGCGGTATCCCGTGGACGGCTCCCGGTCCGGCCGTAGCAGCCCCCGGGCCTCCCACAGCCGCAGGACCGGGGGTCGGACGCCCACGGCGCGGGCGACCTCGCCGATGCGCAGGGCGTGCCGGGTGGGGCCCGGAGCGACCGGCCCGCCGGCGAGCACCGTCTCCAGCGCCTCGTGCACGGCCGCCAACTCGCCCCGCTCCCGGTCCAGCCGGGCATGACTGGCATCGAGCTCGGCCAGCGCCGCCTCCAGGTCACCGTCGTGCACGGCACGCATGACGATCCGCGCGGTCGGCCAGCCGTGCCCGGCGGCCACCTCCCGGGCCGTGGTGAGGGCCTTGGCGTGCGCGTCGGTGAAGACGCGGTATCCGCCGGCGGTGCGGTCGACCGGCGGGAGCAGCCCCGTGTCCACGTAGTTCCGCACCTGCTGGGCCGAGATCCCGGCCGCCCGCGCGAGGTCGGCGACGCGCAGCCTCATCGGCGGTTGAGACTTCCCGGACATATTCATCGTCGAACCTGCATTGATCATCTCAAATTTAGTGAATAGCACTTGAATGAAACAATTGATACCGCAGATATCGGCAGACCCGACAGGAGGAGTCAACTGTGAAGTTCCTGCTGGAAGTTGATGTGGACGCCGGACGCGTGACCGAGGACCTCGCCCGGGAACTGGGCCGGATCCTCCGCTGCTGGGCCGGCAACCTGCACCACTACCCCCTCCGGCCGGGCGACGGCTCGCCGGTGTACGACTCGGAATACCAGGAGGTCGGCCGCTGGCGGATCATGGATTCATGAAACTCACTCTCCGGCCGACAACCCGTGCGGAGCACCTTGCCTTCATCGCGAGCCGCCCCTCCGCAAGCCATATGCAACTGCCGTCCTGGGGCGATGTGAAGCCCGACTGGCAGGCGGAGAGCCTGGGCTGGTTCGACGCGGAGGGGCACCTCGTGGGGGTGGGGCTGGTGCTGTTGCGGCCCCTGCCGAAGGTGAAGCGGTATCTCGCGTATCTGCCCGAGGGCCCCGTCATCGACTGGCACGCGCCCGACCTGGAGCGCTGGCTGGACCCGATGCTCGCGTATCTCAAGGGGCGGGGCGCCTTCTCGGTGAAGATGGGGCCGCCCGTGGTCATACGGCGCTGGAGCGCGGACGCGGTCAAGGCGGCGATCGCCGACCCCGAGGCCAGACGGCTGCGGGACGCCGAGGCGACCTCGTACGAACCGCGCGCCTTCGACGTCGCCGACCGGCTGCGCCGCATGGGATGGCAGCAGACCGAGCCCGGCGGCGAGGACGGCTTCGCCGCCGGGCAGCCCCGGTACGTCTTCCAGGTGCCGTTCGCCGGGCGGTCCCTGGACGACATCCACCGCGGCCTGAACCAGCAGTGGCGGCGCAACATCAAGAAGGCGGAGAAGGCGGGGGTCGAGGTCGTCCGCGGCGGCTACGAGGACCTGCCGGCCTTCTACGGCCTGTACGCCGAGACGGCCGAGCGCGACCGGTTCATCCCCCGCCCCCTGGCCTACTTCCAGCGCATGTGGACCGCCCTGGCCGCCGAACACCCCGACCGTATGCGGCTCTACCTCGCCCACCACGAGGGCGACGTCCTCGCCGCGGCCACGATGATCACCGTCGGCGGCCACGTCTGGTACTCCTACGGCGCCTCCACCAGCCGCAAGCGCGAGGTCCAGCCCAACAACGCCATGCAGTGGCGCATGATGACGGACGCCCACGAACTGGGCGCGGCCGTCTATGACTTCCGGGGCATCACCGACACCCTGGAAGAGTCCAACCACCTGCTCGGCCTGCTCCGCTTCAAGGCGGGCGCGGGCGGCGAGGCCGTCGAGTACCTGGGGGAGTGGGACTTCCCGCTGAACCGGCTGCTGCACAAGGCACTGGACGTCTACATGGCCCGCCGCTGAAGAAATACTCAGCCTGCCAAACCAACTCCCAGCTTTTCCCAGGGTATTCACAGCGCTCCTTTGCCATTTTTGCCGTCACGGCACATGTGGGCCGTGTAGCTTCTTGTTCATCGGGAGCCGGACGCGGAATTCTCGAATCACCTGAACTGCGAAACACTAGGAGTCGGAATGAGCTTCAAGAAGCTTGCCCCGCTGCCCCCCAAGCCCAAGTCGAAGCAGCTTCCTCCGCCGCCGAAGCCGAAGCCGAAGAAGCGCGCGCACAAGCCGCTGCCCAAGCCGCTGCCCGGCCAGGACGGCTGATCCGGCGCTGAGCGAATGAGGGGGGCCGATGGTGCACCGTCGGCCCCCTTCGCGCATTCCTGAATTCAATCGATCTCGAATCTCAGCGACTGATCTCGAATCTCGGCGACGGAAAGCGGAGGGAATGTGAAATGGACAAGGATGACAGTGGGAGTGCGGAACTCGAATACGAGGACACTCCGACCATCCCCGCCCGTACCGCCTTTCACCGCTTCTGGCCGCTGACCAGAGGACTGCGCCGGTGGCTGCTGGTCGTCTGGCTGTGCACGGTGCTCGCCGCGCTCGCCGAGACCGAGGCCATCCTGCTCTTCGGCGACCTCACCGACCACGCCCTGCAGAAGGGCTCGCTCAGCGCGTTCTGGAGTCCGGCCGTGAAGTGGCTGGGCATCGCCGTGGTCGGCGCGGCCGTCGCGTACGCGGGCAACTCCCTTGCCGCCTGGGTGACGGAGCGCTTCGTGATGCGGCTGCGCGAGCACGTCTTCGACCATGTGCAGCAGCTGCCCCCGCACTTCTTCCAGCGCCACCGGCAGGGCGATCTGCTCTCCCGGCTGACCGGCGACGTCGAGGCGATCGAGACGATGGTCGTCTCCGGTCTCGTCGGCGCCGCCTCGGCCGCCTTCTCCGCCCTCTTCTATGCGGCCGCCGCGTTCTGGCTGCGCTGGGACCTGGCCGCCGCCACCTTCGTCCTCGCCCCGCTGTTCTGGCTGGCGGCCCGCCGTTTCTCCGGCTCCATCAAGGACGTCTCGCGCGAGGGCCGGGTCGCCGACGGCGCGATCACCTCCGTCGTGGAGGAGTCCCTCGGCAACATCGTGCTGACGCAGGCGTACGACCGCCGGGACGCGGAGCGGCGGCGGCTGAGCGAGGAGGCGAACGCCTGGTTCCGCGCCGCGGTCCGCTCCACCCGCCTCAACGAGGCCTACGAACAGCTCGTCCAGGTCATAGAGACGATCTGCGTGCTGGCGGTGATCGGCATCGGCGCCTGGGAGATCTCCACCGGCCGGATGACCCTCGGCCAGCTGCTCGCGTTCGCCGCCTTCCTCGGCTACCTCTACCCGCCCGTCCGGGGCCTGGCCCAGCTCGGCCTCACGGTCACGGCGGCCACGGCAGGCGCGGAACGGCTCATCGAGATCCTGGACGTGGAGCCGTCGGTCGCCGACCCCCGTCGGGGCGTGGAGACCGGCCGCCCCGACGGCACGGTGGAGGTCCGGGACGTCGGCTTCAGCTATCCCGGCGCCGACGGAACGGCCCTGCAGGGCCTCTCCTTCACCGTCACCCCGGGCGAGCTGGTGATCATCACCGGCCCGAGCGGCGCGGGCAAGTCGACGGTGTCGAAACTCCTCCTGCGCTTCTACGACCCCGACACGGGCCAGATCCTCCTGGACGGCGTACCGCTGCGGGACTACCCGCTGGCCAGGCTGCGCGAGTACATCACCCTGCTCCCGCAGGAGACGCTCGTCCTGCACGACACGGTCCGCGCGAACATCGCCTGCGGCCGCCCCGGCGCCAGCGAGCAGGCGATCGTCGAGGCGGCGAGGGCGGCCGACGCGCACGACTTCATCGTCCGGCTCCCCGACGGCTACGACACCAGGGTCGACCCCAACTCGGCCCGCCTGTCCGGCGGCCAGCTCCAGCGCCTGGCCATCGCCCGCGCGATCCTGCGCGACGCACCGGTCCTGGTCCTGGACGAGCCGACGACGGGCTTGGACGCAATGGCCGCGCGCAGGGTGGTCAAGCCCTTGCGCCGCCTGACGACGGGCCGTACGACCATCGTGATCACCCACGACCTCAACCTCGCCCCCGACGCCGACCGCATCCTGGTCGTCGACCGCGGCCGCATCGTGGAGACGGGCCGGCACGAGGAACTGCTGGCGCGCGGCGGGGCGTACTCCCGGCTGCACCGCTCCCAGAACAACGCGGCGACGGACACGGCGGAACTGCGCCTGCCGCTGTTCGCGGAGGAAGCGCCGGCACCTGTGCAGGAGTACGCACACAAGTATGCGCACGAGTACGCACACGGGCAGGGCTACGGCAACGACAGCGGATACGACAGCGGATACGACCCGTACGCGGCGGCCGCGGTCTGGGTCCGATCCCCCTACGAGGCACAGGGAACGGTCCCCACCACACTCCCGGACGGCCGCCCGCTGTTCCGCGACGCGGCCCCCTGGCCCGGCATCTGATCTCAGCATCCAGGACAGTTACATAAGTGGTTCACACTCCTGACGAAGTCTATTACCCTGGACTCGGTAGTACATCGCGATGAACACACCTTGACCCGAGCCAGCCCCCAGGACCGCCCGTGAGCACCCCAAGCGCCACCACCCCGTCGTCCTCACCCACCTCCATGACGGACCACGTGCCCATGCCCGCTGGTGGCGCACCCCGCCGTTTCGGTTCCCTCGGCTCGCTCGGCCCGGTCGGGCTGGTGCTGGCCGGAGGGATCTCGGTCCAGTTCGGCGGAGCCCTCGCCGTGACGCTGATGCCCCGGGCCGGCGCGCTCGGGGTGGTCACCCTGCGCCTCCTCGCCGCCGCGGTGATCCTGATGCTGGTCTGCCGCCCCCGGCTGCGCGGCCACTCGCGCACCGACTGGGTGACGGTGATCGTCTTCGGCATCACCATGGGCGCGATGAACGGCCTCTTCTACGAGTCCGTCGCCCGCATCCCGCTCGGCCCCGCCGTGACCCTGGAGGTACTGGGCCCGCTGGCCCTCTCGGTCCTGGCCTCCCGCCGCGCGATCAACGCGCTCTGGGCGTGCCTGGCCCTGGCCGGCGTCTTCCTCCTCGGCGGCGGGGGCTTCAGCAGCCTCGACCCGGTGGGCGTCGCCTTCGCGCTCGGGGCGGGCGCGATGTGGGCGGCGTACATCGTCTTCAGCGCCCGCACGGGCCGCCGCTTCCCCCAGGCCGACGGTCTGGCGCTGGCCATGGCGGTGGCGGCGCTGCTGTTCCTCCCGCTGGGGATCGTCGAATCGGGCGCCAAGCTGCTGAACCCGACCACGCTGGCCCTGGGTTCGGCGGTGGCGGTCCTCTCCTCGGTCCTCCCCTACACCCTCGAACTCCTCGCCCTGCGCCGCCTGCCCGCCTCCACCTTCGCCATCCTCATGAGCCTGGAACCGGCCATCGCGGCGACGGCCGGCTTCCTCATCCTGGACCAGACCCTCTCCGCCACCCAGGCAGCCGCGATCGCCCTGGTCATCGGCGCAAGCATGGGAGCGGTACGGACACAGGTGGGCCGGGGGAAGGCGAAGCCACCGACGGCTGCTTCCTGACGGCTTCTGCGGCATGGCCAGGTGCGTGGGTAGAGTCGGGCTTGTGCCTTGAACCCCCGGCACCGGCGCGCGGGCGGCCCGTCAGCCGAGGTCACGAAGAGAACGGCGAATGAGTCTGCAGCACACCGAATCAGCGGGCGACGGACCGCTGATCCCTCGGCCGGGCCGCACTCCGGGCGCCCTGCGTGCCGCCTGTGCCGTGGTCGCGCCGCATCTTCTCGCCGCTTACGACCAGGCCAAGGACCAAGCGCTGGCCCAAGCCGTTGAACATGGTTCCCTCAGACCCGTCCACGCCTGCCTCAACCACTGGGCGGCTCTGCTCGAGATCGAGCGTCACCCCGAGACGGCGAGGGCGTACCACAGAGCCGAATACCTCGCCCACGTCGCGACCGCGTCAGAGGAAGCACGCGAGCATCTGACCATCGCCAGCGGTATCTACCGTGCCGCGGCCGAGGCGGTGCTCGCGGAGTGACCTGGCGTTAGGTATACGTTCCGGACGAGGAGACGGTGGCAGCCGGAGCGCCGCCCGGGTTCATCGCCGAAGTCGAGAAGACGGCAGACGAACTGGTCCGGGCGGCCGAGGCACTCCATCTTCACGGCCCCGCCTACCAGGGGGCCGACGAAGGGCGAAGCAACGCGTTCGTGGCGGGCGGCTTCTTCGTCTACATGGTCACACCCCGCTCGGAGCTCGTCAGCATCTGGCAGATCACGCCCGCCCCTCTGCCCTGACGGCCGCCGGCTGCTGCTGCAAGTCGCCCTGAGGCCTTCGCCTCAGAACCCCGCTCCGACCCACTCTTCGAACGTCGGCCCCGCCAGCCGCGCCCCCGCTCCCGGCAGCAGCCCCCCGTTCTCGAACAGGTCCCGCTCCGGGTTGGCCGGGTCGCTCACGGCCACCACCTTTGCCGACGGGTCCCGGTGGGACATCAGCAGTCGGGCAGCCTCCTCCAGGCTCTCCTCGCGCGGCCCGGCCACCTCCGGGAACGGCGCCCGCGCCCCCGGCGCCGCGTCGGCCTCCGCCAGGTCCACCAGCGCTTCCGCAACGGCCCGCGCCGCGACCAACTGCGTCCGCATCTTCGGCACGTACACCGTGTCGCCCTGCCGCCCCCACTGCGTCAGCTGCTCCACGAACTCGTGGAACTGCGCCGCCCGCAACACCCGCACCGGCACCGGCCCGGCCAGCACCGCGCGCTCGTGCTCCAGCTTGGCCGCGTTGTAGCCCGCGACCGACTCGTCGATACCGATGATCGAGACGACGACCATCCGGCCGACCCCGGCCTTCTGCCCGGCCTCGTGCAGATTGCGGGCCGCCGCCGTGAAGAACTCCGTCGCCACCTGCTGGTCCGGCGAGGGAGTGCTGGCCGCGTCGATCACGACGTCCACACCCTCCAGCGCCTCGGCCAGCCCTTCCCCGGTCACGATGTCGACCCCGGTGGCCCGGGACATCGACACCACCCTGTGACCGCGCTCCGTCAGCACGTCCACCACATGCCGCCCGAGCCGCCCGGTAGCCCCGGCCACCGCGACCTTCTTGACCTCGCTCATGTCGGTCCCTCTCTCGGTTCCAGTCCCGCGATTGCGTCGTCACCGGTCTGACGGACGAGAGCGAGGGTGTGTGACAGGGGGCCGCCCGCTTCTTTGTCAGTGTCGTGCTTCCACGCCCCGAGTAAAGGGCGCTCCGCTATCGCTCCGCGTCGCCTTCGGCGATGCCCCTGCGGGGCACCCTTGACTAGGGGCGTTCCAGCACGGGTTGGAAGCGAGCGGGCGGCCCGGGGAAAGTGGCCGGCTTGGGGTGAGGGCCCCTTGGGTGGGCTGCGTTCTGGGCCGGGGTGGTGCGGCCGCGCCCGCGGACCCCGGCCCGGAACGCAGCCGACTGTTGCCCGCGAACTCCGTCTGGCCACCCGTCTTTCCGGGCCGCTCGCTCGC
>NZ_JBIAWG010000032.1:0-56017 GCF_042895285.1 Streptomyces sp. NPDC001406
CGCTACGAACGCAAGGCCAGCCACTTCCTGGCCTTCACCAGCATCGCCTGCACCCTCATCTGCTACCGCAGACTCAACCAAATGAGATGACTTCTTAGACAACGTTCGCCCTGTCCTGCCGTATCGCATGGTTGCTACGCAGGGCGGCATCGGGCTGCTGACCGGACCACCGGAGGACACGCTGGGTATGACGAAGGTCAGCTGTGAGGGCCGTGGCACAGGAACACGGTCAGAGCGATGGCGCCGGCCAGGGGACCCAGCAGCGCGAACCGGGCGGAGCGGACGAGACGACGGATGCCAGGGGCGAAGTAGAGGGGTGTCACGACGGCTGCGATGAGGCCGACTTGGAGCGCGGTCACTCTTGTCAACGGGATCACCGACGTCAACGGCTGCATCCAGGCGACGGAGAGAACAGCCAGGAGAAGGACGGGACCGAACGTGATCAGCGCCACCCAGCTCCAGAAGAACAGGGCAAGGAAGCGACACGCGGGCCAGTCGGCCAGGTCGCGGGGCTTGACGTTCCGGGTCACGTTCACGGATCCAGGCTGCACTCGGCGGCCGGACAGCGACATGAGCTCAACTACTCATCGGGGCTTCACCAGATACTCATGCCCGGCTCATTGCGCACGTCACTGACAGCTGCGTAGTCCAAAAAGGCGGCCAGACTGATCAGGTGGCTGAACGTGTGCAGGTCCGGGAGATCGATGATGACGAAGGTCGGCGGTTGCTGCGGATCATCCGCAGAGGCACCGGATCGGTAGTGACCTGGCGGCGGGCCCAGATGGTGCTGTTATCCGCACAGGAGATGTCGGTGGCGAAAATCGCCGAGGTGACGTTCACCAGCCCGGATCGGGTCCGGGACGTGCTGACCAACCAGCTTGTCCCACGTGGCGCAGGACACGTTCATGACAGGATTGCGCTGGGGAAGGTTCAGGGCAGTCATAAGGGCGCCCATGACTGCCGTGAAGGGATCACCTGTGACGTCCACTGCGCCTCCCCCCATACCCCGGGCCGCAGGATCGTTTCCGCTCATCGGCCACGCGCTGAAGATGCGCGACAACCTCGGCTTCATCGACTCGCTGCGCGAGACACGGGAACCACTCGTCGAGATCATCCTGCAACCCGGGACGCGCACGATCGTGGTCCAGGACCCGGCCCTGGTCCACCAGATGCTCAAGGCCCTGGGACCCAGCCTCGACAAGGGCCGGCTCTACGACAAGCTGGGCCAGCTGCTGGGCGACAGCGTCGTCACCGCCACCGGCCGCGACCACGTACGCAAACGCCGCCAGCTTCAACCCGCGTTCGCCCACACCGAGATCAGCCGGTACGTCGACCTCATGCGCGCCGAGGTGTCGACCACCGTCGCCGCCTGGGAGCGGGGGCGGCCCCTCGACGTACACGAGGCGATGGTCGGGCTCAGTCTCGACATGCTGGCCAAGACGGTGTTCGCCGGTAGCCTCGATGACGCCGTCTTCCGCCGGCTGCGCAGCGACGTGTCGGTGGTGATGAGCGGCGTCGGTGTGCGCATGATGCTGCCCGACTGGGCCGAGCGCCTGCCGCTGCCCTTCAACCGCCGCTTCGACCGGGCCCGGGCCGGGGTGCGCGCCACCATCAGCACCGCCGTCGACGAACTGCAGGCCTCCGGGCACGACACCGGGGACATGCTCTCCATGCTGCTGCGCACCATCGACGAGGAGTCCGGCGAGCCGCTGACCGGGCATCAGATCTGCTCCGAGATCTTCCTCCTGGCCGTGGCGGGCACCGAGACGACCGCGTCCTTGCTGTCCTGGACCCTGTACGAGCTCGCCCGCAACCCCGGCATCGAGGCCCGGGTCCTGGCCGAGCTGGACGAGGTCCTCGGCGAACGGCCGGTCGCCTTCGACGACGTGATCCGGCTGCCGTACCTGGACCGGGTGATCACGGAGACCCTGCGGCTGCACCACCCCGGCTGGCTGGTCACCCGCCGGACCACCGAGGAGACCCGGCTCGGCGAGTGGACGCTGCCCGCCGGCACCGAGCTGGCCTACTGCCAGCACGCCATGCACCGCGACCCCGAGCGCTTCCCCGACCCGCTCACCTTCGACCCGGACCGGTGGACCGACGCCGCTCAGGAGCCTCCGCCGGGCGCGTTCGTGCCCTTCGGGGACGGCAAGCACAAGTGCATGGGGGACCGTTTCTCCCTCACCGAAATGGTCACGGCGCTCGCGACGATGCTGCGTTCGGTACGGCTGGAACTCGCCGAGGGCCAGGTCATCCGCCAGGTCGCCCGGCTCACCGTACGGCCGCGCGCCCTGCGGATGACCGTCCGCCCCCGAGCCGGGGTCGGCCTCTAGCGCGTGTCTCTTGCGGCACCACTGTCAGGGACGGTGCCGGCGTTGCCATCCCCCTCGCGCGCGATGCCCATCAGCCTCAGCGCGGCGAAGGAAGAGGATACCGGCCACTGGTGCGCGTCCAAGACGGCCTGGGCGCTGGTGAGCAGGGAGCGCGCGTTCTTGCGCAAGGCCGCCGAGCTGTACTTGCCGCTCCACGCCTATCAGAAGACGCTCCCGTGGTCTCGTGAGCCGCACCCCGGGTGGCTTGAGGGGACCGAACGGGGCAAGGAGCACAGCGGCCGGCCAGGGACGCCCGGCTGGACGCTCTAGCAGGCCCGCAGGTACGACGAGCTGTTCGAGGATTTGCGGAAGGCGACGGAAGCCGTACAGGCGTAGGGATGGGGGGAGCGCTGCGACCAGTAAGGCATCAAGGGCGCCGAGCTGATCGTCGTCGGCATGGCCCTCAAGCGCGCCGACGGCGCCGTCCCGCTGTGCCAGGAGGACGTCGAGGCAACGGCCTGACCGCCGCAGCTCACGACTTGACCCCGGTCCCTTTCGGCCTACCAGCCTCTGGGAAGCTGGGGTCCGTCGAGGCCGTCCACGCCTGGCTGCGGGCCAACCGCCTGGGGCAAACGGCTAGTGGATCTACGGACCCACGGGGCAGGCCACCGGCGTGAGCGTGAGATCGACATGCTCGACGAGCCGCTCGTGGAGTGCCGGCAGAAGCAGGCGAACTCCCTGGTGGACCTGGACTTCGAGCCCAGCCCCACTGGGCAGTACGCGCGTCGCCACAGCATCGCCAAGGCGATGCTGCACTACCTGCGATTGATCTACTTCAGCCGCGAGGACACCCGGGACGCCGGGTTCATCGAGACGGAGCACTTCGGGGTCCGCTTCAAGCACCGCCACTCGCACTGGGACCTGGGCGGGGTGTCGCAGCGCTGGCTGCGCGATCTGCTGTGGGACAGCCTTGCAGCCCGGCTGGAGAGCGACCCGCCGCGCACCGGAGCGACCCTGGACCAAAACCGCAAGGCGATCGTGGAACTGAGCGCGTTCCTCAAGGCCCGCGCACCGGGCGGCGGCCACGACCCGCGCACGCTGACGCGGGCCCTTGCCGTCGACTTCGTCGCCGATCAGCGGCACCGGGCCGAGCACCGGCTGCCCTCCCTCGGACTGCAGCGCCGCGGCGACGGCGACAGCCGCAGCGGACAGCCCTCCACCGTAACGCCGATCATGCTCGGCCATGTGCTGCGCAACTGCCGTCGCCTCCTGCGCGAGGCCCTGGACACCGGCACCGCCGACCAGCTCGGCCTCGACTGCGGCTTCATCGTGGCCATCCCGAGCTACCACCCGCCGGTACGCCGCCGCTCGCCGTTCCCCGACGAACTCGCGCGGGCTCTGGCCCGCCCAAACAACCTCCGGCGCATGGAGAGCGAATTCGACCCGTTCGACGGCCGGCTGCGCGACGCCTGGGAGATCCTCGTGCTGACCGGACGCCGCGTCAACGAGGTGCTTCAGGTGCGCTACGAGTGCATCTCCCGGCTGAACGGGCTGGCGCTGTTCTGGCACGACCAGACCAAGGTCGGCAACTACGACCAGGCCATCCGCATCCCCGACCGGCTCTTCGCTCGAATCGAGCAGCGCCAGGCCACCACCCGGACCCGCTTCACCGGCCGCTACGGCCGCCCTCCGACCGCCCAGGAGCGCCGGCAGCTGGCGCTGTTCCCCAGCCGGATCCGCAACCCGGACCTGCGCACGAGCGTGAGCTACCAGTGGTTCGCGGACTCTTTCTGGCAGTGGATGGAAACGCTGCAGGTCGGCACCGGAGTGCTGCACCAGGCCCGCCACACGCTGGCGACGAACCTGCTCAAGAACGGCGCCGACCTGGTGCACGTCGAGCGCTACCTCGGGCAGCTCTCCCGCGAGATGGCCGAGCACTACGTCCACCTCGCGCACAACGACCCCACCCTGAACGCGGCCCTGGAGGCGGTATGGGTAGCCGGCCCCGGCTCCGCCGAACCCGGACTCCTGCTGTCCGATGGCGAGCCCATGACCCGGGAGCAGGCTGAAGCCCTGGCCATCGACCTGACCCGCACATCAACCCCCACCGACGGCGGCTTCTGCACCTTCCAGCCGGTCGTCGACGGCGCGGCCTGCCCCTGGAACCTGAACTGCCACCACTGCGACAAGTTCGTCCTGTCCGGCGCCGACCTCGTCTACTGGCACCGCAAGCGCGAACAGTGGCGCCTGCTCGCCGAACGCGCCCCCGACAGCACGACCGCCGACTACCTGCACCAGGTGTTCGAGCCGACCGCCCACGCGATCGACGGCCTGGAGAAGGCCCTCGCCGCCGTCGGCCTGCTGGAAGAGGCCCAAGCCCTGGACCTCCGCCGCCCGCAGGACTTCTTCGGCCGCGTATGGAGCACCGCCTTCCGCGCGACGGAACTGGCCCAAAGCCAGGACCACCCGCAAGAGGAAGAACCCGAGGAACCACAGGACACATGACCACGACCGCCGCCCACGCCGCCCGCCAACAGCAGACCCGCCACAAACTCGCCCAGGTCGACACCGCCATCGCCCAGCTACGCCGAGAACGCGGCCGACTCACCGTCCGCGCCATCGCTGCCCGAGCCGGCGTCTCGGCCACCTTCCTGTACGAGAACTCACAGGCGCGCACCCGCGTGCAGGCTGCCGTCGCGGACAGCAGGAGCCGCCACGACCAAGCCGCTATTGCGACGACCGAACGGATTGAGGCGACCTGGCGGGAACGCGCACTGAACGCCGAGGCCGAACTCACCCGCGCCCAGAAGGAGATCTTCGCCCAGCGCCAGCGGATCGGCGAGCTGATGGGACGCCTGCGGGACCTCGACCAGACCGTGCCCGGCGAGTCCGTCCAAGCCCTGGTGAGCGAGAACACCAGCCTCAAGCACCGAGTCCAGCAACTCACCCGCGAGCACCGACTCCTCCAAGAACGCCTCGAAGGCTCCCGCAGCAACCTCCGCTTCGCCGACAAACGTATCGCCGACCTGGAAGCCCAGCTGCTGGAACTGCAGCCACCCCCAGAGTGTCCGCCTCGGCGGCTCTGACGCCGCCTGTTCGGTACGGCACGCGGTGTGCCCGAATCCTGGCAGTTCTTACGGCGACGTGCGTGGCGATGAGCGGCTCGCGGCACTGCGCGAACAGCCCGTCCGATAGCTCATCGGGTGCGAGTCAGGGGCGGCACACCGTGCTGGGTGCCCCTTGGGGAAGGTAGGTGGCTCGTTCGTCTGCTGTGAGGTCGCGGGCGACCGCACTGCAGATTTTGGTGATCGCCTGATCGGCGTACGGCAGGTCAGCTGCCCATAACCGGACGGTGCCGTCGTAGCCGGCGGTGGCCAGGATGCGGCCGTCTGGGCTGAACACCACGGTGTCCACGGGGCCGGTGTGGCCGGTAAGGGTGCGCAGCAGGCGGCCGGAGGACGTCCAGGCTGGTCAAGGCCGAGGCCAAGGTACGCAGCGACAGCGTGGTCCAGCGCAGCGGGGAGACGGGATCGCCGCGGGTGTGCGGCTCGATCAGCGCCTCCAACGCCGACAGCAGACCGGGATCAGTGACCGTCAAGGGCTTGCGGCCGGCTCCCGGGGCGCGAACCCGTCGGGTCGGCGGGGAGCCCCGAGCCAGCTCGGCGATGCCTCGTGTGATGGTGGCCCTGCTGGTGCGGGAGGCAACAGCCACCAGAGCGATCCCGCCGTGGCCGATCGTGGAGGCCTCGCTGGCCAGGTAGAGCCGACGACGGCGCTCATCGAGGTGCGGCAGGAACTGATCGAACTTCGCCTTCAAGGCGACAACGCGGGCCTGGTTGGCCGGACGCACAGCCATACCCCAGCGTTCCACCAACTCCTTTGCACCGAACACTAATTGACGTACAGGCCCCCGGAAGTGCCCGTGCACTGCCGTCCCACGCCGGCCGATGTGGTGCCCTTCTTGATGAACCCGGTGTCGTCCACGATCAGCACACCCCCGGGCCCAAGCCGTTCTCCCACGTAATTCCGCAGGTCATCGCGCAGGGCATCGGCGTCCCAGCGGCTGGAATTGAGCAACCGCTGCAACCCGTCAGGCGTCCGGTGACCGGCATACTCCGCCAACTGTCAGCCGTTCTTCCGGGCCACCGGCGCCAGCAGCCCGCGGACACAGTCCCGCATCCGCCACCGCAGATCCGCCCGTCCAAGCCGCCCTGCTACACGGGCAAACACCAACTCCAGCTCAGCAGCCCAGCCCTCGTTATCCACCATCCTCACCATGAACAGCACAATGAGAACGACCAGCTCAGGACACGATTCGCCGCTGGAGTACTGATTCCAGCCCATGGAGCGGATGCCGACCGACCATCCCAGCGCTGTGAGGTCGTCAGTGAGGGTCTGGGCATCGTGGAATACCTTCACGATGCGGTGTTGGCTGCCGTCGTCGAGCCGACGCAGCGCCGCCGGGGCTGGCTGGTCCGCGAGGACAAGGCCCGCGACCTCAACCATGTCGCACACTGGAAGTAGGCGTTGAACCAGTTCTCACTCTTCTTCGAGGACAGGCTCAACGCCGACTGAAACCGAGGGACTTACACACGGACACGTCCACCACCGTGGCCCAGGCGGTTGACTTGCGCGTGAACACGGTGGCGTCACCCGAACCTGGCTGTGCGCACGTCAGTACAGCAGGGCTTCCGCAGACGTGGCGTACCAGGTGCTTACCTGGGGATCATTGATGACCAGCGGGTTGCCTGCGATCTGGACCGCGGTCGGCTGCGCGTCGGCAGTCAGGGCGATGTTGACATTCTGGACGGTCTTGCCGCCCTCCTGGTCGGCCCGGGACAGCATCAACGCGGCGTAGGCGGACTTGCCGACCTCCAACGCGGTCTCGGAACTCGTTGCCTTGCCCATGAGGTCGGCCTGTCCGTCGAGTTCGTCGAACGTGACCACCGGGTGGTTGCGCGGGATGCGGCATGCGGAGTGGCTGGCGTTGGTGGCGGTGATCAATGCGTGGTTGACCGGGCGGGAAACCGGAGTGACGGTGAGCTTCAGCTGGTTCGAACGGCACGTCGGGACGTCGCCCTCGGTAGGGGCCTGCCCGTCTGTGGAGCCCTCCCCCGAGCCCCCCGAGCCCTCCGAGGCCGAGGAACGGGTCGGGGTGGCCGAGGCGGTCCCGGCGGTGGACGCCGCGCTGCTCTGCTTCGGCGCCGGCGTGCCTGCCGTGGTCGTCTTTCCCGGGGCGGCAGCGTCGGCACTGCCGGGGTCGCATGCGGTGAGCGCGAGCGTGCTCAGCGAGAGGGCGGTCAGCGCCGTCGCGGCGCGGCGGATGGTGGTGCTCATGGCAGTGTCCCCCAGTTAAGGATCGGTGGTGGCGCAGATGGGCCGCAGATCGCAGCGGCCCGGCCGTGAGCCACCATCGTGGGACTCTCGGGCCTCGTGGACCATCGTGGTCGGCCACGAGATCCACGAGCAGAACTGTGACGAAAACAGGAGAACCGTCCGGCAGGTCGGTGTGCTCACATGGTCGACGACACTCAAGGAGGGACGGCACATGCCACGGATCGGCCTGCGTGGGCACGAGCAGATGCTTGTGCGCATCCGGGAACTGCTGCAGCGGGCCACTACGGGCTGCGGACGACTGCTGGTCCTGCGCGGGCCCACCGGATCGGGGCGTAGCACGGTGCTGCGGGCCGTCGCCGACGAAGCACGCCGCCTTGGGATGTGCGTACGGCAAGCCCGTTGTTCCGCCGAGGAATCACAAACTCCGCTGGGGGTAGTGCGACAACTGATCGGCGACGGAAGGGGCTTGTCCTTCGACGGCCAGGCTTTGCCGGTGGTCGCCTGGGACGAGTTGCGCGCTGCGGTGGGTCAAGGGCCGCTGCTGGTCGCGGTCGACGACGTCGATCTGGCCGACGAGGCCTCGCGGCGCTGGCTCGCCCAACTCGGCCGGCGGGTGGACCTGCTGCCGGTGCTGCTGGTGGTGAGCGAGCGGCACCACTACGACGTGGAAGGCCCCATGCCGCCGGGAGCGGCTAGGGGGCTGGCGCCGGAGCTGGTGGTGACCGAGTGGCTGGAGCCGCTGCCGCGTGAGGCGGTGGCTGCGCTGGTCCAGGACCGATTGGGGGCAGCGGAGGGGGTTTCGGACGTAACCCCGGAGGCGGCCATGGAGCTCTGTACGAGCGCCGGATGCGGAAACCCCATGCTGGTGCACGCCCTACTGGACGATCTGTGCGGGCCTGCGGTCCGTGAGAGCTTCACCGAGGCTGTGGACTGGTGGCTGGAGGCTGCTGGAGCGCTGACCGCGCACGTTGCGCGTGTGGTCGCCGAACTGGACGGCGAGGACTGCGTCACGGCCGAGCTCCTGGCCGAGGTGGCCCAGGCCGACACGACCCGGGTGAGCGGATGGCTGGCCGCTATGCGCGAGGAGGGGTTCCTCGCCAAGGCATGCGAGCCGACCGGACATCCATCACCGCGCTTCGTCGACCCCCTGCTGCGCGAGGCAGTACTGGCGAGGTGGCCCGCGCGGCGCCGAGCCCTGGTGCACCTGCGCACCGCCGAAGTGCTGTTTCGCCAGAACGCCCCCGTGGACGTGGTCGCTCGCCACCTGCTGAGGGCTCCGGCGGCCGGCGAGGAGTGGGCGGTGGAGACACTCGTCGATGCCTCAAGCGGGGCCTCGCGTGAGGGCCGCCGGCCCGAGGCGATTGCGCTGCTCCGCAGGTCGCTGGCCGAGAATCTCACCGATTCCCGGCGGGGTGAGGTACTCACCGCGCTCGGCTGTCTGGAGGTCCGGACGGACCGCACAGCCGGCGTACGGCATCTGACCGAGGCCTTGCGACTCCAAAGCAGTGCTCACGGAAGGCTGCGGGTGGCCAACGCACTCGGCGCCGCGCTCGCCGCGCACGGCGAGGTCCCCGCCGCCCTCGACGTGCTGCGCCGACTGGCGGAGGGTTTCGGTGAACGCGAGGACCTCGCCGACGTCGTGCATGCCGCCCAGGCCGCCACGGCGCTCATCGCCAGCCACGAGCTGTCGGGCTGGCGCAACCTGCTGCCGCACGTCAAGCACCGCGCCCGGCAGGCACCGCCGTGCACCGACCCGATGGCACACTCCCTGCTCACCGAACACGAGGCCACTGCTGGTCTGATCAGTGCGGAAGAGACCATGCAGCGCGTCCGCTCGATCCTGGCCGCGCCGACCGACCCAGGTCTGCAGCTGTATCTGCTGGCCTCGCTGGCGACCTTGGCACAGTGGGCCGACGAGCTGGACTACGCCGATGTTCTGGTCGAGCGCGGACTGCTTCTGCACCAAGACCATCCGCTGCATCCTGCTCAGCAGTGCCTGGTGAGCGTACGGACGGAAACCGCTGTCATGCGCGGCCGCTACACGCAAGTCGCCGAGGCGATGACCGGTCCCGACGGCCACAGCGCCAACACCCACGTACGCGCGCAGGGTGTGATCGCTCTCGTCGAGCTCGACCGTCTGGCCGACGCCAGGCGGCTCGCCTCGATGATCGAGGCGCAGGGGAGCCGCGACTCGTGGGAGTGGATCGAATTCCGTTACGCGCAAGGCCTGCTGCATTGGGCCGAAGACGACCCCTCGGGCGCACTACGGCACCTGACCGCGTGTGGCGAACTCCAACAGGCGCGGCAGACCCTCAGTCCGGTGGCCACGCCTTGGCGTTCCGCGGCCGCCCACTGCCTGCTTCGCCTGGGTCGAGCGGCCGAGGCCCTCCCCCTCGCGGAAGAGGAACTGCGCCTGGCCCGCATCTGGGGCACACCCCGGCTCGTCGGACGGGCCCTGCGTGCCGTCGGAGAGGCCCGAGGCGGGCAACACGGGCTCGCCCTGCTGCAGGACGCGGTCACGCTGCACCGCCAAAGCCCCGCTCCCCCGGAACTGGCAGCGACCATGCTGGTGCACGGCCGCGCCCTCTTCGCAGCCGGCCAACCCGGCCGCGCACGGGAGGTGCTGCGCGAGGCCGCCGCCCTGGCCGAACGCCTGGGCACGATCCGCCTGAAGCGACTGGCCGACTCTGCCGTGCGCACCGTCGGCGGACGCCAACTCCGAATCCACCACACGGGCGTTGCCTCCCTCACCACCAGCGAACGCCATGTTGCCTCACTGGCGGCAGCGGGCAACGGCAACGCGGAGATCGCCGCCTTGCTCCATCTCGCCCGCCGCACCGTTGAAACGCACCTGACGAACACCTACCGCAAGCTCGGCATCCGAGGCCGCTCCCAACTCGGCTCCGCACTCAATGAGGCGAGCCGGAAACGCATCTGAGCCGACGCGGACTTGGGGACAGGGCGAGTGAAGTGTTCGGCGTCGGCATCGTCGAGGCTGTTGCCGATGTCGGCTATCGCGGGTGCGCTCCCCTGCTCTTTGGCCTTCGTGGTGTAGTCCGGTCGGGGAACGGCAAGGATCAGCAGTGAAGTCACGGTGCCGACAAGGTGCGGCCTACCGCGTGCGTCGCAGGGTTGCCGAGAGATGGTGCTGCAACGGCTGGCCGACCGCCGCGAGGTCGTGGACGAACGTGAGTGTGTCGCTGTCGGTCAGGGTGTAGCGGCGGCGGGTGGCGTCGACTTCTTTGGCAGTGGGTGTGAGGGCCACCTCGTGGGTGGAGAGATCGACCGTGTCCTGTGCCGCTTGGCCGACCGCGATCTCGGCGATGCCGGTGGGCTGGGTGATCAGTGCCTCCACCCGGCCGTCGGGCAGCAGGCGCCACCATCCGCTCTCCCGAGCCGCCGGACGCAACGGTGCGCCCTCGGCGTCGAGCAGCCAGGCCCGGGCCTCGTAGCGGAGGAAGGGACGGCCGTCGTGACTGAAGACGACCTCCTGTGCGTACGTGAAGTCCCCGGCGAGCGTCGGGTAACCCCCTTGGCCCCGGCCCTGCCATGTGCCCAGGAAACCGAGCAGGGGCGCGAGCAGTGCGTGCGGTGCAGGCGCGTCGTCCGGCCGGTGGGAATCGGGGTACGGGTGCTCCGGTGCAGGGTCGAACACGTTCGCGCTCCTCGGGTTGTACGGGTGCCGGTGCCAGGTGAAAGCCTAGGCGCCCAACTCCTCGGCGACGAGCAAGGCGCTCACCCCGGTGTTCAGCGCGCGACGGGGCGGGTGGCGGGCTCAAAGCGGAAGGAGACCGCCTCCATCAGCGGCTTGCGCTGCGTCTTCTGGACGGCGGCGATACGCCACCCTCCGTCGGCCTCGCGGACGACCGTATACGTCGCGAGCTTGCCGAACTTGCCCAGGTCGTCGTCGGCCTTCGGGCCGCCCTTGCGCACGTCGCCGCGCGTGATGACCGAAGGTGGCGGTGAGCAGCTCGCGCTGTGCGTCGGGGTTGCGGAAGGCGTCGAAGGGCGGGTCGGAGCACCTGAAGGTGAGCAGCCCGAACACGTTCTGGCCGGAGCCGACGGCGTAGAGGGCGGCGGACCGGCCGGGGGTATTCCACAGCAGGCCCTCGGAGGCGAGCCCGAGGTAGTTGGGCAGGGTGAAGCCGGCGAAGCAGGCGCCGAGGTAGTGGTGGAAGCGTTCCTCGGGGCCGAGGATCAGCCGACGGGTGTTGGAGTGGAGTCCGTCGGCCCCGATGACGACGTCGAAGGTGAGTCGGGCGCCGCTGCGGAAGGTCACCTCGATGCCGTCGTGACGGTCGTCAAGGGTGGCTATGGAGTCGTTGAACTCGAACGCGACGGAGTCGCGGACGGCGTCGTAGAGGATCTGAGTCATGTCGCCGCGCCGTATTTCGAGGTCGCCGTCGGCGCCGATGGCCATGCTTTCGGGGCGCAGTGCGGCGACGGTGCCGCCGTCGACGTCCAGGAAGGTGATGCGATGGGTGTTGACGTGGGCCTTCTACAGCTGAGGCAGGAGGCCCATGCGCCGCACCGCCTCCACGGCGGTGCCGCGGATGTCGATGGGGTAGCCGCCGCCGCGCACGGTGCCCGCCTTCTCGACGACGGTCACGTCGAAGCCGTAGCGGTGCAGCCAGTAGGCGACCGCGGGGCCGGCGATGCTTGCGCCGGTGACGAGAGCGGAGCGCTTGGGGAGGTGGCGGTGTGTCTCAGTCACGGTAATTCCTTCCTGGCTGCGCCGCGCCGATGCGTCGGCCGGCCAGATGTCAAACGTGGGGTTCCTTGTTCTCGGGGTGCGGTGGGCCGCACTCGTTCTCCGCACACCGCGGGCAGGCGGGCCTCGCGGAGTTCTGCTGCGCGCAGGACGAGGCACGGGGTGTTCCTATGAGGTGCTGAGAGGGGGCGCCGAATACTGCTGCTGCCGGGAGCCGGGTCCGTCGCCTTCCGCGGCTCGTTCTCACGTCGGCGAGCACCAGAGGCCCTCCCTGCCGTCGGCCCAGTACGGCCTTGTGGTGATGGCGCGGCGCGCCAGGACTTGGCTGTCGATGAGCACTCGCCGCTGGCCCTGGATGGACTGGGCGTGCCCCAGCAGCAGAGCGCTGTCGAGGTCCGTCAACTCACCTTTTTCAATGGCTCGTTCGAGCCAGGACTGCATTGCGTCACCCGGCGCTTGTGCCGCGGGCAGGAAGCGGTAGCGGGGCCAGCGGTCGGCGAGGGGTCGACGGCGTCCGCCGGCACCTCCATGGCCACGACCGGTGCTTCGCCGCTCCGGGCGAAAGCGTCGAGGGTGCCGAGGGCGCAGCCGTCGCCGAGGTAGAGGCGGCGGGTTCCGCTTTCACCTGGTGGCCGGTGCCGGCCAGCCCGCACCGTCAGCCGGTCGCCGGCGTGCAGGCGGCGGATCCAGGCGGTGCCGGGACCGGTGGCGTCGGTGGCGCGTCGGTGGCGCGTCGGTGGCGCGTCGGTGGCGCGTCGGTGGCGCGTCGGTGGCGCGTCGGTGGCGCGTCGGTGGCGTCGAGGATACCGATGTGCTTGACATCCTCGCCGTTCACTGTCCCCACGGTGTAGCGGCGGCCCAGGGTGGGGGCGACGCGGAACTGGATGGGTCCTGTCGGGCGAAGTCGGTGGCCGCTCAAGGCAGGATCTCACGCTCCCAGTGCCATTCCTTCTCCGCCTTCAGCAACCTGGCGTTCTCAGCCCGCGGACGGGCCAGTTCCTCAGCCGGGCTCTGACCGCCCCAGCCTCGCGGCGCTCGGACGTGTGCTCGGCGGCGAGCCCTCCTTCCCGGCGCGACGGGTGCCGACCCGGATCGGTTGCCACCGCATCGACGCTGCCCCGCGTCCCGCTCGCTGGCCGAGCTCCGCCGCGGCGCCCGACGACTCCGTCGGCGGCACCAGCCGCGATCTGCTGGATCGGCACCGTTCGATGCCCGCTGTCAGCGGTAGGAGTCCAGCTAGCTCCGGCTCGGGCTGCCGACGCCGGTGGCGTTGTCGAACCCGTGGAGTGCCTGCAGGCTGTTGTCATGGCCGAGGACGTGGATGGTGAGCGGTGAGCCGGGCCGAGGCCGGTCGACCATGGTGATCTCGGTGCCCGCCCCGAAGGGGTGGTCGCTCACGTCGTGGTAGGCGGCGGTGCCGTAGCGAGCGTAGATCCGGGGGTTGGCGAAGCCGATCGGTATGCCCCGTCGGGCCTGCTGCGCCAGCACCTGGAGTCCGGCGACCAGCGGGGCGGACAGGCTGGTTCCACCGTTCTTGTAGGCGCCGTACGCGATCCGGCCAGGTGAGACCTGGTAGGTCAGGCCCACGGTGAAACCGATGTCCCAGTCCCCGAACGCGGCGATGTCCGGCACCACCCGCTCGGCCGCCGAGGCCCCGGTGGGCTTGCGGAGCGCGTCGGGCACCACGCCGACCTGGTAGTACGGCTGCGCGAAGGCAGGGCTGGCGCCGCCGGCCGATCCCCACGCTGCCTCGTCTACGACCTGCCAGCTCCGGCCGTCGGCCGAGAGTGTCCCGTTCCGGTCGCGCCAGGACGTCTCGAAGGCATAGCGGCCGTGCGAGTTGATGCCGAGGCTGGTGGCACCGACCGCCGTGACCCACGGATCGGAGGCGGGGAACTCCACCGTGGTATGACAGGAGTCGGCCGGGGCCGACGTGGCCGCGGTTGCGGGCCGGCTCGCGAACCCGCCGACCTCTCCCTGGCAGGACGGCTCGTCGCTCTCGTCGCCTGAAGCGACGTAGAACCCGATGCCTTCGACCGCGCCCAGCTCGAACTGCTGGTCGAAGGCTGCGAGGGTGGCGGCAGGAAGCTCGTCATCGGCGTAGAGCGTCCAGGAGTTGCTGACGATGCTCGCCAGGTGCCGGTCGACCACCCGGGTCACCGCGTCCAGCAACGCGGTGGAGGAGTAGTCGGCGGCTGCGACGTACTTCAGGCGGGCGTCGGGGGCCATGCCGTGGAGGGCCTCCAGGTCCATGGTCTGCTCGAAGGACCAGCCGGCGTCGGGGGTGGTGCCGCCGGCGGGCAGGTCCTGGGCCAACTGCCCCGGTGTCAGGGGCGGTAGTCCAACGTCGGTCGACCACCGGTTCAGGTCGGACTCGATGGTGGGCGAGGCATGGGCGGCGATGACGGCGACCGTCTCACCCTTGCCCGTTAGGCCGCTGCTGGTGACGCCGTAGACATCCCGGATCTGGGCGAGGGTGTAGCCGCACGGGGCGTAGCTGGCGGGGTGCCCGAACAGGGACGGGAGATCGGTGGCCTTCTTTTCTCCGAAGTACGCCGAGCACGGGGAAGCGGGCGTGGGGGGCAGCGTGACGGACGGCGGCGTGGGGGGCGGCGGGGTGGACGTCTGCGTAACGGGTGTCCGCGAGGTGGACGGCTGCCGGGCGGCGCCGCCGGGCGTGCGGACCTTGACAGGGCGATCGTCCAGGCCAATGACGCCCAGCACGGCGGCCCGCACCGCCGTGGGGACGCTGAGGGACGTGCTCGGCGCCCGGTAGGTGCCGTCGCTGCTGGCATACGAGTGCAGTGACGTACCGAACGCCACGTTCATCGCGGCGACCGTGCCGTGCACGGCGAGGTAGTGGGCGGTGGACTCGGTCACGGTCAGGCCCGCGCGGGTCAGCCAGTTCCGCACCGCCGAGATCTGCGACGCGGTGGCTCCGAACTGCCCGGCCGCCTGCTGGGGCGTCAGGAACTTCCCGTGCATGGGGCTGTGCGGATCCGACACGGCACGGACGTAGGCGGCGAGCGCGGCGGGATCGCGCCCGGCCAGGTAGACGCGTGCGTCCACCGGAGCGGTGGCGGCCAGGGCTCCACCGTCATGCCCGGCGGCGGTCCAGGCCGGCCGGGACGCGGTGAGTTCCTGGCGTTCCGGAGAGGCCGCCGCAGCCGTGGGGGACGGTAACAGGCCTGCCGCAACCGCGGTGGCGAGCGCCCAAACCGCGGTGAGGGCAGGGGCGAGCGTCCTCGCGTTCGGTGCCTTCGGAGACGTGTCACGACGGATCCTTTGCTCAGGGGAAGCCTCGGATGTGAGGTCGTTCGACTACTTACGTCTGGCCACGAGCATGTTGGTTGCGCGCTCCGCCGTGATCTACGCCACACGGTGCGGAAATGAATGAGCGTCAGCACCGTGGACCGGCGTTGCGGTGTCGCATCGCCGCGGCCCTACACGCGCTCCAGGATCCTCGTCCGCGGGCTTCCGGCCCGGGCAGGGGAGGTCGCGCGGTTCGACCAGATGGTTCGCTCCAGGAAGTCGCGTGAAGCTCGCGGCCGAAACGAACGGATCTGTGGGCCGCCTGGAGAGGTGCGGCAACTGCGCGCTCGGACCATCGGCGCTGCGGTTCGCAAGGACGATCGACGCCTACACCTTCATGGCGACGGATCCGGAGACCGAGGTCGGGGTCGACCCGCTCGCCGACATGCCCTGCCTGACGGAGCCGCCGACGCTGATCCGCCTCGCGGACGCCGACCACGACGGGCAAGGAGCGGTTCCATCGCCGAACGCCCTGTGGGTCATCACCGGCCGCTCCCGCCTACAGTGGGCCGATCCCGGCCTTCAAGGCCGGCTCGCCTACACCGGCCCCACCGCCTGGCCCAGCCTGACCACCATAGTGATCCCGGCCGCACGCAGCGAGCCGGGAACCGGTTGGGGGGAGGACTGCGACGACCACCTCGCCCGCCGCCTCACCCACGACGGCCGACCGCTGAGCACCCCACCCGTCCGCAGCGTGATCACCGCACGCTCCCACAGCCTGCCGCCGTCGCCGTTTCGGTCCCGGATCACCAAGTTCACCGCGGGCCTCCCGCGCCCCTGTAGCACGAGGTCCAGCCCAGTTTTCGGCAGTTCGGCGAGGTCCGCCGGGCTTGACGCGATGTTGAAGGAATTCTCTGCTGCCGTCCTCACCCTCGTCGAGCGACAGCGCTGAAAAAGGTCATGGTGTCGACGATCGCGTCTGGGTGGCTCCGGCATAGCCCAGGCGGCGCGGCGGCCGTTCACGGGGGGGCGCTGCCGCTGTTCGGCTGTCCCGGCGTCGCTGCTGAGACAGCCGCTGCGCCCAGTAGCGGGATGCTCGCCACCTTCAGCGAACCAACGCCAACGGTACCGACGTTGAACTCAGTGGCCGTGTGCCCGTCACTTGCGGCCTGTCCGTGCACCCGACCTGCCGCGCCGCCGGGACGGGGAGTTCGAGCGGTTCGAAGTTCAACGCCCGTCGTCACGGGAAGGCATGGCTCAGCCGCTCACTGGTGTCCACCGGATCTGCGTGCTGCACAGGGAGACCACGGCCGCGGCTGCCGCGACCACCGCCAGGCCCCACACCAGGCTGCTCGAATTCGCCACGAAACCGATGAGCGGCGGCCCGGCCAGCAGACCCGTCGTGCCCATCGCGGCGACCAGTGCCAGTGCCTGCGAGCCCTGTTTCGCCGCAGCCACATAGACGCAGGGGGTCACGGCCGCGCAGCCCAGTCCGACGCAGGCGAACCCGACCAGGGCCGACGCCACTCCCCCGGTCACCAAGGCGAAGGCCAACCCGGTGGCGGCCACTGCACTGCCGAGCAGGACGACGCGCCCGTCGCCCCAGCGGCTGCGCCAGCCGTCGGCGAAGAGCCGGGCCACCACCATCATGCCGGACACGACGGCGATGCCCATCGGAGCCAACTCTGTGGAGGCCTTGGCGACTTCCCTCATGTAGAGGGCGGACCAGTCGTTCATGGCGCCCTCGGTCACCGTGCCGAACGCCATGGCGCAGCACATCCAGAGCGTCATCCGGGCCGGAAGACTCCATCCGGTGCGGCTCTTGCTCTGCCTCTCCTCCGCGGGAGCCTCGTCTTCGAGAAGACCGGAGCGCGCCAGAGCGGCCAGCAGGAAGAGGACCACGGCAGCCACGCCGAAGTGTCCCGCGACGGAGGAGGTCGCCGCGTTCATACCGGAGGCGAGCAGCGCCGCGAGCAGAGAGCCGGCACTGAACGTCGCGTGCAGCCGGGCCATGGCGTTGCGTTCGTACCGGGTCTCCAGTGCCGTTCCCTGTGCGTTCATGGCTACGTTCAGACACCCCACGCACACCCCGTCGGCCACCATGACCAGCAGGGCGACCGGATAGTCCGGCGCCGCGGCGAGTGCCAGAAGCAGCAGGGCCAGGCAGAGGGCCGACAGCAGTGCCAGCCGTGCGGAGCCCAGCCGCTTCACGAGCACCGGCACCAGGGGAAACGACGCCACCGCGCCGATGCCGGCCGCCATCAGCAGCACCCCCACCTCGGCCGCGGTCAGCCCGAGGTCCGCCTTGATGGCGGGGATGCGCGAGGCCCAGGTGGCGTACTGGAAGCCCAGGGAACAGAACAGCGCGGCGATGGCCAACTGGCCGCGGTGGAATGGATCACGGACAGGGAACACGCACATCAACTCGCTTCGTCGACTCGGCCATCGTCTTGGACATGTAGACGGCGTTCGCGCCGTAACCGCCCGGGGAGATCCCCGGGTACGCACTGAACCCGCGCGCCGACCAGAAGGGCTCGCTGCAGCCCACGGCGATGAGCGAGATCCGCTCGAACCCGCGCGAACCGGCGGTCAGGGTCAGGTGGTTGAGGAGACGCTGCCCCAGTCCCCTGCCGCGCAGGCGCTCCGCGACAACGATATCGTGCAGGTGCAGATTGCGCGGAGTGCGCGAGGGGACCGCCGGCTCCTCCGCCCGATCGAGGTTCGGGTATCTGAAGGGGGGATACGGCAGTGCCAGCAGGTACCCGGCCGGCTGTGAGCCGACGTCCAGGACGAAACAGGTGTCCGGCGAGGCGTACGCCCTGGACTGCAGGGCCGCTCGCCCTTCAGAGAGGCCGAGTTCCGCGTAGGTCCGGGATTCCATCGCCGCGATGGCGTCCCAGTCGGCGTCGGTGATGTGGCGTATGTGTACGCCGCCGCCGCTCACGGGCGTCCTCCGCCCGTGCAGGTGTACGGGAGCGGGGCGAAGCCGTTGAAGCCCCGGGTCGTGTAGCTGATCGCGTAGGCGCCGCTGGAGAGCACCCAGGCAGGATCGCCGGATGCCAGGTCCCGGGGGACGTGCACGAGGCCGTGTCCCTGGGGGTAGGCGTCGTCGCTGTCGCAGGTGGGACCCGCGACGACGGCGGGGACGTACTCGGCATCGGGGTGAGTGGGGAAGACGAGCGGGTACTGCAGCGCGTCCATCTCGTAGAGGCCGTTGAACTTGCCGCAGCTCAGGTAGAGCCAGTACTGGCGCTCGCCGTCGGGGCGGCGCCGCTCAGCCAACCGGGCCACGTGGGCCCGGATGGCCCCGTGGTCGGCGACGAGGTGGCGCCCCGGTTCCATGACGAACTCGAGGTGCTCGCCATGGACTTTCCTGAGGCGGCGTATTCCCTCGCGGATGACGGCGAGGATCTTGTCCAGTGGAGGGTCCAGTGGCATGCCGTGCCGATCGAGGTATCCGAGGGCCGGCAGGCCGCCTCCGAGGTTGACGTGGTCCAGGACGATCCCGCGCCGACCCAGGGCGGACAGGACGTCTGCCAGACACTCGACGGCGCTGTACCAGGCGTCCGCCGTCATCTGCTGGGAGCCGACATGCACGGACAGACCGGAGGGTGTCAGGCCCTTCTCCGGCGCCGCCTGAAGGATGTGCACCGCGTCCGCGGGTGTGCAGCCGAACTTGTCACTGAGGCCCCACAGCGCCCCTTCACCGCTGGTCGCCAGCCTGCAGAACACGCGGGCTCCCGGGGCGTGGACCGCGATGGCCGCCAGGTCCTCGATGCTGTCGGTCGCGAAGTCCCTGACGCCGAGGCGGTGGGCATCTGCGATGTCACGGTCTGACTTGACGGTGTTGCCGTAGTGGATCCTGCCGACCGGCACGCCCGCACGCAGCGCCTGCTCCAGCTCGCGGGGGCTTGCCCCGTCGACTCCGGCGCCCTTCCCGGCGAGGCAGGCGAGCACCTCGTCCACCGGGCAGGCCTTCATGGCGAATCGGACGGCGACGTCGGGCAGTTCGCGCCGCAGGGTGTCGTAGCGGTGTTCGATTCCGGTCAGGTCGAAGACGATCCGGTCCTCGGTCGCGCCGGCCAGCGCGGAGAGCAGTGGTGCGGACTCGTGCGTCATGTGCGCTCTCACCGTTGCTGCCCGGGCGCCGGGACTACGGAGGTGAGCGCGGCCGACCGCACCAGCGGCTCCCATGCCTCCACCAGCAGGGCGAAGTCCTCGATGTCGCTGCGTGCTTCGTCGAGGAGGCGGGCGCGGCGCTGCCACAGGAGGTCGGCGAACTCGGCGTATCTGCCGCCCAGTTTGCGGTACGCGGCGTCGAGGACGTCCAGCCGGTGGACGTTCTCGCTCTGGTCGAGCCCTGCGCTTTCCCTCGCCAGCAGGGCTACGGCCGACGCCCGCACCTGGCCCCTTTCATCGAGCAACGACGCGCCGGTCCGGGCCATTTGGTCGTAGACGAAGTTGAAGTAGAGCATCGACAGCAGGAACTTGACGAAGCGCAGCTGGTAGGACCTGAACCCGGAGTCGGTGCGGCGTTCGCCGGTGTAGAAGTTGACGATGTTCCGGTTGTGCAGGACGCCCGGCAGTGCGGCGGCGTGGACCAGGTGGATCAGGAAGTAGTCGCTGCCGATCGTGTCGGTCGCGGGCGGCAGGGGCACGCGTTCGTGCACGCCGTGGAAGGCGATGTTGCACATGTCCACGCGCATGGGGTCGACCGCGGTCAGCGTGGAGTGGTCCATGGTGAAGGCGTCCGTGTCCGCGCCCCGGAAGGACTCGTCTACGAGTTGCCTCTTCTGCTCGCCGGACCAGTGCACGGGCGCCCACAGACCGACCATGTCGTGGTAGACGTCGGGGTCGATCCGGAGTATCTCGCCGATGTCCACGGACAGTTCGCCGACGAAGGAGCTGCCGACCATCGCGACCTTTCGGTTCATGTGGTCGGTGGCCAGTGCGATCTCGGTGACGTGGGGCGCAGCGTCGGCCGCGCGCCTGCCGAGCGACATCAGCTCGTGGTGGATGGGGAAGATAGTCCGGCCGTTCACGACCTGGTATCGGCTGTCGGAGTCCCTGCGGTGGACGGACTGGCAGCCGAGCGCGGCGGCGACGAGGAACGCGCGGTTGGTGCAGGCGCCGTAGGACACGGCGGCCGGGAGCATCAGATCCAACAGGAGGTCGGGCTTCATCGCTCCTGCCCGGTCGATCACCCGCCGGAGGAAGTCCCGCTGCCGTGCCTCGTCGAGATGGTGTATGGCGATCCGCGGATCGCCGGTTATGCGGCGCACGGCCTCGGCGTGTTCGGCGTACACGGGCGCGGCGCAGGAGTCCAGGATCAGGAGGTGCACCTCGGTGTCGAAGTGCTCGGTGGCGTAGGCCGCTTCCTCGGCCACGGCCGCGATGGTCGCCGTGCAGGGCCTGTTGGTCGGCAGGGTCAGACAAATTCGGCGCATGTCTCTTCTCCGGCCGGCTCGACCGCCTCGTCGAGGTCTGCCCCGCTCCAGGATGTGAGGCCCAGCAGCTTGGCCCCGAGTTCGTCGAGGTGGGCCCTGCCGTACCGCAGGGATTCGTGTTTTGTGGCGTCGCCGAGCAGCGTCGCGTTCCAGTCCGGAGTGCTGAGGGTGCGCCACGAATCGGCCCGGGAACGCCGCAGGGTTTGGTGGGACTCCAGCGCCGGCATCATCGACAGGTACTGGACCGCACGCACTTTGCCGTCGGATGTGTTCGGTGCCACGCCGTGCGCGAGCAGGCCGTTGAAGATCAGCAGGTCGCCGGCCTCGAGTTCGGGTCGCACCACGGGGAACTCCGCGCGGTCGATCCTGGGCCGGATCGGGTCGCGGTTGTCCGGCTGGAGTGCCTTCCACCGGTCGAACTGCCTGAACAGCTCGGGGCAGCACTGGAAGCCGCCGAGTTCAGGCCTGGTGTCGTTCAGGGCGATGATCCCCTGAACTCGCTGCGGCGGTATGCCGAGTGTCGTGTCGACGTCCCAGTGGAGCTCGATGTCGAAGCCCTGCGCGGTGCGCGGGATCAGGGCCCGGTCACGGCTCTTGATGTTGGGCGGGTTCAGGTTGAGCCGGTCGAGCGTCACCCACAGCTCTTCGCAGTCCCAGACGTCGACGAACGCGTCGTAGACCCGCTGCGTCTGGCGGCTGTCCCAGATGAGCTGGTGGTGATAGGCCTCGACGAAGCCGTAGATGTGCAGTTCCCGGTCCAGGTCGCAGCGGTACTCGCGGTCCTCGTACCAGGTCTCCGGACGCTCGGGGTCGAGTCCCTGGAACGCCCAGGCGAAGTCCAGCAGTTGTCGGGCATGGGCGGCGGGGATCGCCTGCTTCACCACGACGTAGCCGCAGGTCTGCCACAAGGCGAAGTCCTCCTCGGAGAGGACGCGCAGCGGGCGGGTCTTCTTCAGGTCCCGCAGGGGTGTCTGGGCGAGATAGGTCTCGCCGTCCGAGCTGAAGTAGGGGATGTTCGAAGGGGCTCGATGGAGATAACGGTCAGTCGTGGGCATACGGTGCTCCACACCTCGATCTCAGGTACCGGCGATCCCAACAGGGTCACCAACTGCGCGGAGTGAAGGGCGGTGGCCATTCCGGCAGGATCACTGCACCACGGGCCACACCAGCCCCTCTTCGAACTCGCGTGCCACTAACTTGGACTAGACCAACTCGACGTGTCAAACATCCCAGCTGAGGGCGCGTTTTCGCCAAGTAGGCGCGATTCGGGCCCACTTGACACGAGCGGTTAGCCTGAGCGGAGGCGTATTGGTCTGTACCAACAGAAGGGCGCATGCGATGGTCTCCAGCAAGCACGGCATGGAGTTGCGACGACTGGCGCGCTCCGTGCTGCAGCCGGGTTTCGTGGGCACCGAGGCGCCCGACTGGGTGCTGCGCGAGATCGCCGACGGGCTGGCATCGGTGGTGCTCTTCTCCCGCAACATCGTCACGCCCGCACAGGTAGCCCGGCTGACCGGCCGACTACGCGCGGAGAACCCCGAGTTGATCATCGCGATCGACGAGGAGGCCGGCGACGTCACCCGGATCGAGTCCGCGACCGGCTCTACCCGGCCGGGCAACTTCGCCCTCGGAATGGTCGACGACACCGAGCTGACCGAGGCCGTCGCCGCCGACCTGGGCCGCCAGCTGCACGCCGCCGGTGTGAGCCTCGACTACGCACCCAGCGCGGACGTCAACTCCAACCCCGACAACCCGATCATCGGGGTCAGGTCCTTCGGCATCGACGCCAAGGTGGTGTCAAGGCACACCGGCGCCTGGATCCGGGGACTCCAGTCGGCCGGTGTCGCCGCCTGCGCCAAGCACTTCCCCGGCCACGGCGACGTGGCCGTCGACTCCCACCACGGCCTGCCCGTCTACGACGCCGACCGCGCACAGATCGCCGCCCAGGCCCTGCCACCGTTCCGCGCCGCCCTCGAAGCGGGCGTCCGTGCGGTGATGAGCGGCCACCTGCTGGTCCCCGCCTACGACCCCGACCTGCCCGCCACCCTGAGCCGGCGCATCCTGGACGAACTGCTGCGTCAGGAGCTCGGGTTCGACGGCATCATCGTCACCGACGCCATTGAGATGGGTGCCGTGGCCCACCTCTACGGGATCGGCGGGGCCACGGTCAGAGCCGTCGCCGCCGGTGCCGACGCCGTCTGCGTCGGTGGCGAGAACGCGGAGGCGGCCACCGCCAGCCTGCTCGTGGACGCCCTCTCGGACGCCGTCGTATCGGGGGATCTTCCTGAGGAACGGCTGGAGGAAGCGGCCCGCCGGGTCCGGGAGTTCGCGTCCTGGTCGACGAGCCTGCGCCCGACCCATGCCGCAGACTGGGACACCGGCAGCATCGGCTTCGCGGCCGCCCGCCGGGCCATCCGCCTGCACGGAGCCGTACAGCACGTCCTGCCCCTGGTCAACGCACCGCACGTCGTGGAACTCGTACCCACCACCAACCTGGCCATCGGCAAGGAGACCCCCTGGGGCGTGGCCACCCCACTGGGCGAACGGCTGCCCGGAACGACCTCTGTCCGGGTACGCCGCGAGGACCTGCGGTCACGGACCACCGCCCTGGAGACGCACGCACTGGCGCCCGCCGCGGGACGGCCCCTGGTCGTGGTCGTCCGCGACGCCTCTAGGCACGCGTGGATGGCGCGCGCCCTCGCCGACCTCGTCACGGCACGTCCCGACGCGATCGTCGTGGAGATGGGCCTGCCGGGCGCCCCTGTTCCCGGAGCGGCTCAGATCTTCACACACGGCGCCACCGCCGCGTCGGGGGTGGCCGCCGCAGAGGTCCTGGCGGGTGCCCTCTAATGCAGGCGAAGGGGCAACTTCCGTACTGCTAGGAGATATTGACGGTCACTCGGCTCTTTCCTACCTTCCGAGAGCGCTCTCACATCCGTCCCTCCAAGCAGGGAGGTCTCGTGACCCCCGCACAGAGACCCAGAAGTTGCCCCCTGAGCCGGTTGGCGGCAGCGCTCGGCCCGGCACTGTTCACCGTTTTCGTGCCCCTCACGCCCCCGGCGTCCGCCGCAGGCACCTCCGCGGCAGCCACCATCTGCAACAACTACTGCGACACCCGTGACCCCGCGCTCTCTCCGGGCGACCGCACGCCGGTCACGGCGAGCATCTACGCACGCTCCATCGTCCTGCACTTCGACGACGTCGACGCCATGGGCTGGGCGTCCATCGGCAACGGCAACCCGGGCGACGAGGTGTGGCTCGACCGTTCCTTCGACGGCGGCCGCACCTGGAGTTCGGGCAGCATGCTCGGCGACACCATCGTGCCCACCGGTCAGCGTGGCTGGCGCACGCTCATGTACAACGTGGACGACTGGAACGACCTCGGCGTCGGTGCCCTGCGCGCCTGCGGCAAGGCCGGCGACCGCGCCGAGATCGCGTGCACTCCATGGGCCCGCACCACCTGGAACGCGGGCGAGCCGCGCACCGCGGCGGCCACCGGCCTCATGACCTTCTACAACTAGGAACCGGCCTGTTCGACACCACCGGCTGGTGGAACTCGGCGAACGCCCTCACCGCGATCATCGACAACATCCGTGTGACGGGCATGGGCAGTTACACCTACGCGATCGCCCGCACCTACGACTTGAACATCAACGCGCAGGGCCCGCAGTTCCGCAACGACTACATCGACGACACCGGCTGGTGGGGCCTGGCCTGGGTCGCCGCGTACGACCTGACCGGCGACAGCCGCTACTTGAACACGGCCCGCGCGGACGCCGACCACATGGCCGCCTACTGGGATGCCACATGCGGCGGCGGAGTGTGGTGGAGCACGGCGAAGACGTACAAGAACGCGATCGCCAACTCCCTCTACATCCAGCTCAACGCGGCCCTGCACAACCGCATCCCCGGCGACACGGCGTACCTCGACCGGGCCCGTGCCGGCTGGGCCTGGTTCCAGGGGACCGGCATGGTCAACGGATCGCACCTGGTCAACGACGGCATCGACTTGTCCACCTGCCGCAACAACGGCGCCGCGGTATGGTCGTACAACCAGGGCGTGCTGCTCGGTGCCCTCACCGAGCTGTACCGGGCCACGGGCGACGGCGGACTGCTCGCCAGCGCACGGCAGATCGCCGACGCCGCCACCACGACCTCCCTGCTCCACACCGCCGACGGCATCCTGCGCGACCCGTGCGAGAGCGGCGACTGCCGCGGCGACGGGCCGTCCTTCAAGGGCGCCGACATGCGCGGCCTCGGCAAGCTCAACTCGGTGCTGTCGGACCACCCCTACACCACCTACCTCAAGCGCCAGGCAGAGCGCGCCCGCGCGAGCGACCGCAATGCCCTCGACCAGTACGGGCTGCGCTGGTACGGGCCGCTCGACCAGGTCGACGCCGCCCGCCAGCAGAGCGCCCTCGATCTCCTCGACGCGGCACCGTGACCGATCAACAACGTTGTCCGTACAGACTGGAGCAGTCGCCACGGGGAGACTGCCGTCCTCGGCAGAGCAGGGTGACGGGATGTGCCGTGACTCGATCGTCTCAGGGGAACGAGCCTTCCGTGAGGGCATCGATCGCAGTCAGGCTGCAGGCCGCGAGCCGCTCGCACGCGGCCTCGAACTTGCCACGCAGGGCGGGCCATCTCATCCCTGTGGCTCCCGTCGCTGACCGCCGGCGCTGCCCGGCGCACCCCGCCCGACGCGCACCTCCTCGACGGCAGTCAGTCGCAGCGCACGGTCCGGCTCTCCAGAGATCGACACTCACATACGGCGCCCGCGGCGGCTGCGGCAACGCCCTTGAACTCGGGGCGGGTCGGACTCGAGCCCACGGCCGACGGATCATGAGTCCTTTGAGGATCTTGGCGACCTCGCGGCCACAATGAGGCCGTCGAGGGTCGGACAGAGGGTAGGTGCGACGATCTCACCAGTTCGGGAAGACGTCTCGAACCCATGCACAGCGGATTCCCCTTCCAACGCACAGAGAATCCGCCCCCGCAGGCTCTACGGCGCTCGTCCGGGGATTCGTGCGGCCGGATGGGCCCCACACGGTTTGCTTCACCGTGCGTGGCCCTCGGCTGGGGAACGGCGTTCCGGCCATGCGAAACCGACATCGAACAGCTCGGCCCCGAACGTCCCCGCGGCCTCGCCTTCCGGCGCCACCTGGTCGACGCCGCCCACCGCAACACCGGACGGGAAGGCATCGTCCGGCTGTATGCCGTCCTGTCGGCGGAGAGCGTCACCGCGGGCCACTCCGCGCAGGACTACTTCCGCGACCGCTACGCGGGACTGCGTTTCTTCGTCGCCGAGGCCCTCGCCGAAGCATGCGAACTCGGCGAGATCCGGGCCGACGTGAACCTTGAAGACGAGGCCAACGCGATCACCGCCGTCATGGACGGCCTCCAGGTCCAGTGGCTGCTCGCCCCCGAGTCGGTCGACATGGTCGCCTCCACCGACCCCGTGATCACCACGCTCCTGGCAGACCTCCGCGACAGCCGCATCCGACCAGCCCCAAGCGGCGCGGACCTGTCGCTGCGGTCATGACGGCGCCGTGCAAGAAGTCGACCTTCTTGTCATAATCGGCGGCAACGGCAGGTGAACGGCCGCGGCGCAGCGGACGAGATCCTCGCTTCGCTGCTCCTGCCTGCGGGTCGAGCGCATGCTTTCTCCCGCACAACGGCGGCAGCACGACGATCCTCGTCGCCGTCTTCAGCACCTGCCGGCTCCGACCGGGACGGCCAGGAGGACCGAGCCCTGGCCGAGGACGGCCGGCCCGTACCAGAAGGCGGCCGCCTCACCTTGCTGCTCCCACAGACGACCGGCTGCGAACCAGCAGACCCCACCCACTCCCGCACCATCAGGCGACAACAGGATCGGTTGAATACGCACGGACCGCCGTCTCAATCCTCCAGGGGCAGGCCCGGTAGGGCGTCTGCCGGCAGCCTGGCGATGAGGGCGGTGAGCCGTTCGATCGCACGGACGGCATCAAGGTCGTAGTCGGCCGGCTGATCCCCGGTTCCGCCGTCCTGTGTGTCGGTCGGCTGGTCCCTGAGCACGGTGAGGACGTCCCGTCCCTGGATCGACCACTCCATCGTCTCCGCGGCCAGCATCGCCTCAATGGTCTCCTCGGTGACCAGTGCCTCGGCGAAGTCCGGCCGCAAGCCGAACCACCCGGCAACGACACCAGCCCCGTCGCCAGCCGGGCCTCGCTTCAAGCAGACCTGGCGAACGCACTGGACCGCGGTAACCGGCTCACCGCCCGCGTGAGGCACCTGGAGACAAAGCTGTCCGAACTCCTTGGCGAGCAGACCTGGCGAGAGTCCGGACTCGGGGCACCTGACGACATCGAACAGCTCAAGGGCCGCATCACCACGCTGGAACAACAGGTCGCCGACCTGAGCAGACAGCTCGAAGAACGAGAACAGGAACTCCAGGCTGCACGATCCGCCAACCGTCAGCTGATCAGCCGACTCAACACCGGCAGCTGAGCGCGAGGACAGAGCAGATCTAGAACGCGACTTGCGGAACTGAGAACGGGAGGGGGAAGCCCGTGCACGCACGGACTTCCCCCTCCCGTGGGTTGTCACAGCAGTCCGCTGTAGGCGGCCATGATGATCTCCATGCCGCGGTTGTCCTCCTGCTGCTCTCGGTCAATCATCTGGTTCATGACGTAGGCCACCGTCATACGTGAATCAGGGTCGCTCGCGACCAGCGAGCCGCCCCATCCGCCCCAACCGAAGGTGTTGCCGAACTTGCCGAAGCCCACGGTCCAGGACATCGACGTCCGCAGAACGCGGTCCTCGCCGCGGAACACCTCCTGCCACGCGGGCTCGCAGCCCTGGGAGGACAGCAGCCGAACGCCACCGGCGGAACCCCGGTTTGCCAGCACCGACTGGACGAGGGCGACAGACCGAGCGTTGCCGAAGCCATTCACCGCCGGGATCTGCGCACGGCGCCAGGCCACAGAGTTGGCATCCCTGACCCGGACCGCGGCACCGGTGTACTCCCGACGTATGCCGTCCGGTCCGGGCGGTGCGCTGGAGGCGTACTCGTCGGTCAGTGACGGCGGCGGGATGAGCGGTGCGACGCGGCGGTCATCCTCGGCGGAGAGCCCGATGTGGAAGTCCGCGCCCAGCGGCTTGGCCACTTCCTCGGCGAAGAACTCGCCGAGGCTACGGCCGGTGATGCGGCGGACGATCTCACCGACCAGGAACCCGAAGGTGAGCGCGTGATACCCGGCGGCCGTTCCCGGTTCCCATTCGGGGGCCTGCGCGGCCAGCCCTGCCGTCACGCTCTGCCAGTCGTACAGGTCCTCGACCGCCGTCAGCCCGGACAGGTCCGGCAGCCCCGCGGTGTGGGACAGCACGTGCCGTACCAGCACGTTCCCCTTGCCGGCCGCGGCGAACTCGGGCCAGTAGGCGGCGACTGGCGCGGACAGATCGAGCTGGCCTCGGTCGGCCAGGATGAGCGCGCACAGGGCGGTCATGTTCTTGGTCGTCGAGTTCACGCCCGCGAGGGTGTCGCGCTCCCAGCTGACAGAGCGGTCCGCATCGGCGTACCCGCCCCAGATGTCGACCACCGGCTCGCCGTCGAGGTAGACAGCGACCGAGGCGCCCACGTTGTCCTTGCCGAGCGAAGCTGCAAGGGCCGCACGGACTGCGGCGAACCGCGGCTCGCATAGCCCCTTAATATCAGTCATGGCGCAAGCCTCAGGTAACGCCGGGAGTTCCTGCCCAACAATTCCCGCACGGATTCTGTCGGGCGGGGCGCGAATGAATCATCTCTGCACCTAAAGGGGGCCTGACGGCCGCGCGGCCGACGGCTCGACCGGCCGTATCGGTAGCTGGTCCCACAGGCTCCGAGATCGCAGCACTGATGACAGCCCGGCCGCCGCTCGCGGCAAACGACTCCGGCTTGGGCTTGGGTCCCGGCCGCTGCGGCTCCTGCGGCTGGGTGGGCGTTCCTACGGGGGAGAGACAAGAAGGAAGGACGGATACGCGTGCTGGAGCGGTTGAATCAGGCGCTGGACCACCTGGAGGCCTGCCTCGACCGGGATGTCGACGTGGCCGAGGTGGCCCGGATCGCCGCGGTGTCGGAGTACCACTTCCGGCGGCTGTTCTCCGCCCTTGCCGGGATGCCGCTCCCGGTCTACGTGCGGCGCCGGCGGATGACGCTCGCTGCGGCCGAGGTGCTGGCCGGGGAGCTGACGCTGCTCGATGTCGCGGTGCGGTACGGGTACGGCTCGGGCGAGGCGTTCGCCCGGGCATTCCGGTCGGTGCACGGCATCGGGCCGGGCGAGGCCCGGCGCGCGGGTGCGGTGCTCACGGCACAGCCGCGCATGTCCTTCCGTGTCGTCGTCGAAGGTAGTACGACCATGCGGTACCGGATCGTGGAGAAGGAGTCGTTTCGGGTCGTCGGCAGGAAGGCCCGGGTCCCGCTCGTGCACGAGGGGGTCAACGCGGCCGCCGCGGCGCACGTGGAGAGCCTGGACGAGCGGGCGATCGTACGGATGAAGGAGCTGTCCGGCTGCCGGGATCCGGAGGGGATCCTGTCGGCGGCGGTGTACCTGACCGACAGCCGGGAGGAGGGCGCCGAGGCGGACTACTGGATCGGCGTGGCTACCAGCCCCGAGACGGCCGCCGAGGAGCTCGACGTCCTCGACGTGCCGGCCGGGACCTGGGCGGTCTTCGACAACCACGGTCCCTATCCGAGCGCGCTCCAGGAGCTGTGGCGGGACGTGTTCACGCAGTGGTTCCCCTCGAACCCTTACGCGAGCCGGCAAGGTCCGGAGCTCCTGCGGACGCAGCCGGTGGAGACCGGCGAAGAGACCGACTCCCAGCTGTGGATCCCGATCGAGCGGAGCAGCGGGAACAAGAACCACCCCGGACAACGAAGCAAGGACCTCCAGTTCACGCGCTGGAGGCTGGCCCGCCGACCGGACGTCGCGGGACTGACCTGAGTGGTGGCAGACACTGTCAGTGCCTGCCACCACCATCCGGTCATGCCTCTCGTCACCCGGAAGCGGGCCCGTGGGGACGGTCACCTTGCGGGCTGGCCTTGCTCCGGTGGGCAGGGAGCGGTGCCAGGTGAGCCGTGCGAATCGGCCGACAGATCCGGCACCGGCCCTTCCCCCTGATGACGGCAGCGAGACGGACGCGAAGAACAACACCGCACTACCGGCACCGCACCGTCCATGGCGCCGCGGAGGAACCCGGGAACGACGACATCGCCCTGAGGCCTTCGGCGAGGTAGCTGGGTGCCTCGTCGGTCGCTGACCCGTCGGGGTGATAGGTCGTGGTGTAGGAGGTGGTGTTCGTCAGGCTGACCGTGCCCAGGCCTGCCCGGGACAGGTTCAGTCGGTATGCGGCCTTGGTCAGGTGCCACCGCCCGATGAGGCAGTGGTCACGCGGGGATACGGGTGTGCCGTGAGGCGATGACACGCTCGGGTCTGGATCCGTAGCCTGGATACAGAAGACGGATACCGCGTCGAAGGCTTTCAGGACCTGTTGGGGGTGGCCGGTACGGGTGCTGTCGACGACGGCCTGTCCGAGGCGGGCGAGTCGCGTGTCGTCGGCGTGGGTGAGGACCGTGCCGTACCACGCGAGTTGTGAGATGCCGCCGGTGAAGTCCCCATTTCGTTGGGCTTCGATGGCTGCTGTGGCTACGTCAGTTTCCCTGTGGCCGTAGGACGCAGCGGGCTCACGCTCCCGAGAACATGAACGCCGCCCAAGCTGCGGGGCCGGCGAGGGGGCGCTCGTCGGGGCTGCAGGACGACCTGCTGCCAGCGGGCCATGGCAGCGTGTGGCAGCCGGATCGTCGCGCTGCGCGAGGCCTCATGGTGCGACGGGGCAGGCCGGTCCTCATGGCCGGTCGGGCACCTCCAACTGGGTGGCCATGAGGCGGACGATGTCCCTCTGGTGCTGGGCCAGGAAGAAGTGGCCGCCGGGGAAGACCTTCAGCGTGAACGGGCCGTCGGTGTGCCCGGACCAGGCGGCGGCCTCCTCCACGGTGACCTTCGGGTCGTCGTCGCCGACGAGGCAGGTCACGGGGCAGCGCAGGGGCGGTCCCGGCTCCCAGGTGTAGGTTTCGGCTGCGCGGTAGTCCGCCCGGATGGCCGGGAGGATCATGCGCAGGACGTCCTCGTCGCCCAGCAGTTGGGGGTTGGTGCCGCTGAGGCCGCGCATCTCGGCGACGAGGCCGTCGTCGTCGCGCAGGTGAACGGTCTCGTGGCGGTGCGTGGACGGCGCGCGGCGGGCGGAGGCGATGAGGGTGGCGGGCATGATGCCCCGCTCCTGCTCCAGCCGTCGGGCGATCTCGTAGGCGAGGGAGGCGCCCATGCTGTGGCCGAACAGGGCGATGGGCCGGTCGGTCCAGGGCAGGAGCGCCTCGTAGACCTTGTCTGCGAGCGCCGGTACGGAGTCCAGGAGAGGTTCGGTGCGGCGGTCCTGGCGGCCGGGATACTGCACGCACAGCACGTCGACGCTGTCGGGCATGGACCGGGACACGGGGAAGTAGAAGCTGGCGGAGCCGCCCGCGTGGGGCAGGCAGACCAGCCGGACGCGGCTGTCGGGGCGCGGGTGGAATCTGCGGATCCAGAGGCCGTTGTCCTCGGTGAGCGGGGAGTTCACAGGATCGTTCCTTTTCGGTTTCGGTTCGGCCGCCCACCGTGGCGGGGCGTTCGCCGGGATGAGAAGGGGGCGGGGCGCGGGGCCCCGCCCACCGCTCGTCAGGAATCCGCGACGTCCTCCTTGATGATGCGCTCGACGTTCCGCTCCGCCAGCGCCGTGACTGTCACGAACGGGTTGACGCCGATGCTGCCGGGGATGAGTGAGCCGTCGGTCACGTAGAGGTTCTTGTATCCGGCGACGCGGCCGTAGTTGTCGGTGGCCTTGCCGAGGACGCAGCCGCCGAGCGGGTGGTAGCAGAAGTCGTCGGCGAAGGCCTTGATCTGCTTGCCGAAGAGGTCGTACCGGTAGATGGTGGCGTTGACCTTGTTGATGCGGTCGAACAGCGACTTGGCGGCTGCGACCGCGGGCGCGTTCTGGTCCCGGGTCCAGCGCAGGTCCGCCCGATCCTTGGCGGCGTCGTAGACGAAGGTGCCGCGCTCCGGGTTCTTGGTGATGGACAGGTAGAGGCTGACCCAGGTCTCGACACCCGCCGGCAGGGGGGCGATCTCGGCGAAGACGGGGGTGTCCGGGTTGTCCCAGTCGTCAATGCCGAGGGCGGGGATCGACGACTGCTTGGTGCCCGTGGGGTTCCACATGTGATTGGCGCGGGCGGTCATGATGTTGCCGTTGGGGCCCCAGCCTCCGCCGACCTCCGGGCTGAGGTTCGGGAGAGTGCCGGTCTCCCGGGCACGCAGCAGCAGTTCGGTCGAGCCGAGGCTGCCGGCGCCGAGGAAGAGGTGGCGGCAGGCGACCTCCTTGGTCGCGAGCAGCTTGCCGTCGGTGTCCCTATGCTCGACGGTCAGCAGGTACGTGCCGTCGTTTTGCTGACGGATCGTCTTGACCTGGTGCAAGGTCTCGATGGTGACCTTGCCGGTGCCCAGGGCGGCCGCCAGGTAGCTCTTGTCGAGTGAGACCTTGCCGTGGTTGTTGCCGTAGATGACCTCGGCGGCCAGCGCGGACTTGGTCACCGCACCGTCCGCCTCACGACGCATGTAGTCCCAGTCGTAGACGTTGGGTACGAAGGTGGTGCTCAGGCCCGCATTCGAGGCCTGCTGGCGCGAGACACGTGCGAACGTGTACCAGTCGCTCTGCTCGAACCAGCTCTTGTCGATGTTGTTGACCCGGAGGGTGGAGTTCGCGCGCGGGAAGTACTTGGTGTACATCTCGTCGGCGTCGACCTGGGGCAGCACCTCCTCGAAGTACGAGCGCCGGGGCGTGACCGCCATGCCGCCGTTGACGAGCGAACCGCCACCGACACCGCGTCCCACGTACACGGACATCTGGTCGAAGTTGACCCGGTCCAGTACACCCGCGTAGGGCTCGATGTCCCGGTTGGCGAGGTCGAGCCACAGGAAGGAGCCGAGCGGAGCCTCGGTGCGGGTCTTGAACCAGCTGGAGCGCTTGTCGGGCTTGAGCATCCCGGAGAACACGTTGCCGTCCGGACCGGGCTGGTTCCACAGCTGGCCCATCTCCAGCATCAGGGTGGGGACCCCTGCCTCGCCGAGGCGCAGGGCGGAGACGGCCGCGCCGTAACCGGTGCCGACCACGACGGCGGGGACGAACGTGCCGCCGGAACCACTGGTTGCGGCGGCAGCGGCCGCCCGGGGGGCGGCGGTGATCGTGGTCTGCCCCGCGAGTGCGGCGGCGCCTAAGGCCGCCACGCCGAGCATGCGGCGGCGCGACAGAGGCTGGTGTGCAATCACGCTGTGTCTCCTGAGCTTTGGAGCGAGGAAAGATGAATCGGAAGGCCGGCTGGAGGGTCGCGGTCTGGGGCAGAACGGCCCGTGTGGAGACCGCGCAAAGGCCGTCGACAAAATCCGGATCGGGCGGGCTGACCCTGTGGAGGCCGGGCCCGGAGGTTCGGTCACCCGGGGAACGGAGGAGGGCGTTGCGGTACGGCCCGCTCCCGGGCGCGAGCAGCGCTCAGGCATGCCTTCAGGCGTCCGCCGGGCCGGGCAGCAGAGGGGAGGACGCGGCCGGTTCGAACCGTCCCGCGACCCGGAACTTGTGGTAAGCGCTGATGAGGAGCTTCTCCACCGCGCGCGAACTCACTCGAGCCGTTCCGCCATGTGCTTGCTGGGCACTCCGTGAGCGGCGAGTCCGGCGGCCTTGCGTTCGGGTCCGGGTGAACGCTGCCAACAGCCACCCCCGCGAGCGGGCACCCGGCGCGGGCCCCATGCCCGCTCATTTCACGAAGTCGTCCACGACCTCGGGCGGCCAGGTGCCGACCTTGAACACGCCCAGGGAGTAGGCGCGGGAGACCAGCGCGGCGCGGTTGTACACCTTCAGCTTCCGGAGCAGGCAGGTCACGTGGTACTCGACGCCCTGCCGGCTGAGGTAGAGGCTTGCTGCCAAGGGGACGGTGGAGACACCGGCGGCGATGCCTTCGAGGATGCGCGCGTCCATCGCGGAGAGGATCTTCTTGCGTTTGGTCACCACACGTGTCTGCTCGGCGTCCCCGACCGTGGGCATCATGACCAGGATCGCGGTCGTATCGGGCAGGCCACCGCGCACCGCGACCGCGGTGAGGGGAACGGTGAAGGCGGACTCCTCGCCAGGCCCCACGGCAATGACGGGCGTGACGAATCGGTGGTTCTTCCCTTCAATTAAATTGGAGAATTGACGCACCAGCGGCTGTTGCACGCTCGGGTGCACCACGTCACGGAAATTGCGACCGCATATGTCCTCGGACGAGCCGTTGAACTGCCTGAAGAACTCCTGGTTCGCCTGCTGGATGGTCAAGGTCTTGTCGAGACTCGCCATGCACAGGCCCGGAGTTGCAGGTGCTGGACTCAGCAATAGAGGGCTCCCTGTCAGGAAACTTGGGCGAAATAAATCGGAGGCCGGTGAGCGGCCGTGAAGGCCGTCAGCAGGGGCGTCATCGGCCCTGGGACCAGCGGTAACTCCAGATGCAGAACATCGTGCGTCACGGCCCTTGCGGGGTCCTGGTCGAGCCGCTGGCGGCCCCCTTGCCGTCGATGGCCATCGATTTCCGGACGCCTGTCGAAATCCTTGCCGAACACCTGCCGATTTCTTGCCAATCGATGGATCTCCAGCTTGGAAGGCGTCGTTCGCTATGCCAGGATCCGCAGAGGACGGTGTGAGACCAGCCAGTTCAAAACCGTCCGTCAGCCATATCCGCAAGCACGATGGGGACCGTTCATGCCGTTACCTCCGACCGCGAACGTGTCACCCACGACGACCGGCCAGGCTGCGCTCTTACTGAGCGTTCTGGGGCCCATGTCGGCGCGACACAACGGGCATGACCTGCCGCTCGGCCCGCCACGCCGGCGAACACTGCTCGCCCTGCTGCTCATCCGCCTTGGCCGCGTGGTGCCCACCGAACTGCTCGTCGAGGAACTGTGGGGTGACGGAGCGCCCCGTCACGCCGTCGCCACGCTCCAAAGCCATGTCTCTCATCTGCGCCGGTCCCTGGACACAAAGGCAGGAACAGGCCAAATTTCGGTGCTGCGTCATCGGACGCCCGGTTACGTCCTCGATCTCGATCCCGAACAGGTCGATGCCTGCCGCTTCGAGCGTCTGGTCACCGACGGACGGCGGCTGCTGGAGCAGCACGATCCGCGCACCGCGCACGCCCGGCTCACCGAGGCCTTGGGGCTGTGGCACGGCTCGCCCTACGCGGAGTTCGACAGCCATCCGCCGCTCAGCGACGAGTGCACCCGACTCGAACAGATCCGGCTCACCGCCGTCGAGTCCCGCGCGGAGGCGCGGCTGGCTCTCGGCGCGGCCGAAGAGGTCGCCGCCGATCTGGACGGGGAGGCGCGCCGTCATCCCACGCGGGAGCGGCTGGTCGGCCACCTCATGACGGCACTGTCCCGGCTCGGGCGGCAGGCCGAGGCGCTCGAGGTGTATGAGCGGACGCGTAGTCATCTGGTCGAGGAGTTCGGCGTTGACACCGCAGCCGAACTACGCCGGGTCAGAAACGCGATCCTGCGCCAGGATCCGGGAGCGAGCGCCCCCTCGAAGAAGCTGTCTCCCACACTACTTGAGTCCACCGGAGCGTCACATGTCCCGCTCGTGATGAACGATATCGGTGACGACGGAGTGCAGAACTCCAAGGGCTTCGAAGGCTCCTGGGACGGCAAGACGGCCGTCACGCCCCGGGGGCACGGCACAGCGGTGGCAACCGATGACGCCAACGGGACAGACGACTCCGGCGCGGCCGTCGAGCGCGACGCCCGCCCGGAGGCGCGAACCGATGTGCCGCCGGGCGCGCGGGCGGATGCCGCCGGCACGCAAGCCGGGACAGCCCAGTGGCGGCCTGTACCCGGGCCGGAACAGCAGCCGGCAGCCGCCCCGGCAGCTGGGGAATCCCCGGAGTTCGAGTCGGGGTGGACGGCTGCCTCTTCGCCGTTCACCGGTCGCAGCCAGGAGCTCGACCGCCTGACGACCGCCGCCGCGAGCGCGGTCGTGGGCCACGGCCATGTGGCCGGCGTCCTCGGCCCCCCAGGAGTCGGAAAGACCCGCCTGCTGCTGGAACTTGCGGCACGTCTGGAGAGCATGGACGCGCATGAGAAGGGCTCCAGGTTGGAGGTGGTCTGGAGCCACTGCTTCCCCGGCGAAGGCGTCCCCGCCTACTGGCTGTGGACCCAGATCCTGCGGCGGCTGTCCGCCACCCGGCCGGAAGCCTTTCGCGAGGCGACGGAACCGTACGGCGCTCTGCTCGCCCCACTGATGCCCGAGCGGTCGGCGGCCCGGACCGGAGGCCCGAGATGGGCCTCCGACTGGTGCCAGGCCCGCTTCCTCGCCCACGACGCGGTCTGCGAGGTGTTACTCTCCCTCGCCGCGCAGCACCCGCTCGTGCTGCTCCTCGAAGATCTCCAATGGGCGGACACCGCCTCCCTCGACCTGCTCAGGCTACTGAGCACCCGCTGCCAGGGCCATCCGCTGGGCATCGTGCTCACGGCCCGGAAGTTCGAGGCCGAGTCGGACGCAACCCTGCGCCGGATGGTCTCCGACGTGCTACGCGGCCCCAGGACCGAGACGCTGCGGCTCTGTGGGCTCTCCCTGCAGTCCGTCGGCGCCCTCGTCGAGGCACATGCCGGGTCCGGTGTGGACCCGGAGGTTGTCGAGGTCCTGCACCGGCGCAGCGAAGGCAACCCGTACTTTGTGATGCAGCTTCTCTCCCTCGTGGGCGATGCGCGTAAACTCCATCGCCCGGATGCGGTTGACGCGCTCCTGGCTCACATTCCCACCGGCGTACGCGAGGCGCTGCACCAGCGGTTCGCCGCGCTGCCCGAGCCGGTCCTGCGGGTGCTTCGACTGTGCGCCGTCATCGGCGCCGAGGTGGACACCGACCTGCTGCACCGGACCGCCACGCCCGACGAACCGGTCATCGGTGGTCTCGAGTCGGCCATCCGTGCCGGCCTGCTCGGGGAGGACCCCCGCCATCCGGGGCGGCTGCACTTCGCTCACGCCCTGGTCCAGGAGACGCTCGTCGACGAGCTCCCCCGTGAGGACCGCCACCGCCTGCACGCCAGGGTCGCCGACGCGCTGAGCGCACGCAGGCGCGGGCAAGTGGGGGACGAGGAGATCGAGCGGGTGGCACATCACAGCTGGCACGCCAAGAGGGCACTGTCCCCCGCCGAGGTGCTGCCTCGGCTGCTGCTCGCCGCGGCGCACGCCGAGCAGTCCATGGCGTACGAGCAGGTGGAGATCTGGCTGCGCCGCGCAGTGCACCTGGTCGGCTTCCTAGCGCCGGACGATCCCGCCACCGTGAGGTTGGAACAGAAGCTGCACATCCAACTGGGCCAGGTACTCGCCACCACTCGCGGCTACGGCCACCCCGAGGCCGAGACGGCACTGACGCGCGGTCGCGCCCTCAGCACAGCCACTCATGCCCCCGAGGACCCGTCGGTGCTCTGGGCACTGTGCACGGCATACCTGGTCACCGGACGCTACGACGCCTCGCGGCAGTTCTCCGGCCTGCTCCGGGACATCTCGCGGCAGACCCAGGACCCCGTGGCGCTGCTCGGTGCGGCGTATGGCGAAGGCATCGTGCTGCATGTGCGCGGAATGCTCCCGCAGGCGCTCGCCGAACTGGAGCGCGGCGTCGGCATGGCGGATCGTTTCGCAGAGGAGGGTCATGAGCTGGCGCGTACCTTCCAGCACGACCCACGCGTCTCCTGCCGCTCCTACGACACCTTCACCCACTGGCTCCTAGGACACCGGCAGACCGCCGGCGCGCGCCGACGTGAGCTGTTGAGCCTCACCGAGCACGAAAGCAGGCCGTCCGACCGCTCCTTCGCGCTGTACGTGGACGGGGTCGTGGCGGCGTGGGAGGGTGACACCCGCACCGCACTCGCCTCGAGCGACGAAGGCGCCCGCGTCGCGGGCGAACACGGACTTCTCTACTGGAAGGCAATGCTGGGCGTCGTCAAAGGGTGGGGCCTCGCGCACACAGGAAATCACGACGACGGCCTCGCCCTCATGCACACTTCGCTGGCCGAATTGGGCCAGTCCAGGACGTACTTACGCCACCCGCTCCACCTGGGCCTGTTGGGCCAGGCGCAACATCACGGCGGGCGGATCGAGGAGGCGAGGACCACCTTCCGGAAGCTGCTGGCCGCCGTCGAACAACGCCGCGAGCGCGTGTACCTCCACCCGGCACTGCCCGCGACCCCGCTGCTCCACGAACTGCTGAGCCACGGTGCCGACGACGCGCTCACGGGCCGGAGCCCAGGACGCGACGGGCCCGACTCCGGCCGATGAGCGCGGTGGCCCCATGCTCTGCCTCGTCGCTCGACCCATCCGGTTCCCACAGCCGGGATGCGCCGCTGCGGGATTCCGGCAAGCGGTGGCGCTGGCCGCCCCGGCCCCCGGAGAGCCACCGCTCGCACGGTTGCGGAGGACCCCACGCCTTACGGCCGATGCCGCTCAGTCCTCGTAGATCGCGACCGCCTGTACCGGACAGGCCATGGGGACGTCGTGCACGCGCGGGTCCTCCGCCCCGTTTTCATGTCCCGGGACCAGGGCGACCAGCGCGTCGTCGTCCTGTGTGAAGACGCCGGGCGCGGTCATGACGCACTGGCCGGAGCCGATGCACCGGTCGCGGTCGATGGTGATGCGCATGGCGTGGCTCGCCTTCCTTCCTTCCATTCCCTCCGCCCGGGCCCTCACCAGGTGACGGGGAACTCGATCGGGCCCTGGGCGTCGTGGCCGGCCTTGATGGGCACCTCGTCCAGGGGTACGGCCAGCCGCAGGCCCGGGATGCGGGCGAAAAGCGTGCCAAGGGCGATCTCGAGCTCGGCGCGGGCGAGATTCTGCCCCAGGCACTGATGGATGCCGTGGCCGAAGCCGACGTGGTGACGTGCGTTGCGCCGGGCGTCGAAGATGTCGGGGTTCTCGTACGCCTTGGCGTCTCGGTTCATCAGCGTGATGGAGACCAGCACCGCGTCCCCGGCCTTGATGGTCTCGCCGCCGACATCGATGTCCTCCTTGGCCATCCGGACGATGTAGTCGGAGACGGAGGTGAACCGCAGCAGCTCTTCGACCATCCCTGAGACCGCACCCGGGTCGCGCAGCAGCACGTCGATCTGTTCGGGGTGCTGGATGAGCGTGAGGGCTCCGAGGGCGATCGCGTTGACGGTGGTCTCGTGGCCGGCCACCAGCAGGACCAGCGCGATCATGACCACCTCGTTGTGGTCCAGCTCGCCCTCCTCCAACTGGCGTGCGATCAGCTCGTCCAGCAGGCTGTCCTCAGGCTCGGCCTGCTTCTTCCCGACCAGGCCGTGCAGATACGTGTACAGCCGGCCGAAGGCCGCGTCGGCCTCCGCCGACGTCGCGGCGCCCACGAAGTTGCGGGAGCACTCCTCGAAGAAGTCGTGGTCGCCGTACGGGACGCCGAGGAGCTCGCAGATCGCCATGGAGGGCACCGGCAGGGCGAAGGCCGACACCAGGTCTGCGCCCGGCTCCTTCGCCAGCATGTCGTCCAAGAGCCGGTCGACGAGGCTCTGAAGCCTGGGACGCATGGCGTTCATGCGCTTGACGCCGAAGCTGGGGATCAGCATGCGCCGCTGCCGAGCGTGCAGGGGATCGTCGACGCCGATCAGCGGGAAGGCGAGGCCGCCGCGGTCCTCGGTGCGCTGGACGACGACGGGGAAGACCGGGTGACCCCAGTCGGAAGACAGCCGGGGATCGACGAGCAGCGCCCGTCCCTCGGCATGCCCGGTGATCAGCCACGCCGGTCGGCCGTCGAACAGCGTGACCTGCGTCAGCGGGCTACCGCCCCGCCATTCCGCGTAGGCCTTCGGCGGCTGGTACGGGCAGGTCCGGTCCTGAGGGAAGGACGGGGCCTGCGACCCGGTGAGGCGGATTTCGGTCTCGGTCATGTTGTGCCTTTCGAACAATCGGCAGTGCGGTCGTTCATCGGTGAGTGATGGGCTACGGGAAACAGGTTTCAGTCCGTCAGCAAGGCCGTGCGCAGTCCGGTCGGCACCCGGCCGGCCCCGGAACCTTCGTCAGGCAACGGGGCCGCGGGCCGCTGTCACGGGCTCCTCGGCGCCGCCTTGGTCGACCGGCCGACCGTTGGAGCACCGGGTCACCGACCGGACGCCGGGCGCGTGCCGGGGCACGGAGTACGAACCGTCGCCGCGCTCGGTGACGGCAGCCTCGGTGAACGGGACTGCGCGCTGGGCCGCCTGGGGACGCGACCGCCGTTGCGTCGGGCTGTGGCGCGCGGCAAGCGGCTTCGGGGACAGCCCAGCGCGAGGACCGGGGCAGCGGCGGGAGAGTCACGGCGGCACGAGGACCGACATGCGGAATCTCCAGGTCCGGCGGCCATGCGCCCTAAGCAGGGCAACCCCTGGTGTGCATGGCGGCCTTGGCCGCCCCCGACGCGAGGCGGCGACGGAAGGCGTGATCAGCGCACGCGATCCGCAGGCGCTGATCTCCTGCGGGAGTGGGCCGTGGTGCGGAGGTCACCAGGTGACGGGCAGCTCGTGCACGCCGTAGAAGACCATGTCGGTGCGGAAGCGGAGCTCCTCGACGGGCTTGGCCAGGCGCAGGGTCGGGAAACGGCGGAAGAGGGTCTCGAAGACGATCTGCAGCTCGATCCGGGCGAGCTGCTGGCCGATGCACTGGTGTGCGCCGAAGCCGAAGGCCAGATGCGGGGCTGGACGGCGGGTGATGTCGAAGCGCTCCGGCTCCTCCACGAGGGCGGGGTCGAAGTCCGCGGCGAGGACGTGCGCGACGACCTGCTCGCCCTCGGCGATGCGCACGCCACCGAGCTCCACGTCCCGGGTGGCGACGCGCTCGCCGCCGAACTGGCCGATGGTGAGGTAGCGCAGCAGCTCCTCGACTGCGTTGCCGACCAGCGACGGGTCCTCGCGAAGCAGTGCCAGCTGGTCGGGGCGGTCGAGGAGCAGCGCCGCGCCGAGGCCGATCATGCAGGCGGTGGTGTCGTGGGCCGCTATCAGCAGGGTGCCGGCCGCGTTCATGAGGAACATGTCGTCGACGACACCATCGGGGTCCTCGGTGGTGATCAGCGCCGAGATCAGGTCGTCACCGGGGTTGGCCCGGCGCTCCTGGACGAGCTGGTAGAGCAGCCCGCCCAGGCGCATGCCGGCGGCCTCGGTGGCGGCGGCGTCCTGGTCGACCCGCATCATCGCCTCGGCGATTTCCTGGAACTCCGCCCGGCGCTCGACCGGGACACCGAACAGGTCCGAAATCACCATGGAAGGCACCGGGTTGGCGAAGGTCTTCACCAGGTCGACCGGGCCGCCCCGCGCCTCCATGGCATCGAGGTGCTCGTCGACGATGCGCTGGATGTTCGGCCGGAGCGCCTGCATGCGCCGGACGGTGAACTCCTTGGCGAGCAGCCTGCGGTCTAACGTGTGCTCCGGCTCGTCCTGCCACAGCAGGCTGCCGCGGCCGGGCTTCTGGGTGACGACGCCGTCCTGGGTGTGCAGCGCGTGGGGCACCTGGACGCTGAACGAGGGGTCGCGCAGCAGGGCGCGCACCTCCTCGTAGCCAGTCACCAGCCACGCCTCGTGGCCGCTGGTGAAGGTGGCCCGGGTCACCGGGGCGGCCGCCCGGATGTCGGCGATGCCGTCCGGCGGCAGGAACGGGCAGCTGCGGGCCTTGGGGACGGCGGGCGCGTCGGCGGTGGGCTCGGGCATGACTCTCCTTGCGCTGGTGGGAAACGGGTTCGTACGACGGGGACGGTCAGGCGGCGGCGAGTTCGAGCGCGGTCTCGCCGCGCCGAGGCGCGTTCACGAGGACGGCCATGTTCCCGGAGGGGTGCACGTTGTCGTGCATCATCTGGTGCATGCGCCCGATGTCCTGGAAGCCGTCACAGACGGACAGACAGGGGTCGAGCATGCCGGCGCCGACGAGGTTGATGACCTCGCGGCACTGGCGGGTGTCGGCGTAGTGCGAGCCCTGGAGGCGCTTGGAGCGCATCCACAGGTGGCGTAGGTCGACGTCTCCGTTGTAACCGGAGGTGCCACCGCAGATCACCACCATGCCGGCGTTGTCGCACAGGTACATCGAGGTCGGCAGGGTGTCCTGGCCGCTGTGCTCCAGCACGATCCGCGGAGACTTGCGCTCACCGAGAATCTCCCAGATCTTCTTGCCGACCCCGCGAGCGCCGCGCAGGAACCGTGACGACGCCTCGCCGTCCCCGACATCGGGCAGCCGGCCCCAATGGTCGAAGTCGCGGCGGTTGATGGTGCCCGCCGCCCCGAGGCGGCGGCAGTACTCGGAGCGGTCCTCGCTGGAGACCACGGCGATCGGGATGCCACCGGCCAGCCTGACGAGCTGGATGGCCATCGAGCCGAGGCCGCCCGCACCGCCCCAGATCAGCACGGGGTCGCCGGGGCGGACCGTGTTGCCCTGCCAGCCGAACAGCTGCCGGTAGGCGGTGGGCCCGGTGAGCAGGAAGGCCGCCGACTCCTCCCACGACAGACGGGCGGGCTTGGGGTGGCACTGGTACTCGTCGACGCGGCAGAACTGCGCGAAGGAACCGTAGTTGGTCTCGTACCCCCAGGCCTTGATGCTCTCCGAGACCAGAGGGTCCGTGCCCATCCGGATGTCCGCGGCGGCCTCGTCCCACTGGCCGCTGGTGAGCAGCACGTGGTCACCCACCTTGACGTTGCGGACGCCTTCGCCGACGGCCCACACCACGCCGGAGGCCTCCGAGCCTCCGATGTGGAAGTCCTCGGGCTGGCCCTGGCGCTGCCGCATCCCGATGACGTCGACCGGCTCGCCCAGCGAGGACCACACGTTGTTGTAGTTGATGCCGGCGGCCATCACATAGACCAGCACCTGGCCCCGGCCCACCTGGGGGGTGTCGACGACCTCGGTGCGGAACGCCTGCTTCGGCTCTCCGAAGCGGTTCTGGCGGATCACCGAGGCGTACATCTGCCGCGGGACATCACCGAGGGGCGGGGTCTCGCCTATCTCGTAGAGAGCCTTCGTCATGTTTTCTCTCCCACATCTGCTGTGTCCAGGTCTGGGGTGCTCGCGGTGGTCGCGGGCCGGTCATGCGGTCGTTGCGTCCTCAAGGTGCGGCGGGGCCGGACGAATCGGTGACGACGTCAGCCAGCCAGGAGTCCACCGCCGCCGCGGTGGTGCCGACGTGGTCCTCCAACATCGAGTAGTGGTTTCCGGTCACTTCGACGATCGTGTCCACGTGCTCGGGCGGTGCCGCGCGCCCGTCGCCGTCCGCGGCGTCGGCCAGCATGGGTTCGCTCGCCCGTACAAGCAGGGTCGGCGCGGCGATCTGCGGCGCGGCCCAGTCGTCGAACAGGCGCATATAGCGGCCCATCGCGGTGAGCTGTTCGCCGCCGGACCTCATGAAGTCCAGGCGCTGCGACTGCGCCTGGGCCATCGCGTTGAGCACCTGGTGGTCGAAGGGAACCTCGCGGCTGAAGCTGTCGACCATCACCACGGCCGCCGGCTGCTCGCCCATGGCCTCCAGGTGTGCCGCCACGCCGTGGGCGATCCAGCCGCCCGAGGAGTAGCCGAGCAGGACGACCGGCTTTCCGCCGGCGCACTCCCGTACGGTCTGCGCGTGCAGCCGGAGCACGGCGTCCGGGTCGGACGGGACCGGCTCGCCCTTCTCGTAGCCGGGGTGGGCCAGCGCCCACACGTCCAGCCGGTCGCGGAAGGGTGCGGCGAACCGCGCGTACTGGTGCGCCCCGGCCGGTACGACGTACGGCGAGAAGCACATCAGCGCGAGGGGATGGCCGCCTTGCGACAGCCGTACCGGGGCCGGCCGCTGGGCCAGTTCCTCAGACCGCTCGAACGAAGGCCGGAAGCGGGCCGCCTCCATCAGCATCCCCATGGCCTCGGCGGCCGTCCCGTTCTCGCTCGCGTGCCGGTAGAGCTGCACCAGCATGTCGGCGGGCCGCTCCTCCGCCGCGCCGCGGCCGGCGCCCTGGAGCCGCGTCAACAGGTGCTTGGCAAGCCTGGCAGGCGTGGGATGGTCGAAGGCCAGTCCGGCGGGCAGGCGGAGACCGGTCGCCGCCGACAGGCGCCGGCGCAGGTCGATCGCGGTGAGCGAGTCGAAGCCGAGCTCCAGGAAGTGCGCGGTGGGCAGCACGTCCTCGGCCGACGCGTGACCGAGGACCACGGCGCTCTGGGCGCGGATGTGCTCCAGCAGCCGCTCCTCCTGCTCGGCCGGGGCGAGTGCGGCGAGCTCGGTCGCCAGCGCCGCTCCGGCGCCGATCTCCTTGCCGACGGCCTGCTCGGCCTCCAGGAGCCGCTGTACGTCGGGCAGGTCGGCCAGCAGCGGGCTGGGCCGTCCCACGGTGAAAGCGGGCAGGAACTTCTCCCAGTCGATGGGGGCGACGGTGAGGGACGCCTCGTCGTGCTCGACGGCCTGGCGCAGGGCGGAGATCGCGAGCTCGGGGACCATGACGCCCAGTCCCCGCCGCTCGCCGCGCTCCTGGACCGCGTCGCCGACCATGCCGCCGCCCGCCCAGCCGCCCCAGGCGACCGAGGTCGCGGTCAGGCCGCGGGCCCGCCGCCGCAGTGCCAGGGCGTCGAGGAAGGCGTTGGCGGAGGCGTAGGAGGCCTGCCCCCCGCTGCCCCAGACGCCGGCACCGGAGGCGAAGAGGACGAAAGCGTCCAGCTCACGGCCGTCGAGCAACTCGTCGAGGTGGATGGCGCCGGTGACCTTGGCGGCCGCGGCTTCGGCGAACTCGTCGAGACCGGCGTCGGCCAGCAGGGACGACCGTGCCGTGCCGGCGGCGTGCAGCACCGCGGTGAGCGGGTGCCGGGACTCGATGCCGGCGAGCAGCCGCGCGACCGCATCGCGGTCGGCGATGTCGCAGGCGGCGACGGTCACTTCGGCGCCCAGGGCGGTCAGCTCCGCGTGCAGTTCCTGCGCACCGGGGGCGTCGGGTCCGCTCCTGCTGGTGAGCACCAAGTGCTGGGCGCCCGCGCCGGCCAGCCAACGGGCCAGGTGGCGGCCCACGCCGCCGGTTCCGCCGGTGACCAGGACGGTGCCGCGAGGCTGCCACGGTGTCGCGGGTTCCACGTCGGCGGGCCGCGCCCGGACCATGCGCCGGCCGTACACGCCGTCGACACGTACGGCGAGCTGATCCTCGTCGTGCTGGGCCAGCGCTCCGGCCAGGCGGCGCAGCGCGTGCTCGTCCAGCTTCTCGGGCAGGTCGACGAGACCGCCCCAGCGCCGGGGCAGTTCCAGTGCGGCGACGACGCCCACGCCCCAGAGCTGTGCCTGGCCGGCGTCGCGCAGCGGGTCGGTGACTCCGGTGGACACGGCTCCGCTGGTCGCACACCACAGCGGTGCCTGGACGTCCACGTCGCCCAGCGCCTGCACCAGGGTGACGGTCGTGGCGAGGCTCGCGGACAACGTCGGGTGGGCCGGGTGGCAGCCGGGGGCGAGGCCGAGCATCGACAGGACACCGGCGGGCTGTTCGCCGCCGAGTTCCTCGGCGAGCCGCTTCGCGGCCTGCGATCGGTCGCAGTCGACGGGGAGTTCGACGACCCGCACCTTGGCGCCGTGGGCGCCGAGCACGCCGACAACGCAGGGCGCCCACTGCTCGTCCGCCAGTCCGGCGGGGAGGACGGCGAGCCACAGGCCGTCCAGGCCGGGGGCCGGGTGGTCGGTCAGCCGCCGGAAGGAGACGCGGTAGCGCCAGCCGTCCACCGTGGACTTCTCGCGGCTGCGCCGACGCCACGCGGACAGCACCGGCAGCGCCGGGCCGACGAGGGCGGCGTCGTCCGCCCCGAGTTCATCGGCAAGCCCGGGCAGGTCCGTGTTCTCCACCAGCTCCCAGAACCCGGCCTCGACCGGATCAGCACCCACAGGTACCGGGTCGGCGTTCTCCAGCCAGTACCGCTGCCGTTGGAACGCGTACGTCGGCAGATCCACGGGCCGTACCGGACGCCCGGCGAAGGGGACCGTCAAGTCGACGGGTACGCCGCTCACGTGCAGTTCGGACACGGAGCGCAGGAAGCGGTCCATGCCGCCCTGGCCTCTGCGCAGCGAGGCGCCGGTCACGGCGTCGGCACCGGATTCCTCCGCGATCTCCTGCACCGCGCCGGCCAGCAGCGGGTGCGGGCTGCACTCGACGAACACCCCGTGTCCGTCCGCCAGCAGCGTCCGTACGGTCCGCTCGAACTCCACCGTGTGCCGCGCGTTGCGGTACCAGTACTCGGCGTCCAGGGCGGTGGTGTCCAGCACGGTGCCGGTCACCGCGGAGTAGAAGGGGACGTCCGCCGCGCCCGGGGTGACCGGGGCCAGCAGCTCAAGCAGTTCGGGGCGCAGGCTCTCGACCTGGGCGGAGTGCCCGGCTCCGGTGGCGCCGCGGACCTTGCGCACGCGCACGCCCTCGGCTTCGAGTTCCGCCAGGAGTTCGTCGACCGCATCGGGCTCTCCGGAGACGGTCAGGGCGGCGGGCCCGTTCACGGCGGCGACCGACAGCCGGTCCCCGTACTTCTCCAGCCTCGCGCGGGCCCGGTCGGCGGGCATGGCGACCGCGAGCATCGCGCCCTTGCCGATGAGCTTGGTCAGGGAGCGGCTGCGCAGGGCCACGATCCGGGCCGCGTCGTCCAGTGTCAGCGCGCCCGCGACATATGCGGCGGCGACCTCGCCCTGCGAGTGGCCGACGACGGCGGCGGGCGTCACACCGTAGGAGCGCCACAGGGCGGCCAGCGACACCATCACCGTGAACAGCGCGGGTTGGGCGACCTCCACCTCGGTCATGCCCGGTGCGCCCGGCTCGGCGCGCAGGACCTCGAGCAGCGGCCAGCCGACGTAGGGGGCGAACGCCTCGGCGCAGGCCTTCGCCTGCTCGGCGAAGACCGGGGAAGTGTCCAGCAGTTCGCGGGCCATCTCGGTCCATTGCGAGCCGTGACCGGGGAAGACGAAGGCGACCCTGCCGGAGGCTGCGGCGGTGCCCTGGACCACGGTGTCCGCGGGTTTGCCGTCGGCGAGCGCCGCGAGCCCGGCCCGCAGCTCGTGCCGGTCGTGGCCGACGACCACGGCCCGCTGCTCCAGCCGCGTCCGTGTGGTGACGAGGGCGCGGCCGACGTCGGGCAGCGAGAGCCCTTCGGTGCGGTCGAGGTGGTTCATCAGCCGGCGGGCCTGCTCGCGCAGGGACCGGGCGGTCTTCGCGGACAGCGCCCACGGGAACACGTCCAGGGGCCGGGCGGCGGTAGCGTCCTGCGCTACGGGGGTCTGCTCGCCCTCGGCGGCGGGTGCGGTCTGCGGAGCCTGCTCGATGATGGTGTGCACGTTGGTGCCGCTCAGCCCGAACGAGGAGACGGCCGCACGCCGTGGCCTGTCCTGGTCGGGCCAGGCGGTCTGCTCGGTGAGCAGGCGCACGTTCCCGCCGGCCCAGTCGACGTCCGGGGTCGGCTCATCGACGTGCAGCGTCTGCGGCAGGATGCCGCTGCGGATCGCCATCACCATCTTGATGACGCCGCCGACGCCCGCGGCCGCCTGCGCGTGGCCGATGTTGGACTTCAGCGAGCCGAGCCACAGCGGCCGGCCCTCGGAACGCTCCTTGCCGTACGTGGCCAGCAGCGCCTGCGCCTCGATCGGATCGCCGAGCCGGGTTCCGGTGCCGTGGGCCTCCACGGCGTCCACCTCGTCCGCAGCGAGCCGGGCATTGGCCAGCGCCTGCCGGATGACCTGCTGCTGGGCCTTGCCGCTGGGCGCGGTCAGGCCGTTGGAGGCGCCGTCCTGGTTGACCGCGCTGCCCCGCACGACGGCCAGGACCTCGTGCCCGTTGCGGCCAGCGTCGGACAGCCGCTCCACCAGGACCAGGCCCACGCCCTCGGCGAAACCGGTGCCGTCGGCGGACGAGGAGAACGCCTTGCAGCGGCCGTCGGCGGACAGCGCGCGCTGCCGGCTCGACATCGTGAACGCGGACGGTCCGGCCATCACCATCACGCCGCCGGCCAGTGCCATGGAGCACTCGCCGTTGCGCAGCGCCTGCACGGCGAGGTGGAGGGCGGTCAGCGAGGACGAGCACGCGGTGTCGACGGTGACCGACGGACCCTGCAGGCCGAAGGTGTAGGAGAGCCGGCCGGAGATCACGCTGGCCGCGTTGCCGCTGGGGATGTAGCCCTCGACGCCGTCGGGCACCTTGAGCGGGCGGCCGGTGTAGTCCTGGTAGCCAGTGCCGACGAAGACGCCCGTGGCAGTGGAGCGCATCGCGTCGGGGGCGATCCCGGCGCGCTCGAAGGCCTCCCAGGTGGTCTCCAGCAGCAGGCGCTGCTGCGGGTCCATGGCGAGGGCCTCACGTGGGCTGATTCCGAAGACCGCGGGGTCGAACTCGTCCGCGTCGTGCAGGAATCCGCCCTGGGTGGTGTACGTGGTGCCGGGATGGTCGGGGTCCGGGTGGTAGAGCGCCTCTACGTCCCAGCCGCGGTTGCCGGGGAAGCGGGAGATCGCGTCGCGGCCGGAGGCGACCAGCTCCCACAGGTCCTCGGGCGAGCGCACGCCACCGGGGTAGCGGCAGGCCATTCCGATGATGGCGATCGGCTCGTCCAGCACCGCGGCGGCCGCCGCGGCCGTGGCCTTCGCGTCCTGGCCGCCGGTGAGTTCGGCGAGCAGGTGGGCGGCGAGGTCCGCGGCCGTGGGGTGGTCGAAGACCACCGTCGTGGGCAGGGCGAGGCCGGTGGCCTCGTTGATCCGGTTGCGGAGTTCCACCGCGGTCAGGGAGTCGAAGCCGAGGTCCCGGAAAGGACGGTCGGCCTCGACGGCGCCCGCTCCGCGGTGGCCGAGGACGGCCGCGGCGTGCGTGCGCACGAGGTCCACGAGGGCGCGTGCACGGTCTTCGTACGACAGCCCGGCCAGGCTCTCGGCGAGCGCCCCGGAGCCGCGGCCCGCCTCGGGGGCATCTTCGGCGAGCGTCGCGCGCACCTTGGGGAGGTCGCCGAGCAGCGGGCTGGGCCGGCCGAGGGTGAACGGCACGATGAAGCGCGACCAGTCCACGTCGGCCACGGTCAGCAGCGTCTCGTCGCGATCGAGCGCGCGCTGCAGGGAGGTGATCGCCAATGTGGGGGTCATCGCGCGGAGGCCGCGGCGGCGCAGCCGCTCCTCGTCGTCGCCGTCCTCGACCATGCCGCCGTCGGCCCAGGGGCCCCAGGACACCGCGGTCGCGGTGAGGCCGCGGTCGCGGCGCTGCCGGGCGAGACCGTCGAGGAAGGCGTTGCCGGCGGCGTAGGCGGCCTGGCCGCCGCTGCCCCAGACGCCGGAGATGGAGGAGAAGAGAACGAAGGCGTCCAGCTCCTGATCACCCAGCAGCTCGTCCAGGTGCACCGCGCCGCCGACCTTGGCGGCGAGCGCGGCGGCGAAGGCGGCCGGGGTGGTGGCGTCCACCAGGCCGGCGTCGGCGACTCCGGCGGCGTGCACGACGGCGGTGAAGGCGTGCTCGGCGAGCAGGGCCGCCACGGCATCGCGGTCGGCCACGTCGCAGGCGGCGAGCGTGACGCGGGCGCCGAGGGCCTCCAACTCGTCCCGCAGAGCGGCGGCGCCCGGGGCGTCCGCGCCCCGGCGGCTGGTGAGGACGAGGTGTTCGGCGCCGCCGCGCGCCAGCCAGCGGGCGACGTGGCCGCCCAGCGCACCCGTACCACCGGTGATGAGGACGGTGCCGCGGGGCTGCCAGCGGCGGCTGGCCGCCCGTGCCGGTGCGTGGGCGAGCCGCCGGGCGAAGACGCCGGAGGCGCGGACGGCGAGCTGGTCCTCCTCCCACCGGCCCGTCAGCGCCTGTCCCAGCACGTCGGCCAGGCGTGCGGCAGCCAGGTCGTCGACGGACTCCGGCAGGTCGATCAGGCCGCCCCAGCGCCGGGGCAGCTCCAGGGCGACGGTGCGGCCCAGGCCCCAGACCTGGGTGTGCCGGGCGTCGCGTACGGCGTCGGAGCCGCTCACGGCCACCGCGCCCGAGGTGAGGCACCACAGCGGTGCGTCGACGCCCGCGTCGCCCAGGGCCTGGACGAGCAGCAGGGTGGGCAGCACGGGGTCGCCGGTGACGAGGAGGGACAGCACGCCGTCGACCGGCCCGATCCCGGCCAGCTCCCCGGCCAGACCGACGCGGTCGCTCGCCGCGCCGACCACCAGCGTCTTCAGAGTGGCGCCTCGGGCGGTGAGCGCGGTGCGGACCGCGGCGGTCTGCTCGTGCTCCTCCTCGGGCACGGCCAACAGCCAGGTGCCGCCGATACCGGCCGGAGCGAGCTCGCCCAGGCGCTTCCACGACTCGCGGTAGCGCCAGTTGTCGACGTCGGACTGCTCCTTGCGCTGCCGCCGCCATGACGACAGCCTCGGCAGCACGTCGCTGAACGCGTCCCCTGTCCCGATGTCGAGGGTCTCGGCGAGGGCCTGCAGGTCCCCGCGCTCCACGGTCTCCCAGAACTCCGCGTCCACCGGGTCCGCCACCGCGGCGGCAGCGGCGGGCTCCGGGGTCTGCACCCAGTACCGCTCGTGCTGGAAGGCATAGGTGGGCAGGTCGGTCTTCCGCGCACCGGCGAAGAACGCGTTCCAGTCCACGGACACGCCGTGCGTGTGCAGATGGGCCAGCGCCGTCACGAGTGCCTGCCGCTCGGGGCGGTCGGCACGCAGGACGGGCACGGTGACGGCCTCGTCCACACAGCCCTGCGCCATACCGCTCAGGACACCGCCCGGGCCGATCTCGATGAAGGTCTTCACGCCCAGGTCGTGCAGGGTCCGGACACCATCGGCGAAGCGGACCGCCTCGCGCACGTGCCGGACCCAGTACTCGGGGGTGTAGACGTCAATGAGCTGACCCGTGAGGTTGGAGACGACAGGGAGCTGCGGCTTCACGAAGGCCAGGCCACGGACAGCCTCGGCGAACTCCTCCAGCATCGGGTCCATCAGCGGCGAGTGGAACGCGTGACTGACCTTCAACCGGGAGGTCTTGCGGCCCTGTTGGGTAAAGACCTCGACGATCTCCAGCACGGCATCCTCGGCTCCGGAAACCACCACCGACGAGGGGCCGTTGACCGCGGCGATGCTCACCCCGTCGGTGAGGTGGGGCAGGACTTCCTCTTCGGTGGCCTGCACGGCGACCATCGCGCCGCTCGCGGGCAGGGCCTGCATCAGCGCGGCACGCGCGGACACCAGCTTCGCCGCGTCGTCGAGGGACAACGCACCAGCCACGTGCGCGGCAGCGATCTCCCCCACGGAGTGGCCCACGACGAAGTCGGGCCGGACGCCTAAGGATTCGAGGAGCCGGAACAGGGCCACCTCGACCGCGAAGAGCGCGGGCTGGGTGCACCCGGTCCGGTGAAGCGTTTCGGCATCGACGTCGACCGGGGCGTCCAGGTGCGCGCACACCTCGTCGTAGGCCGTGGCGAAGACGGGGAACGCCGCGTACAGCTCGCTCCCCATGCCGATGCGCTGCGAGCCCTGCCCGGAGAAGAGGAAGCCGGTCTTGCCGCCGGCCGGGCGCCCCAGCAGCAGACGGGATGAAGGGGTTCCGGTGGCCAGGTCCTCCAGCCCGAAGAGGAGTTCCTCACGGTTCTCCCCCACGACCGCGGCCCGGTGACGCATGGCCGCGCGGGTCGTGGCCAGCGACAGCCCGACGTCCTGTGGCCGGACCTCGCCCCGTACCAAGGGCAGCAGCCGGGCCGCCTGGGCCTGCAGCGCCGCGTCGCTCCTGGCGGAGAGCACCCACGCCAGGGGGCCGTCGGCGGAAGCCCCTACGGGCTCCTCGTCCTGGGCCGGCGGGGCCTGCTCGATGATGGTGTGGGCGTTGGTGCCGCTGACGCCGAAGGACGACACGGCGGCCCGGCGCGGGTGATCGGTCTCCGGCCACTCCACGGCCTCGGTCAGCAGCCGTACCGCGCCCGCCGACCAGTCCACGTGCGGCGTCGGCTCGTCCACGTGCAGGGTCTGCGGGAGCACTCCGTGGCGCATGGCCATGACCATCTTGATGATGCCGCCGACACCCGCGGCCGCCTGCGAGTGACCGATGTTGGACTTCAGCGAGCCCAGCCACAGCGGCCGGTCCTCCGGCCGCTCCCGGCCGTACGTGGCAAGCAGCGCCTGCGCCTCGATCGGGTCACCCAGCGTCGTGCCCGTACCGTGCGCCTCGACGACGTCGATCTGGGCGGGAGAAAGGCCGGCCGACGCCAGGGCCTGGCGGATGACCCGCTGCTGCGCGGGGCCGTTCGGCGCGGTCAGGCCGTTGGACGCGCCGTCCTGGTTCACGGCGCTGCCCCGCACCACGGCCAGCACACGGTGCCCGTTGCGGCGGGCGTCGGACAGCCGCTCCACCAGGAGCATGCCGACGCCCTCGGCCCAGCCGGTGCCGTCGGCGCCGGCTCCGAACGCCTTGCACCGTCCGTCAGGGGCCAGCCCGCGCTGGCGGCTGAACTCCACGAACGCGGTAGGCGTGGTCATCACCTGCACGCCACCGGCCAGCGCCATGGAGCACTCGCCGCCGCGCAGCGCCTGGATCGCCCAGTGCAGCGCCACCAGCGACGACGAACACGCCGTGTCGACGGTGACCGCCGGGCCCTCCAGGCCGAAGCTGTAGGCGATACGGCCGGACATCACACTGGCGGAGTTGCCGGTCCCGAGATGGCCGTCGGACTCGCCGCCCACCCCGACCAGGAGGTTGACGTAGTCCTGATAGCCGGAGCCGACGAAGACTCCGGTACGGCTGCCGCGCACCGACTCCGCGTCGATGCCGGCCCGCTCGAACGTCTCCCACGTGGTCTCCAGCAGCAGGCGCTGCTGCGGATCCATCGCCACGGCCTCACGCGGGCTGATCCCGAAGAACCCCGGGTCGAACTCCCCCGCCTCGTACAGGAATCCACCGTGCCGCGCATACGTCTTCCCCGTCGCCTCCGGGTCCGGGTCGTAGATGTCCTTCACGTCCCAGCCCCGGTCCGCCGGGAACTCGCCGACCGCGTCACCCCCGGCGGCCACCAACTGCCACAGGTCCTCCGGCGAACGCACCCCGCCCGGATACCGGCACGCCATGCCGACGATCGCGATCGGTTCCTGGTCCTTCTCCTCGACCTCGCGAAGGCGCTCCCGGACCTGACGAAGGTCTCCGGTGACGCGCTTGAGATACTCGAGAAGCCTGTCTTCGTTGCTGCTCATCCGCCTCATCCGTCCTCGGCTGTCGTTAAAGGTAGAGCGCCAAGAACTAGGAAATTTCTAGATCTTGATCGATCAGATCGAAGATGTCGTCGACCGTCGCGTCCTGGAGCTGTCGCTGCGCATCGGCGGATTCCGCGCCTTGCTCTCCTGCGGAGTTCACCAGGGACAGCAGTTCCTGCAGCCGCCTCCGCATCCCCGACCGGACCGTCTCCTCGGCCGAGGCGGCCGTCGAGATCACCGACTCCAGCCGGTCGAGCTCGCTGAAGACCGACACCTCCTCCGGGCCCTTCTCGCCCGCGAGTTCGCTCCGCAGGTAGCGGGCGATCGCCTCGGGCGTCGGGTGGTCGAAGACCAGCGTCGCGGGCAGGGTCAAGCCGGTGTCGGCAGTGAGCAGGTTGCGCAGCTCCACCGCGGTCAGGGAGTCGAAGCCGAGGTCCCGGAACGCCAGGTCCGGTTCCACCGCCGCGGAGCCGCTGTGGCCGAGTACGGCCGCCGCGTGTGCGCACACCGTGTCCACGAGCAGGCGTTGCTGTTCGCCTTCGGACAGCGTGGACAGCTTCGCGTTCAGCGCGGACGGCTCCGCGGCCTGCTCGGCGGGCTCCTCCGCGAGGGCTTCCCTGACCTCGGGCAGGTCGCTCAGCAGCGGGCTCGGCCTGCTGATGGTGAACGGGACGACGAACCGCTCCCAGTCCACGTCCACCACGGTGACCGTGCCGTCCCCGCCGCTCAACTCGCCGTGCAGCGCGGAGATCGCCCGGTCCGGCCGCAGCACGGTCAGACCGCGCTGCCGCAGCCGCTCCTCGTCCCCGGCGTCGGCGACCATGCCGCCCTCGCCCCACGGGCCCCAGGCGATCGCGGTCGCGGCGAGGCCCCGGGCCCGCCGGTGCTGCGCCAGGCCGTCGAGGAAGGCGTTCGCGGCCGAGTACGCGGCCTGCCCGCCGCCTCCCCACACGCCGGAGATGGAGGAGAAGAGGACGAAGGCGTCCAGCTCCTGATCGCCGAGCAGTTCGTGGAGGTGCGCGGCCCCGACGGCCTTCGCGGCGACCGTCGCCGCGAAGTCGCCGAGGCTCGTCTCGGCGAGCATGCCCGCCTCGGCGGTGCCGGCCGTATGGACGACGGCGTTCACCGGGTGCTCGGCAAGTAGCGTGGTCAGCGCCTCGCGGTCGGCCACGTCACAGGCGGCTACGGTCACGCGTACGCCCGTCTCCTCCAGCTCGGCCTTGAGGCCGACGGCGCCAGGGGCGTCGAGACCGCGGCGGCTGGTGAGCACCAGGTGCTCCGCACCCGCACCGGCGAGCCAGCGGGCCACGTGCCCGCCCAGCGCACCCGTACCACCGGTGATCAGCACCGTGCCGCGCGGCGACCACGAACGGTCGCTCCGGGCTGCAGGCAGACGCGACAGGCGCCGCACGAACAGCCCGCGGTCGCGGATCGCGACCTGGTCCTCGGCCGACTGGCCGAGGACCGTGGCGAGTCGGTCGACGACCCGGTCGTCGACCGTGTCCGGGAGGTCGATCAGACCGCCCCAGCGCGGCGCGTGCTCCAGTGCCGCCACCCGGCCCAGACCCCAGACCTGGGACTGGTACGGGTCCGTCACCTCATCGGCGGGGCTCACGCCTACCGCATTCCGGGTCGCGCACCATAGCGGGGCGCCTATGCCCGCGTCGCCCAAGGCCTGGACGAGCAGGACGGACAGCGCGACGCCGGCGGTCAGTGCGGCGGCCTCCGGGGCGGCCTCGCCGTCGGCGGCGAGCAGCGACAGGACGCCCGCCACGGTCTCGTCGCCGGCCGCCTGGGCGAGCTGCGCGGTCAGGCCCTCACGGCCGGTGGCCGACTCGACCGGGACCGGCACCGGGGCCATGCCACGCTCGGTCAGCCCGCGGAGGCAGGCGGTGACCCAGCCGTCGCCGAGTTGCGCAGCGCTGAATGGAACCAGCCATATACCGATCCGGGCAGGGCCCTCCGGGGCGCGGTCGGACATCCCTTTCCACGACTCGCCGTAGCGCCAGCCGTCCACGGTGGACTGCTCCTTGCGCTGCCGCCGCCACGACGACAGCCTCGGCAGCACGTCGCTGAACGCGTCCCCTGCCCCGATGCCCAGGGACTCGGCGAGGGCCTGCAGGTCCCCGCGCTCCACGGTCTCCCAGAACTCCGCGTCCACCGGGTCCGCCACCGCGGCGGCATCGGTTTGGGGGACGTCGACCCAGTACCGCTCGTGCTGGAAGGCATAGGTCGGCAGGTCGGTCTTCCGCGCACCGGCGAAGAACGCGTTCCAGTCCACGGACACGCCGTGCGTGTGCAGATGGGCCAGCGCCGTCACGAGTGCCTGCCGCTCGGGGCGGTCGCCACGCAGAACGGGCACGGTGACGGCCTCGTCCACACAGCCCTGCACCATGCCGCTGAGGACGCCGCCGGGACCAATCTCGACGAACGTGGTCACGCCCAGGTCGCCGAGGGTCTCGATGCCGTCGGCGAAGCGCACCGCTTCGCGCACGTGACGGACCCAGTACCCGGCGGTGTACGGCTCCGCCAGGCCGCCCGTGAGGTTGGAGACCACCGGGATCTGCGGCTCACCGAACGTCAGACCGCTGACGACCTCCGCAAACTCCTCCAGCATCGGATCCATCAGCGGCGAGTGGAACGCGTGGCTGACCTTCAGCCGGGACGTCTTGCGGCCCTGTTGGGTGAAGACGTCGGCGATCGTGGTGACCGCCTCGTCGGCTCC
>NZ_JBIAWG010000033.1:0-38461 GCF_042895285.1 Streptomyces sp. NPDC001406
CTGAACTTCCTACGCTTCTGTGCCACGTGCTCTCTCCGCCGTTCTGGACTTCGATCCTATGGGGACCGCTGTCCGAGAACTTCGGGGCGCCTCACTACTGCCAACGCGGTCTGAAGGGGCGTTCTGGCGTGTGAGGGTGACGGACGTTACCAACCGTCACCCGGGTGTGCGGGACGTTCGCGGGGACTGGGCCGGGGACGCGCACACGGTCGCGGACACGGACTGCTCGGTGGTGGCGGAGGCGGATGGCTTCCTGCGTACCTGCCGGGCGGGCACGGACCGTACATACGCGTATGTGCTGGTGGATCATCTGCGGTGGCTGCGGTTCGCGGGCCTGGACGTCGGGGCGGTGTCGGTTGAGGATCTGCGGCACTACATGGCGGCCCTCGGGGCGGATTATCCGGGGCCGTTCGGGCTGCCGTGGCGGGTGGGGAAACGCCCGTACGGGCACAGCGCGTTGAAGACCGCGGTGGCCTGCCTGAAGGGCTTCTACCTCCACCTGGGCGCCTACGGAGTGAACCCCGCACTGGCGGAGGCACTGCGCGTAACCCGGCTGCTGACGCGGGCGGATAGGCGGCGGGCGATGCTCGGGCACGTCCTACACAGCATGACGGCCAACCCGCTCGCGCCCGCAGAACAGGTGCGCCGGCATCCGAAGATGCTCCCCGAAGGCGCCCGGGATCTGCTGCTGGGGGCGGTGTCGTGCGCGCGGGACCGGATGGTGGTCACGTGGCTGGCCGACGGCGGTTTCCGGATTGGCGAGCTGTGCGGACTGCGCCTGGTCGACCTGCACCTGCGCGAGCAGGCCGCGTGCGGTCAGTGCCGGGGGCCGCACGTGCACATCTGCCACCGTGAGGACAACGCCAACCGGGCCCGGGTCAAGACCAAGACGTCCTGGACTTGGCAGGACAACGCCGTGTGCGGCGGGACGGTGCGCCGGGCGAGCCCGGCGATGATCCACACCTACTTCGAGTACATCACCACCCAGTACCCCGCCCAGTCCGTTCACGGCATGCTCCTGGTCAGCCTGCACGGCCCCTCCCGAGGCCAACCGTGGACCACGGCCGCAGCCCGGGGCATGCTGCGCAGGGCCGCGGCCCGTGGTCAGATCGGGCGGGTGGTCCCGCATGCCTTCCGGTACAGCTTCGCCACCGCGGTGCTGGACGCCGCACGGGGCAACGCGGTGATCGCGCGGGAGGCCGGCGGCTGGGCCTCGGCCGCGACCGTCGAGCAGGTCTACGGACACGTGGACGTCCACGACCCGGTCTTCACCGCGGCGCTGGAGCAGGTGTGGGGGACACGGCCGTGATCCCGCTGACGCTGCTGCCCGGCCGCACCGACACCACCCGCGTCGGCCGCGACCGGCTCGAACTGCTCAGGGCCCTCATCGCTGCTCCCGCATTCGACCCGCTCCTCCGCGACACGCTGATCTTCATCCCGCCTCAGCACCCGGTCTACGCCTGGCAGTGCGCCGTTGACGGCTGCCTGCGCATCCGCCGGGTCGGCGACAACCTGTGCAACACGCACAACCTGGAGTGGGAGCAGGCCGAGCGGGCGGGGCGGACCAAGCGCGCCTTCATGGACGCGGCCGCCGCTCTGCCCGCCGCGCGGGGAGTGGACTACGGCTGGCGCCTGATCTGCCCCGACCGCCCGGCGATCAGCCCCACCACCCGGCTGTGCCAGCAGCACCAGACCAGGTGGCAGTACGTCGAGGCAGCCGGCATGGACCGAGACCGGTTCGAGCACTGGGCCCGCACCCAGCACCCGCTTCCCGGCTACGGCCTGTGCCAGGCGCGGTGCCCGTTCTTGGCTTGCACCTCGCTGGGGCTGTGCCTGCAGCACCTGAACCGGTACAAGATCGACAACCGCCCGGGAGCGGCCCGGTCGCACAACTCACGCGGCCCACTCAAGGACGGCCGGCCGCTCCCGGTGACCTACGGCGACGGAAGGCATTCCGCGCCTGGTGCGCCACTGCGGAGCCGGTCACGCAGCCAGGGCTGGTCAACCTCCACTGCCTGCCCCACTGCTACGGGCCGAGATCCAGTGGGGCCTGAACGCCCACGCCCAGCCCGCACAGCACTCCGAGTGGACCACCAATGGCATCAGGAATCTCGTCAGGTACTGCTGGCGGGGCAGCATCATGTCCCTGACGGATCTGCACGACGAAGGCTACAAAGACCTGACGCGCAAGCAGATGGACTCCGAGGTCCGCAAGATCATCTGGGAAGTCGTCAACGGCCTGCGCTGCGTCTACTACAGCCCCTCGGACACCAAGGACGCCGGCTTCCTGTGGCCCCGTCGAGGTTGGTCCCCGCGAGCAGCTCCTTCAGCGCCAGCAGCGCACGAGGCTGGCCGGGGCGTTCCTGGCCATGGACTTCCTGGAAGCAGGCGATATCAGCGCGCAGTCGGCTGACCTGAGGTTTCATCAGCTTGACGCGTTCAGCCAGTGACGGATGCGCGGTCGGCGCGGTCTCAATCCGGATCTGTGTCACAGGTGCCCCCAGGGCTCGCCATGGCCGATATACGCAGCGTAACGAAGTCCGTCACATGTTGTGAGGGAAGCGCCTCGGCGATTCGCCGGCTGTCGTCAAAGCCGCCTGCCGGTCCTCTTCCAGACCTGAGGGCGCCATCGAGCCTCGAACGGGCATGGCAGGACGGGATCCAACGGCCGCGAACGCGTGCGGAGTGGGACGGGACGGCAACAGGCAGAGCGGCGCGGAGCGAGAGCGGTTCTTGGAGGAAAAGTCGGCGAAATCGCGGCCGCGGCACGCGGCGCGTTGAAGAAGTCTGCCCGAGAGCGCTCCGCCACCTCTTGGTCCCAGCTGCGCTGCCAACTCGGCTCGGTGCTGACGCACTTGCCCCCGGGAGACCGGCTGGAAGTCCTCGCCCAGGTTGATGCGGACCCCCAAGCGGACGAGCCGCTGCTGGCGGCGCAAGCCGTCCTTGCCCTCGCCCACCGTCGCGTCAACGTCCTGTGGGCTCTTCTCCGCGACGGACGGTGCTACCAGACCGCGCCACCGGAGCCACTCGCCGCATGACGCCCGAGCAGCCGCTCCGCGATCCGCAGACAACCCTGTCGCCAGACTTCAGTGCTTGCGGCAGGATCAGGCAGATCAACATACCAACGTGTGGTGCGAAACGGGCGCAGGCCCAGCTCCCCAAGAGATCAGGCAGGCACTGCTGGCCGAGCACGGCGCCGCTCGGCTTCGCCTAGTTGTTGCGGGTCAGGAGGTTGATGACGTTTCGCTGATCAGCGGATCTCGTTGTCGGGGTGCTCGCTGTCGTAGGTCTCACGGGCGCGGGCGATGTGGGCCCGGTGTTCGAGTGACCAGTCGGCAAGTGCCTTGACGAGGTGTGTCAGGCTCGCGCCCGTCTCGGTGAGCCGGTAGTCGACCTGGGCAGGCACGGTCGGATACACGGTCCGAAGGACCAGGCCGTCTCGCTCCAGCCGGCGCACCGTAAGGGACAGCATGCGCTGGGAGATCCCATCGATGGCGCGCTGAAGTTGCCGGAAGCGCCTCGGGCCGTTGGCGAGCTCGACGATGACGAGGACCGACCACTTGTCACCGACCCGGTCGAGGACGTCGCAGATCCCGCAGTCGGGGTGGTCCTGCTGTCCGCAGGGTTCGAGTTCGGCGGGTTCAGCGGTTACCTCGGTGTGCGTCACTGACACGAAACTGCCTCCTTGTGGGGCGACCTGGGCCGGTTGAAGATCTCACCGTAGTTACTGAAGAGAACCACGGTAGGAGACAGAACCACAATGATCATGGTGACCGGCGCGAACGGACAGCTCGCCTCTCTCACGCTCCAGGAGTTGGCTGAGCGCCACGTGCCCGCCCTGGGCGGCACTCGATCGCCCGCAGAAGGGCAGCGGCGACTCGACTTCGACGACCCCACGAGCCTCGACCTCACCGGCGTTTCTACGCTGGTCCTCGTCTCGGCGGGGTACGCCGAGGACGACCAGGTCATCACCCGGCACCAGGCAGCTGTAGACGCTGCGGTGCGCAATGGCGTGAGCCACGTGGTGTACACCAGCCTGGCTGGCGACGGTGACCACCTTGGCTTCGCCCTCGCCCATCGGGCCACCGAGCAGCTGATCAAGGGCAGTGGACTTGGGTGGACGGTCCTGCGCAACGGGCTCTACGCCGAACTCTTCGGGGCGCTCCTGACCTGGACCGCTGACGGCGTGGAATCGGCGTTCGGCGACGGAGCGCTCGCCGCTGTGGCGCGGGCGGACCTGGCCTCGGCCGCAGCCGTCGTGGCCAGCAATCCGACCGCGCACGCCGGCAAGACCTATGACCTGGTCGGCGAACCGATCACCGCCGTCGGCATCGCCGAATCCCTCGGAGTCGCGCACCGGACCATTGGGCTCGGGGAGTACCGGGCCCAACTCCTCGCTGACGACACGCTACTGCCGTTCCAGCCGTCGATGCTCGCCTCGATCGCGACCAGCGTCCGCCACGGGTTCCTCAGCACCACCAGCCCCGACCTCGCCCAACTACTCGGCCGACCGCTCACCGACCCGCTCACCGTCGCCACGGACACCGCGGCCGCGATGCGCCCCGACGCCAGCTGACACGGATGGTTCACCGCAATGCGCCACTGTCCATCGAAGGTCGCCGTCGCCTGATCGAACGCTGCCGCACCCGGCCGATCGCGCACGTTGCCGCCGAGATGGGTATCTCCCGGGCGTGCGCCTCAAAGTGGGTTAACCGCTATCGACAACACGGGGACCTCGGATTGTTCGACCGATCCTCGACTCCGTCCCGCCGGCCGACCGCAATCAACGCAGACGTCGTCGCGTAGATCGAAGACCTGCGACGCAGGAACAAGTGGTCCGCCTCCCGAATCGCCTTTGAGCTTCAAGAAGACGGCTGGCAGATCAGCCGCCGTACCGTCTCGCGGTAGCTGCACACGCTCGGGCTGAACCATCGCCGGTTCCTCGACCCGAACGGAGAATCCAACCGCGAGCCACGGCGGATCACAGCCCGCCGGCCCGGACACATGGTCCACATCGACGTGAAGAAGGTCGGGCGGATCCCCGACGGCGGCGGTTGGCGAGCCCATGGCCGAGGGAGCGATCAAGCCAAGGCTGCCGAGCGTCGAAAGCGGAAAGGCTGGCGAGCCGGATACGCCTACCTGCGCCAGAGGGTGAGCGCGCCTCCCGGACGGCGAGGATCTCGGCGGCGGTGGTCTCGGGATCTGGGCAGTGTGTGAGTCCACCACGTACTTGCCGACTGATCCGAACGCGGTCGGTGATGGCGACGATCAGGTGTTGCCTCAGCCGGGTTCTGTCGGGAAGGAGGGGGTGGTCTCGGCAAGCCGTTCTGGCTCCGCCGGCGCACACGCGTTTGAACTGGGCGGTGCGGGCACCGTCCGCTTTGACCTGTTCGAGGTTGGCGGTGTGCCCGGCTGGGCAGGTCGCGGTGCCGGCAGCCAGGTCGACGCGGAAGTCGGTGTCCCGGTAGTTCTCGCCGAAAAAACAACTGAGGAGCCCCTGACCTGGCCCGTTGCTGTGGAGCCGGTGGAGGATTCGCAGGTCACGGCCTCTAAGCGGGCCTGAGCCGCCGATGGCCCTTCGACTTGGCCATGCCATTTCAGACGGCGCTCATGCCGCCGTCGACCACGAGGCTCTGCCCGGTGATGTAGGAGGCGCGCGATGAGAGCAGGAAAGTGACGGCTTCGGCCACCTCCCAGGCGGTCCCTTGGCGGCCGAGCGGGATGCGGGCGAACGAGGCGGTCCGCGACGCCCGTTGGGCGGAGGCCTCACGGCCCATCGGAGTGTCGATCAGGCCGGGGACGACAAGGTTGGCGCGGATCCGGCGCGGCGCGCCCTCCTTGGCGACGTGGCGGGTGAGACCGAAGAGCGCTGCCTTGGAGCTGTCGTATGCCGGGGAGTTGGTGGCGGCGCGCAGTCCGGCCACCGAGCCAACGAAGACGATCGCGCCCCCGTCACTGAGCGCCGGCAGGCCGTACTTGGCGGCGAGGAAAGGGGCGCGCAGGTTGAGCGCCATGACGCGTTCCCACTCCTCGGTGGAGGTGCCGTCGAGCCCGGAGCCGAGGCCGACGCCGACGTTGACCACCATGGCGTCGAGGCCGCCGAGGGCGCGGGAGGACTCGGCGACCATGGCCGAGGCGCGGTCGGCGTCGGTGGCGTCCCCGACGACGGTGATCGCCTTGGCGCCCTCCGCGCCGACGAGCGCGGCGGTCGCCGCGGCGGCGTCGGCGCAGATGTCGGCGCAGGCTACCGCCGCCCCCTCGCGGGCGGCGAGGACAGCCACGGCACGGCCGTTGCCCACGGGGGCGTCGACGTTGTCGCTGGGCCGGGTGCCGGCGCCGATCACCAGCACCGTGCGGTCGGCGAGGCTGCCGGCGGCGGTCGGCGGCGGTTGCTCACTCATGGCCGGTGTCCTCTCCGTGGTTTCCGTTCGCCGTGGTGGTGGGCGGGGTGAAGCCGGGGTCGAGTCGTGTACCGGCGGAGTTCAGGAAGAAGGCGACCATGTGGTACTGGCCCACCAGCATGGTGACCTCGATCAGCTCCGCCTCGTCATGGTCGGCGGCGAGCGCCTCCCAGGTGTCCGCCGACAGGCGGGCATTGCGGTGCAGTTCGTCGGCGGCGCGCAGCAGCAAGCGGTCCGGCCCTGCCCATCCGCCAGCTTCCGAGCCGAGGGGGACACGGGCGATCTCGGCCTCGGTGACCCCGGCAGCCCTTGCCAACGGGACGTGACGCCCCCACTCGTACGCCGCTCGGGTGTTGTACGCGGTGCGCAGGATCAGCAGCTCACGGGTGCGTCCGGCGAGCCTGCCGCCGCGCAGCAGGTAGCCGCCGAACGGCAGGAAGCGTTCGTAGAGGTCGGGATGCCGTACCAGGGTGGTGAAGATATTGGGGACATGGCCTCCCTCATCTCGTGCGGCCGAAGCGAGCAGCCCGCGCACGCGCACGTCCCAGAGTTCCTCGGGCAGTGGCGTGAGGCGTGGTGGGGCCTCCGCGGTGGCGCCGTGTGGCTGCTCCGCGCTGGTCATGGAGTCTCCGTTCGTCCAAAGGACCGGTCACCGCCACTGTGCCGCGCCGCCCGAGCGGTGTCGATGGACCATCGGCAAAGGTCGCCGGGGCGCATATTGTTCGCTCCTACAACTGTCATCCCGAGTGGAAGGTGAGGGTTCATGGCAACGGGCCAGGGCGGTGCGGCGGTTCTGGAGACTGTGATCGACGCCATGCGCGCCCGGCAGGAGGCAGTCGGCAGCCGTCTGCACACCGAGGTGGCCGAGCGCATACCGGCGTACCGCGCGGTCCCCAGCGAACTGCTCGTCCAGATCTGGGGCCGCCACTTCCAGCGGGCTCTCGCGGTGCTGCGCGACGGCCGGGTGCCCGGGCCGCACGAGATCACCGAAGCGGACGTGGCCCGCGAGCGGGTGGCCCGGGGGGTGCCGCTCGGCGACGGGCTGCGCGCCTTCCGGCGTGCCCTGCAGGCCATCCGGGACCTGTTCATCGAGGAGGCCACCAGCCACGGGCTCGATCCGCTGGTCATTGTGGAGCGCACCAAGGATCTGTGGGAGCTCGCCGACGTAGAGAGCGTGCAGATCGCCTCGGTGCACCGCGAGGCAGAGGTCACCGCCGCCCTCTTCGACGCCCGGCGCCGCGCGGACTTCCTGCGCGGTGTGCTCTACGGCACCCTGAGCGCGGTGCAGGTGCACGGCGGAGCCGCCATCTACGGCCTCGACCCGGCACGCCCCTACCACGCCGTCCGGGCCCGATCCAGCGGCGAGGACGGCGGCCTGGAACGGCTGGAGCGGGCGCTGGTCACGCTGTGCCGCTCCCAGGGGCGGAGCGCGATGCTCGCCGTGATGGACGAGGCGGTCGTAGGGGTGGTCGAGACCGGACCGGTCGTCGGCGACCTGGAGGTGACGGCGGGTCTCGGCCCCGCGGCGGAACTGGGCGAGGTCCACCGCTCGTTCCGCACCGCCGGCCGCCTGCTGGACGCCGCCGCCGCATACGGTCTGCGCGGCGTCTACGCGTTGGGCGACCTGTCCTGGCGGGTCGCCGTGGTCTCCGAACCCGAGATCTGCGAGGCGCTGCTCGACCGCTATTTGCGGCCGCTCGCCGACGAAGGGCAGTTCGGCGCCTTGATCGAGGAGTCGGTGCGGCTCTACCTCGAGCGCGGGCGCCACATCGGCGAGGTCGCCCGGGCCCTGCACGTCCACGTCAACACGATCCGCTACCGGCTGCGGCGCTACGAGGAACTGACCGGTGCGCGCCTCGACGCACCGCACACCCTGGTGGAGCTCAACTGGGCGCTGGCCGCACGCGAACTACGGCTCGCCCCCTCACCCCACCGTCGCCCGAGCCCACCCGCAACCGGACCCACGGTCTTGCCCTGACCTCAAAGAACCGCAGGTCAGTAGCCACTTCGTTGCTTTCTCGGCGGAAGCTACCGGGACACCTTTCAGCAGAGTTCTGCCGCGTTGCGTGCGGCAACGGCATAGTGCGCGAGGCAAGCGTTGCGATCACGGACTTGCTGGGCATAAACCCTCCATAGGGTGCTCGCATGAGTGAGGACTGGAACTCGACAGACGGGATCCTGCGGTTTCCTTCAGGCGCGCTCGTGCGTGGCCGGGGTTTGCGTTACCCCTTGCCCTCAGGGCCGACGCCATCCTTCGCGGTTCACCTGCTTGGTAAGCAGCCTCCACCGACCGAGTGGGAGGCTGGATGGTTGCGGTGGCCTGACTTTCGCCTTCCCAAGGACCGCCGGCAAGCTCGGGATGTGTTGCAGGAAGCGTTGACCCGGGCGGGGAACGAACGCGTTGAGGTCGCGTGCGGAGGCGGGCGAGGACGGACAGGAACAGCCTTGGCATGCATGGCTGTCCTTGATGGAGTTCCGCCAGACCAAGCCGTCGCGTTCGTCCGTCAGCACTACCACCCCCGTGCTGTGGAGACCCCCTGGCAGCGACGATTCGTACTGCGCTTCGAGGACGCATAGTGGCGCGTTTCGCATCGAGGGCTGCGTGCCTGACTGGCTTGCAGAGAGCACACATCAAGCTCCAGACCGAGCGACGTGAGCACGGTGGGCTTGGCCTGCTCCCACGCGTCCCCGTCCAGCAGCTTCGCCCTCGGGTCGCCCCACTTGGAGGAGTTCTTCGCGAACACCTCCCGCCGGCGCAGCATCCGGTGGAACTGCTCCAGCACGCAGAACGCGTACGCCTTCCAGTCCACCGTGCCCGGCTCCAGATGCGGGGCGGACAGCACCAGCCGGCGCCAGGAGCCGGTGAGCAGCCCGGTGTCGACCTCGGCGGGGCCGACCAGGTCGCCTTCGCGGGCGACGAGGAGGGCCTTGTCGAGTTCGGGGCGGCGGGCGAGCTTGCCGGACGCCTTGTCGGTGAAGACCTACTCGCAGCCGGCCACGCGGAGGTCATCCTCCTGGGCCTCGGGGTGCTGATCGCGTGTGCTGACGCGCGCGACGCCGATTCTGGTGAGCGTTACATAGGCGCGTACACGGCACGTGTGACAGTCGCGGCCTGCGGCAACGCTATGTTGATCTTCGCGTCTCATGAACGATCGTTACCCGACGCGCTCGGACCCCCGCGGGTGGTCGTCACCGACAAGCTCCGTTCCTACGGCGCCGCCCACCGCGAGGTCATGCCCTCGGTGGAGCACCACTCGCACAAGGGACTGAACAACCGGGCGGAGAACTCCCACCAGCCCACTCGGCAGCGTGAACGCGCGATGAAGGGTTCCGCAGCGTCGGCGGAGCGCAACGCTTCCTGTCCGCGTTCAGCGGCATCTCACCCCACTTCCGGCCCCGCCGGCACCTGATGACCGCGCCCGACCACCGGTTCGAGATGACCGTGCGCTTCGCCATCTGGGACCAGGCCACCGGCGCTGTCGGCCGACCCGCCACGGCCTGAAAACAGGCCCGGAACCCGGGCCGCCATACCCTGACACACCCTCATGCCACCACGCACTCAACAACGTGACAGCGCCCGACGGGGTGCTCGCCGTCGACGGCTGGATAGCCCACCGCCAGGATCGCCTGGCCTGCCGGGTCCCGTCGGCCAGCCTCCATCATGGCTTGCCAGACCGGCTCGGCCAGCGCAAGCGGCGGCTGACGGTCCACCAGGCACAGCACCCAGCCGGGTTCGGACTCGACCGTGTCCGCGAAATGCTGCACCACGCCTGCGCCCTGAGCGTACGCCTCGCTGGTCGGCCGTCCCAGGTCCGCCACGCGGCGCAGCTGCTCGTAGGCATCGCTCAGCTCCCGCTCACGTGCCGGAAGGCCCTGGCCTACGCGCAGTTCCGGAGCGGAGGTGCGTGCCTGCGCATCGGCGACGGCCTGTCGGACGAGCTCGGTCAGGGCCTTGGGGCCGGGCATGCCCAGCGCCGCGATCCCCATGGACAGCAGGCGCTGGATCTCCGTGCGGGGCAGCCAGTGGGTTCCGTCCGCGTCACGCACCGGGACGGCGACGGTGTGGGCCGGGACCTGGCCCGGCTTGCCGGCTGGGGCGGCGACGACGAAGACCGTGCCCGGCGCCTGCTGCGGGATGTCGATGAAGACCACACGGGACTGTTCGTCGTCGGACCAGCCGACGGTCACGCCGCGCGGCGCCGGGGTGACGCGCTCGCGGATCACCTTGCGCACCTGGTCGAGGTCGACCGCCGACCGGTCGACGGAAGCGATGCGGTCGAGCACCTCCTCGCCGTGCTCCAGTCGCGTGGTGATCCCGAGAACGAGGAGCCCTCCGCCACCGTTGGCGAACGCGGTGACGTCCTTGGCGAGTTCTTCCACCTTGGCGGGGTCGCGCAGTTCGTACGGGGCGCCCTTGGCATCCAGCCACTGGCTCTCCCGCAACCCCAGCAGCGCGGTGGGCGTATGGCCGCGCAGCGCCGACCGGGCGCCCTCGAGATCTATCTGTGACATTCCCGAAGTATCCCGGCCGGCGCATCCTGGCGTGGACCCTTTTTCTCCCGGCCCCAATCTGGGCTTGCTCTGCAGTTCCGGTCTCCGCTGCGGAGGCCCTCGGCGAGCCGGGGTCTACGGCCGACGTGCGCTTCAGCCACCGCCGCAGGGCCCACCGTCGTCCGCCTTCGCCCGGGCCGGGCGGTGGGAAGGGCGGAGGATGCACTCGGCGCACCCTGCATTCGCATCGCTCCGCCACCGTCGGTTCCCCTCAGCAGGCTTGCCGGACGGCAGAAAGCCTCACGGCTTGGTGATCAACAGTGGATAGGCTGTGTGCATGTCACGTGCACGCGTCACCCTCGTAACTGCCCTTGTCGGGATTGCCGCGCTCACCGCCTGCTCCTCCAGCAGCGACAAGCCTGCTCCCGGCTCCGGCACGCACAATGGCGACGAGCCGGTCTCCGCTCCTGCCCCGAAGCCGATCACGAAGGAACTCACCCAGGCCCAGATCACGCAGGCCCTGCTCGGCGACGGCGAGACCCTTCCCGGCTGGTCCCTTCACGGCGACAAGTCGGTGACGGAAGGGCAGTACTGCAACGGCACAGAGGAGGCCGACTCCGCGCCGGCGGGCTGGGTCCGCGGCGGCGATTCCTCGTACGAGTACAACGGCTCCACGAACAACATGGCGTACATAGATATCTGCCTCTTCAAATCGGCCGACGACGCCCGCCGCCAGTACACGACGTGGAAGGGCACCGAGACAAGCAAACAGCAAAACCCCAAAAGGCCGGTGGGCGACGAAAATACACTGGTCATCAACCCCGGTCTCAGCGACGACTCCGTGTACGGGTACGTCCGCTCGGGCAAGGTCAACATCCAGGTACGGATCGAAGGCGGCACCGAAGGCGACCCCTCGGGCACACAGGCCATGCTCACCGCGACGCTCAAGCGCCTTCAGCAACTGCAGGACGGCAAAGCCGCCACCGTGACCGCCCCTGACGAGCAGGCCGCGGCCCGGCAGTAGCGGAACAGCGATCTGCGTAACCCTGGGCATGACGACAGACGAACACCCAATCGCAGCAGTGCAGGAAACGGCCGGGGCAGTGGACGCGATGGCCACCAGGCGGCCGCCTCACCCTGTCCGAGGAAGCCGTCCGGACAGGCGCTAGGTGACACGGCAACACTCGGCCTGGCGGCGGGCGCGCTGGACGATCCGAAGGCCGGTGCGGGGGCGTCTGGCGGGCCATCTGTCTTGGGCCGGGGGCAGGGGAATGTCCGGTGTCGTCGAAGACCGTACTCTTCGGGGGCGTCGGCCGGGGGCGGCCGTTTCGGGGGAATCGGGGGCTGCCATGCTCAGGCTGCATTTCACGAGGGACGATCTGGTGCGGACGAGCGTCGCACCCGGACCCGACGTCCTGTGGGAACTCGTCCTCGGCGCAACTCTACTGGGCAGTCGTCAGGGCCGGGCGGTCTTCGACCCGTGGCGGCAGCAGGCCCTGAGCGGCCTGCGCCGGCTGCCCGCCTGGCAGCCCCGGCTGCTGCGCTCCCTCGCCCCGCCCAGGGGCGACTTCCCCGACTTCCTCACCCCACGCATGGCCGGGAGCGACCTCGACAGTGGCCTCGACATGGTGCTGTCCACGCCGCGGCGCACGCTGCGCACCGGCATGCGGGTACTCGGCCGGCAGCCCTCGTGGGCGGGTGGGATCGCCACCGGCGACGGCGAGGCGCTGAACGCGCTCGGCGCCGCCCTGCGCGCCTGTCACCAGAGTCTGATCGCCCCGGTGTGGCCGCGGATCCAGGCCCATGTGGAGGCCGATCGGGCGCTGCGGGCGCGCTCGCTGCTGGAGGGCGGCCCAGAGGGGCTGCTGGCCGGACTCGGTCCCACGCTGCGCTGGAAGTCACCGGTTCTGGAGGCCGACTACCCGGTGACCCGTGACATCTTTCTGGACGGGCGCGGGCTGCTGCTGATCCCGTCGGTGTTCTGCTGGCGCACCCCGGTCACCCTCATCGATCCCTCGCTGCCGCCGGTGCTGGTGTATCCGATCGGCCGCGGTCCCGGCTGGTGGGCGGGGGCCGGACAGCAGGACGGCGCCGCCCGTCGGGACGGTCTGGACGCGCTGCTGGGGCGGACCAGGGCGGCGGCGCTGCGGGCGGTGGAGGACGGCTGCACCACGGGCGAGCTGGCCCGACGGTTGGGGATCTCGGCCCCGACGGCCAGTGAGCACACCTGCGTGCTGCGGGAGGCGGGGCTGATCGGCTCGCTCCGGCATCGCAACACCGTGCTGCACGCGCTCACGCCGCTCGGGGTGGCGCTGCTGTCGGAGAACCCCTGCCGGCCGGGCCGCGGGGCGGTCCGGCCGGTGGGGTGTGGTGGTCAGCCGGTGGACGACGTGATCACGCGGTAGGTCGCGCCCGCGACGTTGTCCGTGTAGTGGTAGATCGTGCTGATCGGAACGTAGTTGTTGATCTCGCCCGAGTAGCACGGGCCCGTCCGGGACTGGTAGCTGCCCTCCAGGATTCCGTATGCGGTCTTGTCGATCTGGCTGAACAGCGGGCCACCGCTGTCACCCTTGCGGGCGCAGATGTCGGTCCAGATGCCGACGCCGTCCTTCGGTGAGATGACCTTGCCGCAGCGCGTTCCGACCAGATAGCCGTCGCCCGCGCCACTGTCGTAGGACTCGGGGTAGTTCGAGGAGTCCGACCCGGTGCCGGTGGCACACGCGACCCAGCCGGGGTTGATCTCACTGAAGTTGTGGTAGCCGGTGATCCACTGGTCGGCCGTGGTCGCCTGGGTGCCGCACGGCGTGTCCGAGTCGCTGTCCTGGCCGCCGTTGCGGCAGTACTTCATCACCCGGTTTTTCCCGGAGAAGTTGTCCAACCAGGTCTGCGAGTAACTGCCGCTGATGTACGGCAGCATGACGAAGTCGTACGGATACGAGTTGATCTCAAGGGCAGCGTTCGGCGCGTGCTGCTGCAGGATCGAGTAGCCGTTGTGGTTGATGTACGTGTTGTTGGTCTTCCCGACCACGCAGTGACCGGCGGTCAGCACCCAGGCCCAGTTGTTGTAGGTGGTGCCGCCCTTGGAGCGGATGTTGAAGCCGGAGGTGCAGCCGCCCCAGGTGCCGTTGTCACGCTTGATGTTCAGGCGGAGTCCGCCGCGCATGGGTCCGTACTTGGTGGAGCAGTACAGCGGGTGGCAGTAGCCCCAGTCCACGTACGGGGTAAAAGCCTGCTGGGGCTGGTCGAGCCGGCGCTCCTCCACCAGCCCGCGCGGCTGCGCCGCCAACCCGGCACGGCCGCGGGCCAGTTCGTGCGCGACGGCGTCGGTCCGCGCCGCGGCGGTCGCCGCGGGACGCCCCCTCAGGTTGGACAGCTTGTTCCATGTTCCTGACCGCTTGGCGTCGGCCACCCAGTCGCGCCGCCACAGCACGACCTTGTTCTCCATCATCGACACCGCCGGGATGAAGAGAGAGTCGGGACCGCCGCCGACCGTCCGCTCGAGGCGGGATACGATCCCGTCGAGCTCGGCCCGGGAGTGAGCGACGGTCCTCGTGCGCACATGGGACCTGTCCGCCAGGGCCCGGATGTAGGGCGCGACGGCGGAGTCGCTGGTGGTGAGGACCCTCAAAACGCCGCCGTGGTCCTGGTCCAGCCACATTCCGGCGTACGCCCCCGGCCGCTCCTTCCTGAGCTTCTTGTCCAGGATCTGTGCGTCGGCCTGCAGTTGCAGCCGGCGCAGCGCCTCAGCGTCGGAGACGTGGTAGGTCTCCTTCAGGTACGCCACGGACTCGCGCACCGCGTCCGGATCGAGTCGCGTGTGCCGTGTCCCCTGCGTGTCGTCCGCCGCTGTGCCGGGCGCAGCCTGCGCCCACGTGGCGCACAGGATCATGGTCAGTACGGCCGCGGCGAGGGCCAGGATGCGCGCCCTCATGCGTCCACCCACAGGCACGTCGTCCCGGACCACCAGCCGCGGGTGATGGCGAAGGCGTGCCGGGTGTGCGGTCCGTAGACGCCGTCCGCCGTAGTACCGGCCGCGTACTGGGCCTTCTTGAGCGCGTTGTAGGTGTTGGTGCCGAAGATCCCGTCGACCGTGAGCTGGGCGCCAATCTTGTCGGCGAAACAGTGGTTCAGCTCAGTCTGGAGGTTCTTCACCGCGGAGCTCACAACGCCCTTGACCATGTTGCAGTCGAGGTTCTGTGTGCCCCCGGAGTTGTACGACGGGATCTTGATGGGCCCCGCGTCACCGGTCCAGGCGTCCCCCACTCCGTTGCATGTGGGCGTGGCCGCAAACGCCGGTTCGGCGACTGTCACCCCCAGTCCCAGCGCGACCGCGGTGATCGTCGCCACCGCGAGTAGTCGTCTCATGGGCTCCCTCCCTTGCCTCGCCTGCGCGGAATGCACAGCGACGATGGCAGGGGGCGAGGCGCCGGGCGACCACCTTCGGGCAGTGCCGAAAGACCCAGGTGACGGGGTGTGAGTGGCTGTTCTTGGCGTCTTGGTTCATGACGATTCGTCTGTGCCCGCATTCGGGTTCGGGTTGCGGGCTGGCTGGCGGCAGGCTGCGTAGGCGGGAGCGGTGGGCGGCGACGGTCTTTTCGACCGCGGTGGTGAGGTTCTGCCAGAGGAATCGGTCGATCTGGAGGGCCTGGTGTGCTGCTGTGGCGGCCACATCGGCATAAGCGCCGGAGCGCAGATGACCTCGATTCCGGGATGAGCCTGAAGTGCGCCTCCCCTCGTACCGTGGAGCCTGTGATTGCAAGGGAAGTTGGGGTTCATGGGGTCCAAGCGACGCACGTACGAGCCTGAGTGAGGGGCCCTGCGCTTCTCGGACAGCGTTGTTCAGGGTTCTCCTTATGCAGCTGCCTGCAACTCCTCGTACGCGGCGTGGACTTCTGCGGGAGTCTTGTAGCCGAGTCCGGAGTGGAGGCGTTTTCGATTGTAGAACATCTCGATGTAGCGGACGATCGCCCGGTGGGCATGTGCGCGTGTTGGGAACGCAGTTCGGTGCACGAGTTCGTTCTTGAGGGCACCGAAAAATGATTCAGCCATCGCATTATCCCAACAGACACCGGTGCGGCCGACCGACGCTCGCAGGCCCAACGAGCGGAGCCTGCAACGAAGTTCCCGAGAGGTGTATTGGCTGCCGCGATCGGAATGAAATATGCAGCCTTCGGCGAGGTCGATGTTCCGGGCCGCCATATCGAGTGCATCCGATACGAGAGAGGTCTTCATGTGGTCGGCCATCGCCCAGCCGACCACAGCTTTGGTGTGGCAGTCGATGACGGTCGCGAGATAAAGGAACCCGGCCCAGGTGTGAACGTAGGTGATATCGCTGACCAGTTTGCGCCCGGGAGCGTCAGCGGTGAAGTCACGGGCCAGCAGGTCGGGCGTGGCCGGCGCCGCATCATCAGCGATCGTGGTCGCCCGCCAGGGCCGCGGCTGGCATGGCACCAGGCCGAGCTCGCGCATCAGCGCGCGGACCAGTTCTGCTCCGGCCTGCACGTTCATCCGCTGGAGCACGGCGTGGATACGCCGGTAGCCGTAGGTCTCCTGCGAGTCAGAGAAAACCTGGAGGATGACGGCCCTCAGTTCCGCACGGCGCTTCGCGGTGGCCGACAATGGCCTCGATCTCCAGTGGTAAAAGCCCGACGTGGATACTCCCGCCCAGGTGCACATCTGCTGCACGGGAAAGTTGTCGGCCTCGCCGTCGATGAACTCGTACTTCTCCGTCACCGGTATTCCTGGGCGAAGAAGGCCGCCGCTTTTCCCAGGAACTCGGTCTTCATACGGGGTTCCCGGTTCTCGCGTTCAAGCTCGCGCAGGCGGGCGCGTTCGCTGATGTTCAGGGGAGGCTCCTCCCCGGCGTGCTCTTGCCGGTACCGGCTGACCCAGGTGCCCAGCGTTCCCTCGTTCACTTGTATCTCTCGGGCGACCTCGGCGATCGGGCGCGACTCCACGACCACCATCTTGACTGCCTCGTCCCGAAACTCAGGACTGAACTTCCTACGCTTCTGTGCCACGTGCTCTCTCCGCCGTTCTGGACTTCGATCCTATGGGGACCGCTGTCCGAGAACTTCGGGGCGCCTCAATTCTCCACGCTTCCAAGGGGATGGACACCCCACCATCTCTCTGAAAGATCGCGTCCGACCATTATTCGGCTTCCTGACCGGCCCTTCCGAACAATGCGTCAGCTGCTGAACTAGGTGATGCGGCCATGGACGGCCACTGGCTCCCTGATGCAGTGAGGACCAGCAAGTGCGACGAGCCGGCCCTGGCCATCGCAGTTCATCGACAAGACGAGGGGATACCATGCGTTTTCGCCATGCCTTTGCGGCCGCTGCCGTCGGCACTGTCCTGGCATTCGGCGCCATGAGCATGTCGGCCCAGGCCGCTCCCGCGTCCACGAACGCTGTGGACGCAGCAACCCGTGTGACCGCAACGGCCGAGTCTTCACCGGTTTCTGCGCTCGCCACGTGGCACCCGATGGACCGCTACTACTGGAAATGGACATGCGCTGCCGATGGTGTGAAAGCCACAGTGGGGCCTGGTCGTTGGGCCATGGACTACAAGTGCCCGCGTGACACGGCGGATTCGAGCTACTACAGGCTCTGGTTGCTGTACTGAGGTCATCGTGCAGAGATCCACGGTGAGGACGGCTGATCGGGCAAAGAAGACTCTGCCCCGCACCTGTTTGAACATTGGTGCATTGGGGTCCTCAAGAGCCAGTCGGCGAGGATCCTGTCCGATACAAACACGCAGGCACTGAACGCTCAACAGGGCTGCCCGCCAGGTTTTGGCGGGCAGCCCGGATGGCCCCGCCTCCGGTTCGTGGCGTCCAGGTAATGCGGTGCCCTGGCGGTAGGCAGTCGGTGGAGAGGCGGACGTGATCTGCGAATTGGTCAAGCGGCGGGCTTGGTTGGCCAGGTCGTGTCTGTGTTGGTCATGCGTCAGGTCCAGCGACTGCTGGTATGGGGCGGCGTCGTGATGCGGAGAGGCAGATGACGCGAGCGGCCCGGTAAATCCCTGCAGGTGTCGTGCGCGTGGCGTACGGTGGGGGAACCGACGCGGGGTGAGCAATTGTCATTCCTGAAGGGGCGGGTTCTGTCAACGGTGGTGTTTCTGCCGGTTGTTGGCGGTATCGGGCAGGGCTGATTGACTCGTGGCCTGGGTGTGGTCCCGAGGTAGGTGTGAGCACGCGGTTGTGGGTGTCGCTGTTCTCCAGCCCGCGATGCGGGAGGGCAGGGCCGTACTCGGCTGCCGGTCATTCCTTCGCGACGCTGGGCCGCATGGAGCGATACGACGTGGGGCAGGCGGGGCCAATCAAATCCACGGCCGCGCCGTTGAGGGGACCAGACAATTGCCCGGCCACGCGCCTGCCGCCACCGAGCTGCTCACGCCGCCTGGCGGGCCAGGGCGCGGATGTGTCCGTCGCGAAGCCCGTAGTAGACCAGCGTGAGCAGTTTGCGGGCCGCGGCGACCTTCGCGATGTTCCTGCCGCGGCGGGCCTCGATCCGTGCCCGGTCTTCGGCGATCTTGGGTGTGGTGGCGCGTTGGATGGCCTCCACGACGGCCCAGCGCACGAGCTTGCTGCCCTGCTTGGTGACGTGCCCGCGGCGCACGACGGTGTCGGATTCGTAGTGGCGCGGGGTCAGTCCGGCCCAGAAGCACAACCGGTCGGCGGAGGGGAACCGGTGCACGTCGCCGATCTCGGCGACCAGCACGGCGGCCAGGACCGGTCCGATGCCGGGCAGCCACCGGATGGCCCCACAGCCGGCGTGGCCGCGAAGCCGCTCGGCGATCCGGGTGTTGAAGACGGCTTCCTCGGCGTCGAGGATGTCGATCAGGTTCAGCAGGGAGACCACGCGCTGGGCATAGGCACCGGACAGCGTGGTCTGCCCCAACTGGCGGCGGCCGTCGGTCCCGAACAAGTCGGAGACGGCGATGAGGACCCCGGCCTTCGCGAGCACCGCGTGGACCTGGGCCTTCAGTCCACTGCGCAGGGCTACCAGTTTGGCCCGGTAGCGGACCAGTTCGCGCAATTCCCGCAGGTCGGGCGGGGCGATCCAGGACTCCGGAAGACGCCCCATGCGCAGCAGGTCGGCGAGGTCCGAGGCGTCCTTGATGTCGTTCTTGACGCGCCGGTAGGCGAAGCCCTTCACGCCCAGCGGGTGGGCCAGATGGACCTCGGCCCCGGCGGCCTGAAGCACGTCAACTGCCCAGTATCAGCCGTAGGTAGCCTCCACGACCACGTCCGGGCGGCTGCCGGCCTGCTCGATCTGCAGGCCCAGCGCGACCGGGTCGTTGGCGATACGCACTGCGCTCAGCTGCGTGCCGTCCGCGGTCTGACGCACGATCACGGAGCGCCTGCGATGCAGGTCGATGCCGACGTACTGGTGTCCGTCGTACTCGCTCATCAGGGGGCCTCCTTCGCCATGACGAACGTGAACACCGGGTATGTACCCGGCCCCCGAGGGCGGAGGCCCCGCCCCTTCATCGCATCAAATCCTGTGGATCTGGTCCGCGCGGCCGGACGTCAGTTGGTTCAGAACCGAGTCCGGTCTCACAGGGTGGTGTTCGCCTGCCGCATGGCGGATGAGCTGCTAACTTCCGCGTCATGGCGAACCAGAGCGACGGCACAGATCTCCGAAGCCGGGTGGCCGATGCCGACAGCGGTGTCCTGTTGTTCGGCATCACGCCGCCCCGCCTGAGCAATACTCCCGAGCGGATCCGGGAGATCACCGCAGCCACCCTGGCACGGTTGGAGTCCCTCGATGTCGACGGTCTGGCGCTGTACGACATCGACGATGAGAGCGACCGTAATCCGGCGCAGCGGCCGTTTCCGTACCTGCCGACCATCGACCCTGCCGTGTACCACGCGGACTATCTCTGCAAGTGGAACCGCCCGGTGGTCGTCTACCGGTGCGTCGGCAAGTACTCCCAGACGGAGCTGCGGACCTGGCTGCGGACGGCCGACGCCGACCGGCTGCTCGGCGTCTTCGTCGGCGCGTCCTCGAAGGGGAAGGCGGTGCGGACCGGCCTGTCCGAGGCGCAGGACCTGCGCCGCGATGTCCGCCCAGACCTGCTGCTCGGTGGCGTGGCCATCACCGAACGCCCCGAGGAGCATCTGCGGCTCGTCGCCAAGCAGGTGGCCGGATGCGCGTACTTCATCTCGCAGGTCATCTACAGCGCCGACGCGGCGAAAAGCATGGTCTCCGACTACTACTACGCCTGCCGCGAGCGGGACCTCGAACCGAGGCCCGTCCTGTTCACGCTCTCGGTGTGCGGCTCGGTGAAGACGCTGGCGTTCCTCCAATGGCTCGGCGTCGACGTCCCGCGCTGGCTGGAGAACTCCCTGCGCCATGCGGACGACACCCTGGCCGAGTCATACCAGCACTGCTTGGCGAACGCCCGGGACCTGATCGCCTTCTGCCGCAAGCTCGGCATGCCGTTCGGCTTCCTCGTGGAGAGCGTGTCCATCCGCAAGGTCGAGATCGACGCCTCGGTCGCCCTTGCCCACGAGCTCAGCAGGCTGCTCGGACGAGGTACACCCTCGGTGTGAAGCCGGGCACGAACGTGCGGCTGTCGAATCCCGCGATCGGGACGCGGCTCAGGCCGCGCTTGAAGCGGGCTCCGGCTCGCACAAGGGCGACCAGGTGCGGCGCATTGACCGCGCGCCAGCGTTCCTGGGCGGACTCGATCAGCTTGAACGTCATCGCCAGAGCGGCCGACCGCGACCCGGCGCCGCGGGTGACCTTGGTGCGCAGCCGCACAGTGGAGAAGGTCGACTCGATCGGGTTCGTGGTACGCAGGTGGATCCAGTGCTCGGCCGGGTAGTCGTAGAACGCCAGCAGCACGTCCTCGTCGTCGACGACCTTCGCCACGGACTTGGGGAACTTCGCGCCATACTGCTTCGCGAACGCCTTGACGGCGGCCCTGGCCTGGTCTTTGTCCTCGGCATTGTAGATGTCTGCGATCGCGTTCTTCGCCGCCGGCTGCGCCGACTTCGGGAGAGCGTCCAGGACATTTGCCGTTTTGTGCACCCAGCATCTCTGCTCGCGCGTTTCGGGGAACACCTCGCGCAGCGCCTTCCAGAAGCCCAGCGCGCCGTCACCGATGGCCAGTACCGGGGCGCGCATGCCGCGCCGGGCGCAGTCGCGCAGCAGGTTCGCCCAGGACTCGCCGGACTCCCGGTAGCCCTCGTCCAGGGCTATCAGCTCCTTGCTGCCGTCGGCCCGAACGCCGACCATGACCAGCACGCATGCCTTGGCCTCGTCCAGGCGCACCTTCAGGTGCACGCCGTCGGCCCACACGTAGACGAAGTCGGTCTTCGACAGGTCCCGTTTCTGGAACGCTTTGTGATCGTCGCTCCACTGCGCGGTCAGCCGCGACACGGTCGCCGACGACAGCCCGGCGGCCGAGCCGAGGAACTGTTCCAGTGCCGGGACGAAGTCGCCGGTGGACAGGCCGTGCAGGTACAGCAGCGGCAGCACCTCCGATATCTTCGGGGTCTTGCGGGCCCACGGCGGCAGGATCGCCGAGGAGAATCGTTTGCGCTCCCCGGTCTCGGCATCGATCCGCCGGTCGATCACTCGCGGCGCTTTGACCTGCACCGGCCCGGCCGAGGTGGCTATCGTCCGCTCTGCGTGGAAACCGTTGCGCACGACCAGACGGCGACCACGCTTGTCACGCTGGTCGGCCAGGTCAGCGAGATAGCCGTTCACCTCCGCTTCCAGCGCGGCAGCCAGCATCCGCCGGGCGCCCTCCCGGACGATCTCGTCGATCAGGAAGCCGTTCGGCGTCGTTCCGGCGGCATCAACTACGGTAAGCATGGGCGTGCCCTCCCAGCCGACGCGCCAACGCCGGCCTACTCAGTGACCTTCGAATCGATCACTCGGGAGGGTGCGCCCTCACCGAGCCGATCCACAGGTTCTGAGCATTGCTCGTGTGCCGCAGGTCAACGGGTCCGATACCACCTGGTATCGGGGCTGCCGCTGTTTGCGTGCGGGCGAGATCGGCATACGCGTGCTCTCCGCCGGGGGCCTGGTGGGAGTCGGCCTGGCCTGGCCAGCCACGAACGAGCGGTATTGGTTGTTTCCTGATAACTCACCTGCATGCGCGCTCTGTTGCCCAGAAGGTGATGCTTCTACCGTGAAGTGATGGCCAACGGGGTGTGGCATCGCGGGTACAACATCGAAGTCAACCTGTCGCTTCCTGATCTCGGTCATCCTGACCGGCCCGGCTTGCTCGACGAGATCATGACGAGTGTTGCCGAGCGGGATCCGGAGCTGCTGGAGTGCCTGGCGCACCATGACGGCAACACGTGCGAGTCCGAAGCGGGCGGGAAGTCGCCGTGGATGTTCGTACGACGCGGTCGCGTCGGCGGGCGCCGTCCGCTGGTCGCCGCTCATCTGCCCGTCACGCACAAGCCGAGCGCAGCGGAAACCGACCAGCACAAGGCCACCAAAGAACGCGTGGTCGCCACTGCGCTCAGGCACGGGCTGGAGGCCAGCGCGGAACAGCCTGTGCGGGGCACCGGAGGCCGTGGAGTGGCGGATGCGCTGGTGACAGGTCCGGACGGAACCCGGATCGGCTGGGAGATCCAGTACTACCCGCTCAGCCCCAGCGCGGTTCACCGGCGCTCCGTCAAGGTGCCCGCGACAACGGGGTGATGCCGCTGTGGGTGACCAAGAGCGACCGGGCCGCCCTCATCGACCGGGCCCCATGGGCACGCGTGGACGACATGGACTGGCAAGACATCGCGGACGGCCGCGAGATGCTGATCCGCGGCGGGTTCCGGCATCTGCAGACATGGCGGTGCGTGCCCAGCAGCGTCCGGCACTGCCTCGAAGGCAGCGGCGGGCACTGCGGCAGCATCCATGCCGACTGGTTCCTGCCGGCCCTGTGCGAGCCACCCAAGCCGCCCATCCACATCGAGGACCTCATCGTCACCTCTGCGACCGGGGAGAGCCTGGCGGTGTTCGTGCCCAGCCGTCACAACCCGCGAACCGGACGGCACATGTGGGTGCCCGTGAAGGACTGCAGCACGTGGAAGGACATGGCCGGGCCCACCCGCCTGCCCAAGGAGCCCAGCCACGAGCCGGACGACGACATCACCTTCAGCAGCGAGGAACTGGACCGCTCGTGCAGGGCCGGCGAGGAACACCTGGCGTACCGGAGCGATCCCCGCCCCCTGCGGGACTTCGGCCAGCCCACCGGCGGACTCACCCTGCCCGTCTTACCCATGCGGCCTGCCAACGCCGGCGCGCCGGTGGCGGTCACGGACCCCGAGCGGGCGGCGATGGCCGCGGCCCTGGACTGCAAACCCTGGGAACTCGGACCCTGCATCGGATGCGGCCAGTTCATCCGCCGCTTCGGTCGCAACGCCCCCATGGCCTGCCGGGCCTGCCGGGAAGCCTGGGCGGGTTCCCAAGCACGCTGAGACCAACGCCGCGAGGACTGCAAGGTGGCACGTCTTCACCCACCGTTAGTAGCTCTGCAGGCAGCGTGAGGGTGCGGTCGGGCGGACAGGGAGCCGTCTCTGACCTTGGGGTTTTTCGGCTGGCAGGGGAGTGGCGGCCTGTGGTGCCTGGCGCTGGCCCAATAGGCTGGGTGTGCTCGGGGTGTTCTGTGGAGGTTCTGCCATGCCCCGGACGATCTGGAGCGGCGCGATCAGCTTCGGTCTCGTGACCGTTCCCATCCATGTGGTGTCCGCGACCGAGGACCACAGTGTGCGCTTCCACCAGTACCACGTTGAGGACATGGGGCGGGTGCGGGTGCGGAAGGTGTGCGAGCTGGAGGATCGTGAGGTCCGCCAGGACGAGATCGGCAAGGGCTACGAGCTGACCCGGACGCAGGTCATCCCCGTCTCGGACGAGGAACTGCGGAATCTTCCGTTGCCGACGGCGAAGGCGATCGAGATCCAGGGGTTCGTGCCGTGGGAGTCGATCGACCCGATCAGGGTGAGGGAGGGCTATTACCTGCAGCCGGACGGGCAGGTCGCGGTGAAGCCGTACGAACTGCTGCGCAGGGCCTTGGAGCGGTCGTCGCGGGTGGCGGTGGCGAAGTTCGCCTGGAGCGGCCGGGAACGGCTGGGCCTGCTGCGGGTGAGGGAGAACGCGCTGGTGCTGCACGCGATGCGCTGGCCCGACGAGATCCGCGACCCCTCCGAGCTGTATCCGCCGGCGGTGGAGGTGTCGCAGGAGGAGGTTGACGAGGCCGTGCTGCTCATCGACCGGATGGCCACCGACCGGCTGGAGGGCGCGGACTTCGTCGACCACTACAGCGAGGCCCTGGAGAAGGTGATCGAGGCGAAGCGGGAGGAGAAGCCACTGCCGCAGATGCCGGAACCGGAGATCCAGCCGGGCAAGGTGGTGGACCTGATGGCCGCACTCCAGGAGTCCGTGGCCAGGGCCCAGGCCTCCCGCGGCGAGAACACCGAGGCCGACGTCCACGAGATGCCCCAGAAGACCACCGCCAGGAAGACCGCGAAGAAGACACCCGCCACGAAGGCCACCGCGAAGAAGAACACGGCCGGCAAGACGACCACGAAGAAGACGACGGGCCGCGGGCCGCGCAGCGCCTAGTCGAGGATGCCGAGGGCGGTGTCGGGGCGGCAGTGGATGCATGAGGGTACCTGCCGGCGCAGTGCGTCGAGTGCCTGCTGCCGGGTGGCGGGGCGGCACCTGCCGCTCTTCGCGGCCCGTTCTGCTTGTTGAGCCCGTACTGGATCAGCCACTCGGGCGGGGCGGGACGCATCTGCTCGCCGCGGCGGCGTTCAGCCTCCCGTCGCCCCTCGGTTGCGATCCAGGTGTCGAGCTGGGCGAGGGCAGCCGTCGCCTGCTGGACCACGACGCGGCGGGCGAAGTGGAGCAGCTGGAGTCGCGACGGTTCCTCGTTCACATGTTCGATTCTATGGTCAGGGGAAACAACGGTCACACCAGAGGGAGCTGTCCTGTGCCATCGAAGGCTGAGCAGTGTCACCGAAGTTTGAGCAATCCGAGCCCCTGCTGCGCGGGCGTGCAGTCAGCGTTTGATGCGTCCGCGGATGGCGAGGATGGCGAGAGCGAGGAGGGTGGGTTCGAGGAGACGAGAGGCCATCTCGATGTAGGTGCCGGCGGTGGTGAGGTTCTGCCCTGAAGAACGGAAGATCACGGAATTGACGGCGACGCGGGTGGCTCCCTCGGCGCGGGTCCAGGTCATGCGCTGGTCCCAGCCGCCGTGCAGGGCAGGGGCGGGGGTGCTGGTGTACAGGGTGATCTTGTTGCCGTGGAGGGTTCCGGCGGTGGCGGTGTCTGGGTCGTGGGTGGGCAGGCCGAAGCCCACGAGCAGCAGCACGGTCAGGGACATGGCGGCGAGCAGCCAGCCCGCGGCGCGAGAGGCGCGCAGGCCGTAGCCGGAGAGCAGCCAGTAGGCCCATAGCAGTCGGCGTTCGACTGTCGGGGTGCCGGTGCGGTCGTGGCGGCGCATCTCGCACTCGCCGTAGTAGAAGTCGGCGGCACCGGGTTCGTTCTTGCCGTCCTCGAAGGCTTTACGGAGATGCCGGTACAGGGCGGCGGTGTCCTCGGGGTCGGGGGTGAGGGCGGGGTCGGGGTGGTGCGGGCCGGGGCGCCACTGCCCGGGTTGTGGTGTATCGCCGGGTAGGAGGACGGGTTGGCCGGCGGTCTGGGCTCGCCAGTGGTGCTCCTCTGCGAGGGTGCGTCGACGGCTCCAGCGCGTCGGCCAGATGCCGCGGTAGTGCCGGCCGGTCGGGGCGGAGGCGAATGCGACTTTTCCCAGGCGGAGCTGGTCGAGGTGGAAGGCCCCGGAGAAAAGGCAGTCGGCGAGGTCGGTGTCAGTCAGGACCAGGTGCGCGGCGTCCACGCCCTGCACCGAGGCCACCCGCACCCCGGCGGCGCCTGCCAGCAGGCTCTCGTCCATAGGCCGATCGCCGAGGGCGGTGAAGGGGGCGGGGTGGGCGGTGACGGCTACAGGAGCGGCCAGTACCGCGTGGTTGAGATCCACTATCGCGTAACGCAGGCGGAGCGTCGCCGTTGATTCCCACCGGGTCCGCTCACAGATCACTTTCTGGGCCGCTATCTCCAGCGTCACCGGCGCTGTGAACACCGCGCCGGACAGGACGACCGCGCCGGCACACGCCATCGGCCCGAGAGACGGCGCGCCTTCGAACCGCGCGAGGCTGAACTTGGCGTGGCTGGCGAACTGCGTCCTGCCGAAGTGGACGTCGCCGGAGAACTGCGCCCAGTCGAATACACCGTCGCCGGAGAACCGCGCATGGCTGAATTGGGTCCAGCTGGAGAACTGCGCCCTGCCGAAGTAGCCTTCCCCGGCGAAGTGCGCCGAGCTGAACCAGACGGCGCCCGCAAAGCGCGTCCCGCCGAACCCGGCACCGGCATCGGAGAACTGTGCCTCGCCGAACCCGGCGCTGGAGGAGAACTGTGCCTCACCAAACTCGGCGTGGCCGGAGAAACGCGCCCCACCGAACTCGGCGTGGCCGGAGAACTTGGCGCCGTCGAAATCGCGGGTGTCGACGGACCACGGGTTCGTCCCGAACCACGCGTCGCGGGAGAACTGCGCCTCGCCGAACTCGGCCCTGCGAGAGAAGCGCGCCCCACTGAAGTTGGCGCGGCCGAAGAACTGCGCGCCGTCGAACACTCCGGTGTCGGCGTCGAACCGGTTCGTGCCGAACCACGCGTCGCGGGAGAACTGCGCCTCGCCGAACTCGGCCCTGCGAGAGAAGCGCGCCCCACTGAAGTTGGCGCGGCCGAAGAACCGCGCTCCGCGGAACCACGCGGCGCCGGAGAACTGCGCTCCGCTGAACAGGGCGTCGCCGAGGTGGGGGTTTCCGGTCGTGGGGTCACGGAGGGTGTCGAGCAAGGCGGTGAGGAGGTGTCGGGTGAAGGGGGTACCGCGATGGTCGATGTCGGCGCCGGGGGCCAGACCAGCCAGGTAGGCGGTGCGGTCGGGGTCCGCCAGGTGAGCGAGACATGCAGTATGGCCGGGGACGTGGATGCCGCGACAGCCGACGGATTCGGTGGCGGGGTCCGCGCCGTGCGCGCAGTGCGGCCAGGAAGGCGCCGAGGGTGTGCGCGCCGGTGGGGTGCTCATGGGGTAGTGGCTCCATACGCGTTCCAGGCATCCACGCTGTTGCGGATGGAGTGGGCTTTCCCCAGAGAAGCGGAAGCAACCGAGCCAGTTGCCGCGCTGGGCAGGTTGATCCCGCGCTGGTGAGGAGTTACTCAGACTTCGCTGGCACAGCCGTATGGCCGTCAATCTTCGATGGCATTGGTCAGCCTTCGATGACACGGGACAGGAGCGCGGTGAGTATTGACGACGTCCTGCGTTACCTCGGTGCTGACCCGGCCGCCCTTGCTCCGGCCCCGTCGCGGTGGGCCGGGCGGGAGGCGTCCGCGCGGCTCGCGCCGCCTCCGCCGCCGTGTGCGGGCTGCGGCCGGCCCGCCCGGGCGACCACCGCCGCTGACCTTCCCGGGTACGGGCTGCGCTGGCTGGACCGCTGTCGGGACTGCTTCTTGGCCACCGTCGACATGACCTCGGCCCGGGCGCCGGCCACGGTGGACCAGGTCCTCGCCGATGTGCGGGCCGCAGCGTCCGAGGCGGGCGTGTCACCGGTGATCCTTGTCCGGGCTGAGGGCGCACGCCGTGGTTGAGCCCGGCCGATACCACCTCACGCTGACCACCGCGGGCCGGACGGTCCTGCACGGCTGGTGGGATGCCCGGTCGACGGCGGAGCGGATGTTCTCGTCGTGGATCGGCTCGTACGGCAGCCTGCCGGGCGCGGCCGTCTTGCTCCGGGAGCATGCTGCCGAGGGCGAGCGGGTGGTGGATGCCTGGCAAGCCGATACGGACGCTTGACCGGGTCCGTGACCTGCGCCGTCAGGACCCGTTTATCCCGTGACGCGTGTGCGAGCCCTGGGTGCCCTCGTGACAGGACTTGCGCCGGTCGCGGCCCCGGTCCCGCCCGGCACCGGGGCCGCTTGCTGTCTGCAGCCAGTACCGCGCTGACCTGCCATGGTCGGGGGTTGCGGGTCTTGGGTGGGCCCGTGGTACGGCCGTCCGGCACCCGTGGCCAGGGTTCCACACCAGCTGGGCAAGCGCACGAAGCGGGGGCTTGCCCAGAGCTCCGTCGGGCTTGCCCGGCCGGTACCGGGCACGGTCCGTTGGCGAGCTTTGTCCGGCTCGGCGGGTTGCTTCCTTGGTGGGGCCCATAGGGGGCTGGAGGGTTGGGCCGACCGTTGTACCGAGGGGTGCACCGAGGGTTGCAGCACCCTCAATGCGTGGACGCCCGTTTGTGCAGGTGGGGTGTTGTGGGCAAGCCCTTCGCGGACGCCGACACCTCTCTCCGCGATAGCCGGAGAGAGGTTCTGATCCTCTCCGGGCCCGTAGTTGAGCGGCGGGGCGTGTTCAAGGCGCGATGCAGTGTTCTCGCGGATCAGATTCCTTGAATGCGGGATTGGGATTACGAAGAGTCGATGGCGGATGTGCTGCTCAGTGCCGGTTGCGGGGCTAACCCCCGCAGCCAGCACTCTGGCGCCGCCCTGTCCGGCACCCCTGTCGGCGCCTAAAGGGCCAAAGGGGCCTTGCGCCCTGCCATCCATCTGCACGCGGGCCTGCCGCGTGCCTGATCCCGAGGGGGAATCTCCCGTGTCCGCACTCGCTCTGCTCGTCGTGCTGCTCCTGGTCCTGGTGGGCCTGGCCCTCGTCGTCGGCCTGGGCTACGTGGTCCACCGCCGTCCGGCGCTCGCCGTGCCGCTGACGGTCGCCCTGGCCGGTGCCGGTGTCCTGGCCGCCGTCGTGTTCGGGATCGTCCAGAGCGCAGGGCAGTGACCCGCACGGGCGGCCGCGCGGGTCACTGCCCCGCGCGGCCGCGGCGGGCCTCCGCAGTGGGCTGCGCATTCGCGTCCGGGACCATTGCGCAGACCTCGCCAGGGGGCGTGCGTGCTGTGCGCAGCGGTCGGCAGTGTGCAGTCCGCTGCGCAGTCGGGCCAGATGGCTGGCTTCAACTCCTGTGCAATCGGGGGCCGGTTGCGCAGGTTTCGGCCGGATGGTCTGCACAACGCTGTGACCTGCCGTGGTCGGGCTCATGGTCAGGGCTGGACCGTCCGTGGTCGGGGGTGGTGAGGGCCGTGGTCGGGCCGGTGTGTTGGCGCTGAATTGCCTGTAACCATGGGTGCTTGAGCGGCTACGGTGGCGATCATCGCGCGACGGGCACACAGGGGGACGGATGCGAACTGCCAGCAAGATGCGCACGGTTGGGCTTTGCGCATGCGCAGTGACGCTCACGGCGGTTGTGGCCGGGTGCGGCTCCGGCGGCAACAGCGGCGGCGACAAGGATGCCGCCTCGAGGCCTGCGTCGTCGGCGGGTTCGACACGGCCGTCCGCGACGGCATCGGCAGACCCTCAGGCCGCGGAGAAGGCGGCCGTGCTGAAGGCGTGCCGGGGGATGACGGCGGCTGAGGCGAAGGCATACCGCAAGGGGTCCGAGAAGGGCACGGGCCTGGCGCAGTACGCCACGCTGGATGCCCTGGGACAGACCCGTCTGGACCTGGCGCGGATGAAGCAGGCCGGGACGGTCGTGCGAGGGGAAGTCGGCCACGACCCGAAGGTGACCAGCCTCGACCTGAAGGCCGGCACGCCGAAGGCGACGTTGTCGGACTGCATCGACCTCTCGCGGTACCAGACGTACGACACGCGGGCGAAGAAGGTGATCCCGCTCCCGACCAGCCAGCCGCTGCGCTACCTGGCCACCGCGAAGGCGGAGCGGTGGAAGGGCCGGTGGATGGTCACAGCCTTCACCCCGCAGGGCGACCGGACATACTGAGGCGCGCGGCGTCGGCCGCGGCCCTGGTCCTGGCCGCCGCCGTTCCCGTCACCGCGCACGCCGACGACAGCGGGCGCGGCATCGGCACGCCCGGCTGCAAGGGCGCCTCCAAGTACGTCGAAGTCTGCGCCGCCGACGACTCCAGCTCGTCGGGCAGCTCGGGCACGCCCGCGTCTGCCGGCACCCCGGGCAAGAGCAAGGGCGACTCCGCGGCACCGAAGTGCACCTACACCAAGCTCGTTCCCCAGCCCCCGGCGGACAACCTGGCCATGCAGGAGGGGAAGAGGCGCGGTGGCAAGGAGGCGGTCTACCAGGTCCTGTGCCCGGACACGGGCCGTGTCGGTGTGACCTGGATCCCGGACGGCGCCGCCCCGGCCGCGCCTGCCGTTGACCCGGAGACCCTCGCCCGGCGCGCTGTCGATGCCATGAGGCTGGACGGTCCGGACATCGCCTCCCCGCGGGCAGCGGGCCGGTACACGGTGGGCGTGCCCATGTGGCTGTGGGTCCGCCAGACCCCGACCGCCTACGGGCCCGCCACGGCGACGGCCAGCGCGGGCGCCATGACCGTGTCCGCCACTGCGCGCGTCGCGTCGGTCCGCTGGGAGATGGGCGACGGCACCACCGTCACCTGCACCGGCCCCGGCACCTCGTACCAGGAGAGCGCCGGCATGAGCGACTCGCCCGACTGCGGACACCGCTACACCCGCGCCAGCAGCGACCAGCCGGACCAGCGCTTTCCGCTTACCGCTACCTCGACCTGGACCGTCACCTGGCAGGTCACCGGCGGAGGTGCGGATGAGGGCGAGTTCACCGAGACCCGCAGCACTACCGTCGGCGTCCACGTCGGTGAGGTCCAGGTCCTCGACTGACCGGCCGTGGTTGGTTCCGCTGCTTGCAGGGCGGTGCGCACCGCCGGGTGCGGGGATGGTGTGCGCACGCGAGAGCGTCCCGCCAGCTTGGGCTGGCGGGACGGGGTCAGCGGCTGGTCAGCTGATCCTGGTGACGTTCTCCGCCTGGGGACCCTTGGGTCCCTGGGTGACGTCGTACTCGACTTGCTCGTCCTCGTTCAGCTCCTTGAAGCCGGTGCCGGTGATGGCAGAGAAGTGAACGAACACGTCCGGTCCGCCGTTGTCCTGCTGGATGAAGCCGAAGCCCTTGTCGGCGTTGAACCACTTCACGCGGCCAGTTGCCATTGCTGTAGATCCTTTTTGACGTCCCACGGCACCGGGTCGCGGTACCGACCGCAGCCGTTACAAGGCTCGGCGGTCCAAGTCTCCACATTCTGCAGGGGCTCCGCCCGCATCGCGGGGCCGGGCTCAAACCAACTGTCCCCTCTCATCCGTGGGCGCCTCACCGTCTCATTGATGTTGTTAGCCAACAGCGTTTCCACGTCGGAGTCCATCAGAGTCCGCCGCACAGAGACGCATTGACTTGGCCTCGGATTCCCAGCCCGGACACCAGCGGAGGAGGTGTCGGCCCGGTACCCGACCCGCCGAAGACGGCGCACGGGCACAGCGGGGCTCGGCGCAATACCGCGTCACTGGTACTGCGGGCGCCATTCGAAGAGCAGGATGGTCGCATCGTCCCGTAGTTGGTTGCGCTGGTAGTCGAGGATGGCGTGGATGAGTAGCCGCAGCACCTCGGCCGGGCGCTGGCCGGCGGCGTTGGAGCGGATGATGAAGTCGGTGAACCGGTCGAGGCCGAACTCCGCGCCGTCCGCGTCGCGAGCCTCCACGACGCCGTCGGTGTAGAGCAGGACGCAGTCGCCCGGTTCCAGTGTCGTCTCGTGGACCTGCCGGGTTGTCGGGGCGAGTGGGCCGGCGAGGCCGATCGGCGGCTGCGGGGGGCTGTCCAGCGCTCCGTCGAGCACCCGCTCGCCACGGATCAGCAGTGGTGGGGGGTGACCGCAATTGACCCAGCGCAGCACCCCGGCGTCCGCGTCGAGTCGGCACAGCACGCCGGTGCAGAACTGGTCGGGCAGCCACTGGGCGAGCGCCTGGTCGACGGAGCGGACGACGTCGGCCAGGTCGCGCCCGTCGCGGCGGGTGTTCCGCGCCGCTGCCATGGCGACCGACGTGGTCAGGCCGGCGGTCAGATCGTGACCCATGGCGTCGAGGATCATGGTGTGTAGCACGTTCTTGACCACCGAGTGGTCGAAGGCGTCGCCGGCGATGTCGTACGCCGGTTCCAGGACCGCGGTCGAGACGCACCTGTTGCTGCCGATGGTGCGGGGTGGCAGGAAGGCCCGCAGCATCTCGGCGGGCAACTGCATGGCCCTGGTGCGGGTGCGGGCGGCGAGCCAGTCGCTGTAGGTGCGCTTGGAGGTGATCAGCATGGCGAACAGGTGGGCCAGCATCTGGCTGCGGCGCATCCGTACCCCGTCGAGTGAGGCGGTCCGCACCGCCAGCACGCCCAGCCGCTCCGCACCGTCGACCAGAGGCATCCAGACGATCAAGCCATCATCGGCCGCGTCTACCCGCGGGGAGAGTGTGCGGTACGCCCAGCCGGCCGACGAGCGGTCGACCGGCAGCGGCTCCAAGGCCTCGTCGAGGGGGATGAGCAGCCGTTGTTGCAGGTCGGCGAGGTAGATCAGCGCGGTGTCCAGGCCGAGGGCCGAGGCGCACCGGTTCGCCAGGTCGGGCAGTTCGACGGGCAGGGCCGTCTGCGCCTCGGTGATCAGCTCTTCCAGCAGATTCTCGTCGACGGCGGTGTCGGGACCGGGGGACGCGTGCGGTGGGTCCGACACAGGTATCACCCCTTCCGTGCCCAGTCTCACACCGATCCCGTCCTCTCTCAGCGCAGGCACGACCGCGGCGAGGGCGAGAGCGGTGGTCAGGGCCGGTTAGCTGAGCTCGATCGGGCACACCTCGTGCACCAGCCACGCGATCAGCCGGTCCGTTATCAAGATCGACGCTTTGCAGCCAAATCCGGTCCGATCCTCCGCGAGGGGCGACCGGGACTCTCTCATTTGACCTTGTCCCTGACACGGGAATCCGAGAACGTCTGGTGAGACGGGGCAAAGTCGCGTGAGACGGGACACCAACGTCGCCCGGTGAGAGCCTCTTTCTGGACCGGCTGGCGTCACGTGAAGGCGTCACGTGGTGACGCCTTCTGAACGCAAATGCTTCTGGCGATAGGCCCGGGTCCGGCATCTTGGCGAGCAGTAGCGGGCATCCACGCGTTTGCGCTTGCCGCCTGTGGCTTCACCGACGTACCACCAGCTGTTGCAGACTGGGCACCGGATTTTCGGCCGGCGGTATGGGCGGCCCCCTCGTAGGGCGGCGAACTCGACGTTGCTCCGCCACCACTGCTCGCGTTCCCTCCGCCACCGCCACGCCTTTGTGCGGCATGCCGCTGAACAGTACCGACGTGACCGGCGACTGCCTTCGGGGAGCGGGCTGCCGCACTGGCCGCATCTGCGGACGCTCTTTCTTGCCACGACTCCAGGGTCCTCCCGGCAGTACTCCACGACCAGGAGGAGGACGGTGTCGTCCGCTGTCTACGGGTGCCGGGCCTGGCTCCAGGGGACTTGGCGGCCGGGGTCGTGGACGGGGTGCCACACGGGTGCGGAGGGTCCGTGCTGGAGCAGGTCGGTCATGGGGGCCACGAGGACGGGGACGTGGTGCAGGAAGCCGGACAGTGCCAGATCCGAGGCAGCCGCTTTCAGGGCGCGGATCCGGTTCTCGATACCTGCGGGGCCGGTGCCGTCGAGGACGAACAGCAGCCGTGGGAACAGGGGGTAGCGGCGCTTCCAGTCCTCTTCCAGGGACTGCTGCCCGGCGGCTGGCCGTGGGCGTCCGGGTACGGGGGCGGGTACGTAGTTGTGGAGGCGGGCGTAGGCGGTGAGTTTCGCGGCGAGGCGTTCGGGTCCCATGGTGGCCCGGTCGACTTCCACGAAGGCCCGGAGCATCGATCCGCCGTTGTCGGAGTTGCGGTAGTAGAGGAGGGCGTCGGGGATGACGGCCTCGCCGCTGCCGAGTGGGTGGTAGACCTCGGGGATCCAGTCCAGGGGCCGGCATACGTCGCCGCGGCGGCGGGCATCCTGCAGGAAGGCCAGCCCGGTCTGCGTCACCGCCAGTGCGTGCCCGACCCGCAGCCTGGCGGCTGTGGGGTCGGAGATCAGCCTGGGCGGCCGCCAGTCCCGCAGTTCGGGCCATTCCGCGGCGACGTGTACGCCGTACTGGGTGGCAAACCACACCCGGGTCCTGCCGGCCTGCGGCAGAGTGACGCGGTCGATGAGGCCCTCGTCGCGGAGCTTGGCCAGGCGGCGCCGGGTCTGCTCGATCCGCACTCCGGGTGCGATCACCAGATGCATCTGCTCGGTCGTCGCCATCCGGTACTGGGCCAGCACTGCCAGCGCCAGCCGGTCCCCGCCGCCCGCGTCCGCGTTCAGCATCGCCACCGTCGCCCCTTCCGTACGGTGCGGCGCCGTTCTGTCCGGCGCCGCGCGTACCGTCCAGGCCAGCAGCCGGCCCTGACCAGAGGACCGACCACGAAGGCCCGACCAGCGTCATGATGCGATAACCCCGCCCCCGACCACGCCGGGAACCCCGCTGGGGACCTGTCCGGTATCCCCGCCGACAACTGTCCGCACGCACCGGGCGCCTGACGGCGTATCCGCAGGTCACCATGCCTTTGGGGCGTGGTCGGGGAGCCCGACATCCCCCTCTGCAACCCCACAGCGCCCTCGCCCAGGAAGAAAAAGGGAAAGGGGAGGGCGGGCGTGGTGTGGTGGAGCGTCGGGGGATTGGCGGCCCTCAGGGGTGTTGCGCGTTGGCGGGGCCTCCGCGCATCCGTGCCGGACAGCGGGCAGCGACAGCCCGGGCCTGGATGACGAACGAGGTGCTACGTCCGCGACCAGCTGCGCCACCCGCGCCGGGACCTCGCCGACCGGCTGGAGCGCGAGGTGCGCAGGCGCTGGCAGCCTCGTGTCCGGCAGCGGGCCCAGCAGCGGGCCGCGACCAACGGCCGGCCTCTTCGTCTCCACCCGCGCGCGGTTCGGCTTTACCGCGGCCCCGGGCAGCAGTGACGATCCCCGTCTGTGGCATATCAACCAGGCCCTGCCACCCGGCTATGCCGCCCGCCTCTTCGACGCTCAGGCGGTCGGCGCCACCGAGCAGCAGCTTCAGGCGATCCTTGCCGAGGGCCTGGGTGAGATGTACTTCCGCGATCGCGGCCGCCGCGCCCACGACCTGCTCGTGGAGTTCATCGGCATCGACGTCTGGCTCGGTGCATTCCAGCGACCGAGCTGGTCGAGCGCCTGCGCCGTGTCACTGCCGGTGTCAGGGACGAGGTCCAGGCCGAGGCGGAGCGCGTCAGGCGGTCGCGTAGAGGCGGGTAGTGAATTCGGCGAGCTGGGTGTCGGTGAGATTCTTGGCGAGGTTGGCCTCGCTGATCATGCCCACCAGCCGGTGGCCGCCCTTGACGTCGATCACCGGGAGGCGCTTGATCCGGTGCTGTTCCATGGTCTCCAGGACCTGGGTGGCGTCGGCTTCGGCGTCGATCCAGTGGATCTCGCCCTGCAGGGAACCGGCCTGTACCGTCGACGGGTCGATGCCCTCGGCACAGCACTTGATGACGATGTCACGGTCGGTGATCATCCCCGTCAGCCTGTTGTTGTCACCGCATATGGGCAGCGCGCCGACCTTCAGATCGCGCATCATCCGCGCAGCGTCCTGCAACGACTGGTGCGCGCCGACGCATTGCACTCCGCCGGTCATGATGTCCCGGGCCCTGAGCTTGCCGGCCATGATTCCTCCCGCTGTTCGCAGCGTTCATCTCAGGCGTGTTGGCCGCATGGCGTCTATTTTCGATGACACCACGAATGGAGCAAGATCGCTTCCGGGGCTGGGGGAGAGGCCGGGTGTGCTTCAGCGGTTTTGCGCGGCATGCCGGGCATGGCGTGGCATGGGGCCGACAGTGCTTGTGCGTCGTGGCGTTGGCGCGTGAGAGGTGTCCATGCAGACGGCCATAGTCATCCGTCTCCGGCCGCCGCCGATAGCCTTCCCCTGGCGGCGGCCGCATTCCCATGCGAGCGCAAAGCGCTCACATATTACTAATTCCCTGAAAATGGATGAAACACGCAAGGCGGTGATGACGCTGTCAGAAAGTGGCCGGGGATGCTGCCCCAGCGTGACCAGGCCTCCTGTTCCAGCAAGGTCAGTTGGGTAACAGTTCAACTGTTGACGGTGTCACAGCTCTCCGGGATGGTCGCCCGTCCGTCTATCCCCACCGCATGCCGATGGCGGAGAGTTGCTCGATCCGCTCCGGTGAGAGGGTCGTGGCCCGGGTGCGTTGGTTGTCGATCCACGCCCCAAGTTTGATGTTCCGCTGCTCTTGGTCGTCGCTCTCGTCGCCGACCACGATGGTCTCGGCGTGTTTCCTGGGTACGCGCAGGTGTCCTTCGCGTTCGTAGAACTGCCGTGCTGCCGCGAGGTTGAGGGCCCATCTGTCGGCCTGTGTACGCCGCGGGTGCGGCTTCTCGTCGTCGGTGGCGGGTTCGATGCCGAGGATGTGTTCGAGCATCCACTGCTGCACGGCGGTGAGTTTGTCGAAGCCGAGCCGCTGGGTGCGGACCCAGCGTCCGAGGTCCTCGCCCTGGCGCACCACATCGCCCGGCTTCGCCGGGAGCTCGTCGGCCTCTTCCAGGTGCTGGCGGGTGAGGTGGAAGGCGCGCTGCCATTCCACGGCCCATGCGGGGCACCAGGACGGGTCGATCTCCTCCAGTTGCTCGCGCCGTTCCTCCGCCAGGGCGCCGGTGGCGGATCCGGCCGGGAGTCCCTCGGCACGCCGCTGGTCGATCTCCATGGCCCGGCGTGCGGCGGCTCGTGCGTTCTTGAGCCAGATGCCCACCTTGTAGCCCTGGTGGGTGGCGTCGGTGGGGGCGAGGAGGTGTCCGTGGGCGGCGGCCCATGCGCGTGCCGCCGTGAGGCCTTCTTCCCAGGCGACGTCGAAGTGCGACCAGATCATGCCGAGCTTCTCCAGCTGCTCGATGCGGTCATCGTCCATGTTCCCGCGGGCGTAGAAGCGGCGGGCGTCGGCGATCCAATGCCCCAGCGGGAAGTTGGCGAGCGAGGCCGGCCACCCGGCCGCCAGCGCCTCGGGTCCGGACGGCACGCGGTACGTGAACGGCACCTTCAGGTCGCCGACCTCGCGGGCGTAGAGAACGGAGGCCTCGACGCCGCGGCGCCAGTGCTCGTGTTCGGGGTTGAGGACGCGGAGGTTGATGAAGGCGGCGAGCGCGGCCGGGTCGCGTGGCGTGGAGAACTTCAGCAGCGCCTTGGCGGGGCCGCTCACGCCGTGATGCCCCTCGCCCTCTCCTTCGTCCTCGTGGGCGGCTTCGCGGCCTTTGGGGGAGCGGCTGGGGGCTTGGGGTTCGGCGAGCTGTTCGACGATGCGGGTGTCGTGCGCCCGCAGGGCCTCGAGCAGCTTGGCCAGTCCGCCGTATGCCCGGGAGGTGAGCATGTTGTCCGCACTCTCCCCAGGCCCGAGCAGGACCGGCACCACGAGGGAGGCCGTCTGGCCCTGGCCCGGCTGCATTCGCAGGGCGCGGCCGACGGCCTGGACCAGGTCGGGCATGGAGCCGCGCACGTCCGCCCAGTACACGGAGTCGCAGTTCTTGGTGTCGACGCCTTCGCCCAGCACCTTCACCGAGCCCAGGAAGCCCTTCTCGACCACCGTGCCGTCCGTCGCGATGCCGTCGGCGAACTCGTCCAGCACGCGGCGCCGGTGCAGGGGCTTGTGCTCGCCGCACAGCCAGTTGGCCCAGATCGTGGCCGGGTACAGCTCGGGATCGGCGTCGTGCAGCTGCGCGGCCACATCCGGGAGGCCGGCCGCGAACGCCTCCCCCTCCTTCACGACGTGGTGGAACACGAGCGTGCGGCGGAAGCACTCTTCGGCCGACGCCTTGAGCAGTGCGGTCTGCAGGGCGGCGAGCCGGGCCCCGCGGACAGCCTCGGACCGTGCGTCTTCGCCGAGCAGCTGGGCGGCCTGGAGCTGGGTGTCGGTGACGTCGACGCACACGACCTGGTACGGGGCGCAGATCCCCTGGTCGATTGCCTCCGACAGCGTCAGCGTGTAGCAGCGGGTGACGAACGGCCCGCCCGGGTCGTCGTCCATAGAGGCCACGAGCTCGCCCGGCGCACCCTGCCCGGAATCCTCGTCCAGTTGCCACAGCCTGGGCGTGGCCGTCATGTACAGGCGGCGCAGGGACGGGATCCGGGAGTTGTCGTGGACGACCGCCGAGGGCTTTCCGATCCGCCCGGAGGTCCGGTGCGCCTCGTCCACGACGATCAGGTCCCAGCCCGGAAGGCCGGCCTGGTGCGCGCGCTCCAGCGTGCCCAATCCCAGGGACGCGTACGTGGCGAACACGGTGACCTTGTCGAACGGCCGCGCCCAGGTGACCAGCTCGTCCGCGTCCGTGGTGTTGGGGAAGCCCACCTCCTCCCCGCGCAGGGACGACACCCCGATCATCGGTCCCGTGCGGCCGCCCTCGCGCCACGCGGCCTCCGTCTGCGCCAGCAGGTCCAGCGAGGGCACGAGCACCAGCACCCGGCCCGCGTGGAGCTCCTCGGCACCGCGGACCGCCACCAGGGTCTTCCCGGACCCGGTCGCCATGACCACCTGAGTCCGCAGCCCACTGCGAATCTGCGGTTTGGTGTCGGTGGTGGTGTGCGTGTGTTGTTATCGGTGTCTAGGTCTTTGACTTGGTGTGATGTGGTGTTGGGTGGCGTTC
>NZ_JBIAWG010000034.1:0-36074 GCF_042895285.1 Streptomyces sp. NPDC001406
TCCGCTGCCTGCCCCTACCCCAGGGCGATCATGCCCCGCACACGAAGAAGCCCCTGCTCATCGAACAGGGACTCCCTTTGCCACAACGCACTGAGATCGGACCTGACGCGGCAGATCAGCACCCTCGCAGAATTCGTGGACGCTCTGGACACCTGGCGCAACGGCAGTCCCGCCAAGGCCACCCGGATCCTTCAGCACCTGCTCGATCCCAAGCAGCAGGTCGGAACCGGCGGCTTCGTGCCACCCGAACTGATCCGGCTGTTCCACGGCCATGCTGCAGAAGTCCAGGCGGCCGGAGAAACCGGCACCGGCCGGCAGAAGCTGCTGGAGGCAGCCCGCGCCGACTACCTCGCCATCAGCAAGGACTCGCCGGCCGGACGGCGCGCCGCACTCAGTCTGCAGTTCAACGCCTACCTCCGCGCCCTTGGTCCCACGCCCAACTGCAAACCCGGGACCGTACGGGCCGGGGAACTCGCCCAGATCGCGCAGGCTCTTCGAGCCCTCGCCAAGGATCCTGAGTTCACCGAACTCGGACGGCTCAAGGCCACAGTGAACCTCGCTCAGGTCGAGAATTGCCGCATCACCGCACAGCTGGTGCGGGACGACGGCAGGGTGGAACGGGCCGTGGCAGTGGTCAGCGAGGCGCCGGACCTCACCGGCTCCGACGAACTCCGCGCGCTTGCGGAATCGATCGCCGCCCTCCACGCGGCTGGCAAAGGCGATCTGGCGGCGGCGATCCGGCACATCCGAGCCGCCATCGCCCACAGACCCAACCTGGTCGAACAAGCCATCTGGAACGGCTTCCTGGCGCGCTGGAGTCTGGCCCGCTGCGATCTGGAAACCGGCCGCACGGCCCAGCAGGAAGCCCTGAGCCTGCTGGACGCGGCGGAACAGGCCGGCAGGGCGAGCTCCAAGCTCCGCCGCCATTACGAGCAGGACTTTGCCGCGAAGCTGCGAAAGGCCAAAAAGCACTGCGGCAGGGCGCGGTGAAAACAGTGCGATGAGAGGTGATGGACAGTGAACAGGCGACTTCCTCTGTGGCTGGCCGGGATGTGCCTTGTCGCCCTCGGCTGCGGGGCGCAACGCGAGACCCAAGCAGCACTGCCCACCAGGCGTGCCCCCGCAGTCTCCGCGCATGCCGCCACGCCGAGCTCTTCCGCCGAGGACATGCTGCTGGCCCAGCAGCTCCAGCTGGGAGGCTACGGGGCGGGCTCCATCGACTGTGAAACGCCGAGTGATCCCGCTGGCCAACCCCTGGCCTGGCTGTTGTCCGATAACCCTGCGGCGGAAGGCCCGGAGGTACGCCTGGGAGGCGGGGCAAACCTGTGCCTGTACGGGTTCCCGGAGAACGAGCCGATCACACTCACAGTGGAGGCAGGAGGGCGCACCTACACCACCCCCGTGAAGCAGGTAGCCAGCAACGACGCCGAGGGACCATCGCAGGACGCGCTCTTCGACAATCGGGCGATCGAGGTCAAGGACGTCGGCGACCACCTGCAGCAAAGCGCAGACTGGACGTTCTTCCCCTCCGATCCGGCCCGTGAGGCAATCGCCCTGTCCGGCGGGCTGACCCTGACGGCGAGCTCCGGTGACGTGACGAGCACGTATGAGGTACCGCTGCACTGGGACCAGGGAGCGATGCCCTTGGAAGGCTGGGAGGACAGCCACGAGATGGCGGTCTACGGATACCCTGCGGGCGCACGCGTCCCGATCGGGCTCTACCGAGTAGGCGAGAATTTCGTCGCAGTGCTGGAGCGGCAGGTCGGCCAAGTGGTCATGCCGCCCTCCCGAGTCTCCGTCTTCACCATCCCCCAAGACGTGTTCCGCCTCGTAAGCGTGGAACCCCCGGCAGGCAAGGACTCTCACTGCCTGTCCGTCCCCGAGTTCAAGGATTGCGTCCCTCGGCCGGTCTGAGTTCGCCGACCGCGTCGAGGAGGCGCGAGATCGGGATGCCCCACCTTGAGTCCCGTCAGTCCCGCTACCTGCTCGCTTCGACCCGTGACCTGCGCTTTCTCCTTCGGGACTGAAGCGGGTTAGGTTCCGGGGAGCGGAGCCGCGCAGGCTCCAGGTTTCAAGCGGTACGTGCTCAGCCGTTCCTGGAGGGAGTGGTGCGCTTGGTCATCTGCCGACAGGCCCTATCTCGGTGGCGCCCCCGCGTTGTGAGCGCGGAGTCTTGGCGCCGACTCTTCCAGGCTCGATGGTGCGGGGGTCGACGGCTTCGCCTGGTGCGCCTTTTCCCGGCACCCGTGGGGATCTCCTACGCGCTCCTGCGGCGTGCTGGTGGGCCCGGCAGGTGGTGGAGTCCACGGACACCATGGACCAGTCGATGCGTCCTTCCGTGTCGGCGTCGGCCAGGACGGCTGCAAAGATCTTGTCCCACGTGCCGTCCGCCGACCAGCGTCTGTGCCGCTCGCAGACGGTCTTCCACTTCCCGAACCGCGCAGGCAGATCCCCCCATGGCACCCCGGTGCGCTACCGGAAGAGAATCCCGTTGATCACCCTGCGATGACTTGCCCAGCGCCCGCCCCGCTGCCCGGACTTCGGTATGCGGCCGTAACCGCACCCATTCCTCGTTCGTGAGATCTCCACGCCCCATGGGCATGCCAACGACTCGAACCTGAGGCAATCATATGATCCGCCGGACAGGACCTAGTGGTGCGGCATGACGCGTGGACGCATTCCCGTCACCGGCCGAGTGCCTGGCGCGTGCGGCAGCTCCGTCGCAACGGATCAGGCTGTCATCGGGTTCTCTTGGCCTGGTCGGCGTGCTCAGCGTCGTGCTGGACCAGGAGGGAGAGCAGATCCGCCACGGTCAGGGCCGCCTCGGCCGGGTGGCGCAGAGGGTTTCCCGGCTGGATGCGGTAGGCGTTGGACCGTCCTTCACGTTGGTGGGTGAGGTATCCGTCCGTCTCCAGGTCAGAAATGATCTTCTGGACCGCGCGTTCGGTGAGCCGGCAGTGTGCGGCGATGTCGCGGACGCGGCTCCGACGATCGCTCGCGATCGCGGCGAGCACCCGGGCGTGGTTGGTGAGGAACGTCCACCCTGTGTGCGGTTCGGGTACTTCTCCCATACAGCCAGGGTAGGACCGAACCGTTCACGTATCCAAAAGACCGAAATAGATTTCCTGTATTCCTTGACAGGCCACGACTGGCGGACACAGCCTGGATACGGAAGGAAGTGGACGCCAAGTGAAAGAGGCGGCCATGCGGGAGCTGAAGCTTCCCCGGCAACAAGCCAGGGAGGTAGAGACCGTGACCAGACCACCGGTCCACTCCGCGACGGCGGAAGCAGCCCCGCGGGATCTTCTGATCGACGCCTCGCCCCGCGGCGGGCGCTTGCTCGTGACGATCCGCGGCGATCTGGACATCAGCACGGAACAAGCAGTCCAGGACGCGCTGCGGGACGCCGTCGGGCAAAGCAGGCACGGTGTCGATCTCGACCTGAGCGGCACAGCGTTTTGTGACTGCTCCGGCCTGAACTGTTTCCTCACCGCCCGGCGCCGCGCCCTGGCGGCGGGCAAGACAGTGACCATCCGCGCCGCCAGCCCCTTGGTGCAGCGTCTGCTGAGCGTGACGGGCACGTGGCCCCTGTTCACGCTTCAGCGCTGTTCGGCAGGCCTGTCCACCTGCCGCCCGGAAGCGAGCGCAGAACGTCAGGAGGATGCCCTGGACAAGGACGAGAACCTGCGCACCGAGGTCGTCCAACTGCGCCGGGCGATGCAGACACGCTCTGTTATCGATCAGGCCACAGGGATCCTCATGGCCACGTTCCGCCTCACCGCCGAGGACGCCTGGCATGTGCTCGTCGCAGTCTCCCAGAACACGAACACCAAACTCGTCCGAGTCGCCGAGAAACTGGTGACCACGGTTCAGGGCCAACCGCTCCCCGAGGAACACCAGCAGCAGGTGGCCGCAGCCGTCGCCGCCCTCGGCGCCGCAGATGCGACCTCCGGTCCCCCGCAACCAGAACACCCTGTCCCCGAGGAAGAGGCCGGCGGCCGCGGGACGCCGCCGTGAAACGGCCCAGCCCCTTGCAGTGCATGCTGTGCCGGGCTCCGCAGCAGTCCACGTGTCGCTCGACACCCGCCTCCTCGCGGCGGCCGCCGCATCCGCGACGCGCCGCACTACCGGCGGGGCGTCGACCAACCGGCACCTGCCCGGGGGCGCTGCGGCGGGTGGCCGTAACCGCCCCGGCCATCCTGCTGCCTGCCCAGCACCCTGCCGCGGCCAGTGGTTCGTCGCGAATGCCATGAGGCGGGGCATGGCCGACGACCACCAGATCGCCGAGGCCACCCGGGCCCGGGGTCTCGCCAGAGCCACTCGGCCCTTGGCGGGCCGGAAGAGACCAGGTCAAGCGACCAGCTGGCCAGCGGTCAGAGTAACGTGAAGAAGTGGCAGACCCCCCGCAGCCACTCCCCCTCTCGGGTGCAGTACTGCGAGAGGCGCGAGCCGCAAGGAGCCAGGCATGATCCATTCAGCCGATATCCGCGAGTGGCGCAACCAGGACGTGATCGATCCCAAAGGACGCAAGATCGGAGCCCTGGAAGCGGTCTACGTCGACACCACCACTGACACGCCGACCATGGCCACCGTCCGTACCGGACTGCCGACCCGGCACCGACTCGTCTTCGTACCCGTCGACGAGGCAACCCTGGGCCCCGGATACGTACAGGTGGCACACTCGAAAGGGCTGGTCAGGAAGGCGCCGTCCATGGGCATGGACGACGTCCTGCCGATCGAGCGGGAAGAAGAGGTCTTCAAACACTACGACCAGCCTTACGAGCCAGGCTCTGGACGCGGGCGTCGCCTCGCACGCCGCTGACCAGCCTCCATCGCCAGAGTGTCGAAGCCTGGCCAGATCGCTGGTCACTGTGCGGGCTCATCGCCCGAAGCACAGGCCCAAGGATGTGCTCACCATGGCGCTTTTCCTGTTCCTGATCCTCGTGGCCATCGTCCTGGGACTCATCGGCGCGGTCGCGGAGGGGCTGACCTACCTCCTGATCATCGGCATCGTGGTCGTCGTGGCGGACCTGGTCCTGTTCGGCAGGCGCTGGTCCCGGCGCTCTCACCGACACCTCCTCCGGTAACGCCACCGCACGGATCCGGGCGGCACGGCCCGCCGCCGCGCGCGAAAAGAGCCGAAGGCGCGGTGACACCGCCCCTTCGGCCTTCCCTTCCTCGGGCTCGCCTCTTCCCGAACGCGTCACGTGTTCGGCCCGGCCGTGCTGACGTCGCCAAGCGCCGATCCCCGGTCGCGTTCGACCGCCAGGTCGCCGAGCGAGATGACACCGACCGGCTCATCCCCCTCATCGAACGGGAGACGGCGAATGGAGTGCTCCCGCATCAACGCGACAGCGCGGTCGAGGTCGTCGTCCGGGGGCGACGGTGACCAGTTCCTCGCTGCACACGGCGCGGCCATCGGCGTTTTGCTGAACCACTACGACACCACAAAGCTCGCCCGGCGCATCCGTGCCGACCTGCGCGCACGTCAGGTCCCCTGGCTGGCGCCGCGCAGGCAGGCGTCGACACCCACGGATGCCGACTCCTGATCCACCGCCATCCGGTTCACGGACTCGATTCCCGCGCTGTCACACGGAACAACCGATGCGCTCGCGCGAGCGCGAGTGTGCCCAGCCCCGCTGTGACTGACCTCGCGAGGAATGGGGCCGATCGGCAGTTGGGAGCCGCCCATGTTCTATTACGTGCTCAAGTACGTCCTTCTGGGGCCGTTGCTTCGGCTGCTGTTCCGGCCACGGGCCAAGGGGCTCGAGCATGTTCCGGCCCAGGGCGCAGCCATCGTTGCCAGCAATCACCTGTCCTTCGCGGACCCCCTCCTCATGCCCGCGGTCCTGAAACGGCGCATCACGTTCCTGGCCAAGGCGGAGTACTTCACGGCGCCGGGCATCACGGGCCGACTGACCGCGCTCGTTCTCCGCGCTGCCGACCAGATTTCGATCGACAGATCAGGCAGGGCCGCAGGGCAGGCGGCCATCCGGGAGGGGCTGGAGGTACTGGCGCAGGGAGAGCTGCTCGCGATCTATCCGGAGGGCACCCGTTCCCCCGACGGCCGGCTGTACAAGGGCAAGGTCGGGGTGGCAGTGATGGCGCTGGCCGCGCAGGTTCCGGTGATTCCGTGCGCGATGGTGGGGACCTTCGAGATCCGACCCCCGGGACGTGTCCTGCCCAGGATCCGGCCGGCCGCGATCCGTTTCGGGGAACCGCTGGACTTCTCGCGATTTACGGGGATGGCGGACCACAAGACGGTGCTGCGGGCCGTCACCGACGAGATCACGTACGCGATCTTTCGGCTTTCGGGCCAGGAGTACGTGGACCGGTACGCGGCCGACGTGAAGGCCGAACAAGCGAAGGGCCGGCGGGGCTGAGGTTCCGCCGCCCCTTGGCTGCGATCCGGTGCTGGACGGCCGTCCGTTACGAACGAGCACCACGGTCACCCTGTCGGCCACTCTGCGGGCCACCCTTCGCCGTGCTGTGACACTCCGGTACAGGCCTGCATCTGCTGTAACGTTTCGTCCGGGCGCCCGCAGGGTCTCGACGAGCGCCGCGGGACGCCGCCGTGACCCGGCCCGGCCGGCGCAGGCTGTACAGGGCTCTGCAGTTCACGTGTACGCCGACACCCGGCCCCCTCACGACGCGACCGGGACGCTCCGACGGGGACGAGGAGTTCTACGTCTCGTACTTCCAGGCGCCCGGCCGTGCCGAAGCCGAGATCGAACCCGTACGCGGCTGGCTCGCAAGCTTCTACGCAGCGCTGTCCGCCGACACCATGCCCACAGCCGACGCTCCGGACCGCACTTCGTCAGCAAGGGTGGGACACCGCGCGACCGGTTTCCCCACGACCGGCTGCCCGGCTGGCTCGGTGAGCAGGATCTCGACTTGTATGCCGCTGAGTTCGAACGCACCGGTCCAACCGGCGCGCTGAACCGCTACCGGAACATGGACCGCGACTGGGACGACCTCGCCGCCTTCAACGGCGCCCCCATCACCCGGCCCTCGCTGTTCGTCGGCGACGGTCTGGATGCCTCCACGACCTGGCTGGCCGACGCGATCCACGCCTACCCGGTCACACTTCCAGGTCTGGTCTCCTCCCACATCCTCGACGGCTGCGGCCACTGGATCCAGCAAGAACGCCCCGCCGAGGTCAACCAGATCCTCACCAACTGGCTGGCCGCGCTGCCTTGCTGAAGCACTCACGCACAGCCGTCCGGCGCTGTTCGAAACACGTGATCGACAACCAACGCACCCGTGCCGCCACCCTGTCACCGGAGCGCGTGGGGCAGCTGTCCGCCATCGGCGCGCTGGACGTAGGCAGTTCCAGCGGCCCCTCGTCGGACGTCCTGGCCACCCGTGTGATCGCGTACCTCAACGCCAGCGTGCGCTCAGGACCCGGATCGGACCTGCTCGACGACGCCGCCCCGGCGCTCGGCTTCGTCCTCTACCAGCATCGACAGAAGCGAGGCCACCGTCAGGCCGGCCTCGGCGGGGTGACGCAGGATCTTGCCCGGGTCGATTTCGTAGCTGTTGCCGCGTCCGTTACGGGTGTGGGAGAGGTGCAATGATCTTCTGGACGCCGCGTTCGGTGAGCCGACAGCGTGCCGCGAAGTCGCGAATCCGCGCGTGGCGGTCGTCGGCGATGCTCGCCAGTACACGAGCATGGCTGGTCAGGAAGGTCCACCCTGTGTGCGGCGTGGCCAGGCGGTACGGCTCTCGCAGCAAGTGCCGCAGCGCACCCAGCGAGGGACCCGTGATCGGACAGCATGACCCGAACGCTCTGTGCTCGTCTGGCACACGGCGCGGCTGCCGTCCATGATCCTGCCCTCCGTATCAGCATGGTCCGACAGCCCTGACGTATAGGTGGAGGTTGCCGTGTCGCGCTGGAGGAGTGCGGGCCTGACGGCGGTCGTCTGTGCTGTCTGCCTGACGGGCTGCAGCACGCTCGGCGAACGGGAAGCGGCTGCCGCCCAGGCAGCCCTACGCTTCGAGCAGAGTATCCGGCAGAAACACGCTGCACGCGCCTGTGCGGCGCTGGCCCCCCAAACACGGCAGGAACTCGAACAGTCCGCCAAGGCCGGTGCGCCGAAGCCCTCTTCGAGGAGCAGCTGCCCCACGCGAGGGCAGTTCGCCGGGTTCAGGTCTACGGGCAGCAGGCACAGGTGGTCCTCAACGCCGACACCCTGTTCCTGTCGGTCTTTCCTGCCGGCTGGAAGATCACCGCGGCAGGGTGTGTGCCGCGCCCGCAGCAGCCGTACCAGTGCCAGATCAAAGGAGGGTGAGCGAAGGATGCGCACCCTTTTCACGCTCCTGCTGCTGACGGTCGGCGCCGGTCTCAGCTACTTCACCGCCATCGGGCTGATGCACCGATGAACCGCCTGACCCGGTTCGTGAAGCACAACAGCCTGGCACTGGCCTTCGGCACCGGCTTCCTGCTCACCCTCGCCGGCCAGGCCATCTCCGGCCACGCCGACTTCAACAACCAACTCGTCACCGACGGGCTCCAACCGATCGGCTTCCTCCCGTACCTGACGACCTCCGACTTCGCCGTGGACGTCACCGAGAACTGGCAGTCGGAATACCTCCAGTTCTTCCTCTACGTCTTCGGCACCGTCTGGCTGCTCCAACGCGGCTCACCCGAGTCCAAAGAGCTCCACAAGGCCGGCGTGGAAAGCGACGTCGAACAGAAGGTCGGCGACCACGCCGGCCCCTCCTCCCCCCCGCTGGGCAGCCGACACAGGATGGCGGCAGAAGCTGTACTCGCGTTCCCTGGGCACCGTCATGGCCGCCATCTTCGCGTGGTCGTGGCTGGCCCAGTCCATCACCGGCGCGGCCGCCTACAACGAGCAACACCTGCGCCAGCTCCAGGCACCCGTCTCCTGGCCGCAGTACCTCGGCTGTGCCGACTTCTGGAACCGCACCCTGCAGAACTGGCAGTCCGAACTCCTGGCCGTCGCCTCGATGGCCATCCTCTCGGTCTACCTGCGCCAACGCGGCTCCCCCGAATCCAAACCCGTCGGCGCCGCCCACACCTCCACCGGAGTCGAAGGCTGAGAAGCCTGCCCCTCCCATTGCCTTGATCGGACGGATGACGGCACTGGCTGCGGTGTGGGGTTCCTGGCACTGCCGCGCCGGGGCAAAGCTGGATAGCGCAGCCGTCGCAGAGTGTTGGAAAACGGAATGATCCACATCACGGCTTGCACGCCCGGGCTCCGGGGCTGGTCCCCCGGAAACCGACCCCGGAGCCGGCCCGCCTCGCCCGTCGGCAGTCCGTGGGTCAGGATTTGCCGCGGCCGGTGACGAAGTCGCGGGCCCGGTCCACCAGGGCGGCGCCCGGGGCGAGGAGCTTGTTCGCCGGCGGCGTGTCGGGAGCGGCGGGGTGCTGGCGGGTGGGGGGCCATGGCCGTGGCCCGGCGGATCTTGTCCCCGAGCTCACTGAGCATCTCGGGGGTGCAGGTCTGGCGCAGCCTCGGGAAGAGGTTGTTCTCCTCGTCCTGGACGTGGGCGGTCACCTCTTCCATGAGCTGCTGCAGCAGCGGGGTCATCTGGGGGTCGTCGGCGTCCGTCCTCTCCAGCTGCTTGAGGATCTTCTCGACCCGGCTGTGATCCGCAATCTCCTTGCCCGCGAGCCGGTCCCCACCCTCGACGTCCTCGCGCACCGCCAGGTAGAGGTACTCCTCCTCGGCGACCGAGTGACGCCCCAACTCGATGGTGACCTCGTCCACGAGAGCACGCAGCTCCCGCCCTCCACCGACCATCGCTTCGATCCGGCCGAACATCTCCTCGGCCTCCCGATGGTCGGCCATCAACTCCGCGAACACATTCCGCCACGCCCCATCGCCTATCCGCCTCTCACTGGTCGTGTCAGGGTGGGTCCGTCCCCAGCACACAGTGGTTCCCCTCCCAGATTGACAGTGCGCGGCCCTGCGCGTGGTCCACCCGGTCGGACGCCTACCTGATCACCAGCGGCCTACACTGCGGGCTGGGGTCCGCCTTGTGATGTGCCAGCTTGGCCTCCACCAGCGCACGGAGAGCAGGTCGTTGGGCGAGCTTGGCCGGCTTGGGCCGGCGGCCGCGTCTGCGGATGCGGCTCGGTAGCGGGCCCGGCCGCCGTTGCGGGCAATCTCCCGGGAGATGGTCGACGGTGACCTGCCCAGCCGCCGCGCCAGCTGCCGGGCAGACTCGCCAACCGCGATGCCGCGGGATATCTCTTCGCGTTCGCTGCCAGTCAGATGCCGCGTTGACCGCTGCTGTGTCGCCTGGCGGACGCCGCCGCTCTGGTGCAGGAACCGGCGGACGTGGTGCATCGGCGCCCCGAGCGCCCGTCCCATCAAGCTGAACGACTGCCCCTCACGCCAGCGTCTCCAGATCTCGTCCTGCTGAGCCGGCGAAAACCCGTAGTCATGCACCTGTTCCTCCACGACCACATGATCATCCGTGGGTGGTGCGTTGATCACTTGAGGGTGCCTTCGTTTGTCGACAGACGACTGCGCCGGGACCGTGGACGGGTAGTGTCAGGTTGAGCCTGACCGGCGGCCTGCCCACCCTCTCCCTGCTGGATGAAATCGGCCTTGGGGTATCGGTACAGCCGTTTGTACTGAGATACGTGATGGACTAGGAGCAGGGCCAGCTGCTCGCCCAGATCTCCGAGGGCCACGCCGACGCCCTCCCATAGATCCGCGATCGTGAGCCGCAGGCGTCGGTCTGGCCGCCCTTCGGCCAGCTCCCGCACGGACAAGCCGCTGCTGACGTTCAAGCAGATCGCCGCCGCGTTCGGCGACGTGCCGAGCGACCGCGCCGACGCTGGGGCGTGCGTACCGCTCCAGGGAGCGGACGGAGGCGTGGCGGGAGCGGGCCAGCAGCATTGGGGGGGAGGCAGCCAGGAGACCTTCAAGACGTTCGTGTCCTGCATTCTCGGCAAACTCGGGCTTCGCGACCGCGTTCAGGTTGGTCGTGTACGCCTACCGCCGGGGGCTGGTGATCTGATGCGGGTCCGCACAGCGGCCGGCCGTGCGGCATCAAGGTGGCCGCGTGGACGTATGGGTGAAGCGGCCGGACGGCGCCGACTACGACGCTCCGCACATGGCCAGCGCGGTTCGCGCCAGCCCGCGCAGCCAGGCGTGGGCGTGGTCGGTGTCGTAGCGCTGATGCCACGACAGGTATATCGGTGCCGACGGCAGTTCGAGCGGGAGGGGGAGCACGACCAGGCCGAGGTCGGCGACCGCTGACCGCGTGGTGGCTTCGGGAACGCTGATCAGGAGATCGGAGCCGCGCGCGAATTCCAGCGCGGCCGCTTCCGTGGGCGCGGTCGCCACCACGCGGCGGGTGAGGCCGAGCCGCGCGAGGGCGTCGTCGAGGGCATTGCTGAGGTTTCCACGTCGCGAGACGGTGATGTGCTCAGCGGCGGCGTACCGCTTTGCGGTGACGGTCCTGACGCGGGTGAGGGGGTGCCCCTGCCTCACGACGATGACGAGGCGGGTCTCGCCCACGTTCTCGGCACGGATGTCCGGTGCGCTCGGGCGGTTGGCGTTCGCCTCCAGGTCGACCTCGCCGCGCCGCAACTCGGGGGTGTCGATGCTCGATTCCGCGACGAAGCGCAATCGCACGCCCGGGGCCTGTCCGCGCACGGCCGCGAGCAGCGCGGGGCCGCTCAAGGCGACCAGGGAATCGTGCCAGCGGAGTGTGAAAGTGCGCTCCAACGTTGCCAGATCGAGTTCACGGCTCGGTGCCAGAACCCCCTGGACCTGGTGCAGCAGCTCGTGCACCTGTTCCCGGACGGCGATCGCATACGGCGTCGGGGTCATCGTGCGGCCGGTGCGCACCAGGATCTGATCCCCGGTCGTGCGCCGGATTCGGCCCAGACTCCGGCTCATCGCGGGGGCGGTGACGTGCAGGCGCGCGGCCGCCCCGGCCACACTTCCCTCCTCCAGCAGCGCGTCGAGCGCGGCGAGCAGGTTCAAATCCAATTGCATGTGAGTAATCCTAGCCGTGCTTGACATGCATTTGAAGTTAATTAAAGGGCTGTATACCTTCGAGACGAGAGCGCAAGACGGAACACACAGCTTGGCCCGACCCGCCTCAACACCCCTCCTCACCCGGGAGTACCACCATGTCCAAAACGCTTCAGACCACTGACGTCGCCGCCTCCGACGCCGAGTTGCTCGCCCAGACCGCGAATGCCGTGCGCGCGGCCGGTTCGGCGCTGCGCGAGCGCTTCGGCGAGGTGGTCCGTTACCAGACCCGCGAAGAGCTGATGCGCGCGCTCGCCGCCAACGACGAGATGGCCCTCGATATCCTGCGCCCCCGCCTCACGCGCCTGCGCCCGGACGCCGGCTGGGTGGAGGACGAACTGGACGGCGGGGCGCTGCCGCCCGGCGAATGGTGGGTCGTGGATCCGGCCGAAGGCAACGTCAACCACCTGCACGCCCTGCCGGAGTGGGCGGTGACCGCCACCCTCGTGCGTGAGAACCAGCCGGTGCTCACCGCGGTCCACCTGCCGTTGACCGGCGAGACCTACACCGCGCTCACCGGCGCGGGCGCCCACCTCGACGGCCGGCCGCTGCACGTCTCCCCCGCTGCGGACCTCGGCCTGAGCATCGTGGCCACCAGCCAGGCCCGGCCGGAGGAGGACGAGAAGGTCGTGCGGCGCGTCGGCTCCTCGATCACCGCGATGCTCTTCGACGCGCTCGTCGTCCGCACCGCCGTGCCCGCGACCCTGCACCTGCTGAACGTGGCCGCCGGCCGGATCGACGCCTTCTGGCAGTTCGCCGGCGCCCGCGCGGACCTGCTGCCCGGGGCGCTGCTCGTCACCGAGGCCGGCGGACGGATCTCCGACGCCGAGGGCCGCCCCTGGACCCCGCGGAGCGAGAGCTTCCTGGCCGCCGCGCCCGGCGTCCACGCCGAGGCCGTCGCCACGCTCTCACGCTGACCGCGCACCACAACCTGCACGCACGGAAGGACCAGATCATCATGACCACGATCGCAGTTCTCGGAAACGGCCGCGTCGGCGGCAACCTGGCCACAGCCCTCACCCGGGCAGGGCATGAGGTGACCGTGGCGGACCGCGCGCCGGGCGCCGCCGCCGACGCTGCCCGGACAGCCCGGATCGTCATCAACGCAACCCCGGGCGACGGCTCGCTGGACCGGCTCGTCGCCCTGCGCGAGGAACTGCGCGACAAGATCCTCGTCGACGTCTCCAACGCCACCCTCGACGGACCGGACGGACTGCCCGCCGACCTGATATACCCCGGCTCAAGCCTCGCCGAACAGCTCCAGGAAGCACTCCCCGAAACGCACGTCGTCAAGACCCTCAACACCATGCTCTTCCCGGTGATGACCGCACCGGCCACGCTCCCCCAGACGCCGACCGCGTTCCTCTCCGGCGAGGACCCGCAGGCCAAGCAGACCGTCCGCGAACTGCTCACCGACCTCGGCTGGCGTAAGGAGTGGATCACTGATCTCGGCGGGATCCAGACCGCCCGCGCCACGGAGGCCACGATACTGTTCGTACCGCACGTGATTCGGTCCAGCGGATTCGCGCCCTTCGCGATCTCGATCGCCCGCTGATCCGCACACAGTGCACCGCCCCCGGCGGGCCCACATGCAGAACGGATACGACAGCGCAGCCAGGGCCAGCGATCCGGGGTGCCGGTAAGAACCGTGTCATCAGCCGCAAACGGCGGTGATCAGTCTTCTGACCTGGAGGGTCTGGGCAGTTCTGCCGCAAGGGCCGCTGCAGGAGGCGACCGACCGGCTCGGCCCGACGGCCTCCTGGATCGTCGGAAAACCCCAGGCACCACCCACCACACCAACCACCCGCCCCCTAGCGACACGAGGCTGAGCAGGCAGCCGAAATGTAGGACCCCTTCGGCGTCGATGGGGACCGCGGCGATGCGGGCCAGGTGTTCGGAGGCGTCGTCCCTCGCAGAGAGGCACGGAAGACACCCACAGATGTTTCAGCACCAGTCCGGGCTGGCCCGCAGCCGCCGCCCGGATTCCACAGAACCCACCCGTACGGCCGCGCACCCCACGCACGGGCGATGGCTTGCTCAGCAAGGGAGACTGTTCCGTGCGATTAAGACCCATTGCGAGTGTGTTCGCTGTCGGGGTGGCGTTGGTCGCCACCAGCACTCAGACGGCGCTGGCGACCCCGCTGCCGAATCCGGAACCGCCTGGGGTCACGGTGACCACGCGGGACGCGTCCACTGAGGCAGTGACGAGCTGCTGGCCGCTGGTCACCGTGTAGCGGCCGGTCTACGCACTGCGCCGATTACCGCGGGGCCTCGTTGTACCGGCCGTCCGCCCGCAACTCCTGGCGGATGTGACCGTCCGCGGTCACCCACATGCCGACCACGCTGGCATCGCCCTCCTGCGCGTTCACTGTCATGACGGACTCTCCTCATCCATGAGTGCGGATCTGTCCTGCCCGACCGAGTCTGGACAGGCCGAAGACTGCCGACCAGGACGTGTGCTGCCTGGGTGCACCGCACCCAGGCAGCACACCACCCTGCGGCCTAGCCATCGGCGAACCTGCGCGGTGCCTTGGCCAGCAAGGCCCCGCCAGGGCACCGGATGCGCAGAGGGCGCACCGTCATTCGATGAGGGCTGCCTCGAAGGAACCGCCGAGGTATCGGTCCCGGCTGTCGCGCCGTTGCAGCTTGCCGGTCGTCGTGAGCGGCAGCGTCCCCGGCTTGAGGAGGACGACATCGTGTACCTGGATGCGGTGTCCCGCATGGACCGCGCGCCTGATCTCCTGCTTGATCTCCTGGGCGGTCACTTGATCACCGGTCTCGCCTCCGGCTGCCGTCGTCGTCTCGGCGAGCACGATGAGCCGTTCGTGTACGCCGTCGTCGACCGACACCGCGCAAGTACCGAACTCGCGGACTGCCGGGTGGCTGGCCTCAACGGTGGCCTCGATGTCCTGCGGGTAGTGGTTGGCACCGGCGATGATGATGACATCCTTTGCCCGGCCGGTGATGAACAGCTCCCCGTTCTGCACAAAACCGAGGTCACCAGTACGGAGAAACCGCTCCCCCGGCTGGTCGGGAATGGTCCCCACGAAGGTCTCGGCAGTCTCCTTGGGAGCGTTCAGATACCCCGTTGCGACGCTCGGGCCGGATACGAAGATCTCACCCACCTCGTCCTCCCCGCAGGGCTTGCCTGTCAACAGGTCTACGGTTATGGCCGTGCTCAACGGATGGATCGGGCCGCAGCCGACCAACTCCCGGCTGTCCTGTGCCGACGCGGCTGGGCGCACCTTTCCGGCGGCGAGCGACTCGGGGTCCAGCCGCAGGACTTCCGGGGCCTGGCCGACCGGCACGGCCGTGACCATCACTGTCGCCTCGGCGAGGCCGTACGCGGGGGACAGCGCCTCGCGCCGGAAGCCGGCCTCCGCGAATGCCGCGCTGAAGCGGTCGAGCGTATCGGAGCGGACGGGCTCACCTCCGACCAGCGCCATCTCCCAGCGGCTGAGGTCGAGTTCCCGGCGCTGAGCGTCCGTCACCCGGCGGACGCACAGGTCGTACGCGAAGTTCGGCGCGCAGCTGTCCGCGCGTCCGAGCCGGGAGATGGCCCGCAGCCACGTGAGCGGACGCTGCACGAAGGTCATCGTCGGCAGCAGGGTGACGTCCCGACCGGAGAAAAGGGGGTCGAGGACATTGCAGATGAGGCCCATGTTGTGGTGCGGCGGCAGCCACGACACCGACGACGGGCGTGGCAGCCCGGCGTCGTCGGCAGACCGACGCGTGTTGTCGTATATCAACGACAGATTGTGCAGCACATTGCCATGAGTGATCGCGACACCTTTCGGCACACCGGTCGATCCCGAAGAGTACTGCAGATAGGCGACCATCTCAGCGGCGGCCACCGGTGGGGTCCACTCCTGGGCCAGGTCCAGGGGTACCTCGTCGGTCGCCACCCGGTTGAGTTGGGCGAGCCCGTCGGTGTCGGTGAGGACGTGCTCCGCGGTGGCAAGCACTGGGCCGGTCGACAGGAACAGCGAGGGCTCGGAACTCGCGGCAATCGACTCCACCCGAGTCCATTTGGCATTGCTCCGCGTCCCGTCGAGCGGAGCCACCGGCACCGGGATCAGACCCGCATAGATGCAGCCCAGGAAGGCGGCGTGGAAATCCAGTCCCGGCGGGTAACTCAGCAGCGCGCGTGCGCGCGCGGTAGGAACCTGCTGTCGTAGCGTCACGGCGACCGCCCGCGCCCGGCGGTCGAGCTCGGCCAGGGTCAGTGATTCTGATTCCTCGACACCGTCGCCCAGGAACACAAAGCTCTTCCGGTTGGGCTCGGCTGCCGCACGAGTTCGGCACAGGTCGATCAGGGTCGGCAGTGCGCCGTGCTCGCCGGCCACCGCCTCGGGCAGTCGGACACCGTGCTCGTGATTGGTTTGCATGTGACCACTCCAAACGGAGGAAGAGGAAGAAGGCGGCGGACAGTTCGCGCGCCCCCTGTATGGAGCGAGGTTCAGACTGTCGCGAATGCCCGCGCCCGGTACCTGGACCGGCACTGTGCGCGCTGCAACTTGCCGCTGGTGGTGAACGGCAGCGCACCGGCCTTGACCAAGAGGACGTCGTCGGCCCGGAGGCCGTGCCCGGCGAAGACGGCCTCCCGGACGGCTTCTTCGGCCTCATGCGCCGCGAGGGTCGCACGGGCACCTGACGGAGTGTCCGGGACGGGTTCGGTCACGACGCGGTACCGGCTGTTGATCTCAGCCAGGACGACGAGGCGCGTGCGTCCGCCGTCCTCGACGGTGAAGGCGCAGCAGCAGCCCTCCCGTATGGCGGGATGGCTTGCTGCCGCGGTCGCCTCGATGTCGTACGGGTAGTGCTGCATGCCCTCCACGACGATGAGGTCGTCCACACGGCAGGTGACGAAGAGCTGACCGCCGTCCAGAAAGCCCAGGCTGCCGGTGCGCAGGAACCGGCGGCCCTCGTGGCCGCGCACGGTGGCGTTGAACGTACGCGCTGTCTCCTTCGGGGCGTTCCAGTACGCGGCACCGATACTCGGTCCGGAAGCCAGGATCTCCCCTGTCTCGTCCGGGGCGCACGGTTCGCCGGTGGCCGGATCCACCACCGCGATGGTCATGGACGGGTGCACCCGGCCCAGGCCGACCAGCCGGCAGACCTCGTCCTCGCGACCGGCTCGCTGCACCTTGCCTTTCGCCAGCGCCACCGCGTCGAACCGGCGGATCACCGGTTCGGGCTCCACTGGGCCGCCGCTGAGCATGACAGTGGACTCGGCGATGCCGTAACTCGGGAAGAACGCCTCGCGGCGGAAGCCGAACGGGGCGAGCATGGCACTGAACTGGTCAATCATCTCTGCACGCACCGGCTCGTCGCCGACCACCGCGATCCGCCAGGCGCTGAGGTCGAGGGAACGCAACTGCTCCTCGGAGACGCGCCGCAGGCACAATTCGTACCCGAAACCGGGTGCTGAACTGATGCCCGCCCCGCGGTCCGATATCGCGCGGAGCCAGTTGACCGGATGCTGGGTGAACGCCGAGGGCGGCATCAGTACGGCGTCGTACCCGACGTAGATCGGCTGCAGGACCCCGGTGATCAGTCCCATGTCGTGGAACACGGGCAGCCAGGACACGACAGGCGGCAGCCGCTCGAAGTCGTCCGTGGCCCGGGTACCGTTGGCCAAGATCAGCGAGAGGTTGTGCAGAACGTTGCCATGGGTGAGCTCCACGCCCCGGGGCGGACCGGTCGTGCCGGAGGTGTACTGCAGGTACGCGATCGTGTCCGGGCCGATGCCGGGGGCATTCCAGCCGTACGCGTCCGTCTCACTGATCTCGTCGGTCGCCACAGAGGTCGGCCGGCAAGGTGCGGAGATGTCCTTCAGCAACGCGTCGACACGGTTCAGCCTTGACCCGTTCGACAGCAGCACATCCGGCCGGGAGCTGTTGACGATTGCCCGGAAGCGTGAATACCGGTCGTCGACGCCGGCGCGCAGCACCGGAGGAGCCGGCACCGCGATCAGGCCGGCATACAGGCAGCCGAAGAAGGCGGACACGAAGTCCAGGCCGGGCGGGTAACTCAGCACGGCGCGGGCGCCCTGCGGGGCTTGCCTGCTCAGACGCGCCGCGATTGCCCTTGCCCGGGCGTCCAGTTGGGCGAGGGTGAGCGAGTCGGACTCTTCGAGGCCGTTCTCCAGGAAGGCGAACATCCGTCGATCCGGCTCCCTGGACGCGCGATACCTGCAGAGCTCGACCAAGGTCGTCGGCTCCAGTCGGGATTCTGTGACGGCATCCTCTGACATCGTGGTCCTCCTGTTCGACTCGGCCATTGGCATTGCCCCTGCCATTTCCCCACTGACCCGCCGGGACTTGGTTACGTACCCAACCATTGCTGTACGTGTGCGTCATGGTGGTTCCACTCGAAGAGATGCTAAGTCGGCAGAGAAATATCGGGTATCCGCCGCGAGATGGTGTCCATCCCCCTACCGGAGGCGAGCTTCGAGTAAGCCGGAAGACGGATGAAAGCCATCCTCCGGTCGCCATCACGGTTCGGTCCGTCGGCCGTTACGGAAAGCGCCTCGTACTGGCTACCGTCATGACGACGGCCAGTGGACGACGAATGGACCGTATCCAAGGGAGAACATTTCCCCAGAAGGCTTCAGAAAGGGAACCTTGATGTCCTACGACGCATCTGACGACTACTTCTTGGGTTATCCGAAGCTCCCCGAACTCCCCAGTCGCCCGGACGGGGAGGTCCTGGGTACGACCGACGTTGTGGTCACCGGTTTGGGAATGACCACGCCGCTGGGTGGCAACGTCCACTCCACCTGGGAGGCGCTGCTCGCCGGCGAATCCCCGATCACCGTGCTCGACGAACCGTGGGCTCGCGATCTGCCCGTACGGCTGGCAGGCCGACTGAGTCAGGAACCGACCGAGGTACTGGACCGGGTCGAGGCCCGACGAATGGACCGCTGCCAGCAGATTGCGATGGTGGCTGCCCGGCAGGCATGGGCCGACGCCGGCGCGCCCGAGGTGGCGCCGGAGCGGCTGGCCGTGGTGATCGGCACCGGCCTCGGCGGCGGGACGACGCTGGTCGACCAGCACGACCTGTCCTTGGCCAAGGGGCCGGGCCGCGTGTCGCCATTCGCGGTGACAATGCTGATGCCCAACGGTTCGGCCGCCGCCGTCAGTCTGGCTCTCGACGCCCGGGCCGGCGCCCACGCGCCGACCAGCGCCTGCGCCTCCGGAGCGGAGGCAATAGCCATGGGACTCGCCATACTGCGTGCCGGGCGGGCCGATGTGGTTGTCGCCGGCGGCACCGAGGCATGCATCGGCCGGCTGTCCATGGCGGCTTTCGCCCGCATGGGAGCCCTGTCCGGCCGTCATGAGGACCCTCAGAACGCATCGCGGCCGTTCGACAGCGCCCGTGACGGCTTCGTCATGTCCGAGGGCGGCGGCGCCGTCGTGCTGGAGCGAACCCAGTTCGCGAAAGCTCGCGGCGCGCGGATGTATGCCACGCTCGCCGGTACAGGGATAAGCTCCGACGCGCACACCATGACATCTCCGTCAGCGGACGGTCAGATCAGTGCGATCCGCGAGGCCTTGCGCTCCGGCGGCCTCGGCCCGCAGGACATCGTTCACGTCAACGCCCATGCTCCCGGTACGCCCGTCGGTGACCGTATCGAGGCGGCGGCATTGCTGGAATCGCTCGGTCCGCATGCTCTTGTGACGGCGACCAAGTCGATCACCGGCCATCTCATAGGCGGGGCCGGCGCGATCGAGGCCATCTTCACGGTCCTGAGCGTCTTCACCGACGTGATTCCCGCGACCAGGAGCCTCGACGACAAGGATCCCGAGGTGAAGGTGGAAATCGTCACGGGAACCCAGCGGCGCATCAGGGTCACCGCGGCCATCTCGAACTCCTTCGGTTTCGGCGGTCACAACGTGGTCCTCGCGTTCACCAAGCCCGCCTGACCACGGGCTCGGGACCGGCCGGAGGACAGGGGGCCTGCCCCGGCCTGTATGGCCCGCGGTGGCTGGGGCCGGTGCACGAGGCCGCTCCGCTGGGCCATCAGCGCCGCGTGCGTCCGGTTCGGCAACTCGAGCTTGGCGAGGATGCGCGAGACGTGGGACTTCACAGTGGCGAGCGTGACATGCAGCTCGTGGGCGATCTCCTGGTTCGACCTGCCCATGGCTATACCGCAGAGAACTTGGGTCTCGCGGCCGCTCAGGCTTGCCAGGGCGACCGCGTGAGACCGCTCATGTGGCGGCGGCAGGATCTCGAACCGATCGATCAACCGTCGGGTCATCGTGGGGCACAAGAAGGCCGCGCCGTCAGCCACCGCACGGACGGCTGAGATCAGCTCGTCCTGGCTGGCGCTCTTGAGCAGAAAACCACGTGCGCCCGCCTTCAGCGACCCGAGCAGATGGCTGTCAAGGGCGTTGCTGGTCAGGACAATTATCCCCGGCGCGACTCCGGGTACTGCCGTCCCCAAAGGCTCGGCTAGTTTCCGGATGAATTCGAATTCGGCATCCACGAGGACGACCTGCGGTCGCCGCAGCTCGGCCATGCGTAATGCGTCCTCGCCGACCCTCGTATCGGCGACAACCGTGACATCCGGCGCCTCCCCGAGGGCCTGCCGGAATCCGCGGCGCACGAGATCCTCATTGTCGACCAGCATTACTTCCAACGTACTGAAGTCGTCCATCATTCGCTCCGCCCGTGCGATTCGGAAGTGCCCCCGTTGCATTCGCGCAACCAGCAACCGGCACTGTGCGTTTCGCTGGCTGTGCTCGAGAATGTTTTCCGGTGCAGCGGTTGCGCGCGTGATGACCGTGGGGCGCGCCGAGCGCTACAGACAGCGGTGGCTGATAACGCGTACGCCCCCTGGCCCGCACGCACATCCCGACTAGGCTGAATGGCACCCTACGGCGGGATACTCCGCATCGATCCCTTCCGATGCTAAGGGGATTGGCAGTGCTGGTTCCAGGCAATGGCGGCCATGCTGTTGGCCGTTCCGGACACGGGGCGGCGGCCGACGAAGTCCCCACAGCTCCACGGCTGTTCAACCGAGGCATCGCAGGCGTGCACGCGATGGTGGACGTGGGCGTCGAGCGCGGAGTGCCCGTACCGGCATGCCTCGACGGCAGTGGTGTGGACGAGAACGCTCTTGCCGACGATGCCGCACATGTCCGGGCCTGGCAGGAGCTCACTGTGGCGCAGAACCTGGTCCGCGCCACGGGCGACGCTCCCGGCCTGGGGCTCGAGGTCGGCAGCCGGATTCCGCTGCGTAAGTACAGCGTGTTGGGCTTCGCACTGCTCGCCAGCCCGACGCTGCGCGAGGCCGCTGCTGTGGGACTGCGCTACCTGGAACTCACCTTCGCCATGGTCGGGATCCACCTTCAGGAGGACGGAAACGAGGTCCGTCTCGTCCTGGACGACGGGCTGGTGCCCCCGCCCGTCCGGCACTTCTTCATCGAGCGGGAAATAGCCAATATCCGGGCCATCCTTGACACCATTGTGGGCCGGCCCTTCACCCCCCTCCGGCTGGATCTGCGCTTCCCACAGCCTGAAAAGTCCGCGCCGTACGAGGCATTTGACGACGTGCCCACCGCCTTCGGGGCGCCGCGCAACGCGATCGTCACCCTCGCGGCGGTACTGGAGCAGTCGCTGCCGCAGGCGGACCAGCGCACCATGCAGGTGTGCGAACGCGAGTGCAGGCTCCTCCTGGCCCGGCGCACCGACGCCGGATTCGCAGCGCGGGTACGGGAACTGCTCATGCAGTGGCCGGACGGCATCCCCGACATGGGCGTTGCCGCAGCCGCGCTGCACGTCTCCACCCGCACTCTGCACCGGCGTCTGGCGGTGGAGGGCACGTCCTACCGGCGTCTGGTCGACGCAGCACGGCACGCTCGTGCTGTCGAGATGCTGTCCACCGTCGGACTCGGGGTCGACCAGATCGCCGTACGTCTCGGGTACGCCGACGCGGCGGCATTCATCCGCGCATTCCGCCGGTGGACCGGTGCGACCCCCGGTGCCTACCGAACGCAATCAGTACGCAACCTGTCGAGGGCCCACGAGTGAAGGACGGCCTGCTACCTCAGTGGGGCGGCGCGGTAATGCTGGCCGTGTACGCCGTGGTGATCGCCACCGCTGCGAGCCTCACTACACTGCGACGTGATGTCACCTAATGCTGGGTTCCTCAAACGGTGTACACATATCGGGGCCGTAGCGGGCGGGTTGGTGGTGTTGGTCTGCCGCCCGAGCGGTTGAAGCGGTGCAGCCAGCAGCGGGCCGTCTTCTGGCGACAGCCCAGCTCGTCGGCGATGCCGGCACGCGTAGCCCCGGCCAGCTCATCTCAATCATCCGGGCCCGCATCACCACGTCCCGTGGAGCCTTTCCGCGCCCGAGACAACCGGTGAACGATCCTGCATTCGTCCTCATCACTGAACTCGGCCGGGGATGAAACCATCGCCCAGCACCCGCCCCCGAGCACCCGAACCACCCCTGCGCCGCACGGTCGGCGGCCGCATCAAGCGCCGCCACGACCTCCTGGGCCTCCGCGGCTTGTCGTGGGAGTTCGAAGGGGCCGGGTCAGCTCGGTAAGGACGGGGATCCCTACCTGCACGATGCCGATCGACTTCATGGTGTCGCTGGCGCTGGACGGTGTGGTCACTGGCGTGCTGTTCCCGCGGTTGCTGTTCGTCCTGGACGGCACCGGCCTCACAGGCGTTCAGACGCGCATCCGCGCCCTCCGCGCAGCCGCCTCGGAACTGGCACTGTCCGGCTTCCTGCGCGACGTCCCCGTCCTGGCAGTACCCATGACCGACCTGCTCCAGGGCGGACCATCCGCACCCGTGTGGCACCCCATCCACGCCCCCGGCCGCCAAGTCCCCTGGAGCCAGGTCCGGCACCCGTAGACACCTGGCGCGGACGGAAGGCTTCCGATTCGCACGCACCCATACGATGCGTCATCGGAAACATGTCACGAGATGACGGACGTGACATACCAGCAGGTCAACAACTGTTTTCTGCTCTGCCGGAAGGACCTTCGGGCACTCGCAGCGTCAAAAGAGCGTCACGACTGGCCGGAGCAGCTTCCTCACCTAATCGCTTCGGCCAGGTCTGCCAACAGGGCGTCAGCCACCAGTTCCTCGACCACGGCGGTGCCGTGGTCGGTCATGGCACGAGTCAACTCTGGGTCCCAGGGAGCCTCGGTGAGGCGGCCGGGCTTAGGTCCGTGCGGTGTGCGGGCGACCGCGGCACGGTAGTCCGCCGCTGACATGTGCCAGGGTCGGGCAGGGGTCTTGTCCAGGAGATACGCGGCGATGCGGATGCCTTCGCCATCGAAGTCACCGTGGTAGCGGAGGATGGCGCCTTGGTCTGCGAGAAGGCAGAGGAGGTGGATGGCCGCGCTGTTGGGCCAGCCGGATGTGCACACGAGAGGCGGACAGGCCGGGCCGAAGCGGTGAACGGCCAGAGCCAGGATGCTGGGGTTCTCAACGGCGTGGACGACGGGTGCGGGATCGGAGGCGAGGGTGAACTCGCCCGGGGCCCGCGGTTGGGCGAGGGTCAGGCTGGCGGCCTGACCGACCTCGGCACAAACACGTGCCAAACGGGCGAGCGGGCCTTCACCGGCCGGGCGTAGTCCACCGACGAGAACGGTGGCCGACAGGTCGTCGTCGGCGATCCCCGCGCGAGTCCACAAGGCGCGCCGGTCCGCCGCGGACTCCGGCGCAGCGGTGTCGTGAAGGGTCGCCAGAGCACGGAGGACGAGGGTGGACAGGCGGGTGCCGTCGTCGAGTGCGTGGGAGTCGCCCTTCAAGACCCGGGCAGCGAAGACGGGCAGGGGCTCAGCCTGGGCCGGGAGTTCCGCGAGCACGGTCAGCGCGTCTGCGAGCAGCATTCGGGTCAGGTCCGGTGAGCCACCGACCAGACCGGTGGCTCGGCATGACGCGGTCCAGTCGGCGAGCGCGGGCTGGGCCCGCACGGTGGCATGACCGTCCAACCATGTCCACGGTTCGGCACGTTCGTCTTCCTTGCGGCGCCGTTCGGACGCGCGATCGTCGAGGGGGCCGACGAGTTCGGTGACGGTTTCACGCACCGTACGGCCGGACAGTTCGGTGACAGCCTCTTCCAAGCGGGCCAGCGAGACGGAGGGGTGAGGGTCCGGCAGGCGGTCCAGGCCGAGAAGGTTGGCGAGGGCCTCGCGCTGGGCTTCGTCGAGCGGTCCGAGGCGCACCCGTGTGACGGGGCGGCCGGAGGAGGGGCGGCAGTGGACCGTGTGCCAGAGCGGGCGAAGTTCGGGACGGCGCAGGGTGCGTTCACCCGGGGCCGGTTCCTTGTGGGTCATCCCGCCTCCAGGTCGGTGCCGTTCCAGACGAAGCGAGCGCTGGTGACAGCGTCATCGTCTGTCGGTGAGGAGTTGGTGGACAGCGATGCCGGGCAGTTCACCGTAGGTGCACCACTCGTGGTCGGAGGTGACCATGAGATCAAGGTCGAGTGCGGTAAGCAGGGCGAAGACCTGTCCGCGGTTGACCGCGTCGACGCCGACGAAGACCTCGTCGAGCAGGATGGGCCGGGGTGCCAGGGGCACGGCCTCGTAGTGGGCGGCGACGGCGGCGAACAGCGGCAGGTGCAGTGCGACCTTCTCTCCGCCGGAGAGTGCGCCGTGCAGCTTCTTGGTCAGCGGCTGCCAGCCGGTTCCGTTCGCCCGGTCGAGGCGCACGGTGAAGCGGTGCCAGGCGGTGTAGTCGAGCACCTTGCCGAGCTGCTCCTCCCAGCTCGCGGCCGTGTCGCTGCCCTTGGCCTCCTCGATACGGGCGCGGAAGAAGGCGTGCAGGGCTTCCCGGTCGGTCTCGTTGACCCGGCCGGGGTCCTTGAGCAGCAGCTGACGGGCGGTTCGGGTACCGTCCGGGAGATCCGGACGGACGTCCCAGACAAGCTGGACGGCGACGTTGGAGGCGGTACGAACCCGCTCCAGGTGCCCGTTCATGCGGTCGACGAGTTCGCCGGCCTGACGGATGCGGGCGGCAAACGCCGCCTGTCCAACGTGGTTTACCAGATCATGAAACGAGACCAACGAAACCACCTTGCCTGCCTGGATCCGGGTATGGACCGCGATGTCATGCAGTTGCTGAGGGGACTCGCTGACGACGGCAGGACCGTGCTGGTGGTCACACACTCCGTGGGCGAGTTGGGTCTGTGCGACAAAGTACTGGTCATGGCACCTGGTGAATATCTGTCGTATTACGGCCCCCCGGACGAAGCACTGGAATTCTTCGGGCACACCACGCGGGCCGACGTCTTCTCCGCCTTCGAGCAACACCGTGAGCACGACTGGTCGCGTGGGTGGCACGAGTCCCCGGGCGTGGAATCCACGATCCAGTGGGTGTCAAACCAGAAGTCCGTATCGACGGCGAGCATTCGTATCGCCTTCTTGACCAGTGGCAACGCGGCCCGTAGCCGCTTGTTGTAGCCGGACTGCTGGGGCAGGTAGGGGAACATCGAGGCCAGGTGTGCGTGCGCGTAGTGCAGCCAGCGTGTCTCGGAGGCGAAGCCGAGCAGTGCCTGCGCGACCGCCAGGCACACGAGTTCGGAGTCCGTCAACCGGGGTGGCCTGCCCATCCGCCGGTCCGACCCCAGGTCGTCGTCGATCTTCACGTACAGGGCGGTCAGCAGGGTGTCCAGGTCATTCTTCACAGGGCGATCTTGGACACCCTGCTTGCCGTCCCCGGACGTGGGGTTGGCAGGATACCTATTCCTGGTGTGCGGTGCTCTGTTGTGCAGTGTGCCGTTCGTAGAAGACGTTGCGTTCCAGGGGACGCCGGCCGGGGTGGCGCCGTTCCTCCGCCGGGTAGCCGACGGACACGAGCAGTGCGATGGCCAGGTCGTCGCGGCCCTCGATCCCGATCACCTTCTTCACCTTGTCCTCGTCCCAGCCGTTCATCGGCGATGTTGCTAGGCCCGCCTCGGTCGCGGCGAGCATCACGAACGAGGCCGCGATCATTGCGTCCTTGACCGCGTACTCGCGGAGCAGGCCGCGCTTGTCGAGGTCTTCTTGGAACGTTGTTGATGCCGCGGAGAACACGGCGATGAAGTCGTCGTTCCATGCTCCGCCGCGCCGGGCCTGGTCGTAGATGTCGCTGTGGTCGTCACGCCAGGACTGCGGCTCCGTGACGAAGACCAGTACAACGGGGGCTTCCTGCGGCTGCGGCTGTCCACCGGTGGCCCAGGCCAGCCTTTCGCGGCCCTCGTCGCTGGCGACCACGACGATCGACCGGTCTTGCAGATTCCAGCTGGTAGGCGCTTCGACGGCGAGTTCGAGCAGCGATGCGAGGACGGCTTCCGGGATCAGATCGGGCTGATAGTGGCGCACGGTGCGGCGCGTGCGGATCGCGTCCGCGACAGAGAGCATGTGTTTCGTCATGCCACTCACTATTGGAGAGGGACTCTCCACACGGAAGAGGGCACCTTTTTGTGCGCTACTCTCCCGGTATGAAGACCGTGGTGGAATCCTCCGGACTACCGGCCGACGCCTACTCCGCGAAGTGCCCGACACGCCAGGTCCTCGACCACATCGCTGGCAAGTGGACGATCCTGGTCGTCGACGCCCTCCTCGAAGGCACCATGCGCTACACCGACTTGAGCCGACGGATCGAGGGCGTCTCGCAGAAGATGCTCACCCAGACACTGCGCAGCCTCGAAGCTGACGGCTTCATCACCCGCACAGTGCACCCGACCATCCCGCCCCGGGTCGAGTACGACCTGACCAAGCTCGGCCAGAGCCTCGCTGAGCCCATCACCGCGCTCCGGCAATGGACGGAAGCCCACATCAACGAGATTGAAGGAGCCCGGGCCCGTGTCACCGCCGAAACCCCAGCCCGGTGATCTGCTGCTCCGAATGCCGCAGGCAGTGACAGTCGCGGGGAGTCGTCACTTCGGAGACTCCCCGCCCCGACATAGGACTTGATCGTCTAGAGTCGGCCGTATGACGCAGGCACCGGCCGAGGACCGCAGTGGGCGGTCTCGCGACGCGATTCTCGACACCGCCGGCGAGCTGATGTCGCAGCACGGCTACGCGGCCACCTCCATCTCGATGATCTCCGCCGCATGTGGTCTGCCGACCAGCTCCATCTACTGGCATTTCGGCAGCAAGGAGGGGATCTACGTCGCGGTGCTGGAGCGCGCCAGGACCACTCTGCTGGCGGCCCTGCCTCCGGTCGAGGTGCCGGGCGCCGACGTCGCGCGACGCCTGGACACCTTCCTCCAAGAGGTCGAGGACGCGCACCAGCGTCATCCGCACGGCGTGAAGCTGCTGATGGGGCTGAGCATCGTGCAACAGGACGCCAGCGCGGCGGCCGTGGCCCAGGTCCACGACTATCGCGACGCGCTGGTGACCTGGGCCCAGGAATCGGTGAGCGCCGTCTTCGGGCTGCGTGACCGCCCGGAGGTTTCGGACGAACTGGCCCGCTTCACCCTCCGGATGGCGAGCGGAGCCGCCGTTGCCCGCTGGTTCGACCCGGACGCCGCCCTGGAGACCGGACCGTTGCGCGTCGCGTTGCTGGCGCTGGCGGCCCACCACGGCGTTCCGATTCCCGACACCGAGTGCCAGGCCCACCCCTCGCCTGGCGTCACGGGCAGGGAATGACGACCCGGTATTTGCCGCCAGGGGTCTGCTCGGGCGGTTCACGGGCGCACTCGATGCCCACCCCGTCCACCTGGTGGGCGGTGAGCAGGCCGGCCAACCGCCTGCGCACCGCCTCCCACAGCCACTCCTGACCGGCTCCGGCGGCGGCCCGCACCCGCACGGTGGTGGGCGACGTCTGCACGATCTGGAACAGGTCGATGTCCGGGATGCTTTCCAGGAGCGTCTCGAACGCCATGGGCAAGATACGGACCAGCCCGCCGCCACGGCGCGGGAAGGACAGCAGATCGGCGGCCCGGCCTCGGGCCTTGATCGCGGGCAGCAGGTCTCCGCACGGGCACGGGTCCGCCCGCGGCAGGATGCTGTCGCCGAGGTCGTAGCGCAGGATCGGCTGCGCCCATCGGCGCAGGCTGGTCAACAGCACAGTGAAGGACTCCTGAGCTGGCAGGGTGGGGCGGTGGTCGGCGTCGACCGGCTCCAGGATCAGCCAGTCGCTGTGGATGTGCAGCCATCCGAAGGGGCAGCGGTATCCCAGCGCGAGGCTCTCGTTGCAGCCATAGGTGTTGACCAACTGCGCCCGGAAGGCGGAGCGGACCTGCCGGTGCTCGCGGTCGCTGAGGCCCTCGGCCACCAGCGACACCACGACCGGGGCGATGTGCAGACGACCGGCCAGTTGCTCGCCCGCGAGCAGCGCGATCACACTGGCGTAGCCGCCCAAGAGCACCGGCTGGTCCCGGTTGAGCTGGTCCACCGGTGCGGGCAGCGGGCTGTGCACCGACAGGACCCGGCTGCGCCCTGCGTGCAGCCGGCCCGCGGGAGCGGGCCATGACGGCGTACGCGGGCGAGATAGCGGCTCGTGGCGACGACGTGCGCCGACCGCATCCGACGGGCGAGCATCCGCGCCGTCGAGGTGGCGGTGAGGGTGCGGTAGGCGGCGCGCAGCGACAGGGCCCTGACCGCCGCCGCGGCCCGGAGACCAGGTATCTGCCCAGGAAGCGCTCGCCGACCCGTTCGGGATCGGCGACGAAGGCCCGTACGCGGTCGATGGTCGCCTTCCGATCGGTGACCCAGTTGTCGAAGTGGGCCATGAGCGTCTGTTTGTGCGTCACCGGCAGCAGCGCCGGGTCCTGCACGCGGTCCGGCGCGGTCCGGTACGTCTCTCGGTAGTACGGGGAGTAAGTGCGGGCGAAGGCGACCATCGCGGCCAGGTGCTCTCGCTGCCGCATCGCCAGCGCGTCCGGCCCCTGCCGCAGGGCCCGGCGCCCGTCCCGCACCAAAACGAACGTCGAGGTCATCGCATGGCTCCTCCTGGGTTGGGGGAAGGCTGCCAGAACGCGCAGTGGTGGTCGGCCGCGAAACCGGTCGTGGGGGCGATTCGGTCCGGTGCCAGCACCTGGATGCGGTCCCCGGCGGCCGTATGGCGCGACCACGCCGGTGCGCCGGGCCCGTTGGGATTGCCAGTGGCAGCGAACCGCGCCCAGTAGGCGGTCATCGTGGCGGACAGCCGCCGCTGGGCAGGCGTCAGGGGCCGTACGGCATCCATGGGGAAGAGGTAGGCCAGCTCGGAGGCGTGGAACGCGCCCTGCGGGGTGTGCGGCGCTGGGATGAAGGGCGGCGCCTCGGGGTCGTTGAACTCGTAGGCGTACACGGGCATCCGGCCGCTGTACAGGCGGCTGTCGGCCTGTGCCGGGCAGGCGAACCGCTGGTCGGTGCCGACGGCGGAATAGGCCAGGTTGGGGGACGGATATGCGGATGCGGGATATGTACCGAGAACCGCGGCTGCACGGCCGCCGTACTGGAGCCTGATCAGGGCGGCGTACGAGGCGGGGGTCAGCGGGCCGCCGCCGAGCAGATCCACGTACAGCGCGGTGAAGTAGCGGTATTCGTCGTGGGCGCTGCCGCTCAGCGTCGGGACCGCGTTCACCCGGCCGTCGGCCCACGCCGTGTGCGCGGGGCGCGGAAGGACGCGCGGACCGGTGTTCGCTCCCCACAGGGACGTGGGGCCGGTGCCGGTGGCGCGGAGGAGCTCGGTGGTGGGTACGGCGCGCAGACAGGCCGCCGCGGTCGACGGATCGGCGCAGCCGACCGAGGACGCGAAGTCACTGCCCTTCCGCTCAGCCGCGTCGAGCGTGAGTGTGGTGAGACCACCCTTCGAGGCGCAGCTTCCGCTCTGCTGAATGGCCCGGTGGAACAGGCCCTTGGCGGTCGGCGAGGCGATATGGAGACAGGTGTCCGCGGACCCGGCGGACTGGCCGCCGAGCGTCACCCGGTTCCGGTCGCCGCCGAACGCGCCGATGTTGCGCCGCACCCAGCGCAGGGCGGCCTGCTGGTCCATCAGACCGTAGTCCCCGGAGGCGTGGTCCGCGCTCTCGTCCGACAGGGCGGGGTGGGCGAGGAACCCCAGGGCGCCCAGACGGTAGTTGACCGTCACGACGACCATGCCGCGGGCGGCTAACGCGGCGCCGTTGTAGTCGCTGCCCGCGCCGTAGACGTTGCCGCCGCCGTGCAGCCACACCAGGACCGGAAGGTGTCGGCCGCTCGGGCGGGCGGGGGTCCACACATTGAGGTACAGGCAGTCCTCCGTGGTGCTGCCGGTGCGATTGGACTCACCGGGCAGGATGGGGCCGCCGTCGGGTAGCAGCGTCAGTGGTACCTGGGCGCAGGGGTGGGCCGGTGCGGTGGCATCCCGTACGCCGGACCACCGTGCGGCGGGCCGCGGCGGACCCCAGCGCCGCTCGCCCGTCGGCGGAGCGGCGAAGGGGATACCCTGGAAGACCCGCCCGCCGTCACGGCCCACGGCGCCGCGCACCCAACCGTGGGAGGTGCGCACGACCAGGGGGTCGCCCCCGGCCGAAGCCGAGGACGGGAGCGGGATGAGTGATAACGACAGGGCCGCAACGGCGGTCATGGCCCGGACGATAGTGTGGCCCAGGCGTTGGGACAGGATGGTGCCCGGACCGTCAATCCGGGTGCGGCGCAGATGGAAGGACAGGATGCGGCGCAGGACGGGAGATCGCGTCACAAATCGCTCCTGATGCCGATGCGGGTGCGGGTAGGGGCTGTCATGGCGTGTGCTCGTAGGCGCCGATGTCGCAGGCGGCGCCCTGGGGACGGCCCACACCGCGCTGATCGGTGGCCGGGCAGCCGTCTGCCGCGTCCAGGGCGGGGCTGCCGGGCAGCAACGCGGCGGTGTCGGTGGGGCCGCCGTTGTCCGCGAGCGGTCCGGTCAGCGGGGCACGGCTGGGCAGATCGCCCGCGCCGGTGAGCCGGCAGCTGCCGTCGCCGTCGAGGTTGTGGCCTTGCGACTCGATGGCGGCGAAGGCCTTCTTGCAGTTGGCGGGCGCGCCGGCAACGGTGTTGCCCGCGACGATGGAGTTGCGCAGGGTCATTCTCCCCAGGGGTAGATCGATGATGTCGGGGATCGGCGCGGGCAGGCTGTCGAGGTAGGCAGGAGCGATGTTGATCCCGCCACCGCCGTCGCTGGAACTGTTGCCGATGATGGTCGAGTTGAGAATCTCCACGGGCCCCCGGCCGCGGATGTCGATGCCTCCGCCGTACCCGGCGAGGCTGCCGGGGCGGTCGCCGGGGTTCGTCACCCGGTTGTCCGCGATGGTCGAGTTGGTCACCGTGCCGGTCTCGTCGAACCTGATGCCGCCAGCCTCTCCCGCGACGTTCCCGCTGACGGTGCTGTCGATCAGATCCAGGTGGGAGTCCGGGATGTTGAAGATGCCGCCGCCGTAACCGGCCGAGTTCCCGGTCACGGCGACCCGTCGCAGCGTCATGTGGTGTCCGTTGGCGATGGCGCCACCACCGGTGTCGGTGATGGGCAGTTCGCGCTCCTTGGCCACTCCCCCGGTGATCGTCAGATCGGACAGCTGGGAGTCCGCCTGCATGCGGAAGGCCCGGTCCACGTGGTTGGCGTCGATGACGGTGGTCCGTGCCCCGGCGCCCTTGATCGTGATGGGGGCGGCGACGTTCAGGTCGCCCGTGGCCGGGTCGGGGTGGTCGCCGTTGATCAGCCGGGGGTTGGGCGGGATGGTCAGCCGGTAACGGCCGGGAGGCAGAGTGATCGTACTGCCCGGTTGGGCGTTGGCGGCCATCACGGCGGCGCGCAGGCTGCACGCGCCCGAGGCGGTGCTGCACCGGCCGTCCGACGCGTCCGCGTCCACCTCGTCTGATGTCGTGTTCACGGTGAACTCCGCCGGTCCGGTGGCGTCGGACGCGGCGGCGCTGGAGGCGGGAACGGCCAGGGGCGCCGCCACGGCGATGACGGCGGCGAGTGCCGCCGATGGGGTGCTGAACCTCATCCGGTGAACTCCTCTGGGCGAAGAATCTGGGCGTGCGAGGTCGCTGTTTCCTGCGAGGACTTCTTGCTTGTGCGCGATCGCTGGCTCGTGCGAGGAAATGGGCCGTCCCGGGCCGATGTGTTGCGAGGGAGCAGCGAGGCAGGCCGGAGGACAGCAAAGGGCCCGGCAGAGCGAGTGCAGCCCGCGCTCTGTAGCGAGCGTTCCATTCAGAGACACCCGTGTCCAGAGAAATGACGGCGGACTGACGCTCTGTCACCGTTTGACGGCGGCCCGCGCCCAAATCACGGGTGCCCCGAGCAGCACGCAACGTCCGCCCCGGGGCACCTTCCCCGAAACATGACCTGCTCCCGTCCGAGCGGCACAACAGCCTCCCAGAACGCGCCTGCTGGTCCGGCCGCGGAGGCGCATGCCCTCCCCGCGGCCCGGACCGTACTGAGATCATGGGTCACGCTGAAGGAAGCGGCGATACCGAAGAACAGGGAGCACCGCCTCTGGTGATCCAATACAAGCAGGACGACGCCTGGGTCACCGCCGTCCCCGGCAACTGGGACTTCAACTCCATCGCCCCGCTCACCGAGGCCATGGAGAATGCCGCCGGGGAACACGCCCTCCTCGTCGTGGACGTCTGCGCCGTCACCTTCGCGGACTCCTCGTTCCTGAACCTGCTGCTGCGCATCCACAATTCCGGCACGACCACACTCCGCCTGGCCGGCCCCCTGCCGCAGCTGCAACGCGTCCTGCAGCTCATCGGAGCCGACACCGTCCTCGACGTCCGCCCCACCCTCCACGACGCCACCACCCTCTAAGAAGCCCACCCGTGGCTGTTCGATCGGACCGCGTGATGCGCGCACGCTCCGTCAGGGAGCCAGAACCCGTACACACGCCCGGGTCACGGGGCCGGTCAGCTGTCCGTCACGCTGGACAGCCCACCACCGGCTCGACCAGGCCGAGCGCACCGGCTTCCACCTGGAAGAGCAGTCGCCCCTGACGTATGTCCCTGCCATCGCCGGACGCTCGTGGCTCAGGTGCGTGACGACGTCATGACCACACCCGAAGGCGTGCAGGCCATCTGCGACGCCATCCCGGCCGGGGACAAGAAAATGGACTGGATCAAGGGCAGCACATGCCGCTTCGACGGCTACAACTACTCCGGCGAGCATCCGGAGGAGGCCATCAACTGTTCGCCGACCACGTCCGCTGACGGGACCACCACATTCCCCAGAGCACCACGTCTCCCCCCGCCGGCTGCGGCCAGGCCCCCTCCCTGAGACGGGCCGGTAGCGGGTTCCGACCCACCTCAAATGCGCACATATAGCATGTCTTGTGCATTTCGGATTTTCTCGTTATTGATTAGGTAGTCCTTCGGGCAGATCGATACAGGGCGCGGGAGTCTGGGCCCGGGGGAGCGCCCCCCCGAACTCGTCTGGGTTGGACATGGTCGTGCAGGACACAGATTCGGGCGGTGGCCCCCCGGCACAGGGACGGCCGGCCGTCGGCCACCCTGGGGTGTTCCGGGAGCTGCTGCCCATGGCGGTGTGGGCGGTCGATCACGATGGGCGGATGTGGCAGTGGGCGCTGGCGGCGCAGGACCTGCTGGGCTGGAGGCCGGAGCAGATCATCGGCCATGACGGGCTGCCGCTGCTGGTTCCGGAGTGCAACCGGGAACTGGCCAGGGAACTGGCCGCCCGGTCCTGGGCCGGGGAGACGGTGGTGGGGGCCTATCCGGTGCGGCACCAAGATGGGCACACGGTCGAGATGGAGATGTGGATATCCCCGATCACAGATCCTGCGGGACAGCCCGGAACGCTGGTGATTGCTGCCGAGACCTCTGCCGTGGGGCGGATGAGGGAGTCGCTGGCGGCCTTGGAGGGGCTGTTCGCTCAGTCGCCGATCGGTCTGGCCCTGTTCGACCGGGAGCTGCGCTATGTGCGGGTCAACGATGCCCTTGCCGACATGAACGGCCGGCCCGCCGCCGCGCATGCGGGCAAGCGGATACGCGAGATAGTCCCGGGGATCGATCCTTCAGCCGTGGAAGCGCTGATGCGGCACGTTCTCCAGACGGGGCGTGCCGTGCTGGACCGCCGTACCGGCCGCACCGCCGCCACCCCCGAGCAAGACCGTGTCTGGTCCTCCTCCTACGCCCCGCTGACCGGCAGCAACGGCGAACCGCTCGGTGTGATCGCCTCGGTCATCGACATCACCGAGGGGCAGGCCGACCATGTGCGGGCCGAGCGGGCACGTCAGCGGTTCGCGTTGCTGGCCGAAGCCGGAGAGCGCATCGGCACCACCTTGGACCTGCGGCAGGCGGCCCGCGGGCTGGCTCAGATGCTGGTGCCCCAGCTCGCCGACACCGCTGAGGTGCTGCTGTTGGAGGACGTGCTCGCCCCAGACGATGTGGGCGCATCCGCCCACGACCTGCTCCACTGCCTGGCCACGGCGGGGCCCGGCCCCGCCGCGCCTGCGCGGCGGCCGGCCCCGGAGACGACGCATCGCATCCCACCCGGATCGGTGTATGCCACTGTCCTTGCCAGACGGCGCGCCCGGACTGTGCCGCTACCTCTACCCCTGCTGAGCGCTGGGAACCCCGATCCGACCGCGGGGCTCTTCGGCCACAGCGTTCCGGGCATGGCGCGTGTCATCCCGCTGACCGCCTGGGGCAAGGTGCTCGGTCTGGTGATCACCACCCGCACCGGCGGTGAGCCGTTCGACGAGCAGGACACGGTGCTCATCGACGAGCTGGTCGCCCGGGCGGCGCTGAACATCGAAAACGCTCGCCTGTACGCCAGCCGCCACCAAGCCGCCCTCACCCTGCAGCGCAGCATGCTCAAGCCGCTGCCCACGGTGCCGGGGCTGGAACTGGCCAGCGGCTATCTGCCGGCCAGCAGCGACAACGAAGTAGGCGGGGACTGGATCGAAGCCCTCACCCTGCCCCACGGCAGGACCGGCCTGATCGTCGGCGACGTCATGGGACACGGCATTCGGGCCGCGGCGGTCATGGGCCAGCTGCGCACCGTGGCTCGCACCCTGGCCTCGCTGGACATCCCACCAGGCCGTTTGCTGCATTATCTGGATGTCGCAGTGACCGATCTGGGCGAGAGTGAACTGGCCACCTGCACCTACGCCGTCTACGACCGGGCCACCTCCAGCTGCCTGATCACCCGTGCCGGTCATCCCCCGCCCGTCCTGGCTGACCCGCACGGCACGGTTCGGTTCCTCGAGGGCACCTGCGGCGTCCCGCTCGGTGCCCCACACGATGCTCCCTTCGAGACCGAACACGTCCCGCTCCCATCCGGCAGCATCCTCGGCCTCTACACCGACGGACTGATCGAAAGCCACGACCACGACGTGGACCACGGCATGCAGCAGCTGGCCCACGCCCTGCGCGAGCCCAGCCAGGCACTGCAGGAGACCCGGGACCGCCTCCTTGCCCACCTGCTGCCCGCATCACCGCATGACGATGTCGCGGTGCTTCTTGCCCGGCCGCGATGATGAACCGGCCGGCCCACGCACGGCCACGGGTGCATGCCACCCGGAACCGGCGTGACACCAGCCTTCGAATCACACACCATCACCGGGGACAGGGCGAGCGGCACTATGGGGGGAGAAAGATGTTGAGGTAAGTGGATGTCATTGACACCTGAGCAGTCGAGGGCTCGTCCCGACATACCTCCGCCTGCAGGTCAGTGTGCGCCTTTGGACGCGGCCAACGACGCGGCTGCGGTGGTGAACGATGTCGGCAGGATCATGGTGTGGACCCCAGGGGCGGAAGAAACCCTCGGATACCCCGAGGCAGAAGCGGATCGGCCAGTCCGCCGCGATGCTGCTTGCCGACCCGGGCGACCGGTTCCGTGCGACGGGAATCGCCGAGCACTGTCGCACGGGTGCGGGGTGGAGCGGACTTATACAGGCCCGCCACCGCGACGGCCGTCGCATCGAATTGACGCTGCGGGTGTCCGCGTCGTTCCACCTCGGCGGGGACGACTGCTATCTGGTCTCGGCGCGCGAACAGAGATCGCAGTGGACCATGGGGTAGTCCGTGATGGACGGGTTCTTAGAAGTCATCTCATTTGGTTGAGTCTGCGGTAGCAGATGAGGGTGCAGGCGATGCTGGTGAAGGCCAGGAAGTGGCTGGCCTTGCGTTCGTAG
>NZ_JBIAWG010000035.1:0-33402 GCF_042895285.1 Streptomyces sp. NPDC001406
GGGCGGCGGGGGGGGCGGGGGGGGGGGGGCCGCGGGGGGGCCGCGCCCCCCCCCCCCCCCCGGGCGGCGGGGGGGGGGGGGGGGGGCCCGGGGGCGGCGGGGGGGGGGGGGGCGGCCCCCCCCCCCCCCCACGGGGGCGCACGGACGTCGGCGATGGGACGACGACAGACGTCGTGCGCGGGTGCCTGTCCATCGGACACGCACCGGACCGCCTTCGCGCCGCTGCGGAGTGGGGACTCCATCAGTCGTGAGGGGCCGCTGACGTCCGCGACCTCAACGGCGGCCGACAGCGAACCTAACCCGGTTCGCGGCTCCAACCCCCCTGAAGGGACGGGAATTTGCGGCACCCATACGGCCTGACGGCGGGCCGCGTCAAAGTGCCGTCAAACAACACTGCATTGCCATCAGGAACGCGTCAACGCAAGTCATCCGTGGCCGGATCCGATCGCAGACTGATCTGCAACGGGGGACGGGCGACCGTCCGTGGCGTGACGTTGGAGGGACCGTGACTTTCCCCAAGCTCTCGACTTCGCTCGAGCAGGGGATGCCCCAATCGGCCGGAACAGCGCAGGGTCCCAGGACCGAGGGGGGAACACCGCCACGGCAAACGACGGTCGACCCAGCGGGCGGCAGCCCCGGACCGCAAAGACGCGGGGGTTCACGGACGGGCGATCCGGGTCCGGGGCAGCGCCTGGGGCGACAGGTCGTGGCCGCGCGGGCCGCTCTGCGCCGGCGCTTCTGGGCCACGGTGCTCGCGCGGCTGCGCCTTCTGCGCGCGGCCACGCTCCTGCTCGCCGCCGCGGTTGCGGTGCTGCTGGTCGTTGCCGGGCTGGCCGCGAACGGCACCTGGGACGGCGTGGCCGACCGTGACGCGCCCCGCACCACCAGCGCCGCCGACCTCAACCTCGCCCTGAACGACATGGATGCCCAGGCGGCCAACATCCTGCTGTCCAGCGGAGACGCGGGGAAGGGCCGCCTGCAGACCCCGTACAACAAAGCAGTCGGCTTCTACGGCGACGCCCGCCGTGAGATCGGACACGACCTGCGCACCCTCGCCGTCGCGGCGCAGGGGGACCGGGGTGACGAGAAGACCGTCGAGCACCTGACCGATGACTTCGCCGAGTATCAGGAGCTGATCGGACGAGCCCTGGAGAACGACGGTCGCAGCGGTGGCCAGGCGTCCGCCCTGGTCGACTATCGCAGGGCGACGGACCTCCTGCAGGCCAAGCTACTGCCCGCCGCACGGCAGCTGGTCTCGGCCAACGACGACAACTTCGAGCATGAATACCGCTCGGCCGACACCACCCTGTCCGCCCAACTCGCCGCCGTTCTCGCCCTCGGCGTGCTGCTCCTCGCCCTGCTGGGCGTCCTCCAGTGGTACCTGACCCGCCGCTTTCACCGGATCCTCAACCCCGGCCTGCTGTGCGCCACCGTCGGCACCCTGCTCGCGGTGATCCTGGGCGCGCAGATGCTGAGCGCCACCTCCGCGCATCTGCGCGGCGCCCGCCGCGACGCCTTCGACTCCGTCGTCGCTCTCTCCCGCGCCCGCGCCATCGCCTACGACGCCAACGCCGACGAGAGCCGCTTCCTCCTCGACCCGCAGCGCCGCGACCAGTACGCACGCTCGTTCCTCGCCAAGTCGCAGAGGCTGTACGGCCTCGACGGCGCGACCCTGTCCACGTACGACTCGATGCTCGCCTCCACCTGGCGCCAGTACGAGGGCGACCACCACCTCCTGCGTTTCTCCGGGGAGTTCAGGCGTGAGCTGGACAACATCACCTTCCCCGGGGAACGCGCCGCGGCCGAGAAGACGGTGGACACGTACGCCGTCTACCAGCGCGACGACCGCAGGATCCGGGCGCTGCTGGCGGCTGGGAAGGAGCGGGAGGCGGTGGAGTTCTGCATGGACTGGAAGCCGGGCACCTCCAACGCCCACTTCGGCGCGTGGATGGCCGCCCTGGACAAGCTGACGGACATCAACCGCGCCCACTTCACGTCCTCGGTGCAGGGCGGCCGTTCGGTGGTGAGCGGCCTGCTGCCCTGGGCGGGAGGGCTGCTGCTCGCGGCGATGCTCCTCACCACGCTGGGACTGCGGCCGAGGCTGGCGGAGTTCCGCTGAGCGGTCCTGGTCGGCCGAGCGGCCCGATCACGAGTACGGCCGTCGGGAGCAGCCAGATCCAGTGAACCTGCACGGCCACGATCCTGTCAGGCGTCCGCAAGGCGAGCCTCTTCCAGGTCCAGGGACCGCTGGAGCCGTCGCCGGGTGGTGTCGCTGATGCGGTGTGTGTCGTACAGGCGCTGCAATTCCGCCGTTTCCACTGCGATCAGGTCGCGGCGCAGCTGGCGATAGACGAGGCCGGCGGATTCGGTGGCGGCGGCGGTGCCGTTGCTTTCGGTGAGGCGGTCGCGGGCGTCGTCGAGGCGCGCGCTCAGGGCGCGACGGAGCCGGTCGAGGACGATGTCCGGTGCGGTTTCCAGCTCGGCCAGCTCCTCCAGGCGGGCAAGCCCGGCGTGAGCGAGGTGGCTGCGGGCCTCGGCTTCCTCGCGTTCGGTGTGGGCGGGCTCCAGGGCGATGCCGGAGGCGCGGACGACTGGGGAGAGGGTGAAGCCCTGGACGACGAGGGTGACCACAACGACCGAGGTGGTCAGGACCAGGACCAGGGGGCGGTCCGCCAGCGCGGTGCCGCTCTTGGTGACCTCGGGGATGGACAGCGCGGCGGCCAGCGGCATCACCCCGCGGGTGCCCGCCCAGGTCAGCACCACCGGCAGCCGCCAGTTCATCCGGCCGATCCCGCCCTTGCGCTGTACGACTGCCGACAGCGGCGCGAGCCACAGCAGACGTACCGCGATGAGCGTGGCGGCGATGGCGAGGGCGTACAGCGGCCAGGCACGGTCGCCGTCGGCCAGGGCCCGCACCTCCGCGGGAAGCGCCAGCCCTATGAGCGAGAAGACCACGCTCTCCAGCAGGAACACCACCGTGCCGTACACGGCGTGCAGCTGGAGGCGGATGCGGGCGTTGGTGAGCCGATCCCCGCGCCCGCCCAGGACGACACCGGCCACCACGCACGACGTCACCCCGGAGGTGTGCGCGGCCTCTGCCAGCAGGTATGCGGCGTAGGGGGTGACCAGGGCGATCACCGTCTCCAGGACCGGCTCCTCGGTACGGCGCCGGATCAGCGCCACGACCCCGGCCACGGCGGCACCGATCACTGTGCCGCCCCCGGCGAGCAGGAGAAACTGGCCGCCCGCCGCACCCCAGTTCGCCGCCGCCGACGCGATGGCGATGCCCGCCGCGACCCGGACCAGCACCAGGGAGGTTGCGTCGTTGAACAGGCTCTCCGCCTGGACGAGCACCTGCACCTTCGGTGGCAGGGCGAGCCTGCGGCCGAGCGCGGTCACCGCCACCGGGTCGGTACTGGCCAGCACCGCACCCAGCACGAACGCCATCTGCCAGGACAGGGGTGTGACCGTGGCCGCCACCGCGCCGACGGCCGCGGCGGAGGCGAGGACCAGGCCTATGGCGAGGATCCCGACCGGTTTCCACACCGCCCGCAGCTCCCGCCAGGGCATCTCCTCTGCGCTCGCGTACAGCAGCGGCGGCAGCACCACCAGCCCGATGATCTGCGGGCTGATCTCGATCTGCGGGGTGCCCGGCAGAAGGGCCACGGCGAGACCGGCGACGACCAGCAGGGAGGGTGCGGGTATGCGCCAGCGGCGCGCGAAGGTCGCCACCACGGTGGCCAGAATGACCAATCCGAGTACCGTACCGACGCTGCGCATGCCGTCCCCCTGGAGCTACAAGGAGAGCCGCCTTGGCTCCCCTGCCGACCAGACTTCCCGGCACACCGCTTTCACCCTATCGGCCCAGCTCACGTCAAGGCAGTGACAAGGTCCCCGGCAAGCGGTGGCAGGACATCGAGGAACTCCTCGCCGCCGGCATCGACGTGATCACGGCGTTGAACATCCGGCACCTGGAATCCCTCAACGACGTGGTCGAGAAGATCACCAGGGTGCCGCAGCACGAGACGGTACCCGACGACGTCGTCCGCCGTGCCCACCAGGTCGAGCTGGTGGACATGCCGCCCGAGGGCCTGCGCCGCCGCATGGCGCACGGCAACATCTACGCCCCCGAGAAGATCGACGCGGCCCTCACCAACTACTTCCGGCCCGGCGATCTGACCGCCCTGCGTCAGATGGCACTGCTGTGGGTGGCGGACCGGGTCGACGAGGCGCTCCAGGAGTACCGCTCGCAGCACGGCATCGGCGGGGTGTGGGAGACCCGTGAGCGGGTGGTCGTCGCGCTGACCGGCGGCCCGGAGGGCGACACGCTGGTCCGGCGGGCCGCCCGGATTGCCGCCCGATCGGCCGGCGGCGATCTCCTCGCCGTGCACGTGGCCCGCAGCGACGGCCTGGCCGGCGGTGTCTCGGCCGCCTCCCTCGCCAGGCAGCGCAGGCTCGTCGAGGACCTCGGCGGCAGCTACCACTCGGTGGTCGGCGACGCCGTGGCCACCGCCCTGGTGGAGTTCGCCCGCGCTGAGAACGCCACCCAGCTGGTCCTCGGCACCAGCAGGCGCGGTCGGCTGGCGCGGTTCCTGAGCGGGCCGGGCACCGGGGAGACCGTGACCGAGTTGTCTGGCGACATCGACGCAACGGCGGCTCCAGCTGGTCCTCCAGCACGCTGATCGCCAACGTCTCCAGTCACGGCGTGGCCGGGAACCTGCGCGACGGTGAGGGACTGCCGTCCGCCGAGACCGACGGATCCGGGAAGATCCACGTCGCCTGGCAGGACTGCCGCTTCCGCTCCGGCTGCCCGGCCAACGACATCGTCTACGCCACATCGACCAACGGCACCAGCTGGTCGTCGGTGACCCGCGTCCCGATCGACGCCACCACCAGCGGCGTCGACCACTTCATCCCCGGCATCGGCATCGATCCCGCCACCTCCGCCAGCACCGCGAAGATCGGCCTCTACTACTTCTACCCGACGGCCAACTGCACCGCCTCCAGTTGCCGACTGGAGGTCGGCTACATCTCCTCCGCCAACGGCGGCAGTACCTGGAGCACGCCGACCACCGTCGCCGGACCCATGTCCCTCTCCCAGATCGCCGACTCCACCCAGGGCCGTATGGTCGGCGACTACCTGTCCACTTCCGTCATCGGCGGCAGGGCGGTATCCGTATTCGCCGTGGGCAAGACCCCGACCAACGGGCAAGCCTTCGACGAGGCTCTCTACACCGCAGGCCCGCTCACCGTCACCGGCGGCAGCACACCCTCCAGCACCCGCGGTGGGGCCACCGTCCCCTCACCGCACATCACCAAGCCCCTGCCGATCCGGCACTGATCGCTCCACGGTCCACTCCGAGGTGCGTTCCGGGTCCGCCGGAGCGCAGCGCACCTCGTCCGCGTGTGTGGAGAGAGTTTGGCTGTGATGCGCTGTTGCGGACCCCGAGCCGCCGTGACTGCCGCCGCCCTTCGGGCCTGGTGATGCTCCAGTTCCCTTTCTCAGCAAGGGAATTCGGACCTATTTCGATTCTCCTCCTGAGCCTCTTGGTGGGGTGGGTCACGGATCGCTAGGTTCGCTGCCGTGCGGCGGCAGTGCTCTGCCCAGCACGTGTGGGGGGAGTGGCGATCGATGTCGTCGTGCATCCATTCGCCCGTCATCAAGGGGGATTTCCGCATGTCCGGTGCCATCCGCATGCCGCTGGCCGGGGCCAAACGGCGAAGACTGTCCGTCTGGGCGGTCGTGCTCCTGATCCTGTCGTTCGGGCTGGCCGGCATCGAGTCCACGCCCGCATCCGCCGCCCCGCACGGCGACGGCAACGCCGCCCGGGCGGCGACCGGCGGCGGTGCTCGGGTGACGGCTGCCGTCACCGACAAGCCGCGCCAGTACACGGCCGAGCAGCTCGCCCAGCTCAACGCACGGCTGTACGACGAGGACACCATGGACAAGGGCAAGGCGGGGCCCAAGCCCCGGCACGCCCCTCTCGGTGCCGCGGTCGCCCAGCCGTCCTCGGTGCGGTCCTTCGCCAGCGTGGTGCGGGACAGCGCCATACCGACGTCCGGGATATCGGGCGGCGCCTCGTACCTGTCCTCGACGCAGGAGCCGAGCACCGACGCCAACGGTTCCAATATCTTCCAGACCGGCAACTGGTACGCCACCCGCTCCACCGACAACGGCGCGACCTGGTCCTACCTCGACCCCTACTCGCTGTTCGGGACAGGGTTCTGCTGCGACCAGGTGACCCAGTACGACCCGGCGACCGGCCGGCAGTTCTGGCTGCTGCAGTTCAGCGACCATCTGGTGATCGCCAACGCCTCGGCGTCCGGCTCGGGCGCGTACACCGGCTGGTGCTACTGGAACATCACCCCGAGCTGGATGGGTCTGGCGAACACCACGGCGCTGGACTTCAACGACATGTCAATCAGCAACAGCAACGTCAACATCTCCACCAACTTCTTCCCGAGCAGCGGGGGAAGCGGTGCCGGGTTGCTACGACTACCGAAGAGCCCGATGAGCACGTGCAGCGGGTTCAACTACAACTACCTGACCCGCACGGACAACCTCACCTTCAAGCTGGTGCCCGGGTCGACCGACACCCTGTACTGGGGCAGTAACTGGGGTCAGACGAACGGCAGTTCCTTCCGCGTGTTCGCGTGGCCGGAGAACTCCGGGAACTACTCCTGGTGGGACCGCACCGTCCCCTCGTACGGCTTCTACACCCGCAACAGCGGACAGAACTGCGCCAGCACCGACGGCGTGGTGACCAACTGGTGCCAGTACGCCGACTCCCGCGTCCTCGGCGCCTACCGGGCCGGCGGGCTGATCGGCTTCTCCTTCAACGCGAAGCAGGACGGCAGCCACCCGTTCCCCTACACCCGGTTCGTCTGGTTCAACGAATCCGACAAGAACCTCAACGGCTCCGGCGACCTGTGGGGCAGCTGGGGCGCCATCCAGTTCGCCTCGCTCGCACCCAACTCGCTCGGCCGGGTGGGCCTGGAATTCGCCTGGGGCGGCGGCACCGGCGGTGCCCACTACTACCCCGGCAGCGGAATCAACTCCCAGCCCTCCAACGCCATCGACACCAACCCCAACTACTACCTGTGGGGCGCCGGCAACACCTGCACCTACGCCGGCCTGCCCCGCTGGGGCGACTACCTCACCGTGCGCACCTACAAGGCCGACCCGACCCGCTGGGTCGCCGCCGGCTATGCGATGAAGGGCGGAAACTGCGGCGCCACCGGGGCCTACCCCGAGCCGCACAACGTTCTGTTCTCCTAGCATCACCCGCACCCGCAGCAGGCAACCCGGGGGCCGGGCGGGAAACCGCTTCGCCCGGTCCCCGGGCCATGCCCACAGAGGAACCAACCAGCGCCATGGGAAGTCCAACCCGTATGAAGAGTCCCCTTCGCACCGCGCCCGCCGTTCTGGCGCTGGCCGCCGCGCTCTCGGCCGCCGGATGCGGGGACTCTCACGGAGCCGGATCGTCGACCCCGTCCGATTCCGGGATCAAGGGCCGCACGATGGTCGACGGCGGCTGCCCGATGGTCCGCGAGCACAGCCCGTGTCCCGACCGGCCCCTGCGCGCCCGGCTGACCATCACCGGCGGCAGTCCGGAGCGGACGGTCGCCGAGACCACCAGCGATGCCGAGGGCCGCTTCCGCATCTCGCTGTCGCCAGGCACCTACACCATCCGCCCCGCCAACCTCACCGGCGCCGTCGCCCCGATCGCCCAACCCGTGTCAGTCACCGTCACGAGCGGGCGGTTCACCACGATCGTCATCTCCTTCGACTCGGGCATTCGCTGAGGCTCTCCGCTTGTCCTCGGGGGCTGCGGGAACCGAACTGGGGCCGAGAACGTCGCAGGGACGTCCGGTGGCACAAGGGAGTGGTCATGATGACGGAGGACTGCAGACGGGGCCGAGGATCCTGGCCCTTGTTCGCGGCCGCCCTGGTTGCCCTCTCCTGTCTCCTGACCGCCTGCGGAGGCAGTGGCGGCTCGGAGGCGGACTCGGCACCGCCGCGTCCTTCCACGATCCCACCCACCTCCACCCCCTCGGAGGGCGGCCCCAGCACGCCGGGAACCCCCACCTCACCCTCCGCAACAAGGTCGGCAACGCCACCGTCGTCTCCGTCGACACGAGCCCCATCCCGTCATGGGACAGCCTCCGCGTCCCCGGGATGCGTCGCAGGCTCCGCCACCGTCGCCCACGGCCCCGGCGACGCGTCCGTCCATACCCTGTGTGTGCGATCCGGTACGACGGTGAACGTGATCCTGGAGCCCCGGGACCAGGGTCCCTGGCCGCAGCCGCGCAGCAGCAATCCGATGCTGGCGCTGGTGACCTCGTCCGCCACGGACAGCAAGGGCGTCACCCGGGTCATGGTGCGGGCCGCGCGGACCGGCTCGGTGACCGTCACCTGGGGTCCGCAGAGCGCGCCCCTGTTTACGCTCCGGCTGAGTGTGGCGGCGTATCCGGTGCAGTGAGCCGAAACGCGCGGCGGCCGGTGCGCCCCCGAGCTGAGTGCGCACCGGCCGCCGTAGGACGGGCTCCGGCGTGATCAGTCCTTACGGCCCTTGAGGCGCCGTACGTCGAAGGACCACAGGCCGCGGCCGTGCGTGGCGGCGTACAGCTTGCCGTCGGGGCCGAGGCGGAGCTGCATCACAGCCGTGGTGGGCAGGTTGTGCCCCAGGACCAGCCACGTCTTGGCGCCGGCGGGTCGGTAGAAGGTGGCCAGGTCGGTGCCGAGGGCGAGGCCGCCGTTCGGGAGGAGCTTGACCGTGTCGGCGGGGACGTCGGGCAGGTTGGCCGAGATGTCCGTCCAGCTCGCGCCGCCGTCCTTGGACTCGAAGACGTGGCCGACGCCCGCGCCCGGGCCCTCGGTGAACCGGCGGGAGAAGCCGTTGACCGCCACGTACACGTGCTGGGCGTCGGCCGGGTCGATCTCGAAGCCGGAGATGTAGCGGTTCGGGATGGTGCCGTCGACCGGGAGGTTCAGCTGGTGCCAGCCGGTGCCATCAGCGTTGCCGACCGCGATGCCCCGGGTGAAGCCCTGGTTGTTGCAGGGGCCGCACCAGCCGACGTACACCGTGCCGCCGGAGGATGCCACGGCAGTGGCCACGTGGCCCTCGCCGAGGTCGTAGGCGTTCGTCCACTCCTTGCCGGAGCGGATCGCGAAGCCCTTGGTCTGCACCCACACGTGCCGGCCGCCGGCTATCCAGGTGTTGGTGTCCTTGGCGTCGGCGGCGATCGGCGCGATGAAGCGGGCGCCCGCGCCGCCCTGGTCCTTGTCCGGCGGGGCGACCTCGTACTCGGTGGCCTTGGAGGGGTCAGTGCTCCAGGAGCCGTCGTTGACGCCGCAGTTCTGGGTGACCCACATGTCGAGGTAGACGTACTCGGCGGCGATGTTGCAGCCGTTGGCGGGGTCGGCGATGGTGTCGCCGCCGTCGCCGCCGAAGTTGGAGCCCATGGCCTTGTCGTGACCACGCAAAATCGACTGTCCGTTGTCCTGCAGGCCGCCGGTCACCGAGACGCCACCCCGGTCGAGGTCCTTGCCGACACCGACGGAATAGTACTGCAGGGTGTCGAGGGTGCCGTCGTTGAGGGACTGCCAGTCCTTGGCGTGACCGCCGGAGTCGACCGTGCCGTTCAGCGGGCGGCGGTAGATGCCGCCGTCGTTGCCGACGTACGCCCAGCTCTTGCCCTTGTAGCTGCCGATCGCGACCGCGTGCTGGTCGGAGTGCGTGGTGGGCGAGCAGTCGCCGGTCTGCTTGGCCGGGTCGATGCTCCAGCAGGGGAAGGGGAAGTTCCAGTAGGGGCCCGGGGTCGTCCAGGACGAGCCGCCGTTCTTGGTCTCGAAGACCTCTTCCAGGCCGAGGTAGACGTGGTCGGCGTTGGCGGGGTCGACCTGGAGGAACTGGTTGTACCAGGACTGGATGCCGGGCTGGTAGCCGTCGCCCTGGAGCGCGGAGCCGGACTCCTTCAGCTTGGTGTAGTCGGCGATCAGCGTCCACGGGCCGAACGGCGAGCCGCTCTTCGACACGTACACGCCCTTGAGCCCGCTGTCCGGGTTGGCGGCCATCTGGGCCGGCGACTGGTCGATGGCGTACAGGCGCGAGCCGTCGGCCGCAGCCGCGAACGTCATGTTGCCGACGTCCGTACTGCTGGTGGGCAGGTCACCGAGTCCGCCGGCCGGCTTCCAGCTGCCGTCGTCCTGCTTGGCGTACAGGCCGTTGTACGTGTCGCCGCCGCGCCAGCCGACCGCGAGCAGGACCTTGTCCGGGTCCTTCGGGTCGACGGCGATGTCGTTGGCGATGTTCTTGTACGGCGCACTCGGGTCGTCCGCCTTCGAACCGCCCGGCAGATAGTCCGGGTTGGGGGCGAACTCGTGCTTCCACGGCCCCGACAGGGTCGTCGTGGAGTGCGACCACACGCCGGTGCTGGTCGCCGCCCACACCTTGGTGCCGGCGAAGCGCAGCGCGTGGATGACGGTGGATTCCAGTTCGGCACCGCCCACCCGGCCGCCCGGCTGGAATCGGCCGTGACGCGGGTCCTTCAGGACGTACACGCCCGTACCGACGAAGGATGTCGCCCCGGTATTGGACTCGCCGGTGGCATACCAGAGCCGGTTCTTGCCGTCCAGGGCGAGGGTGCCCGTCGACAGGGAAGGCAGCTTGTCAGCGATCGGCTTCCAGTGCCCGCCGCCGGTCGTGGACCGGAAGACACCGCCGTTGGCGCCGCCCGCGTACACATAGCCGCGGTCGTCGGCCGCGATGCCGGTGATGCGTCCGGTGACCTTGCCCGAGCCGCCGCTGGAGTTGGAGTTCTGGTCGCGGTAACGGGGGTCGTCGGAGTCGTACGGCCTCTTTGTGACGTGGTCCCAGCTGCCGGGCGTGTGCCGCATCGACTGCAGCTGCTGCCAGGCGGCCCCGTAGGCGCCGGGGGCGACCACACCGGGCGCGGTGCGCGCCTCGGTGAACTGTGCCGTGGCCTCCGCCGAGTTCTCCGCCTCGTCGGCCCCGTCGTCATCGCCCTCTGCGGCGAACGCGGACATTCCGTGGCCCGCGTGGACCGCCTTGATGTGATGGCGGCCGATGGCGGCCTGGTGGCGCGCCTGCCAGGGCCGCGGTCTGGTGTCAGTCGACGCTGCGAACGACTGGGTGCTTACCAGTCCGAACGCGGCGGCCACGACGGTGCAGGTTATGAACCGCCGCTGGTGCTTTGGGGGCAACATGCCCTCTCCTCCCTGCGCCGGGCGTATGGGGGTGCCCCGACGCAGAGGGGATCTTGGCGTGCCCACAACAGTCCCACAAAGGGCCCACAGGAAAAAATGGCAGGGTGTTTACCTTGTGGCCCACAAGGACCCGAACTTCCTTCGAATCACAGCTGTTTCGGGCCATAGACCCTGACGTGGGCCACGTGTACCAAGCCGGTCAGGACTTGGGCAGCGACCAGAGGAGCCTCTCCGGGTGCCGCAGGGCGGGCAGGGCGGCGGCGAGTACGAGCGCGGCAATGCCGGAGACCAGGAGGGGGACCTGGCCGTCGGAGCCCCAGGCAAGGTGGTGCAAGCATCTGCTCCGTCCAGATCGTCTTGCCGTCCGCCGAGTAGCGCGCCCCCCACGCCTGGGCCAGCTGCGCGACGATGAACAGGCCGCGTCCGCCCTCGTCGGTGGTACGGGCGTGACGCAGGCGTGGTGCCGTAGCGGCGGAGTCACTGACCTCGCAGGTCAGTGACTGATCCAGGATCAGGCGCAGCTCCAGTGGGGGGCTGCCGTAGCGGACGGCGTTGGTGACCAGTTCGCTGACGATCAGTTCGGCGTTGAACGCGGGCTCCTCCTCTACCTTCCAGGCGGCGAGCTGACCACTGACGCATTGCCGGGCCGTGGCGGCGGCGGTGGGCTCGTGGTCGAGGTGCCATGTGGCGACGCGGTCGGCGGGGAAGGGGCGTGTGCGGGCCAGCAGGAGGACGGGGTCGTTCGTCTCCGGATCGGCCGCGAGGCTGTATTCGGGTCGTCGCACAGATCCTGCAGCGGGCGGTCCGTGTAGTCCGGTGCCGCGCGCAGGAGGCGATGGAGGAGCCCAGGCGCTTGACGATCTGCGGCTCGAAGCTGCGCTCCCGGTCCCGGGGCACCTCTATCCGCACCGGGCCGACATCGGTCAGCACGGTCTTGGACCGCACACCGTTACGGCTGTTGCCGCTGCCGGAACCGGCCTGGTCATGCTTCTCGTAGCCGAGGTGGTCAGTGATCTCGCCTTCGAGGGCGGACTCCAGCACGCGTTTGGTCAGCTGCTGCAGCAGCCCGCCCTCGCCGGTCAGCTGCAGCCCGCTCGCGCGGGCCCGGTCGACCAACCTCCCGATCAACTGCTCGTCCAGCACGTCCGCCGGCAACTCGACCGGCCGGACCTCTTCAACCGCCTCGATAGAGACAGTCACGTCGCTCTTCAGGTGCTACTTCCATGATCGGGAGTTACACCGAAGACCGTACAGACCCTGCGGGAGCGGCCATCGTGACGGGCTCTTGGCTTTTCCCCGGCATGAAGGCGGGCCAGCCACGCATCGAAGCCCCCTCCTCGCACAGGCTCTCGGTATCACCCCGAGCACAGCAGTCCGCTGGTGGGATGTCGCCGGACGTACCTACAGCGGCTACGTCGCCCGCGTGGTGGAGAGCGATACGTCAGGGCTGTGAAGCGGGGCCCTCCCCCTCGGAGAGGAACTTGTCGAGCAACTCGAAGAGCACCTTGAGGACGTGCACTTCCTGCTCGGGTGTGAGATCCCACCCGCCCTGCCAGTCCGGGAGGGCGATCTGCCGAATCTGGGCTTCCCAAACGAGGTTGCCACTGACCTGGTGGTTCGCCATCAGCCACTCGCGCCACCCGTCCAGGCCTGGCCCGCCATGCCGACGGGCAGCTTGGTCATAGCCCACCATGAAGGCGGTTGCTCCGCTGAGCGTCGTGCGGCCGATGAACATGCCGGTCCGCTTGGCAAACTGGGCGAAGTACTCGCGCTCACTCATCTCTATCAGATTCGTCACTCCGGAATTCTGCCGCCTCGGCTGTCGACTGCGGGCGCCGGTCACAGCTCGCCGTTGATCCGTTGAGCCAGCCCTTCGAGGAACTCTTGAAGGCTTGCGGCAGCAAGGTCGAACTGATCGAACCAGGAGGCGGTGGTGGACATCCAGACCCGCCCGGAGCCAGCAGCGCGAACAGATGGCCGCCGCCGTCGCTGGCGAACACCAGGGCAGGCTCTTCCCCGTCGATCTGGATGGACCCGTACTCGCGGAAGTGGCTTGCGACCGTTGAGGACGGATGGATGAAGTAGCCGATTTCCACATTGGGCAGGGAGACCTCGTCGATCACCCAGTACATCGTGGTCAGATCCGAGGATATCGGCGTCAGTTCCACGAGCGCGTCCGTCGCTTGGTGGCTCTCCTCGGTTGCAAGCGCGACCACGTTCCTGCCAGGCGGGAAGCCGGGCCGCACCCGGAACGACTGCATCAGTTTGATGAATGACCGCACCCGCCTGCTCGCACCAAACCCGGACCCACTCGGCATCAAGCCGTTCATCAGCCACGACCGACCTCTTCAGCCCCAGGGGACTCACCTTCCGCGAGCTCGGAAGAACATACAGGAGCGTTCACGCAACGCCGCCAGAGCCACAGGAATGGTTCATTCCCGACCGAGGAACCCCCGGACAGTTCCACATCCGCCGGACCTGAGCCACAGGACGGGCGGCGGGGTCAACAATAGGAAGGACCCCGTGGAGACGAAGCTGCACACCGCGGTCTGCTCCGGCAAGGTCGCCCTCGCGGCCGCGCAGCGTGCCATTGTCACCGGCTGGACCGCTGCCCTGAGCAGCCTCGGACTCGGCTGAACCCAGTCGGCTGCTGTGCCGCGATGCACGGTGCCGTTGGTGCGGCGAGCGCTTGGGGGCACCGTGCATCGTCTTTGGCATCCGGTCAGGCGGGGGTGATGTTCTCCGCCTGCGGGCCCTTCTGGCCCTGGGTGATGTCGAAGGTGACGGCCTGGCCTTCCTGGAGTTCACGGAAACCGGTGGCGTTGATGTTGGAGTAGTGCGCGAAGACGTCGGGGCCGCCTCCGTCCTGCGCGATGAAGCCGAAGCCCTTTTCGGCGTTGAACCACTTGACGGTGCCGCTGGCCATGTTGGTGCCTTCCATTCGATGGCGGGTCCGCACCGCGCGGACCCGGAGGTGGTCGTCCTGGTCCTCGGGCACTGCACAGCAAAACGCCCGCGCCACAGCGCGGGCAGGTACTGCGAACCACGACATCTGCCAGCGACGTTACACTGCGACTCCGCTCCGTCACCAGTGAGTAAGAGGGCGCGCAGATAGGCGCGGTGGTGGTATCCCGAGAGCAGAACAGGAGCAGGTCTTGGCGATCATGGAGTTGCGAGGCTCTGTGATCACCGGGGAGACCTGTGCCCGTACTTCCGTCATGGCTGACTGAACCACTCTGGGGTCAATTCGCCGCCCTGCTGCCCGAGCGACTGACCTGCGCGGCGACTCATCCGCTGGGCTGCCACCGTCCACGCATCACCGACCGGGTCGTCTTCGACAAGAGGCTGCAGCTCCTGCGATTCGGCTGCTCCTACCAGGCGAATCGCCGACACGATCTGCTCGGCCACCACGATCCGCAACCGCCGCGACGAGTGGATCCGGCTCGGCGTCTTCGCCAAACTCAAGCAGATCGCACTGGAGTCCTACGACCGGACCGTCGGCCTCGTACTCGACCAGATCGCCGTCGACGGCTCTATCACCAAAGCCCCCGGCGGCGGCGAGGCCGCAGGACGGTCGCCGGTCGATCGCGGTAAACAGGGCCTGAAGCGCTCGGGCATGACGGACGGCTATGGAATCCCGCTGGGTCGCGTGCTGGCCGGAGCGAACCGTCACGTCTCCCCGCTGCTCGCCCCGACCCTGGACCGCCTGGACGATCTGGGACCGCTGCCCGACGACATCACCGTGCACCTGGACGCCGGCTACGACTCGGACAAGACCCGCGCCCTGCTCGACGAACGTGGCCTGCTCGGCCGCATCGCGCGCAAGGGCGAGAAGGCGCCGGTCCAGGCAAGCCAGAGGTGGCACGTCGAACGCACCCACGTCTGGCGGAACGCCTTCTACCGCCTCGCCCGCTGCTACGAGCGCCGCGCCACCGTCATCGATGCGTTCTTCGACCTCACCGACACCATCATCACGGTACGTAGCCTGATCCGTCGGGCATGGGCGACCCACCTATGGGACGAACGCCCGAACAGCCGCCCGTGACCAGACGTCAACTCTTGGGCGAAACCGACCATCGGCCCGCTCGATGCGATCGCGGCATCGCTCCGACTCGGCGGTGTTCCCGGTCCTGACATCGGGCCGGCTTCCGTCCTTGCCCGGGGCGGTGCCACCCTGGCAAAACCTTGCCAGGACCGCTCACTGGTTCAGGAGTTCAGCGAAGCGGTCCAGCGCACGATCGGTGCGGTGGCGGTCGCCGGTAGCTGTGAGATCGAACAGCAAACCCCGGACAACGGCCATGACCAACGTGGACGTGACGGTGTCGTCAGGACCGGTGGAGACGTCGCTGAATGTGGCACCGACAGTGTCGAACCAGTCCGTGATCGCCTCGCCCTGGTCGGGGTAGTTCTCGGGGTGGACCAGGCCGTCGGCGTGCACCTCGAAGAACAGCCGGACGAACGGCGCACGTTCGTCCGCGCTGATCCACTCCCAGATGCCACGCAGCCGCTCCTGCACGGAGCCCGTCTTTGGCGGAATGTGCTCGGCCAGGCGGACCGCACCTCGGCGGCGGGCCTCGGCGAGGACCGCCGCGACCAACTCCTGTTTGCTGCCGAAGTCGTAGAGCAGCATCCGTGGGCTGGTGTCGAGGGCCTCGGCCAGTGGCCGCAGGCTCAGCCCGGCCAAGCCGTGCGCCAGCACATAGTCGGTCGCCTGCGTCAGCGTGCGCTCGCGACGGGCGGGATCAGCGGGTCGCCCCACGGTGGATCTCCTCTCAGCAACTCGGAGTTGAAACAGCATGAGCGAGTATATGGTACGACTGTTTCAATAACGAGGGGAGACTACCTTGCACACCTTCGACCGAGCACTGGTCCTGGGTCCTGGGAGTCACGTCGGCACCGCCTGGATGGCAGGGCTGGCCTACGGATTGCGCCGCGATGGCGTGGAACTGGGCGAAGCCGACCTGATCGTCGGGACGTCGGCCGGCGCGATCGTCGCAGCGCTACTCGCCACCGGCCAGGACCCGGGGCGGCTCGCGACGTCGGCCCGCCAGCCAGCTCACCGGCTCAGGGTGGACCCCAGCCGGATGGGCGAGGTGTTCGCCGTACTCGGCGACCGCAGCCTGGAACCCGGCGAGGCCAGGCGTCGCGTCGGCCGGCTCGCGCTCGACAGCACCGACCCCCAGGCCGAGGAGGCGCTGATCGCGGGGCGCGCCGCCTTGATCGGTGCGGACGCGTGGCCGGAGCGGCGACTGCTGATCACCGCCGTGGACGCAACCACCGGTGAGCCCGTGGTGTGGGACCGCGACAGCGGCGTGCCGTTGGTGCACGCGGTGGCAGCGAGTAGCGCCTTCCCCGGGGCCGCGCCGCCCGTTGCCATCGACGGCCGGCGGTACATGGACGGTGCGCTGCGTACGGGCCCCAACGCCGATCTCGCTGTTGGAGCCCGCACGCTGGTCGTGGTCGAGCCGATGGCCCACCTGTTTCCCCGGGAGCCACTCAACCAGCAGTTGGCGGCCGTGGGGGCAGGCACCGTGGTGACCATCGGCCCCGATCCGGCCTCGGTGCGCGCCTTCGGCTCGGACATGGGCGACCTGGCAGCCTGGGAACCGGCCTACCAAGCGGGTCTTCGCCAGGCAGGCGACGCCGGCGCGCAACTCAGCTCCATGTGGAGGGCAGAAGCCGACGCGGGCTGACCGCTGATCACGTCGGTGATGTGTGGGCGCTGGCAGCCCACCGGAGGGGTCGCCGCGTAGGCCGACCCCTCCCGCAGCACAGGCGCAGGTCTCCCCGGTGATCACAGAGCGTCGCAACTCGATGATCACCAAGACCTGTGCCTGTCTTACTTCCGAGGTAGCCCCACCACGCCTATCTGCGCCACCACTGAAACGGGGAGGTTAGTGCCCCCGGAGGTGCGCGGTGTTCCGTGTCCGGCCCGGGGGCGGTTTTGGTGGGTTCAGGAGGTGGGGGCGACGAGCATGTGCTCGGTTCCGAGGTGGTTGGTGCCGGTGTCGGTGTACATGGTGGTTTCGCCGTCGGACCAGCGGATGACGAGGTCGTCGGTGCGGTTGTTGCCGGTGTAGTCGCCGGTGGTCATGGCCGCGTCGTGGGTCCAGGTCTCGTTGGGGTTCAGGATGCGCTGCTCGGTGCCGAGGCCCGAGGTGGTGGTGCCGACGTAGTTGTCGAGTTCGCCGTCGGTCCAGCGGACCATGAGGTCCCACTTCTGGTTGCCGGAGAACTCACCGGCGGTCAGGAGTGTGGCGTCCTTCCAGGTGTCGTTCTTCGGCTTCAGTTGGTGTTCCTGGCCGAAGGTGCCGGCGCTGACGTTGGTGTAGAGGGTCAGCTCGCCGTCGATCCAGCGGACGACCAGGTCGGTGGCGTACTGGGAGGCGGCGAAGCGGCCGGCGGCGATCTGGGTGGCGTTCTTCCAGAGGTCGTTGGGTTTGATCATCTGGGTGCCGGCCCGGTTCAGTCCCTTGGTGCCGACGTCGCCGTACAGTGTCACCTCTCCGTCGGACCAGCGGACCAGCAGGTCGAACCGGTTGGACCCGGTGAAGTCGCCTGCGGTGATGGTCCTGGCGTTCGTCCAGGTGTCGTTCTTGGGCAGCAGTTGCCGTTCGGGGTCGTAGCCGCCGTGTCCGTTGCCGGGGTAAAGGGTGACCTCGCCGTCGGTCCAGACCACGATCATGTCGCTGTGGCCGGTCTGGCGGAAGTCGCCCGAGGCCAGCAGCTTGGCGTGCTGCCAGGTGGGTGCGGGGCCGGGCAGCCAGGGGTCCCCGGACGGCTGGTACGGCGGTTTGTGGTCATCCACGTTCTGGTGCGCGGCGGCGTCGGCGAACAGGTCCTGGGCGTCCTTGCCGTAGACCGGCGCGTACGTCACCCAGTCGTCGTTGGCGTCGTTGCCGCCGCCGTTGTATCCGCCGGTGTTGCCGATGACCTTGCCGGTGCCGCTGGTGCTGTTGTAGTCCTCGATCCACGGGCCGCCGGAGACACCGCCGTAGAAGCCCTTGCAGGTCATGCGCATCTGCCTGAAGCCCGGCAGTTGGGAGGTGCTGACGGGGCAGCGGACCGGCACATGGTCGGGGTTGACGCTGACGTCATCGGGATAGCCGATGACGGTGACCTTGTGGTGGTAGCTGTCGGTCGGCGTGAACGTCAGGGCTCCCGCGACATCCTCCACCTTGCCCCGGCTGTTGGAGCCGACCTGAGCGAAGGCCAGGTCGAGGTCGGAGACCGCCTTCTTGCTGTTCCTCTCATAGCGCGGGTCTATGTAGAGCTGGGACACCGGGAACACGCCGTCCGGCTGCTCGGCGGCGGGCTTGCCGATGCGGTATCGCGGCACGAAGATGCGGTGGGTGGCTGACTTCAGGCCGAGGCCGCAGTGTCCGGCGGTCAGGACGATGTCCTTGGCGGCCGTGTGCACGACGCTGCCCGTGCAGTACGTCTTCTTGCCGCCGAGCTGCCGGCCGTCATAGAAGAACGTGCCGATCATCGGGTGGCCGAGGAAGTGCTCCGGGGTGGGGGTGCCCGATGGTGGCGGCCGGTGCGTGACGGCGTTTCCTGCGGTGATGCCGTGCTTCGAGGCGGCCGGAGCGGGGTCCGGCAGGGTATCGACCGGGACGGCGTCGGCCATGCGCTCCGCCGTCCAGTACTTCTCCTCCTCGCTCAGACTCGGCCCCGAGGGGGAGGGAGAGGTGGTCGGTTCGGCGGGCTGCGTCGAGGAGTCCGAGGGTGTGGCGGAGTCGGTCGGGTCGACGGCCCCCGCGACCGTCGACGACGGCGAGGGCGCGGGCAGCGTCGGCGGGACCTGAGGCCCGGTGCCGGGAGCCTCCGGTGATGCGGAGGCCGTCGGTGGGGCGGAGACCACTGGGGACGGATCGCCTGTCCCGGCCCATGCCGTCCCGACGCCGAGAATTCCTACACCCAGTCCCAGAGCAAGGGCTGGAATCCATCTGTGTCTGGAACGCAAGAAGATGCCTTTCCGTCTTGGAGAGGGCCGAACGGTGAGGGGGCCCCGAACTACCCAGAACTCGCACATATGTTCGTTCGAGTGGCGATAGTGTACTACTGAGTAATAACTGGCATGTCATCAAATAAGAGGACAGGGTGTAGCGATGGACCGACTCCGCAAGACCGCGTGGGCGGCACTCCCCCTCCTGCTCCCCTTCCTGGCAGCCGGGCCGGCCTCGGCCTCCCCGCCCGGACCCTCGCTCCCGTTCGGAAGTGTCCGCTCGGTGCATCCCGGCGACACACTGACGGTCAACACCGAGGCCAGCGATGTCACTTACCTCGCAACCATCAACTCCCCCGCGTTCGTGGCGGCAGGCAAGCTGCGCATGATGCATCCGGTGCTGACCACCACCGTCACCATCGCCTGCGACGCCCGGCCTGGCACCTACCCGGTGACGCAGCGTGGCGCCGGAGACGTGGGCCCGGACGAGCATCCGTTCCGATGGGCACGGGTGCGCGTGGAACCCGCCGACGAGGCGGCACGCCGCGCCTGCCGGAACAAGGTCAGGAAACTGCCTCCGCCCAGGCTGGAGGAACGCTGGGCTCCGGACAGAACGTGGCCCCAGTCGGAATGGGACGTGCGGACCTTCCGGGCCGGCAGCCGCATTACGATCACGGACAACGACGACGAGGGATCGGACGGAGACATCACCCTCACCTCCCGCGCCTTCACCGACCGCCCCGTCCTGCGCGGCGCCAAAGCCGTCCTGACCGCCACCACCACCCTGACCTGCGACTCCACACCCGGCATCTACGTCGTCTACCGGCACGACGTCGACCAGACCGGCCCCGACAAACCCTGGGCCCGACTGCGCATCGCCCCCGCCGCCCCCGGAAAGAAGTGCCTGGCACAGCACTCAACCGGGTCATCCCGCACTGCCACGCTGGCCTGGGCCGCCGGCGGCGTACTCCTCACGGCCGCAGCCGGCACCGCGCTCCTTCTGCGGGCCCGCTCCCGCCGCACGACCTCCGCCTGAGCACGCACCACCACTTGTCGCCCAGCCTGAAGCAGCCACGCCGACGCGGGCGCAGAACGTTCTCGCCCGGCAAAGCATGGACGCCGCGGTGTCGCCAGACATTTCGGGTTGTCCGGTAGAGCCCCCGTAGTTCAGGCGCAACTACCTGTGCAGCGGCACCTTCCTCGGAAAGAGCCCATGAGATGACGGCTTGCTCAATCGCCCCGCTCCACCTGAACGGGGCTCCCGACCGGGACGTAGGGGCTTCCGGTCCGCGCGTGGAGCACTGGAAAGCTCTCCGTTAAGCCCTCTGCCATACCGCTGAGACTCCACTGCCTGGAGGGCCCGATGCGCACCACGCCCTCCAGCGAGGCGCGAGAACGAGATCATCAGAGGTTCAAAGATGGGTTCTAATCCGCGTGCGGAGTTGGTGCGGTCGCCTCGTCTGCGGTTACGCGTGGTGTTCTCGACCTCGTCGTTCGGAGACTGTGGCTACAACGTGCACCACTGGCCCAGATCGCTGGGCGCCCCTGTCTGGATGAAGGTGCACACACAGGTCCACGCGCGGTCGACGTTCAGGACGAAGTCGCCTGTGAACTCTGCTGGGTCGTCCATGATCGGGACGTCGACCACGGTGTCCGAGGGGGTGGTGCCGTCTCCCACGAGAAGGGAGACGGCCTCAGCGTCGCTGAACAGATGGACGACTGCGTGATCACCTCGGAAGCCGAGGGTCAGCAGAGGATAGTCACTCTCCGGCAACCGAACCTGGAGGTATCCCTGACCGCGGGAACGCAGTTGGCTGAAGGAGGCCGATAGGTCTCCGGCCGCCGAACACCTCTCAACTACGGAAAAATATCCTGATTCCGGCGATGTCGCCGCCCACATCACGCTCACCGGATCCCCAAAAGTCATCGTTCCCGCCCCTCAAACGCCGTCCACGATACGGCCGTCAGGATCAGGGATGTTGCGCGTTGGCGGGGCCTCCGCGCCCTGCGCCGGGATCCCGGCGCAGGGCTGAGCGGGACGGGACCGGGGTGCGGGCGGGGGAGCGGTTCATCCGGTCGCGGGCATCGGCCTCGTTGGCGTCCTTGTGCTCGCGCTGTTGGCGTGCTGCGGTGACCCCAAACAAGGGCCTGCGGCAGAGGCGGTCGCTGAGCGGCAGTGGATCAGCGGAGTGACGGAGCATAGTCTTCTGCGCGCAGCACCGTGATCCTTCCTATCACCGGGGGCGGTCGCCGCACAGCGAGATGCGGACGCCAGCATGGCCTGCGCCGTTTCGACCAGTGATCACTCACCTGGCTTGTCCGGAGTGCGCAGCCGTTACGCCGTCTCGTAGGTTCGTGGTGCCTAGCCCTGACAGGACGGCCGGGCTCTGACGGCCCCGCGCCCCGCTTCGCACGCCGCGCGGGGCCGTTTGCAGTGCCGCGCCGGGTCCGGCGAAAAGAGGCACTCATAACCGGGGAGGTGAAGTGAAGCGGACAAGCGGCCACCAGAAGTGGAAGCCGGAGAACATCGCAAACACTTCGTTCCTGCCGTCGTGGTACCAGCCGCCATGAGCTGGTGCGCGGCTGCACGGTGCGCAGGGCTGCCGGTTCCGCGAGGGCGGCAGTCAGCGGTGCGGCTGGCTGCCTGCCCCGACGGGCGTGGGGTCAGCCGTGGTAGGTGATGTAGCCGTTGCCGTCCGGGTCGGAGCCGGCGCTGGTGTAGGAGTGGGTGTCGGCGTGGGCTCCGGAGGGCTTGTAGAGGTAGATGGTGTCCTTGTCGTTGTTCCAGATGAAGTTGCAGTTCTGGCGGTAGACGACGTTGTGGGCGTCGGAGTCGGTGCCGTGGCCGCCGCGGAGCTTCACGTAGTCGCCGGGCTGCAGGTAGTGGTTGGCGGGGAAGGTGAAGTGGTTGCCGGTGGCGTCCTTGACGACGTAGCCCTTGAGGTTGACCGTCGTGGTGCGCGAGTAGTTCTTGATCGTCAGGTATTCGTCTTTGGTGTTGCCACCGGAGCACCGGTTGGAGTCGGGGCCGGGTGCGTTGTACTGCACGCCCTTGATCTTCAGGGCGGAGGTGTACTCGGTGGCCTGCGCGGGTGCAGCGGCGATCGCGGCGATCGTGACGGCGGTTGCGGCGGCCGCCACGGCGGAGCGTGTGCGCATGAGGAATCCCCCCTCAGTGGTGCGAATGGAGCGCCAGGAGCCTACACAGATGGCGACCGCGAGGTGATGGCTTGGTGTAGGAAAGGTGGAGGCGCGACGGCAGGATCCACGGGGCCCGTATGCAGCGTCCCGGCATGGCCCGCCACCTTCCCCTCTGGCGACGGGACCAACGCCGCGTGGTCAGCGGGCGAGGGTGACGGCGATGGGGGAGCCGGGGCAGGCGACAACTGGCTCGGGGGCCAGAACCTGACCCTTGCCACCTGTCGCCAGAGCGACCTTGAGTGCTGGATGACCAGCGATGACGTCCGCCTTCGCCGGGAAGCAGGCCACTTCGTGCGCTGGTCCCTGGCCCAGAAGATCACCCGTGATCTCAGGTTCCCGGCCGAGCGGTGGAACGGCCCCTCCCAGGCGATGGACGACGAGGCCCGCTGGGCCACCGCCCGACGCCTGCTGCACGACGATGCCCTCAGGCCCGAAGACCGCCTTGCCTGTCCGCGTACTCTCCGATGCGGCCGGGTCGGTACGTTTGAACGCGGCCAGTGGTCAGGCCACGCTGGTGTCCCGTTCGATGGCCTTGAGGCGGTTCTTGAGCCGGTAGCTGGGGCCGTTGATCGCGACGACGTCGCAGTGGTGCAGCAGCCGGTCGAGGATCGCGGTGGCGAGGACCTCGTGGTCGGTCGCATGGGTGCGGGCGCGTCGCTGCGGCACCCAGGCCATGAACGCGGCGTCCATCTCCTCGACGGAGTTGAAGGCCCGTCCGGCGAGCACGTGGTCGCGGACGATCAGGACCTGGCGCTCGACCCGGCCCTTGCCGGTGGGCCGGTAGGCGGCCAGCACGTCGATGTCGAAGTCGTAATGGTCGGCGAAACCCACCGCTTCCGGATGCAGCGGGACGGCTTCACCCGGCGCGACATGCCGGCGGACGACGGTCTTGGTCCGGTCGTAGACGATCGACATCGGCACCCCGCCGTAGTGGGTGAACGCCCGCCGGTGACAGTCGAAGAAGGTCTGGAGATCCTGGCTGGTGGTGAAGCAGCAGAACGGGTCGCGGGAGTACGACAGGATCATGTGGAACGAATAGACGTTCGGGATGCCCAGATGGGCGAGGATCTTACCCTCGTCGCCCCAGTCGACCTGGGCCTGGGCCCCGGGCACGACCTCGAAGCAGCGGTGCATGCCCGCCAACTCTCTTGGCGCGATGCCCAGTTCCTCGGCGATCCGTGGGCAGGCCTCCTGCAGATAGAGCTTGACCCGCTGGTAGTTGATAGTGGAGCCGTAGTCCTTCACCAGGCGCTCGTGCACCACCGCACCCTTGATGAGGATGTCCGCCTCCAGCATCGCGTCGATCAGCGGCGCGACCTCGTCCACCGCCTTCTTGCGCGGCCGGCCGTTCGACACCCTCCTCGGCGGTGCGGCCGGGGCCTGCCCGGACAGGTACTTGCGGACCGTCTTCCGGTTCAGGCCCGTCTCCTTGGCGACCTCCGTCAGAGTCACCGCACCGGACTCGAACAGGGCACGGAATCGCCGGTGTCTGTAAGCACTTGTTTTGGGGTCTGGCACAAGTTCCGTGAGTCGATCACGCCTTGTAGTTATTGATCTTCCGTCGCGTGGTACGGAAGTCGCCTTGAAATCGCTCCTCGTGCGGGTGACACGGCCGACATTCGGCGGCCGTGAACGAGGTGCTGTCCCGGTTGCGGGAGTTGTTGTTCCCATCGGTCCCCGGAGTCGCCGTCGTGGCCGTGCATTCGGAGGGCAACGCGATACGCGTCGAGGCCCGATGCACGCCCATCGGGGCCGCCTGCCCCGACTGCTCCCACTGGACGGAACGCGTCCACAGCTCCTACCTGCGGTCTCCCGCGGACCTACCCGCGGCCGGGCGGAGTGCACAACTCGTATTAAAGGTCCGGCGGTTCTTCTGCACGGCCACGGGATGCGGCCGACGGACATTCGTATAGCAGGTGCCCGGACTGACCCGCCGCCACGGCCGGGTCACCCAGCGGCTGCGGCAGACGATGGGCGCGATCGGGCTGGCACTGGCCGGTCGCGCCGGCGCCCGCCTCGCCCACTTCATGGGCATCGCCACCAGCCGCACCACGCTGCTGCGCCGGGTGATGGACCTGCCCGACCCTGCCGCGACGCGCCCCCGCGCCGTCGGCGTGGACGACTTCGCGCTGCGCCGCGGTCACGTCTACGGAACCGTCGTGATCGACGCAGAGAACCACCAGGTCCTCGACCTGCTGCCCGAACGCGACGCCGTCACCCTCGCCCCGTGGCTCGCAGCCCATCCCGAAATCGAGGTGATCTGCCGCGACCGCGCCGGCGCCTACGCCGAGGCGGCCGACACCGCCGCACCCCAGGCCCTCCAGGTCGCTGACCGCTTTCACCTCTGGCAGAACCTCGCCACCGCGGTCGAAAAGACCGTCGCAGCCCACCGCACCTGCCTGCACGACCTGCCCCGGGCCAGCCCAGAACCGGAGCCCGTTTGGGAGACACCCCCGAAGCGACCTCCGACCAGAACGACGCAGAGGCGGATCCGACCGGCAGGTTCGCCGAGAGGGCCCGCGCCCATCATGCCCTCGTCCACGACCTCCTCGACCAAGGCATGGGAATCCGCCACATCGCCCGCCACCTGGGCTGGGGACGCCACACCGTCCAGCGGTACGCCCGCGCCGCCCGCTGGCAGGACATGGTCAAGGGCCGCAAGCGCCAACTCCCCAGCAAGCTCGACCCGTTCAAGCCCTACCTGGCACAACGCTGGGCCGAAGCCGACGGGAAGGTGACCGTCCTCGACCTCCACCGCGAGATCACGGCCCGCGGCTTCCACGGCCACTACTCCACCGTCCGCGACTGGGCCCGGCGCGACCTGCCCCGGCCAGAAGGCTCCACGCCCGCCCCGCCACCGCCGTCGGTGCGGCAGGTGACCGGCTGGCTCACCCGACACCCGGCCACACTCACCGAGGAGGAGAAACTGCACCGCAAAGCCGTGCTCGACCGCTGCCCCGAGCTGGCCTCCGCAGCCGAGCTGACCAGCGCGTTCGCGGAGATGCTCACCACACTCAGCGGTACCCGCCTGCCCGAGTGGATCACCGAGGCCGCGGAGGCCAACCTCCCCGGCATCAGCAGCTTCGCCGTCGGCCTGCGCAGCGACTTCGACGCGGTGACCGCCGGCCTGACCACCGACTGGAACTCAGGCCCGGTCGAAGGCGCCGTCAACCGGATCAAGATGCTCAAGCGGCAGATGTTCGGCCGCGCCGGCTTCACGTTGTTGCGCAAACGGGTACTGCTCGCGTGAGCCGACTGGATGAGTTCCGGCTACTTCAGAAGTCGGAATCCGGGCTGTTTGCTCCACTCTCTGAGGAACTCCGCTGAGCAGTACGCGGCGGGCCCCGGATCATCCGTCGTTGCGACGATGCCGGGAAGGTCGGCGACGATCGGCATCTGGTCTTCTCGCAGTTCAGCGTTGGCGACGCCGCCGATCACGTCCATGATGGCGGCGGTCAACAGGGCCGTGACGGCGTGGTCGACCGGACTGTTGCAGAACGCGATGACGTCGACCGCGTGGGTCGGGGTGAAGCCAATGAGGGATTCCTGGCCGACTTCGTCGGAGTGCTCGGCCTCGAAGACGGCCTCGTCACCGATACCGGGCCCCATGAGAGAGACCAGAATGGGCCGAGGCCCGTCGACACCCGCGGTGTCCGTGATGCCGAGACTGTCCGCGTGAATGTGCAGGTCGTACTCGCCGACTCGCTTCTCCTCAAAACGCGCCGCTGAGCGAACCAGAAATTCGCGAAGTCGCTGGATCGCCGAGTGTGGGACCGCCTCCGCCAACTCGATCACCAATACCGGTCCACTCATGGCGTCGGAGCCTAGCCAGTCGGGACTGCCGCCCCCAATCGATTACTCACCGTGCACGCTTCACGGAACTTGTGCCAGACCCCCGTTTTGGCTCCAGTGCACGGAGTTGTTTTGGCACCAGTGGTGGGTGGCAGGGGGCGTGTGGCGGTGTGATTCACGCCCCTGTAGCAAGGTGATTTGGCTCTACTTCGATCGGGTGGTTCCGCTGGCCGGGGTGGGGGGTGTTGCTCTGCTTCCACTCCGAGAACGGGGCGTTCGAGGCGATCGCGATGGCCCGCCGTTCCTCCCGCTCGGTGAAGATCTGGAACAGCAGTTTGGCGCCGGCCTTGTCCAGGTCGAGGTAGCTGAATTCGTCCAGGCAGAGCAGGTCAACGCGGCCGTAGCGGGCGATGGTGCGGGTCAGCTTCTTCTCGTCCGCAGCCTCCGCGAGCTGACCAGGTTGACCGTGGTCGTGTAGCGGACGCGGAGACCGGCCTCGGCCATCGCCGTGCCGATCCCGATCAGCAGGTGGGACTTGCCGGTTCCGGAGTCGCCGATCAGGCAGAGGGGCTGTCCGGCCTTGACCCAGGACGGGTCCGACAGAGTGCCGACGATCTCGGGGATGACGTTGGGGTTCTCCGCGTAGTCGAAGTCCTCCAGCCGTTTGGGCCGGGGGAAGTTGGCGTCCCTGACCAGCCGCTGCTTGCGCCGTTCCTCCCGTTCGCCGCACTCGGCTTCCAGCAAGTCGGCAAGGAAGTCTTTGTAGCTGGACCGCTGCCGCATGGCGTCGGCGGCCATCTCCTGGACCCTGCTGCGGATCGTGGGCAGGTGCAGGGCCCGGCAGGCTTCGTCGATGGCAGTGTCCACGGCCTCCTCCGGCCCCATGTCCCGGCGGGGCGAAGGGATCTGGGCGGCCGTGGTGTCGGTCGTGCCCATGCGGTGCCTTTCGGTCGACGTGTCAGGAGCTGGTCGTAGTGGGTAACGGTCGGCAGGGGCCGGTTGTCCTCGGGCAGCTGGGCCCGGCGGGCCGTGAGCGAGACCACCCCGCTGGGTTCGGCCCAGGGCGGCGGCTCGCCCTCGTCGTCCAGGTCCTCAGGTGGTGGCGGGGCCAGCGCAGCAGCTCTGCGGGCCTCGACGGCCACCACGTCGGCGGTGATGGCGCCCGCTCGGATCGCGGCGGCCCTGCCCTGCTCGACGGCCGTCGCGGGCATCCGCCGGTGCAGCAGCAGGACCTCGATCAAGGCCCTTGTTCCGGCCGCGTCGCCGTGGGCGGCCCGGGCTGCGGCCCAGAACGCCTCGTGGACCTCGGTGAACGAGCCGTTCTGCCGGGCGGTGACCAGTGCGGTCGAGCCGGCTCGCCGGCGGCCATCGCCCCGGGCTTGGCCAGGGAATCTCCAGGTAGTGGTCGAGTTCGTCACGGAAGTCGTCCCGGCGGGTCAGCCTCGGGTGCCGGGCGACGACCTCTCGCCGTTCGAAGACGAGGAGTTCATTGCCCCGCAGCAGCACCCGTACGTTCTGGCCGATGAAGCGGGCCGGCACTGAGTAGTGGCACTGCCGAACGGTGATCCGGCTGCTGCGGTCGACCTTCGGCGTCATGGTGATGCCGCACTCGAACTCCTCCAGCGGCAGCGGAGCCAGTTGGTCCGCCTCGGTGTAGAAGTTGAAGCCGACGGTGGTCAGCCTGCCCGCGAGGATCCGTTCGTCCTCGACCGCGTCGATCTCGGCGATCTTCGCGTTCAGCTCCTCCAGCGTGGCAACCTCGGGAACCGGGACCAAGTGAGTACGGCGGAAACGGCCGCCCTCATGCTCGACCCCGCCCTTCTCGTGAGCACCGTCCTCGCCGGGAATGCAGTAGAAGGCATCGAAGCCGTAGTGGGCCCTGAAGGACACCCACCGCTCGGACTCGATGCGGCTGCGGCCGGTGCAGATGCGATTGACCGCCGGTTTCAGATTGTCGTAGCGGATGTGCTTGGTCGGCACTCCGCCCAGGACGTTGAACGCCTCGACGTGCCCTTCCAAGAAGGACTCCTGGGCCTGCGAGGCATAGACGCGGTGGACGGCCTTGCCGGAATACGACAGTCGCAGCGTGAACAGGTGGCACTTGACGACCTGGCCCGCCAGGCGGCCCCAGACGTCGGCGAAATCGACCTCGGCTTCCTCACCGGGCAGGTGGACCTGCGGGACCATGCCCGTCAGGTGCCGGCGGCCCTCCAGCATCTCGGCCTCGATCTGCGGGCGTCTGCCCAGCACGTAGTCGCAGACCGTGGAGTACGACACCATGTCGAAGTCGTACTCCTGGGCAAGACGCTGATGGATCCGGCGGGCCGTGTGCTTCTGCTTGCGCGGCGCACTCGCGTCTTCCCGCAGCATCGCGTCGATCCACGGCTTGGCCGGGTCCAGGACCGTGGCCCGCGGTGCTGGCTTCTTCCGAGGCGGCGGAACAGCAGACAAAAGGGCCTGCCTCACCGTTCGGCGATGCACTCCGTACTTCTCCGCCAGAACCCGCTGCGACAGTTCCAGATCAAGACGCTTGTCCCTCCGGATCGCAGCGAACAGCTCCGTCCGCGACAAACCCATCCCGGCCTCCCGACACGACCGTGATCAAGCAACACTGCCTCCGACATGACCGTGATCGACGCACAAACCCTGCCGCCGCCGGGCGGACGGAGCAGCGCATTCACTCCAAAGAGGGCACGTCGTCGGTAAGCTGCCGCAGCCTCACTCTGCTCCGGAGGCCCAGCATTCACTCGACTTCGCTCATCGTGATGGCGATTCCTGAATCGACCAGCGTGGATCTTGTTCCTCAGTTGATTCGGACATCAAGGGTCTGAGGACGTTGGTGGATTGCTCGGGTTGCAGATCTTGATCGTCTTGGGCTTGCGGCCGGCTCGTCGGCGCCGCCAGGATCGGCTGCATGATCAAGGGTGTGATGTTCGACTTCTCCGGGACCCTCTTCCGGATCGAATCGGCCGCGCAGTGGCTGCGCGCGGTGGCCACGAAGGCCGGTCTGGACGTGCCCGAGGGTGAACTCGACGCGTGCGTCAGCCGGCTGGAAGAGTTCGGGGCTCAGCCCGGAGGGGTTCCTCCGCGCAAAGTGCCGCCCCATCTGGAGGCACTGTGGCGGGAGCGCGATCTGACCGCCGAACGACACCGGGCTGCCTTCACAGCCCTTACCCGGGAAGCGAAGCTGCCTGCGGCTGACCTGGCCGAGGCCCTGTATGAACGTTCCCAAGTGTCCAGGGCATGGCTGCCTTATCCCGACACCGAGGAAACCCTCCGCGCCCTGCGCGGGCGAGGCATCCCGGTCGCTGTCGTCAGCAACATCGGCTGGGACATGCGCCCTGTCTTCCGCGACCACGGTGTCGATGACCTCGTGGACGCCTACTTCCTCTCCTTCGAGCGTGGGGTGAAGAAGCCCGATCCCCGGATCTTCCAGATGGCGTGCGACAAGCTCGGAGTGGCGCCCGGCGATGCACTCATGGTGGGAGACGAGCCTGTTGCGGACGTCGGAGCTGCCACGCTGGGGTGCCGGGTCCACCTAGTCGATCCCCTGCCCGTTGACCAGCGTCCCGGCGCGCTGGCCGAGGTGCTCCAGCTCCTCTGACGTGCCCGACCGGGGCGACGGTCGGCGCGATGTTGAGGGCCCGGCGACCGACGCTGTCCAGTCCTCGGGCTCGATACCGCGCAAACGTACCCGCTTACCAGTCCGGAACGAAGTCATCCCCTATCCGATCACGCCGCAAGATGCGATGCACAGACCCTCCTGACCCGGGCCTGAACTGTCTGGTCATACCGGTGGAGCCAGATCAACTTGGTACGTCAGTGGAGCCCCGAAACGCTGGTGCGCTGGTGCCCAAAGAAGTGCTTACAAACACGCCGGAGTTCCGACCAGCGTTGCGGGTCCAAGACCATCGTCAGGAGCTGCCCTCCGCCGCCCCTTACCGACCAGCAGCACAGTGCCGAGCAAGAGGAATCACCGCATCAACAAGCGGCCCTTTTCACTCGTACGTGACTGGCCGCGTTCACGCGTACGGCGACACCTTGCCGGCCTGCTGTTGCTCCTCTATGCCCAGTGGCCCGCTGCGATCTCCCGGCTCACCGTCGATCACATCGAGGAGAAAGACGGAGCAGTCCGCATCCGCCTCGGCGCCGTCCCGGTGGACCTGCCCGCACCCGTCGCTGAACGCGCCCTCCAACAGGCCGAGGTTCGCCGCAGCCACGCCGTCCTCGCCCGGACAGACTCGCCCTGGCTCTTTCCTGGAGGCCAGCCCGGCCGCCCGATCAGTGCCTGGGCCACGGGCGAGCGACTCCGCAAACTCGGCATCCGCCTGGCCGAGACTCGCTCGACCGCACTGTTCCAGCTCGCCACCGAACTGCCGGCCGCGGTCCTCGCCCGCACCCTCGGCATCGACATCACCGTCGCCGTCAAATGGCAGCGAGCCGCCGCCGGGGACTGGGGCGCCTACGCGGCCGAGGTCAGCCGCCGGACCAGCTCGTCGTGACGCTCGCGGCGGGCCAGTCCAACACGGTCAGCTCGGGCCATTGCTCTCGCCATCGTGCTGCCTTGGTCTCATAGACCGAGCGAGGGGCGAGCACCGGGTTCGGCCGGACGAGGAGGTTGAACACGTCCGAAAGGCCATGCGGCGCATACACGCGCCACCGGCCGTCGGTCTCCGCACGTACTCCCAGGCAGCACGTCGTCGCGGCGAAACTGTCGATCGCCGCCTCGGTGGACTCATACGGCGGACACGCGACTCCGAACTTGTCCTCATACCAGAGGTGAACTCGTGCCTCGTTGCGGATCTCAACATCCGCCGGCAGGTCGGCGAATACCTCCCGCCCGGCCTTGATCACCGCGTCCTCGGCCTCCCAGGACAGATCACTACCGTCGAAGTAGAAGACGTCGTAGTCCTTGATACCGCTGGTCGGCGGCCTGTCCGTGACCACGTTCCACACGGTCTGGAACAGGCATCCCGCCGTCACATACCACCCGGGAAGGTCCAGCGTCGCGGTCCGCGCCAGCACCTCCGTCAATACGTCGTTACGGGACAGCACCGCACGCAGGGACTCAAGTTGCTGGTCGAGAGGGAGGCGGCTGATCACCAGCTCTGCCTACCACAGGTCACCCATGGGCGGGCCAGAACCACCCCCTCGGAGACCCCACGGTCCAGAGGCATTCAGCCAGTTCCAATACCCGACTCCACCATTAGCGATCTACTCCGATGACGTGATCGCGCACCACCGGGCATTCATCGCCTGCCGGCGAGCCCTGCGACCCGGCGCAGAATACCGGGACCTCACCCCGGAGGAATGTCAGGAGTTCCTCGGCCACCTCGAGTTGCGGAAGCTCGAACTCGGCATCTGCACACGAGATTTTGGGACGCCTTGCGTCCATGAACATGCTTGCATCCGGTGCCCAGCGCTACGACCCGACCCCACGCAGGCGCCCCGCCTACGGGAGATCATCGCCAACCTCCACGCCCGCGTCGACGAGACCAAGGAACAGGGCTGGCTCGGCGAGATCGCGGGCCTGGAGGTGAGCCTTGCCGCAACCAACGAGAAGCTCGCCGCGATGAACCGCCTAACCGAACGACACGGCATCGTCCACCTCGGAATGCCCGATTTCCGGACCGTCACTGGGAGAAAGGGGTGACGGTGATGGCCCATGCGCGCCACCAAGAGAATTCGGACTACGTTCAATTCTGGCCGATCACTACTGGACTCTTTCGGCGTTCGCGCTGGTCAGAAGCCCTGAAGAGCGGACATCTGGCGACGGATAAATCCGTGAGATTCGTGGAGGTTGGGCCTGTCAGCCGCTAGTAGGACTCCGTTAGGTCTGTCTTGATCTTGGTGTCGTGTGTGTCCCGGTGGGCAGGCGTTGGCGGCAGGTGGTGCAGACACCGGTCCAGCACCTCAAGACGTCCTGGAGGGCGTCGAGAACTTGGTAGAGGGTGAGACCGGTGCGGGCACTTTTGGGGCCAGGCGCTCTTCGGTGAGGAAGGCGTGGGCAGCCGTCACGAGGGTGACGTGGTGGTGCCAGCCTGGCCAGGACCGGCCCTCGAAGTGGTCCAGGCCCAGGCCGTGTTTGAGTTCGCGGTAATCGTGCTCGATGCGTCGGCGGACCTTGGCCAGACGGACCAGGTCGGCAATGGGAGTGTCGGCGGGCAGGTTGGACAGCCAGTAGTCAGTCGGTGCGTCGGCGTCGGCGGGCCATTCGATCAGCGGCCAGCAGTCGGGCAGGATTCCGTCCCACCAGCCCTGTTCGGCCGAGGCAGCGGCTCGGATCGGACGCTCCACGGCCTTGCCGGCCGGGCGGACGCGCACGGCTGCGAAGCGGGAGCATAACTCCCCTCGCGAGCCGTTCCGCCAGGTGACAGGGGTGAACGCCTCTTGTCCGAGGCCGGCTGCCAGGGCTGCCACCGACGGTGCGGCCTGCCGGTAACGCGGCTGGGGCCAGCAGCCGATGGGCCCATTGCGGGCCGGGGCCACGGGCTTCGCATCGAAGGGGTGAGCACTCACATCCGAGCGGACGGACAGGACGTAGGCCAGTCCACGCTCGGACAGCGCGGTCCGCAGGTAGGCGTTGGTGCCGTAGGCGGCGTCGGCCACCACGAGCGGCGGCGTCATGCCCCAGGAGGCGAGGGTGTCGAGCATGTCCAGGGCCAGGCGCCACTTCTCGCGGTGCGTGACCTCGGGCGGGATGCGGGTGACGGCCCGGCGGTCGGTGTCCGAGGCCCACTCCTTTGGCAGGAACAGGCGCCACTGCATTGGGCAGGAGGCAGAGTCGGTCGCGGCGTGGACGGTGACCGCGACCTGGCAGTTGGCCCGTTTACCCAAGGCTCCGCAGTACTGGGGAGCCACCGCGACCGACATCCTCCCGTCCTTGGGCACCGACACATCGTCGATCACCCAGGCCACCGGGTTGATCAACGGCAGCATCCGCTCGGCGATCCGTTGCTGCACCGGCATGGGATCCCACGTCGACTGGTTTCACGAACTGCTGCAGGTTCTGCTCGTTGCCGTCCGGCAACCGCGCGGCCATCGCCTGGATCGACTTGCGGCGACCGTCCAGCATCAGTCCCCGCAGATAGCAGTCACCCTCGGCCCGCTGGTCCTTGCGCGGCACCGACGCGAACACTGAGGCGCCCCGAAGTTCTCGGACAGCGGTCCCCATAGGATCGAAGTCCAGAACGGCGGAGAGAGCACGTGGCACAGAAGCGTAGGAAGTTCA
>NZ_JBIAWG010000036.1:0-30225 GCF_042895285.1 Streptomyces sp. NPDC001406
ACTCCTCCGGATAAGGCTTGGGCACAGCGACATCCTTCCCACCCGCCCCACAGGGCAAGCCAGTTCAGATGTCACCCGATCGTGCATCAGACCCGTCTCACGTGATGCACGCATCATGCACACGACCTGCCAAGTACTGGAACGTCTGGAATCAAGGCTACGCCTGGCTCCCGCGGCGCGTCTTACGCCCCAGGTCACCGCCACTGCGATCCCGGGACATCGAGCATCCCCCCGGCTGAGGGAGACAGTGCTCCTGTCCGCGAAGTAGTGCGTCACCGCCCTGTCGTGCACCCGGCTGTGCCACCTTGCGCAGCGACGCGTTGGCACACCCCTCCTTCACGATCACCCGAAGCCGCCGCCTTCAGTACTCGGCTCATTTCGCCGCATGGTCACCGGTCGGACGGCCACGCCGCACGACAGACCCTGTCAGGGCAGTTCATCGCGCATGGCATGCGCTATGACCTCTCCGATGAGTACGGCTGTCGCCGCTGGGCCGCGCAGTGGGGCCGTGGGCAGGATCGAGGTGTCGGCGACGCGGAGACCGTGCACGCCGTGGACTCTTCCGTACTGGTCGACCACCGCATCCGCGGTGTCCGGGCCCATCGGTGCGGTCCCGCATGTGTGGTGAGCGGTGCCGATGTTCCGGTTGATCCATCCGTCCAGTGCGTGATCGCAGTTGAGCACGTCCGGACCCGGTTGGAGCAGTCCGTGGGAGATTTCGTCGAAGGCCGGTGTGTTAATGAGTTCCGCGGTGGCGCGCACGGCTTCGCGCAGGCGGCGGCGGTCCTCGGGTCCGGCGAGGTAGCCGTACTCGATACGCGGGGGCGTCGCGGGATCCGCGGACCTCAGGGACAGGCGGCCGGTCCTTCCAGGTGACTGGACCGAGACGAGGAAGGGCAAAGGCGCGCCGGGCACGGTCGTCGTGCCGCCGACGAGTCCTGCCAGGGGGACCAGCGACTGCAGGATCTCCAGGTCACCCGGATGGGTTCCGTCCGAGGAGGACAGGTGCAGGCAGCCGCCCAGCCAGGAGCCGTGCGGCGCGCCCAGTTCCCGCCGTGGGGACCACTCCAGGACGAGCTGAGGGTGGTCGCTGAACCGGGTGCCGACCGCCGGGGCATCCACGACGACGGGGATGCCGAGCCGCTCCAGGTCGGCTCGCGGGCCGATGCCGGACAGCTGGAGCAGTTGCGGAGTGACGAGGGACCCGACGCACAGGACGATCTCGCCGCCACAGAAGAGGGTCTCTTGCCCGTTCCGGCATACGACGACTCCCGTGGCGCGACCGTTGCGGATGACGATCCTGCTGACGGGGCAGTCGCCGAGCGCGGTGAGATTCGGGCGCCCCAGCGCCGACAGGACATAGGTGAGGCCGGTGTTGAGCCGCACACCGTCGACGGCGTTGCACGGGACGGAGCCGAAGCCCGGCGGCGCCTGGTCGTTCTTGTCGGGTTCGAGCGGGTAGCCGAGGTGGTCCGCCGCGTCGCGGAAGGCAATTGCGGCAGGGTGGTCGAGGGATGCGCGGCGTACGCGCACCGGTCCACAGGCGCCGTGCAGGTCATCGGCGCCATGGTCGAGGTCCGTCTCCAGGGCGCGCAGCCAAGGGAGCAACCGGTCGTACGTCCAGGCCGGGTTGCCCGCTGCCGCCCAGCGGTCGAAGTCCCCGCGCCGGGCGCGGACGAAATAGCCGCCGTTGACGGTGGTCGAGCCACCGAGGTGGCGCCCGCGGACCACCGTGTAGGGCCGCTCGGGCGTGAGGTGCGCGGCGTACCGCTGGACGGCCGGGTGATCCGGCTGGGCTCCGGGAATCAGCCGCGCGTCGAGCAGCTCGAGCGCGAAATCGCGGAGACGGCGCGGAAACGGCCCTGCTTCGACGAGGAGTACGGTGCGTCCGGCGTCCTCGCTCAAGCGGGCCGCCAGCGCGGCACCGGAAGCCCCTGCTCCGACCACGATCACATCCGCGGACGTCCGGTCCGTGGTCTCACCCACCGGTACGTCCCGACGGAGGCGTGACGCCGTCGGCGGAGAGCCACCACAGTCTCGGACGGAGCGGCTCGGTGGTGCGCTCCCGGATGCAGCCCTTCCAGACACCGAGGCTGTAGGCCAGGTCGTCGGCGAGGCGCGTGACCGTCCAGGACAGGACCGGAAGACCGGGGCGGCTGCGTCGGTGTTCCAGCAGCGGGGGCAGAAGGGCGGCTGCGGCCAGCGGGATCCTCAGCCGGGGTACGGCTGCGGCCAGTGGCAGGGCCAGTGGCCACCAGGTTCGCGTCACGGCACGGCCGAGCTGCTCGCCTGCCAGCAAGGTGCCGCCTCCGCTCAGCCTGGCCGCGGTGGTCCACGGTCGGTCCGACCAGGCCGCGAGTTTGCGCGCCAGCAGTCCGGTCGTTCCTGCGGTGATCAGGGCACCGGCGAGCGGCCGCCGTGTCAGGGCCAGTCCCCAGGCAAGCGCGCTCCAGCCGGCCATCGACGTGGCCGGGAGCGTGCCCGGGTGCCGCGCGGCCAGCGGCGCGGCGGAGGTGCCGTACTGGATGCGCTGAGCCAGCCACTGGCGCGGACGCGTCCGGTGCACGTGGGCCACGGTGACCGAAGGGTCGTAACGGACGTGGTGACCGTCGGCCGCGAGCCGCCACACCAGGTCGACGTCCTCCCCGACGCGCATCGTCTCGTCGAAGCCCCGGCCCACGGCGGTGCGCCGCACCACCAACGCGGCGCTGGGCACATAGGGCACGTGCGAGCCGGGTCGTACGAGTGACTCCCTGGGCCCCATGTCCAAGGCCGAGCGCGCACACTCGTAGGCCGCGAGGAAGCCACGTCCCGCTCCCTCTGCCACGATGCGCGGCGCCACCGCGGCCACGGCGGGATCCGCGAAGTGCGGCAGCAAGGCGTCAGCCCATGCGCGGGTCGGCAGGCAGTCGGAATCCACGAAGGCCACCAATTCGGTGGTGGCGTGGGCGAGTCCGGTGTTCCGCGCGGCCGCCGGGCCCCCGTTGACAGGGCGACGGACCAGCCTGGCGCCGGCCGCCCGCACGACGTCCGCAACCGCGCCGGGGTCGGCCGAGGCGTCGTCCACGACGATCACCTCCGGTCCGCCGCTCAGGCCGGCCAGACAGCGGGCGAGGTGCCCGGCCCGGTCCCGGACCGGTACCACGACCGTCACGGACGGGCGCGGTGCCTCGGACGGCGGTACGGGGTGCATCATGCCTGCCTGGACCAACCGACGGGCCAGCAGTCCGGTCGCTCGCCCTTCCCCGACCGGCTTCCCGTCGAGCCACGCGCTCACGACCGGCACGGCGCGCGCCGTCAGCCGCATCAGCCGGTATGGGGAGCCTCCCAACAGGACCCGCCCGTCCCGCAGCAGACGCAGGCCGGGGTCGGGGCGCAGCCGGAAGACCGGGGGGAGTGGGGGAACGTCGATCACCAGGTGTCCTCGAACATCGGAAGGCCGGGCGACCAGCCTTCACCCGCTCGTCTCGACGCGTCGATCCCCCAGGTGGGCAGCAAGTGCGGCGCACCGACCCGCTCACGGCACCGGGGATACCTACCGTCACCCTGCGCCGCGACACCGGCCGCGCCGTGGACGATGAAGGGAACCTCCATGACCGACAACTCACAGACCTCGACCGCTGACCGTCTCCCCGCCGAGGACGACCAACTGATCGAGGAGGACCTGCTCGTCGAGGACGTGTCGATCGACGGCATGTGCGGCGTGTACTGAGGCGGGGACACCATGCCCACGCACAGGAACGGGTCCGAGCGGTTCGACCTGAAGGCGGCCTGGGCCGTGCACCCCCAGGTCGCCGTTCGTCCGGAGCCCTTCGGGGCGCTGCTCTACCACTTCGGCACCCGGCAGCTGTCCTTCCTCAAGGACCGCCGGCTGCTCACCGTCGTACAGGAACTGGCCCACCGCCCGAGTGCGGCGGAAGCCTGCCGGGCGGCAGGCGTCGAACCCGCCGAGTCGGGGCGCTACCGGGACGCGCTGGCGCAGCTTGCGAAGTCCCGGATGATCACCGAGCGCACCGGTCCGCCGAGCCGCGGTGACGCTCATCTGCAAGGAGAGGAGGCGCGATGACCGTGCCTTCCGTAGCACCGCCGAGCCCGGCCCGGACGGGCCGCCTCGTGGACCATTTTCAGCACGGCCTCGAAGCGCCGATCTGTCTGACCTGGGAGCTCACCTACGCCTGCAACCTGGCCTGCGTGCACTGCCTGTCCAGCTCCGGTCGGCGCGACCCGCGCGAGCTGACCACCGACGAGTGCAAGGTGGTCATCGACGAGCTGGAGCGCATGCAGGTCTTCTACGTCAACATCGGCGGCGGCGAGCCGACCGTGCGCCCGGACTTCTGGGAACTGGTCGACTACGCCACCGCCCACCAGGTGGGCGTCAAGTTCTCCACCAACGGCGTCAGGATCACCCCGGACGCCGCGCGGCGGCTGGCTGCCAGTGACTATGTGGACGTCCAGTTGTCCCTGGACGGGGCGACGTCCGACGTCAACGACGCCGTACGGGGCGAGGGTTCGTACGCGACGGTGCTGCAGGCCATGGAGAACCTTGCCGCGGCGGGCTTCGCCGGGTTCAAGATCTCGGTCGTGGCCACCCGCCACAACATCGGGCAACTGGACGCGTTCAAGGCACTCGCCGACCGGTACGGGGCACAGTTGCGGCTGACGCGGCTGCGGCCCTCCGGCCGGGGCGCCGACGTGTGGGACGAACTGCACCCCACAGCAGCGCAGCAACGGCAGCTCTACGACTGGTTGGTCGAGCACGGCGACGAAGTGCTCACCGGGGACTCGTTCTTCCATCTCTCCGCCTACGGTGAGGCGTTGCCCGGGCTGAACCTGTGCGGCGCCGGGCGGGTGGTGTGCCTGATCGACCCGGTCGGTGAGGTGTACGCCTGCCCGTTCGCCATCCACGACGCCTTCCGCGCCGGAAACGTGCGCGACGAGGGCGGGTTCACCCGGGTATGGCGCTCCTCGTCGCTCTTCCAGGAGCTGCGGCAGCCTCAGACGGGTGGCGCCTGCACGAAGTGTTCCGCCTTCGACGCCTGCCGTGGTGGGTGCATGGCCGCCAAGTTCTTCACAGGACTGCCGCTCGACGGCCCCGATCCGGAATGCGTCCAGGGACACGCAGAGGCGGCGCTGGCCGGCGACCGGTCGTCCGCTCCCCGGCCCAGCGAGGACCACTCCCACCGGGGGCCAGTGCGCGGGCAGCCCGTCCTTCTCGGCCTGCCGGTTCGGCGGGAGAGCCGGCCCACGCGCATGTGTGACGAAAGTCCTCTGGCCTGACCGAAAGGCCGCTCGGTCCACGAAAGAAAGGGGCGTCATGCCCAACGCATGGTTCGAAACCGTCGCCGAGGCGCAGCGTCGAGCAAAGCGACGACTGCCGGCATCCGTCTACGGCGCCCTGCTCGCCGGTTCCGAGCGCGGCACGACCTACCAGGACAACATGGCCGCCTTCGCCGAGGCCGGCTTCGCGCCGCACGTCGCGGATCTGCCGGCCAAGCGTGACCAGGCCACGACCGTCCTGGGCCAGTCGATCTCCCTTCCGGTGATCATCTCCCCGACCGGAGTGCAGGCCGTGCACCCCGACGGGGAGGTGGCCGTGGCCCGCGCCGCGGCAGCCCGAGGCACGGCGATGGGACTGAGCTCCTTTGCCAGCAAGCCCGTCGAGGAGGTCGTCGCGGCCAATCCGCAGACGTTCTTCCAGATGTACTGGATGGGCAGCAAGGACTCCATGATCGCCCAGATGGAGCGTGCCCGGGAGGCCGGCGCCAAGGGCCTGATCGTGACCCTGGACTGGTCGTTCTCGCACGGCCGGGACTGGGGCAGCCCCCACATCCCCGAGCGCCTCGACCTCAAGGCAATGGCGCGCTTCGCGCCGGAGGGAATCACCCACCCGCGCTGGCTGCTCGCGTTCGCCCGGACCCGGCGGCTGCCCGACCTGACCACCCCGAACGTCGCCGCCGTCGGCGAGCAGGCCCCGACGTTCTTCGGCGCCTACGGCGAATGGATGCAGACCCCCCCTCCCACCTGGGACGACGTGCGGTGGATGCGCGAGCAGTGGGGCGGCCAGTTCCTCGTCAAGGGCATCATCCGCGTCGACGACGCCAAGCGCGCCGTGGACGCCGGCGCCCAGGCCGTCTCGGTCTCCAACCACGGCGGCAACAACCTTGACAGCACCCCTGCGACCATCCGTGCCCTGCCCGCCATCGCCGACGCCGTGGGCGGCCAGATCGAAGTACTCCTCGACGGCGGAGTGCGTCGGGGCAGCGACGTGGTCAAGGCCCTGGCACTCGGCGCCCGCGCCGTGATGATCGGGCGGGCGTACCTGTGGGGCCTGGCCGCGGGTGGCCAGGCCGGCGTGGAGAACGTGCTCGACATCCTGCGCGGCGGCATCGACTCCGCGCTCCTCGGACTCGGGCGCTCCTCCATCCACGACCTCGCACCCGACGACGTGGTGCTCCCCGACGGCTTCACCCGCGTCCTCGGGGCACCGCGTCCGGCCCAGGCCCCCTGATGACCACGCTGGCCTCGCTGACCTGGACCGACGTAGCAGATCTGGCGGGGCGGGGGGCCGTCCTCGCCGTGCCGGTCGGCGCCACGGAGCAGCACGGGCCGCACCTACCGATGTCCACGGACACCGACATCGCCGTCGCCCTGACCGACCGGCTAGCGACACAGGTGCCCGATGTCGTCGTGGCGCCCGCCGTGGCGTTCGGATCCAGCGGCGAGCACCAGGGTTTCCCCGGCACGCTGTCCGTCGGCCAGGAGGCCGTCGAGCTGCTCCTCGTCGAGCTCGTGAGGTCGGCAACGGTGACATTCCCTCGGGTCGTCCTGGTCTCCGCTCACGGCGGCAACGCACAGCCCGTCACCCGGGCCGTCCGACGACTGCGTACCGAGGGGCGGCACGTCCTGGCCTGGGGCCCGCGCTGGGGCGGCGACGCCCACGCGGGCCGCACCGAGACCTCCGTCATGCTGGCGCTGACCCCCCACCTGGTACGGATGGAGGCAGCGCGAGCCGGAAACACCGCCCCCGTCCACACACTCCTCCCGCGTCTGCGGGACGCCGGCTTGTCCGCCGTCACCGCCAACGGCGTGCTCGGCGATCCCGGAGGCGCGAACCCCGACGAGGGCCGGCTGCTCATCCAGCGAGCCGTGGCCGAGCTCGCGGACCTGGTGACCCGGCATCGCCGGCACACCGACGCCGCCTCTTGAGCAGGTGTTCCGCCTGTCCGGACTTGAGCGCAGGCGCTGCCACACAGCCGGTGGGTGAACGCCTGCGCTGCGACTCGACACTCAGCCGACGAGTCCGAGCTCCTGAGCGCGGCTGGCCGCCTGGGCCCGGTTCCGCACCCCCAGCTTCCGGTACACCGTGGTCGTGTGCTGTTTCACCGTATGCCGGGACAGATTCAGCACAGCTGCCACTTCCGGGTTGCTCAACCCCAGCACCAGATGCTGCAGGACGTCCAGTTCACGCTTCGAAAGCCGCACCGCGGCGGGTGCCTCATCCTTCGGGAACACCCGCGCGCCCTCCGCGACACGCTTCACCGCCGCCACGATCGCCGCGGTCGGCATCTGCTTCGACAAGGACGCCACCGCGCCGTGCGCCGACGCCAGCGCCGCCGACACCCGCCCCTCTCCGGACAGCAGAACAACCTTGACGTGCGGCATCCGGTCCCGAAGGTCCCGGCACAGGTCCAGCCCCGACCGGCCTCCCAACGACGTACTCACCAACACCAGCTGCGGATGATGCCGCCGCGCCACCTGCCAGGCGGCCTCCTGCGAATCCGCCGCCAGACACGACGCCACCCACGGCTGGCTCAGCAACACCGCACGCAACCCCGCCAGCACCAGCTCGTGCTCCTCCGCCACCAGGACCCGCTGCCTCTGACATCGGTCCTCCAGCACCGGGCGAACCCGACCCGTGGGAGCAACCCGCTCGGCGAGGACAAGTGTCATGACGACACCTCCGACTACTCCTAGAACATGCAAGAACGGACCGGCCGGCCAACCGCGGCAGGAGGGCTCGCCGGGCGCATTGACCGGAGAGGCTGAAGAAATTCACGGATTTCCCGATCCTCCAACATGTCTAGCTCTCCCCGCCGTGACCTGCGGTTTCACCGGCGCGATCTGACCTCACAGCTTGACCACCGACCGGCGGACGGACGCCCGGGGAACTACCCGTACGAGTACCTGTCCCCGGGCTCCCGGGGGTCTCGGCTCGGGCTGTGTGCGGCGGTACGATCGGATCACCGCTCCCGATTGCGCACGTGGGGACTCGATGCCTACTCCGAACGCCGTGCCGGCGGATCTCACCAGCTTCGTGGGGCGGCGAAAGGATGTCGCCGCGCTCCGGCAGCTCTTCTCCACGACCCGGCTGGTGACGCTGACCGGCATCGGCGGGGTGGGCAAGACGCGGCTCGCTCTCCGCGTCGCCGGGGAGATGCAGCGAGCTTTCCCGGACGGTGTCTGTCTGGTGGAACTGGCGTCGTTGAAAGACCCGGCGCTGCTCCCCCACAGCGTGGTCGACGCTCTCGGGATCAAGGAGCAGTCCCCCCGCTCACCCATGACCGTGCTGCGTGATCATCTGGGGCAGCGGCGCATGCTGCTGGTCCTGGACAACTGTGAGCACCTGGTGGACGCGGCCGCGGGCCTGGCCGACCAGGTGCTGCGTGCGGCGCCCGAGGTGCGGATCCTGGCCACCAGCAGGCAGGCGCTCAGAATCGCTGGGGAGCACATCTACCCCGTCCCACCACTGCCGACTCCCCCTCCTGATGAGTCCGTCGAGCCCGGCACGGCGACCCGGTACCCATCGGTCACTCTGTTCGCCGACCGTTCGGCGGCCGTCGTTCCCGGCTTCTCGATCACGCCCGACAACGAAGCGGCGGTCGTCCGCCTCTGCCGGCGCCTGGAAGGGATCCCGCTGGCCATCGAACTGGCCTCGGTGCGGTTGCGGGTGCTCACCGTCCATGATCTCGCGAGCCGCTTGGACGACCGGTTCCAGCTCTTGCGGGAGGGCAGCCGCAACCTGCCGGAACGGCATCAGACCCTTCAGGCGCTCATCGACTGGAGCTATGACCTGTGCACCCCGAACGAGCAGAGGCTGTGGGCGCGGGCGTCCGTCTTCGTCGGTGGGTTCAGCACCGACGCGCTCGAGGCGGTGTGCACCGATGAGGCGCTCCCCCGGCATGCGGTTCTCGACACCGTCGCCGGCCTCGTCGACAAGTCGATCTTCATTCGCGAGGAGCAGGGAGGGGGAGAATACGTCCGCTTCCGCATGCTGGAAACCATCCGTGCGTACGGCCAGGCCCGGCTCTCGGAGTCGGGCCTGGAACCGGCCCTCCGTCGGCGGCACCGTGACCGGTACCGGCAACTCATGGAGGTGGCGGGGGACGAGTGGAGCGGCCCGCGGCAGCGGGAGTGGGCGAGCAGGCTTCAGTTGGAGCTCCCGAACCTGCGGCACGCACTGGAATACTGCCTGTCCCAGCCTGGTGAGGCGCGTACCGGACTGCGCATGGCGGCGGCGCCCTGGCTGTGGCTGGCGATGGGGTACCCCACCGAGGCCAGGCTGTGGCTGGGCCGAGCGTTGGCTCTCGACGCGGAGCCCAGCCGCGAACGGGCCTGGGCGCTTGCCACCGTCGCGTACATCGCCGCATGCCAGGGAGACGAGGCTGCGGCGGCGGAGTCGGCCGAGGACGCCCGGAAGGTCGCCGTCCGCCTGAACGACCCTGCCGCCCTCGCCTATGCCACCCACGTGCGCGGATTGAGCAAGTTCCTCAGCACGGACCTGTCCGGCGCGATCCCCCTGTTCAACGAGGCCCTCGAGCGGTACGCCCAGACCAAAACACCCGTCCACTATCCGAACAACCTCCGGACGGAGTTGGCAGCGGCCCTCATCCTCCTGGGCGAACTCGACAAAGCCGCGGAGATCATCGAGGAGTTGTTCCGGCGCTGCACAGCGGCCGGCGATCAGTGGGTGCTGTCATGGGTGCTGTGGGGGCGCGGATTCCTGCGCTTGATTCACGGCGAGCTCGACGCGGCGGAAGCCGACTTGTGCGAGGCGCTCAGGATCAAGCGGTTCTTCCACGACACCCTTGGGATGGCGCTCTCGCTCGACGTACTCGCCTGGACCACGGCGGCGAAGGGCAACGCCGAGCGAGCCGCCACGTTGTTCGGCGGGGCGAACCCCCTGTGGCAGACCCTCGGAGCCCCGCTGTTCGGCTGGACGCTCCTGCTCGCACAGCGAGCCAAGTTCGAGACGATGGCGCGGGACAAGATGGGGGATGCCCAATTCGACGCGGCTCTCGAACGTGGCGGTGCCCTGACCGTCGAGGAAACGCTCGCCCTCGCCCTGCGAGAGCGCACACAGCCCGCAAGCGATGCGCCACGTCCTGCTTCGACGCTGACCCGGCGTGAACGAGAGGTGGCCGAACTGGTGGCGCAGGGGCTGTCCAACAAGGACATCGCGGCACGGCTGGTCATTTCGCTGCGGACCGCGGAAGGGCATGTCGAGAAGATCCTCACCAAGCTCGGCTTCAACACGCGTACCCAGGTCGCGAGCTGGGTCGTGCAGCGACAGTCCGATCGGACGTGAACCACCCTCGTGATGAGGGCGGGGCAGACATCGGATGAGGCAGGTACCGGAACAGGTAGTTCCACGCTCAATGGCGCGATGCCCGACCGGCAGATTGGAGGCAGTTCCACCCAAGATCACCGGAGACGATGGTCATGTACGTCACGCCCCCTCCCCATGACAGTGACCCTGGCGCCATGGCGCCTTCCGGGATCGCAGGCGCACGCCCGTCCCTCGGACGCGAGGCCCGCCAGTGGGACCTGCCACACGCCCCGCAGGCCGCGGGCATCGCGCGCCACCTGGCCCTCGACACGCTGAAGGGCTGGGGAGTCCGGGAAGACGAGGCCCACCAGGTCGTTCTCGCGGTCTCCGAACTGGTCACCAACGCCGTCGAGCATGCCCTGCCCCCGGTCGCCCTGCAGCTGCTACCGCCCAACGAGCACCAAATGATCCACGTCGCGGTCACGGACGGCGGCCCGGCGAACGACCGCGGTGCGCGAACCGCCGACTGCGAACCCGACGAGCACGGGCGCGGAAGCGCCATCATCGGCTTTCTCGCCGCCGCCCGCGGTACCCGCACGTGCGGCAGAAGCGCCACGCACTGGGCGGACCTGCCCCTCGCCGCCTAGCCTGTCATCCCCCACCTGGGCGGGTTTCGGCCAGCCGCACCATGGGGTGGCCTGAAACTCGCCGTACGTTCGCCCGGCTTCGGCTGGTTCCTCTGACCGCGAAGGCGGCGAACGACCATGGGAGACGGGCATGACTGAATTCACCGAGTCGGTTGACATACCCAGAGCAGATGCAACGAGCGTCACGCCGCGGCGTGGCGCACTGATAGCCATTGCGGCGGTCCTGGCCACTGTGACCAATGCGGTCGCCTTCATGCTCCCGCCGCTCCTGCCGCTGATGCAGCAGCAGTTCGGGCTCGGGGTGGCGGCGTCGGCCTGGATCTTCACCGCGCTCACGTTGGGCGGCGGAGCAGGCTTCGTCCTCCTTCCACGTCTCACCGACGTGCTCAACGATCGGACGACCTCGCTGTTGTCCGGTGGCTTCCTGGTCGTCGGTGCGCTCGTGCCTGCCATCGGTGATTCCTACCCGGCGCTCCTGGTCGGGTCCGCACTCCTCGGGTTCGGTGGCGCCGCACAGCTGCTGCCACTGAGCTTCCTGCGCCGGCACCTGACCGGTGGTGCGGTCGCAACGGCTGTCAGCGTGCTGATCATGGCTACGGGCTCCGGGACGGTCCTCGGGATGGTCGGTGGCGGACTGACGGTCAAGTACTTGTCACTCGCGAGCTTCTTCTACATTCTGGCCGCGGCATTCGCGGTGACCACGGTGGCGCTGCTCATCATCGTCCCCTCGTCCCGGCCGGAGTCGTCCGGACGTATCGGCATCCTCGGAACCGTGTGGCTGATCGCCTGGGTCACGGCTGTGCTGCTCGCCTTGACCCAGGGCCTCACGTGGAGCGGCACGGCGATCCTCGCGGTCCTGGGCGCGGGTGTCGTCGGCGGCGTCCTGTGGGGACTGGTCCAGCGCAAGTCCCCCACGGCGGTGTTCGACATCCAGCTGCTGAAGAAGCCCCTGGTCACACCGGCATGTTTCGCCGCTGGAATCTTCGGCGCCATCGATGCCGCGTTCCTGCTGCTGGTGACCTACTACACCCAGACTCCCGCTGAGGTCGGATACGGACTGGGGGTCGACGCTCTGGGCACCGGCCTGCTCATGCTGCCGTTCGCGCTGATGATGTTCGTCGGTGGCAAGGCCGCCGAAAGGGCAGTCCAAAAGGGCCGTCCGGCCACCGTCCTCGTCATCGGCACCGCGGTCTCCGTCGTGGGGCTCGGCTGGCTCGCCTTCGCCCACGACCAGAAGTGGCAGTACCTCGTCGGTGCCGCCTTCGTCGGCCTCGGCAGCCGAGTGGGCTACAGCGGCGCCTTCGCCGTGCCGCAGCTGGTCGTCCCCGAGGACAAGGCCGGGATGGCCGCGGGCATGGCGGGCACCACCATGGCCATCGGCTTCGCGTTCGGATCGGCAGTGGTCACCACGCTGCTCACCTTCGACACCATCCCCAAGATCGGCCTGCCGAAGGAGTACCTCTACACGGTTGGCTACGAGGTCACCGTCGGGCTCTCGCTGCTGGTCCTGGTCGTCACGCTCATCTCGCGGCTGCGCCACGGCGGCGAGCTCACGGCAAGCTCCGTGGAAGCGTAGCGAGCCGGCCTGCCGGAAGATCGTGCACCACCCGCCGCGCGTTCGGAGTCAGCCGGCCGCAGTCTGGTCCGCTCCGAACGCGCGGCGTGTGGCCGTCCGGCCGCGGTGCACACCCCCCACTCGGGCAAGGTCTTCGCCCGACCGCACCCAACAGCCCCATATGCCACCTACGTTGCGCGAAATGCCAATGGAGGTGGAGCGTGCCTGTACCCGGCAATGCAGCAAAGCGTCACACCATCGCAGTCAACGGCTCCGACGTGTGGCGGACCGAATTCCCTCTGCGGTTCGGCGATTTCGACGGCCTCGGCCATCTCACGGCGTCGGCCTACCTCGCCTTGTTCGAGGAGACCCGCTCGGCCTGGATGACCGGAACGCTCGACGTCGCGTACCCGACCTATGTGGTGGCGACCCAGCACATCGAGTACCTGCACGAGGTCACGCCCGATGATGGCCCCGTGACCGTCGAGCTGGCCCTGCGTGAGGTGCGGACCTCCAGTTTCCGTGTGGTGGAGCACTTGACGACGGCCGACTCCCTCTGTGCTCGTTCGACAGCGACGCTCGTGATGTGGGACATGGAGCGCCGCCGGCCTCGGCCGATCACCCCGGACGAGCGCACCGTGTTCGAGGCATACCTGGCGGAGCCCACGCACCCGATGGCGCCCTGACATCCGGCGCGACGCACCGGGTCACACCGCCATCCCCCAGCCGGGCAAGGTTCCGGGCGCCCTCGCTCAGGCCATCAGCTCCCGTCGTACGTTCACCGCACCACAAGCAAGCGCTTAGTCAATCAGGGAGTGCCCATGCCCGAGGCCGTCATCGTCGCCACAGCCCGCTCGCCGATCGGCCGGGCCGGCAAGGGGTCGCTCCGGGAGATGCGTCCCGACGATCTGACCGTGCAGATGGTGCGGGCGGCACTGGCCAAGGTGCCGCAGCTCGACCCCACCGAGATCGACGACCTGGTACTGGGGTGCGGCCAGCCCGGTGGCGAGTCCGGTTTCAACATGGCCCGGATCGTCGCGGTGCTGGCCGGTCTGGACTCGGTGCCCGGAACCACAGTCAACCGTTACTGCTCGTCCAGCCTGCAGAGCACTCGGATGGCGCTGCACGCGATCAAGGCCGGTGAGGGCGACGTCTTCCTCTCCGCCGGGGTCGAGACGGTCAGCCGGTTCTTCAAGGGCAACGCCGACGGCCTTCCGGACACCCAGAACCCGGTCTTCGCCGAGGCGCAGGCCCGCACGGAGAAGATCGCCTCCGGTGGAGGAACCTGGGTCGACCCGCGCACCGAGGGCGCTCTGCCCGACGCCTACATCGCGATGGGTCAGACCGCGGAGAACGTTGCCCGGTCCATGGGGGTGACCCGCGAGGAACAGGACGCCTTCGCGGTGCGCTCGCAGAATCTCGCGGAGCAGGCCATCGCCGACGGCTTCTGGGCCCGTGACATCACGCCGGTGACGCTGCCCGACGGCAGCCAGGTCGCCCGGGACGACGGCCCGCGCCCCGGCGTCACCCTGGAGGCGGTCTCCGCGCTCAAGCCGGTCTTCCGCCCCGACGGCACCGTCACCGCCGGCAACTGCTGCTCCCTCAACGACGGCGCCGCCGCTCTCGTGATCATGTCCGACACCAAGGCGAAGCAACTCGGCATCACGCCGCTGGCGCGCATCGTCAGTACGGGGGTCACCGGTCTGTCCCCGGAGATCATGGGCCTCGGGCCGGTCGAGGCGTCGAAGCAGGCACTGCGCCGTGCCGGTCTCACGATCGGCGACATCGACCTGGTCGAGATCAACGAGGCGTTCGCCGCCCAGGTGATTCCGTCGGCCCGGGAGCTGGGCATCGACTTCGACCGGCTCAACGTGAACGGCGGCGCGATCGCCGTGGGCCACCCGTTCGGCATGACCGGCGCCCGCATCACCAGCACCCTGATCAACTCCCTGCAGTACCACGACAAGCAGTTCGGCCTGGAGACGATGTGCGTCGGCGGCGGTCAGGGCATGGCCATGGTGCTGGAGCGGTTGTCGTGATCAGGCGCTTCGAAGGCAGGACGGCCATCCTGACAGGGGCCAGCCGAGGGATCGGGCTCGCCATCGCCGAGCGGCTGGTGTCCGAGGGCGCGAAGGTCGTCATCACCGCCCGCAAGCAGGAGGCGCTCGACGAAGCAGTCGCCCGGCTCGGCGGGCCGGAGCACGCGATCGGCGTGGCCGGGCACACGGCCGACGTCGACCACCAGAGCGAGGTCGTCACACGCGCGGTCGACTCGTTCGGCAGCGCCGACCTGCTCGTCAACAACACCGGCATCAACCCGGTGTACGGCCCGCTCGTGAAGCTGGACCTCGAGGTCGCACGCAAGATCGTCGAGGTCAACTGCCTCGCCGCGCTGTCGTGGACCCAGCAGGTGCACCGGGCGTGGATGTCCGCGCACGGCGGCGCCGTCGTCAACGTCTCCTCGGTCGCCGCCCTCCGCCCCGCGCCCGGCATCGGCCTGTACGGCGCCAGCAAGGCGATGCTCACCCACCTCACCGAAGAACTCGCCGTCGAACTAGGCCCGGACATCCGGGTCAACGCGGTGGCCCCGGCCGTAGTCAAGACCAAGTTCGCCACCGCGCTCTACGACGGCCGTGAGGACGAGGCCGCCGCGGCCTACCCGCTCAAGCGGCTCGGTGTCCCGGAGGACATCGGCGGCACGGTGGCCTTCCTGCTCTCCGACGACGCCGCCTGGACCACCGGGCAGGTCCTGGTCGTCGACGGCGGCGTGACCCTCACCTGCGCCGGCTGATGGCGCCCACCCCTTCTTCCCACAGGAGCGAACTGATGACCACCACCCGTACCGCCATCGTCACCGGCGCGGCCCGAGGCATCGGGGCCGGCGTCGCCCAACGGCTGGCCGCCGACGGCCTCGCCGTGGCCCTCGTCGACCTCGACGAGAGCGCCTGCAAACCGGTCGTCGAGCGGATCGAGGCCGCCGGAGGCCGGGCGCTGGCGGTCGGCGTCGACGTGAGCGACGAGCCGGGCGTACAGACCGCCGTGCAGCGGATCGCCGAGGAACTGGGCGATCCGACCGTACTCGTCAACAACGCCGGCATCATCCGGGACAACCTGCTGTTCAAGATGACCGCCACTGACTGGGACGCGGTGATGAACGTGCACCTGCGCGGATCGTTCCTGATGTCCCGCGCGGTGCAGAGTTACATGACGAAGGCCGGCTGGGGCCGCATCGTGAACCTCTCCAGCACGTCGGCGCTCGGCAACAAGGGCCAGGCCAACTACGCCGCGGCCAAGGCCGGGCTGCAGGGCTTCACCAAGACGCTCGCACTGGAGCTGGGGAAGTTCGGCGTGACCGCCAACGCGATCGCACCCGGATTCGTCGAGACCGAGATGACCGCGGCCACCGCGCAGCGGATGGGCATGTCCTTCGACGACTTCCGCAAGGCCGTGACGGCGCAGATCCCGGTGGCGCGCAGCGGTCTGCCGAAGGACATCGCGCACGCCGTGTCGTTCTTCGTCAGCGAGGACGCCGGATACGTCTCCGGCCAGGTGCTCTACGTCGCCGGAGGGCCGCAGGCGTGAAGGTCTTCCAGGGCGTCGAAGAACTGCGGAACGCCGTCGGCACCCACCTCGGGTACTCGGACTGGCACACCGTCACCCAGCAGCAGATAGACACCTTCGCCGACGCCACCGGCGACCACCAGTGGATCCACGTCGACGTGGAGAAGGCGGCGGCCGGACCCTTCGGCGGCACCATCGCGCACGGCTATCTGACGCTGTCGCTGGTGCCGATGCTGGCCTGGCAGGTCTACCGGGTCGAGGGCGTGTCGATGGGCGTCAACTACGGCGCGAACAAGGTCCGCTTCCCGTCTCCCGTACCGGTCGACTCCAAGGTACGCGCCGGGGTCGAGCTGGTGTCGGTGGAGCCCGGCGGCGGTGGGTACCGTGTCACGACCCGGGTCACCATCGAGCGCCAGGGCGCGGGCAAGCCCGCCTGCGTGGCCGAGACGCTGAGCGTGGTGGCATGATGCCGAAGACACAGCACAGCCTGCCGGGCCTGGATCCGGCCCGGCTCGGCCGGTGGTTGACCGAGGCGATGCCGGGGGCCGGGCAGGATCTCACCGCCCGGCTGCTCGCCGGCGGCAGGTCCAATCTCACGTACGAGGTCACGGACGGGGTCTCGACGTGGATCGTCCGCCGGCCTCCGCTGGGCCACGTCCTCGCGACCGCCCACGACATGGCCCGCGAGTACCGGGTGATGTCGGCCCTGCAGGACACCGCGGTGCCGGTCCCCAGGACCTACGCCCTGTGCTCCGACGACGGGGTGCTGGGCGCCCCGTTCTACGTGATGGAGCGGGTCGCCGGAACGCCGTACCGGAACGCCGCCGAGCTGGAACGGCTCGGACCAGAGCGCACCCGGGTGATCTCGGCCGGGCTGGTCGACATCCTGGCCACGCTGCACGAGGTCGACCCCATCGCGGTCGGACTCGACGGCTTCGGCCGCCCGGAGGGGTTCCTCCCCCGCCAAGTCCGTCGCTGGAAGGCGCAGTTGGACGCCTCGTACTGTCGCGACCTGCCCGCCGCGGACGAGCTGTACGACCGGCTCGCCGCCGGCGTGCCCCCACAGTCCGCACCCGGCATCGTGCACGGCGACTACCGGCTCGACAACGTGCTGACGGACGACCAGGACCGGCCTGCCGCGGTCATCGACTGGGAGATGGCCACCCTGGGCGATCCGCTGACGGACCTGGCGCTGCTGGTGCTCTACCAACGGCTGGGCACGCTGCTCGGCGGGAGCGCGGTGGCCCCGGACGCCGCGTCGGCGCCGGGGTTCCTCGCCGAGAGCGAGATCGTCGAGCGGTACGCCGCGCGCAGCGACCGTGATCTGTCCCGTTTCGGGTTCTACCTCGCACTGGCGGCGTTCAAGCTGGCCGCGGTCGCCGAGGGCATCCACTACCGCCATCTGCGTGGCCAGACCGTCGGCTCCGGCTTCGAGCACGTCGGCGCGGCGGTGCAGCCCGTGCTCGACACCGGGCTCAGCGCACTGAAGGAGTACCGCTGATGGACTTCGCCCTCGACGCCAGGACCGAGGAGCTGCGGGCGGACCTGCTCGACTTCATGGCGAGCCACGTCCACCCGGCTGAGCCGCTGTTCGCCGATCAGTTGGGACGGCTCGCGAACCGCTGGGCGTGGGACTCGGTGCCGGTGCTCGCCGAACTGCGGGCCGAGGCCCGCCGCCGCGGCCTGTGGAACCTGTTCCTCCCCGGCGAGCACGGCGCGGGACTGACCAACCTGCAGTACGCGCCGCTCGCCGAGATCACCGGCCGCAGCATGCACCTCGCCCCGGCCGCCCTGAACTGTGCCGCACCGGACACCGGGAACATGGAGGTGCTGGCGATGTTCGGCACCGAGGCGCAGCGCAAGGAGTGGCTGGAGCCGCTGCTGAGCGGCGAGATCCGCTCGTCGTTCGCGATGACCGAGCCCGACGTGGCCTCGTCCGACGCCACCACCATCTCCACCAGGATCGAACGCGACGGTGACGGCTACGTCCTCAACGGCCGCAAGTGGTGGATCACCGGCGCGATGAACCCCAACGCGCGGGTCTTCATCGTGATGGGCAGGACCGACCCGGAAGCCGACCGGCACCGGCAGCAGTCGATGATCCTCGTGCCACGTGACACCCCGGGGCTCGAGATCAAGCGGGGCATGGAGGTGTTCGGTTACGACGACCACGAACACGGCGGCCATGCCGAACTGTCCCTCACCGACGTCCGAGTCCCCGCGTCGAACCTGATCGGCGGCGAGGGCGACGGCTTCGCGATCGCGCAGGCCAGACTGGGGCCGGGCCGTATCCACCACTGCATGCGCTCCATCGGCGTCGCCGAGCGGGCCGTCGAGCTGATGTGCGCCCGTGCCGAGCAGCGGGTCGCGTTCGGCAAGCCGCTGGCCGACCAGGGCGTCGTCCGTGACTGGATCGCGCAGTCCCGGGTGCGTATCGAGCAACTGCGCCTGCTCGTGCTCAAGGCTGCCTGGCTGATGGACACCGTCGGCAACAAGGGCGCGCACACCGAGATCCAGGCCATCAAGATCGCCACCCCCGCCACCGTGCAGTGGATCCTGGACAAGGCCATCCAGGTGCACGGCGCCGGCGGACTGTCCCAGGACTTCCCGCTGGCCGGCGCCTACGCGGCGATCCGCACCCTGCGCTTCGCCGACGGGCCGGACGAGGTGCACAAGAACGCCCTCGCCCGAGCCGAACTGCGGCGCCGGAGGCACGTGCGATGACCGTCTGCGAGCCGTAACCCGATCACCCACCTCTCTGCGCCGGGACGATGCGCGCGGCGCAGTCGCCCACCATCATTTCGGCCGGAGGTCTCCGTGCACCCTCAGCTCATCCCGTCTCCCCCGGATCCCGATGCTGTGCAACGGCGACGCGAGGAGATCCGTCGCATTGCCGCGCGCCGTACCCAGCGTGTGTTTGTCATCGTCAACGCGGTTCCCCTCGCCGCCAGCACCATGGTGTTCCCCTTCACGGACATCCCCGCGGTGCCGGTGCTCGGGCACCTCACCCTCGGCGTGGTCTGGGGCATCCTGCAGTGCGGCCTCTTCATGGCCACCGCCTGGTGGCACGAGGCTCGGTCCGCCCGTCTGTGCGACTCCCTGGCGGTGGAGGGGTGACCCTGTACGCCTTGAGCGCCCGCCTGGTCGACCCGATCGGTTCCGACGCCAAGGTCCCCGTGATCATCGCCTTCCTGATCTTCGTCGGGGCGTCACTGCTATGGCTGTTCACGCTCGTCACGGCGCAGGAGGAGAACCCGGACGGGCTTCACGTCGCCGACCGGTCCCTCTCCCCGGTCTTCAACGGCTTCGCCATGGCGGGCGAGCAGATCTCCGTTGTCATCCTGTTGGCGATCCCCGGTGCCATCGCCCTGTTCGGCTACGACGGGTTCACCGCCGCGATCGACGGTCTGCTCACCCTCGGCGTGATGCTGCTCCTCGCGCAGAGAATCCGCGACAGCCGCCGGTACACGCTCGGCGACCTCTTCGCCCTGCGCGCGACCGGGCCGCTCCCGCGCGCGATGGCAACCCTCGTGACGCTGATCATCGCGGTTCCCCTCCTCCTGCTCCAGCTGCGCGCGGTCGGCATCGTGGCAGCGCTCCTGCTCGGTCTGTCGACCGACGGCGCCCAGGTGGTGTGCACCGTGTTGATGGGCTGCCTCGTCGCATGCTTCGCCGGCGTAGCCGATCTGCGGGGCACCGGTTTCATGCAGGTCGTCAAGGTGCCCCTCACCCTGGTGACCCTTGCTGTGGTCACCTTGCTGGCGCTGGGGAAGTTCGACTGGGACGCCGGGAGCCTGCTTTCGGCCGCGGTGGGTAGGAGCTCGGCGCCCGACGCGTACCTCAGCCCCGGGCTGTGGCCGTACACGACGAGCCTCGGCCCGCTCAACATGTTCGCCGACCACGTGGTCGTGATTCTCGGCGCGTCCGTCACGCCTCACCTGATCCTGCGCATCAGCGCGTCCCGCTCCGGGCGCTCCGCGCGACGGTCCATGAGCATCGCTGCAGGGCTGGTCGGAACCTTCACCCTTCTGCTGATCACGACCGGATTCGCGGCGGCCGCCGTGGTGGGCAGTGGTGACATCAACTCGGTCGACGCCGACGGCCAGCCGTCCTCGATCCTGCTGGCTTCGCGGGTCCTGCCCGCCGGATCGGCGACGCGCGTGGTGCTCATCACCGCCGTGGCGTGTGTCGCCTTCCTCGCCACGCTGACGACCGTGAGCAGCGTGACCTTCGCTGCCGCGGTCTCCTTCGCGCACGATGTGTTCTCACGGACCAAGCGGCGCCGCACCGACGTCGCAGAAGTACGGGTCCTACGGCTGGCCCTCGTGGCCCTGTGCACGGTCGTCCTGTCGCTGTCCGCCGCCACGCACCGGTATCCGATCGATTTCCTGTTCGACTTCTCCATGAGCGTCGCGGCGTCGTGCGTCTTTCCCGTCCTGATCTACTCCTTCTTCTGGAGCAGGTTCAACCGCAGGGGACTGCTGTGGGCCGTCCACGGGGGCCTGCTGATCTGCACCGTGCTCATGGTCTTCTCGCCCTCCGTCTCGGGGACCGCGTACGCACTGTGCCCGAACGCGCGTTTCGACTGGTACCCGTTCCAGACGCCGGGCCTGGTCTCGGTGCCGGCGGCTTTCCTCCTGGGATGGCTCGGCAGCGTCATGCCGTGGAAGGCGACAGGGAGCCGGAAGCCGAGGCGATAGGGAGCCGAAAAGGGGCGCGGGAACCGCGACGTCCGCGATTCCCGCGCCCCGGGCGGCCCCGTGGATCAGAACCACTCGGGCCGGCAGTCCCTCGTCGTGCGGTCCAGGCTGTCCAGCAGGTCGAACTGGGCTGCCGTACGCGGGAGTTCCCAGCGGAAGAAGTACCGGGCCGCCTGCCGCTTGCCCTCACGGAAGTCGTCCGTGTCGTCCCCCAGCGCCAGGAACTGCTCCAGCCAGATCCAGGCCAGCACCACATGGCCGACGGCTTCCAGGTAGACGGAGGCGTTGGCCAGCGCGGTCGCGGGGTCTGCCGGCGACCACAGGGTGGTGGTGGTCCGCTCGACGCGGGCCGCGGCCTGCTCCAACCGGGCCGCCATTTCGGCCGCTTCGCCGTCGGCCGCCGTCGCCCGGGCCGTGGTGGCCGTGAGGGTCTCGAGAAGCAGCCTCAGCCCTTCACCGCCGTTCATGACGACCTTGCGGCCGAGCAGGTCCAGTCCGTGGATGCCGTGGGTGCCCTCGTGAATGGGGTTGAGCCGGTTGTCCCGGTAGAACTGCTCGACGTTGTACTCCCGGGTGTAGCCATAACCGCCGTGCACCTGGATGGCGAGGTCGTTGGCCGCCAGGCACCACTGCGACGGCCAGCTCTTGGCGATGGGCGTCAGGACGTCCAGCAGCAGCCGGGCGCGGGCGCGCTCGGACTCCTGCTCGGCGGTGTGCTCCTCGTCGAGGAGACGGCTGCAGTACAGGACGAGGGCGAGCGCACCCTCCGCGTAGCTCTTCTGGGCCAGCAGCATCCGCCGTACGTCGGCGTGCTCGATGATGGGGACCTGCGGGGCGTCGGCGTTCTTGCCCGTCAGCGGGCGCCCCTGGGGACGGGTGCGGGCGTAGTCGAGGGCGTGCAGATAGCCGGTGTAGCCGAGCGCCGCGGCACCCTGACCGACACCGATGCGCGCCTCGTTCATCATATGGAACATGTACGCGAGCCCCTGGTGGGCCTCGCCCACCAGGTATCCCACGGCGCCGGGGGCTCCGGCCGGGGTGTACCGGCCCTCGCCGAAGTTGAGCAGGGTGTTGGTGGTGCCCCGGTAGCCCATCTTGTGGTTGAGGCCGGCCAGTACCACGTCGTTGCGCTCTCCCAGGGTGCCGTCCGGCCCGACGAGGAACTTGGGCACGACGAAGAGGGAGATGCCCTTGACGCCCGCCGGGCCGCCGGGGATCTTGGCCAGCACCAGGTGGACGATGTTCTCGCTCAGGTCGTGGTCGCCACCGGAGATCCACATCTTGGTGCCCGAAATCCTGTAGGTGCCGTCACCCTGCGGCACCGCCCTGGTGGTGATGTCGGCCAGCGAGGATCCCGCCTGGGGTTCGGAGAGGCACATGGTGCCGAAGAAGCGGCCCTCGACCATGGGGCGCACGTAGGTTTCGATCTGCTCCTTGCTGCCGTGCGCCTGGAGCAGGTTGGCATTGCCCACGGTGAGGAACGGGTAGGCGGCGGTGCTGATGTTGGCGGCCTGGAACCACGCCATGCAGGAGTTCGCGACGACGGCAGGCAGCTGCTGTCCACCGATGTCGTAGTCCATGGCAGCGCCCGTCAGGCCGGCCTCGGCGAAGACCCGCAGGGCTTCCCCGACCTCCGGGATGATGTGCACCCGCTCGCCGTCGAAGTGGGGCTCGATCGTGTCGTTCTTCTTGTTGTGCGGGGCGAAGTGCCGGGTGGCGACGGCCTCGCTCAGCTCCAGGACCGCGTCGAAGGTGTCCCGGTCGTGGTCGGCGTAGCGGGGGCGGCGGGTCAGCGCTGTCACGTCCAGCCAGTCGTGGAGCAGGAAATCGAGGTCGCGCCGGGAGAGCAGCAGAGAGTCCATGGTCAGGCATCCGATCGGGAGGGCGGGGGAAACGGCCGGCGAGCCGGGATACTAAGCGGTCGCTCAGGTCGGGTCAACGCGAGCGCCGCACGGCGGCTCCGGCAAGTGCCGTGACCGCCGGCGTCCGCGAGAGGGGTGGACCTGCCGGCGGTCACGAGCGGGGGTCACTGCGCGGTGTAGCCGCCGTCGACGACGAGCACCTGCCCCGTCATGAAGTCCGAGGCGGCCGACGCGAGGAAGACGGCCGGCCCCGCGTACTCCTCCGGCTGGGACCAACGGCCCTGCGGCGTCGTCTTCCTGACATACGCCGCCAGCGCCTCGTTCCCCTTGAGATCACCCAGCATCGCGGTCTCGACGTACCCCGGTGCGATCGCGTTCACCTGGACGTTCTTGCGTGCCCATTCGAGGGCGACGGCCTTGGTGAGGCCGACCAGGCCGTGCTTGGCGGCGATGTAGGCGCTGTTGTCGCGGATGCCGACGAGGCCGAGCACCGACGCGATGTTGATGACCTTGCCGCCACCGTCCTTGAGGAACGGGGACGCGGCCCGGATCATCACCCAGCAGGACTGCAGGTTCAGCTCCTGGACCCGCTGGAAGACCGTGAGGTCGGTGTCCTCGATCGACGAGTCGTGGTCGTCCGCGGCGTTGTTGACCAGGATGTCGATGCCGCCAAGCCGTTCGGCGGCAACGGCGACCGCCGCCGCCACGGCCTGCGGGGAACGGAGATCGCTCGCATGGACGTCAAGGCTTCCGGGGGCGCCCTCGGCGAGCGCCGCCGTCTCCTTGAGGCCGCCCTCGGAGCGGGCCATGCCGATGACGTGCGCGCCCCGCTGCGCGAAGGCGATCGCGATCGCCCGGCCGATGCCGCGGCTGGCGCCGGTGACGACGGCGCGTCGCCCGGTGAGGTCGAAGATGTCAGCGGATCCGTCTGCTGAAGTCTTGGTCGAGTTCATGGCCGGAGCATGCAAGCAGGAAGCCGAGGCAGCCCAGGTGCGCGGCCATGACCTGCCCAGTTGGGTGATGCCGGTGCAGGGGCACTCAGCTGGCGTCGCCCCCGGCCGGGCATCGTTTCCCAGTCCGTGACCGCGCGCGCACGCCGTGGACGGCAATGTCATGGAAAAGAAGGGGCGGGCTGGTCGGGGAGATCGACCAGCCCGCCTTCCGGCGTGGAGCGCGGCCTCAGAGGCCCATGCCCTTGGCGATGATCATCTTCATCACCTCGGACGTGCCGCCGTAGATGCGGTTGACCCGGCTGTCGGCGTACAGGCGGGCGATCGGGTACTCGTTGATGTAGCCGTAGCCGCCGTGCAGTTGCAGGCAGCGGTCGATGACCCGGTCCGCCACCTCCGTGCAGAACAGCTTGACGCTCGCGGCCTCGGCCGGCGTCAGCTCACCCGCGTCCAGGGCCTCCAGCGCGCGGTCGGTGACGGCTTCGGCCGCGTCCACGTCGGCCTGGCAGACCGCCAGTTCGAACCTGGTGTTCTGGAAGTGGGCCACCGGCTTTCCGAAGACAGTGCGCTGTGCGACGTACTCCTGCGCGAAACGCACTGCCGCGGCGGCCTGCGCATAGGCGCTGTGGGCGATGCCCCAGCGCTCGGACGACAGGTTCCTGCCGAGGTAGGAGAAGCCCTTGTTCTCTTCACCCAGCAGATCCTCGGCCGGTACCTTGACGTCGACGAACGCCAGCTCGGCGGTGTCGGAGGTCCTCAGACCGAGCTTGTCCAGCTTGCGGCCGATGGAGTAACCCTCGGACTTGGTGTCGACCGCGAACAGCGAGAGGCCGAAGCGGCGGTCGTCCTCGCGCGGCGGTGCCGTGCGGGCGCAGACGATGACGCGGTCGGCGTGGACGCCACCGGTGATGAAGGTCTTGGCGCCGTTGAGGACGTAGTGCGTGCCGTCCTCGGAGAGCTTGGCCGTGGTCTTCACGCCGGCGACGTCCGAGCCGGTTCCCGGCTCGGTCATGGCGAGCGCCCACATCTCCTCGCCTGTGACGAACTTCGGCAGGTACCGCTTCTTCTGCTCATCGGTGGCGAGCATCGTGATGTAGGGCAGCGAGAGCAGCACGTGCGCACCGGTGCAGCCGAACAGGACGCCCGCGCGGGCGGTCTCCTCGGCGAGCACGGCTTCGAACTTGTGCGTGTCCAGGCCCGCGCCGCCGAACTCCTCGGGCACACTGATGCCGAAGATGCCCAGCTCACCCAGTTGGTGATAGAAGCCTCGCGGCACCTGGCCGGCCGCGTACCACTCGTCGTAGACGGGGAGCACCTCGGCCTCGATGAAGGAACGAAGGGTCTGGCGGAAGGACTCGTGGTCCTCGTCGAACACGGTGCGGTGCATGGGTCTTTCCTTCGACAAGAGGGGTCGGGCAGCACGGTCGGCCGCCCTGCGTAGGTCAGTTGCAACTCGTCGATCGACGTCCGGTGGGCAGGAGAAGTACGAGAAGGTGTGGGCCTCGCGCATCTCGTCCCGGAAACCGCGCACACTGAGCCGCTGACCGACGGCGAGGCGCGCCTGACAGCAAAGCGTCACCCGCACAACGCGCCGACCCGCGCTGCCTGATCCGCACCCGGTTGGGGGACTGGGCTGGTCATCCGCCTCGGGGCCGCCGAGACAGCGGCGTCCGCTCCAGCCGGGCGGCAGCCGGTCCCCCAAGTGGGCGATGTTCCCCGCCGAAGCGGTCGTGGCCGTACCGCCCGCTGCTTACTTCAGGGGCTTCGTTCGCCCTACATGATCCACCGGTACCTGGCCTTCCGGAGGAGGGCGACACATCGGATCATGTCCCGACCAGGGGAGACACCCATGAAGACCAAAGCCGCCGTCCTGACCGGCCTCAACCAGCCGTTCGAGGTCCTCGAACTCGACCTGGACGGGCCGCGTGAGGGCGAGGTCCTGATCCGCTTCGTCGCGGCCGGCCTGTGCCACTCCGATCTCCATCTGCCGAGCGGCGACCTCCCGTCCCGACTGCCCATCGTCGCCGGCCACGAGGGAGCCGGAGTCATCGAGGAGGTCGGCCCCGGCGTCACCAAGGTCAAGCCCGGCGACCACGTCGTATGCAGCTTCATCCCCAGCTGCGGAATCTGCCGCTACTGCTCCACGGGCCGGCAGAACCTGTGCGACCTCGGCGAGTTCCTGCTGGACGGGCAGATGCTCGACGGCACGTTCCGCTTCCACCACGAGGGTACGGACGTCGGCGGCATGTGCTCACTCGGCACGTTCTCGCAGTATGCGACGGTGTCCCAGTACTCGGTGGTCAAGATCGACGAGTCGATCCCGCTGGAGAAGGCCGTCCTCGTCGGCTGCGGCGTCCCGTCCGGATGGGGTACCGCCGTCAACACCGGCAACGTGCGCGCCGGCGACACCACCGTCATCTTCGGTGCCGGTGGCCTCGGGATGAACACCGTGCAGGCCGCCGTTCACGCCGGCGCGAAGAACGTGGTGGTCGTCGACCCGCAGGAGTTCAAGCGCGAGACCGCCCTGAAGTTCGGCGCCACGCACGCCTTCGCCGACGCCGCGCAAGCACACGAGGCGATCACCGAGATGACCCGGGGCCAGATGGCCGACCAGGCCCTGGTCCTCGTCGGCACGGTCGACGAGACGGTGGTGCAGTCCGCCTTCTCGGCCATCGGCAAGGGCGGCGTCGTCGTCGTGACCGGTCTGGCGAACATGGAGCACCTCACGGTGCACGTCTCGGGCGCGGAACTGACGCTGTGGGAGAAGACGATCAAGGGCTCGCTCTTCGGCAGCTCCAACCCTCAGTACGACATCGTCAAGCTGCTCGGCCTCTACCAGGCCGGGCAGCTCAAGCTCGACGAGCTCATAACCCGGCAGTACCGGCTCGAAGAAGTCAACGAGGGGTACGAGGACCTGGTCGAGGGCCGGAACATCCGCGGCGTACTCATCCACGAACACTGAGGCACTGCCTCTCACAGCCTGGCGCGGTGCGGCCACACGGTCGCACCGCGCCGTTTCGTTTCCACCTCGCAGCGACCAGAGGTGACCCCGCTCACACAAACAGGTACCGGTGCAGGTAGTTCCCCGGGTGCCCCCGGAGCGGTCGGCCAGCAGTCTCAGAGGCGCAAACAAGCGTGAAACAGAGCCGTTCTCGAGGAGGAACGATGGGTGAAGTTCTCCCGCAGACCCGCCCACGGTGTGACATCAGCGCAGTGCTTGTCGGGCCGACCTCCGAGGACCGATGTCGGTTGCAGCGGGTCCTCTGCGTGGACGAGAACGAGCTGGTGCAGGCCGGATTGCGCTCGATTCTGTCGGACGAGCCATGGGTGGCGTCGTGCCTGGTGGCGGCGTCGGCCGAGATGGCATGGCATGTGGCCCAGCGGCATCATCCGCAACTGGTTCTGGTGAGTGCCTCGCTCGGTGGCAAGTCGGGACTGGAGCTGTGCCGGACGTTCAAGGAGCACATGTCGCACGTCCGGGTTGTGCTGATGTCGGGCGAGGGGCGCTTGTCCGCATCCATGGCTCTTCAGCACGGAGCGGTTGCCTCCCTTTCGAAGCACATGCCGCGGGCGGTCATCGCGGCCGCGCTGCGGCGCGTTGCCGAGGGGGCCCGGGTCTTCCCGATCGACGCGAAGCCGTCGGCTGTTCAGCTGTCCCCACGCGAGCTGGACATCCTGCAGCGCGTGGCCGCAGGGCTCAGCAATCCCGAGGTTGCGGCGTCGTTGAACCTCTCCCGGCACACCGTCAAGCAGCACACGAGCGCTGTCTACCGCAAGCTCGGCGTGCGCAACCGGGCGCAGGCGGCCAGCCGTGCCCAGGAACTCGGGCTCCTCGTCTGAGCCCGGCAACCATGCCGCGCCCGACTGCACGCCGGACCGCTTCCCACCTGCCATGGGCACCACGCACCCCGCTACCGGGGGTCTGCAGCTTCGTGACGGTCAACCGCGTGGCCTCGGCGTCGGCAAGGCATAGGTCTCGAAGTACGTGGCCACAAGGCGGCGGAGCTCGCCGATCGTGGCAGCGTCCCCGTCGGGGTCCGCCGGAACGCGACCTCGAAGAGACGGTGGCCGGTCTCCCAGGCCACCTGCATGACGAGCGGCGGTGTCCCGACGGGCAGAAGACCACGCTCGACGAGAACACGGAGCACCTGCATCGCCTGCGCCTCGTCGTAGGCGCGGACGATGTCGGCGACCTCGCCGGCGAACCACAGCTCGACGCAGCTCGGATGCCGCCGCAGGTAGTCCCACGTCGGGTCGATCACGGCGTCGACCGCGTCATGCAACGTGCGCACATCACGGCTGCTCAGCGAGGCACCCACCCGTGCCTCGAGCTCATGGCGCTGCGCGAGCAGGCTGTCGATCTGGTGCCGATCGGAGAAGTAGTGGTAGACGGACGCAGTCGGGATGCCCACCCGCTCACCGATCGCCTTCAGGGTGGCGGAGTCGTAGCCCTGCTCGCCGAGCAGCGCCTCCGCGGTTTCGAGAATGACCCGTCTGCGCTCCACCCCACGACGCTGTACCGCCGGGCGAACGGGTACCTGACTGAGCTCGGAGGCGCATGTCTGACACGACGCGGACCGTACCGCTCGTGCTCCCGGACTCCCTGGGTTCCCGAGAGGCCCTGCCCACCCGGGGGAGACAAGGCGTCCGTGCCGATGGATCCGCCGCCCCGAACGTCGTCTGTGCCGACAGCTGACGTCACCCGGGCGGCGGAGCTGTGTGCCCCGGCACGCCAGGCGGCGCGTCCTGTGCTGACGGAGTCCCGCCCTCGGACCTCCCCCGACTAGGGGGTCCTTGCGAACACCGGCGGCCAGTGCCGCGCCGGGTCGCCCAAGGTGGACGCCCAGCCTCAGCGATCGAGAAAGAAGGATGTCGTGAGTACCTACGCGGTTGTCGACCCCACCACCGGGGAGACCGTCAAGGAGTACGCCGCATTGTCGGACGACGAGCTGGCAGCGAAGCTCGACCGTGCCGACGCGGCGTACCGTACGTGGGGCCGTACCTCGTCGGCTGCGGAGCGCGCGACGCTGTTGCGCAACGCCGCGGTGCTGTTCGTGGAGCGTCGAGAGGTGCTGGCGACCATCATCAGCCGCGAGATGGGCAAGCCGACCAACCAGGGTGTTCTGGAGGTCGACTTCGCAGCCGCCATCTTCGAGTACTACGCGGACCATGCCGAGGAGTTCCTGGCCGACGAGCCGGTCCCGCTGGCGTGGGGCGAGGGCACCGCGGTGATCCGGCGCCAGCCCCTCGGGATCCTGCTGGGCGTCATGCCGTGGAACTACCCCTATTACCAGGTCGCGCGCTTCGCCGCGCCCAACCTGATGGCCGGGAACACCATTCTGCTCAAGCACGCCTCCCAGTGCCCTGAGTCCGCGGCGGCCATCGAGCAACTGCTGCTGGACGCCGGCTTCCCCACCGGCGCCTACGAGAACGTCTACGCCACCTATGCCCAGATCGACGCCGTCATCGCCGACCCCCGGGTCGCCGGTGTCTCGGTCACGGGGTCGGAAAAGGCCGGTGCGATGGTCGCGGCAACCGCCGGACGTCACCTCAAGAAGGCGGTCCTCGAGCTCGGCGGCTCGGACCCGTTCATCCTGCTGAGCACCGATGACCTCGACGCGGCCGTGGAGGCCGCGCTGGGTGCCCGCTTCTACGACAACGCCGGTCAGGCGTGCAACGGCGCGAAGCGGTACATCGTCATCGAAGAGCTCTACGACGCCTTCCTGGAGAAGGTGGTCTCGACGCTGGCCGAGCTCAAGCCGGGCGCTCCGGCCGCCGAGAACACCGTGCTCGGACCGGTCTCCTCGGTCGGCGCCGCGGAGGGGCTCGAGAAGCTGCTGAACCGTGCGATCGAGGGCGGAGCCAGGGTCGCGCTGGGCGGCACGCGCGACGGGAGCTTCTTCGATCCCACCGTCCTGGTCGACATCGACCCCGGTAACCAGGCAGCCAAGGAGGAGTTCTTCGGGCCGTTCGCACACGTGTACCGGGTGAGTTCGGAGGAGGAGGCGATCGCGGTCGCGAACGACACGCCGTTCGGTCTCGGCTCGTACGTGTTCACCACCGACCCCGAGCAGGCGCAGCGCATCGCCGACCGGATCGAGGCCGGCATGGTGTACGTCAACGTCGTCGGCGCCGAGGAGCCCGGCCTCCCGTTCGGTGGCGTCAAGCTGTCCGGCTTCGGTCGCGAGCTCGGTCGGTTCGGCGCCGAGGAGTTCGTCAACCGCAAGCTCATCCGGGTCGGCGCCTGACTATCCACCGACGCGTCAGAGTGGCGGGGGGGCCCCCCCGGGGGGGGGCGCCGGGGGGGGGGGGGGCCCCCCCCCCCCCCAGACAGCGGCGGCCCACGCCAAGCCCCCCAACACACACAACCCCCAGAGCGGCAGGGGGGCCCTGGCAGGTTGGGA
>NZ_JBIAWG010000037.1:0-30160 GCF_042895285.1 Streptomyces sp. NPDC001406
CCCGCGGAGCGGGTCACATCGCGCTGCGCGCGATGCAAGCGAACCCCCGCGCTGCGCGCGGGGGTTGCGCTCACGCTCCGCGTGAGCGCTGGCGTGGCGCTGCGGCCACGCACAACCCGGGTGCTTCGCACCCGGGTTGACGCTCCGTCCGCTCCGCTCCCGGAGCAGCGGAGCAAAGCCCCGCACGGCCCTCCGCTGCGCTCCAGGCCTCAAGCGGGTCCGCTCCGCTCCCCCGCACAAGGGCCCTTCGGGCCCGCACCAGCAGAAAGAAGACGGTCGGTCAAGTAGCCAAGGTGACGGGCCGAAGGCGGTCACCTTGTGCGGGCGAGCGCGGGGTGAGGCGGCTTCGGTTTGCCTCACTCTTGATGCAGCATGTAGAAACGGCAAAAATAAGCGTATCGTTGGAAGGCTCGTACACGGCCCATCGGAAATTCGCAAAACAAGGCGGGCGGGCACCCTGAGTTAATTTCGGCGCCCGCCCGGCAAAAGGGTTCAGATGCGGAGCACCGCCCTGTTACGTCCCTGCAGCAGACCATCGCACAGGCGCGGGTCCGGACGCTACGGCGCGAAATACCAGGTCTCCGACTCCTGCCTGATGGGGTCTCACCATGGCAATGCGGGTCGCACGCACCGGCGCCATGCCCAACGTGTGCCCCACGACAGCCGCTAACAATCGTTCACTTCGCAGCGCTTCTTCCCTTGTGGCTCACCGCCCGGCAGCCAGTCGGCGAGGCGCTCCAGCTCGGGGATCTCGAACTCGCCCTCCTCCAGCACGTTCAGCAGGTCGTTGGGCAGATCCATGTCGCTCTTGTCGAGCTCGTCGATGAGCAGCACGCGCGGGGTGTCGGAGGGCAACAGGGCGGTACCGAGCGGGCCGAGCCGGATGTAGCTGCCGATGGGTGATCGCCGCGTCGCGCAGCCAGGTGTAGCGGTAGTCCCAGTTGCGGACGCCGCCGATGTCCTCGGGCAGGGAGGTGGTGGGCGCGGCGACGATGCCGCCGGTCGGGGCGTACGTCAGCGCCTTGAGGGTGATCAGGGAGCGGATCACCGCCTCGCGGTACGGGCCGTGGTACGTACAGTGCTCGACCCACTCGCGCCAGAACTCCTCGGTCGCCTCCAGCGAGGTCTCCGGCTCCGGCAGCGGCGGCGGCTCCTTGTGCGAGGGCTGCCACGAGATCGTGAACGCGATCCGGTCACCCGGGGCCACCGTGAAGTCGGCGTAGGTGGTCAGCGACTTTCCGATCGCCCAGGCACAGTTCGAACGCGCCGGCCTGGGCGGTGGCTGAAGACTCCAGATACCGGGCGACGAGCTCACGGTCGTTCCGAATCGTGAACGTGCCTCCCGATCCCGCCACATAGAGCACGTCCTCGTCGTCCCGGAAGCCCAGCAGGAAGAAGCTGCTGGCCAGGCTGTCGTGTGTGCCGGCTGTAAAGGGCAGCGTCCCGAGCGTGGCCCCTCGTTCGGCCATCAGCTCCTTGAGAAAGAACAGTCAACGGCGCATGGCCGCCGGTCCCCTCACCTGGCGGCGCAGGACCGCCTCGTCCAGAATCATCTCGGCGTGCGGGCCGCCGTCCCGGAAGACCCGCTCCTGCCGAGCCAAGCGCAGGTCAATGCGCTGCTGGGATTTGGGACATGGGCTGCCCGTCGAAGAGGGCGTTGACGTAGTCCGCGGTCTGCAGGTGACCCGGGATGAGGCTCGGGTGGTAGCCGCGGATGTCGCTCGCCGCGCTCTCGTAGCCCAGGTACTGGGCGAATGGCTGACCGATGACGTCGTTGTAACCCGACCACCACGACTGCCCCCTTGCTGCCCGGGCCGCTTCTTCCAGATCGGCGACGACGTCCGGGTCCGTGCCCCCGTACTCCTGGAGCAACGCCCGCAGGTCCGTGACGGACAGACTGAACGTGCCCGCTTCGATGCGGATGAGCTTCGACAGCAACCACTCCGGTCTTCGTCGTGCACATCTCGCTGCTGCCCTACATCGGCCCCTCCGGCGAACTGAAGACCAAGCCCACCCAGCACTCGGTCGCCGCCCTGCGCAACATCGGCATCCAGCCGGACGCCATCGTCCTGCGCTGCGACCGCGAGGTGCCCACCGCGATCAAGCGCAAGATCTCGCTGATGTGCGACGTCGACGAGGCCGCCGTGGTCGCCTGCCCCGACGCCCGCTCCATCTACGACATCCCGAAGACCGTGCACGGCAAGGGCCTGGACGCAGGCCTCGCTCCCCCGTCGATGCCGCGCCGTCGCAAGCGGTCTTCAAGAAGTCCACCTGCTCGAACGTTCCGTCCGTCTCCATCACCGCGAAGCTGAGTGGACGGGGGGCGAAGAGCGCGGCCAGGGCGTCGTACACGGCGACCGGATCGTCCTCGGCGTCCATGGTGCACAGCTCCCGTTGGGTCGTGACTGCTGCGGCGTCGACGGTCGAGGCGATGGCGGTCGTTCGCAGCACGATCGCCGTCCAGGGAGACACCCGGCGGCCTTGACGCTGAACTGGTTCGGGAGGTGAGCTCGGCACGGTGGGTGCGCTCGGAGGTCAGGAAGCCGGGGATGGCGACGGTCGCGCTGGACATTGCAGTCGCCGTGCTGCCCCCACAGAGCACGGCGTAGTCGGTACTGAAGCGGTGTACGTACTCGGCAGCGAGCTGGGTCTTGCCGACGCCGGACATGCCGCACGCGCGCCACACTCGGCGTCGAAGCCACGCTGATGGAGTTCGGTGAGTCGGTCGTCGCGGCCGGTGAAGCGCGCGTTGCGGCGCGGTACTTCGCCCCAGGCCCTGGGACTGCTGGCCGCAGCGCCTCGGCCGCCCTGCGCCGTGGTCTGGAGGTCCTGCAGTCGGGCGACGGCGTCGTAGCGGTACGGGCCGTCCAGGAGAGTGGAGCGGCTCACGAACGGCCAGCGCAGCACTCGGTCGAGACCCAGCTCGTACGCCACGGAATGGGCGAGCGTGCTCTTGCCCGCGCCAGGACTACCAGTGACCAGGAGCGGACGGCGCAGGTACAGGGCCGCGTTGACCAGCTCCAGTGCCGAGCCGCTCACTCGCGGCCTGCGGCGGCAATGACGTACCGGACAAAAGTGGTCCACGCCGGACAGTTGCGGCTCTCTGCCGTGTAGGTCGAGCCGCATGTCCCGCAGTCTGTGTCCAATCACGTGCCTGGCGATCCGTTGTACGGCCCGCGGCAACATCCCTGCGCGCACGGCCTGCGGCGGCTCACGCCAGCTCTGGTCGGGGCCCTCATACACATAGCAGCGGATGCGGGCGAGATTGCAGCGCCTGTGCGCCGTCGGCGCGAACCGGTGGGAGACCGCGAACCGGCCGTCCTCACGCCTTGGGGAGGACACCGCCGCGCGGTGCCCTCCCCAAACTCGCAGGTCAAAGGGTCAGTTCTTCGGTCGCAGCTTGTGAAGCACCAGGATGCCCGAGCACGCAAGGCCGGCCAGCCCTCCCGCCGCGCCGGCCGCCAGGGACTGACCAACGACCAGGAGCACGACTCCTGTGCCACCCAGCACCACGGCGCCGACCCCCAGAACGGCCTGCACCGCAGTGATGATCTTGTTCTTGGCGCGGACCGCCGCACTCTTACGCTGGGCACACTCAGGGCACCCCGGTGTCCGAGGTGCGGCCTGGAGCGCACTCTGTACGAAACGCTCCAGCTCAGGGCGCTGATCAGCATCAGCGAGCATCTCCGCGATCTGGCGGAGCACAGGGTCTTCGCCTGGAGGTTCGACTTGGGAGACGGATGTACTGGTCACTGGTTCCTCAAGCTCTCGATCAGGTGTGCAGGTGTGTGAAGACGGCCTAGATCACGCCGGACGGCCCCGGTGTTGCAGACGTGGAAGGTGTCGTTGGGACCGCAATGTAGGTCTCCCCGGATAGTAGTGCCCGGGAGGGCACACAACCGGTTCGTGCACCCGACCCGTGTATCCGGGGCGGACCACGGTACGCGCATCCGGGTACGAAGACCCGGTGGAACAGGACTCGTTGCCGGAGGACGCACCGAATGCGGCGCGCAGGCAGCCTTCCTGACGGACCACTTGCTCCCTTCGCGGCCGACGATTCAGTCTTCTCCCCCGATGGGCGCGTCGAGAAAGATGCGGATAGTTCCTCAGGAGCGAGCCATCAATTCAGGCCGGAATTTGCAGGGGATAAGTGCAGAAGAATCCCTGATGCCCGTTTATGCGTGGTCTGATTTCTTTGCATCGCTTGGCTTGATGATCGCCGATGTGCCTTCCCAGTCGCCGGCGCCTCTCGTCTCTCAAGATCCATACCCGCCGTATTCGGCGTGCTCTGGCAGGCATGAGTCCTTCAGAACGCGGCATTGATCACAGACCGGCCTGTATCCACGAAGGTCTCTAGGGGCGGTACCCTCCAGGGGAGCTCTCTTGATTGGTTGTGTGAAGACGGCCGCGCAAGCAGATCTCACGCCGGACGGCTCCGGTGGCCACGACTGTGGAAGGTGCGTGTCCACCGGGGCCTCCACCTCCCAGGCGGCGCCAATCCGCCCAGCCCCCTCGCCGATCAACCCCCGAACCGCAGGCATTCTGTGTTGCGCGGTCGTCCCACTGTGCGCCGGCAGGGCCCAGGGGCGAGAACTCAACTGCCGGTCACGCGCCCGGAATCCTGAGCTATGGGCGAACAGCTTAATTTGCCACTATCGGCGCCCTATCGTGTATTCGTCGGCTCAGGGGCTGTGGCATGTACGTATCGAGGTGGGTTCGTGGCAGCGGATGGGACTGCATTGATCGTCACGGCGCTTCCGCTGGAGTCCAGTGCTGTGCGGCCGTACCTCAGCTGCGCCGAGTCGCTTGTGCACCCTTGGGGCACGCGTGCGGAACGCGGTCGGCTCGCGGGGACACCCTGGCACATCGTGCTGGCGGAGATCGGCGAGGGAACCCTCAACTCCGCCACTCTGACCGAGCGTCTCAACACCTGGCTGCGCCCGGACGTGCTGCTCTTCGTCGGCATCGCCGCCGGGCTCAAGGACGACATCGGCATCGGTGACGTGGTGGTCGCGACGAAGGTGTATGCCGTCCACGGCGGCAAGCAGACACCCGAGGGCTTCCGGGCACGTCCCGAGGCCTGGCGTGCCTCGCACAGCCTGGAGCAGGCTGCCCGCCATGCTCTGCGCGATACGGGATACCCGGTCCACCTCAAGCCGATCGCTGTCGGGGATGTCCTGCTCGCCGATGCGGAGTCGGACTTTGCCCGCCGCCTGTACCTGAACTACAACGACGCTGCTGCGTACGAAATGGAAGGCGCGGGTGTCACGCACGCCGCTCACCTCGCCGGTCGCCTCGATGCCCTCATCATCCGCGGGATCAGTGACAAGGGCGGCGCAGACAAGAGCCGAACCGACGCTGAAGGATCTCAGCCGAAGGCCGCCCGCAACGCAGCTGCAGCTGCCATCGCCATCCTTCGCACTCTGCTGCTGACCGGCACCGCGCCCGGTCACCAATCCCGCGCAGCGGCGACTGCGGTTTCGCTGCCCCCGGCGCCGGCGGTATTCAGCGGCCGCGTCAGAGAAGCAGAGCAGCTGCTGACACTGCTTGATCCCGCGCAGTCAGGCCCCTCGGCAGCGGCGGTGGCCGGGCTGGCCGGCAGCGGCAAGACCGCTCTGGCGCTGCACGTCGCACACCAGGCTGCGGCTCTGGGATGGTTCCCCGGCGGAGTGCTGTTCCTCTCCCTGCACGGCTACCGGCCGGACAACGCTATTACTTCGGACCAAGCAGTTCTCACCCTGCTGCGCGCACTGCGCGATGCGCCCGAGGAGCTGCCGGCAACCGCGGACGAGCAGTCCGCCGCCTACCAAGCCGAGCTCTCCCGCCGCGCTGACCAGAACCGTCCTGTCCTGATCATCGCGGACGATGCCTCCGGTACGCAGCAGATCCGCTCACTGATCCCCGCGCGCCGTGAACACCGGCTGATCGTCACCTCCCGCCACACCCTGGATGCCAGCACCGGGGCACGCCTCATCGACCTGTCCGTACTCGACCCGGCCGACTCGGTCGACCTGCTGCGCAGCATCCTGCTGCAGGCCCGCGACGACACCGACACCCGGGTCGACGACGAACCCGGACCGGCCCGGCAGCTAGCTGAGCTGTGCGGGAATTTGCCGCTCGCGCTGCAGATCTGCGGCGCCATCGCCGCCGACGCACCCACGCGACCGCTCGCTTCGCTGGCCAGGTCCCTCGGCGACGCGCACCGCCGCCTGGACCGCCTGAGCCGGGAAGACCGCGCCGTACGCGCCGCCTTCGACGTGTCCTATCAGCAGCTTCCTGATGCCCAGGCCATGCTGTTCCGGCTGTTCCCGCTCAACCCCGGCCCCGACCTCTCCACGGAAGGCTCCGCGGCACTGGCCGGCCTGGATCTGTCCCTCACCGAGGACATCCTTCAGGATCTCCAGCGCGCCCACCTGGTCGAACCGTCCGGCGGCGTGTGGGGCCGCTGGCGCATGCACGACCTGGTGCGCCTCTACGCCTCAGAAATCGATCAAGACGGAGCCAACGACCGCACCACTGCCCTCGAGCGGCTCCTGCGGCACTACCGGACCCAGGCTGCTGCCGCCAACTCCCACCTCACAGCGAGCGCGGACGCGACGCCGTCCTCTCTCTTCCAGGACCGTCAACAGGCGCTCACGTGGCTCGAGGAGGAGCGGCTCAACCTGGTTGCCACCGTCATCATGGCTTCCGAAATCGGTGCCGAATCCACAGCAACCAGTCTCGCCTTCAGTCTGGCCGCGTACCTCCAACAGTATCGCTTCCTCGCAGACTGGATCACCGTCACGGTGATCGCGCTGGACATCTTTCACAGGGCCGGCGACGAGCGCAGCACAGCACAGGCGTTCACCCATCTCGGCATGGCCCACCGAGACCTGCGGCAATTCGACCAGGCGGTCATGTACCTGCAGCAGGCCGTCGACACCTTCGCCTCAACCCGTGATCGCAGTGCACGGGCCATGGCCCTGGACGCACTGGGAGCTGCGTGGCGCGAGATGCATCAGTACGAGGCAAGCATCGGCGCCCACGCCGAAGCTGCCTCAGTCTTCGACGCGATCCAGGACCTCGCCGGCCACGCACGTGCCCTGACCAATCTCGGCGCCGTCTGGCGCGAGATATCCCGCCCTGACAGGGCCATCCCCGCCCTGCGTCAAGCCGTCCGCCTCACGGAGGCCATTGGTGACCAGGTCGGCAAAGCCAGGGTTCTGATCAACCTCGGTGCCGCCCTCCGGGAATCCGGACAGTTTGAAGAAGCCATCAGCTGCTACGGGACAGCCATCACCAGCCTCCGCGAGGCACGCGACCAGCACGGCGAGGCCACGGCCCGGCACAACCGCGGCGACGCCCTCCAGCACGTCGAACGCTTCGCTGAAGCCATCGACGACCACGCCGCGGCAGCGGACTACTTCCGCCAGGCCCGCGATCCCCATCACCTCGCCATGGCGCTGTCCAGCCTGGCAGCCGCCCACTCGGAACAGGGCCAGCACGCGCTCGCCCTGGAGATCGCCGGACAGGCGGTCGAGATACGCCGCCAACTCGCCGCAGCCGACCCCCATGTCAACAGACCCGAACTCGCCCGCACCCTGTGCCTCTCAGCCTGGGTCCGGCGCAACGGACGACAAGATCTCCCCGCAGCACTGGAGATGGCCGAAGAAGGCACGCACCTGTACGAGGACCTGGCTGCCGAGGCATCCGACGTGTTCACCGCCAACTACCACATGGCACTACAACTGCAATCCGACATCCTCACCATGCTCGGACAGCACAGCCAGGCCGAAGCCGTCCGCAACATGCTCCCCGCACAGCCGCCCAAGGCCCCACCCCAAGACGAAAGCGCCTAACGACAGGGGCAGGAAACCCTGACCAGAGACACGTGCCGCCGCTGCCGGACCCGGGTCACGAGAGAACCCGGCGTTGGCTGAAGCTGCGGCCGCACGCATACGACGCTGGAGGTGGGGGCGGCGCCGCTGACACGGCAGTCGGCTCGACGATCCCGTTCAGCAGTCTGCCGCAGCCGTGCCACACCCCCACAGGAAGCAGGCGGACTCCGCTGCACGCAGGACCTGGTGTCCCGGGGCAGGCGGGATGTGGTCTGGGAGAATTTCCCTATGCCGAGGATTCAGCTGCGGGAGCACCAGGTGGACGCGGTCGCGCGGATCCGCACCTGGACGGGCTTCCCCGCGCGATCACCGGTCCGCGAGGAGGGGCGGCGGGCCACGCTGGTGTCCGCGACCGGGTCGGGGAAGACCATCACGGCCGCTGCGGCCGCGCTCGAGTGGTTTCGCGGCGGGCGGATCCTGGTGATGGTGCCCACCCTCGACCTGCTCGTGCAGACCGCCCAGGCCTGGCGCCGGGTCGGCCACCTCGGGCCGATGGTCGCGGTGTGCTCCCTGGAGGGCGACGCCGTCCTGGACGCACTCGAGGTGCCCACAACTACCAATGCGATCCAGCTCGCACTATGGGCCGGATCCGGGCCAGTGGTCGTCCTGGCGACATACGCCTCGCTGGTGGACCGGAACGACCCTGACGACCCCACAGGCCAGGCAATGCTGCCGGGGCCGCTGGAGACGGCTCTGGCGGGCGGTTCGCGGCTGTACGGGCAGCGGATGGACGGCTTCGACCTCGCCGTGATCGACGAGGCGCACCGTACGGCCGGGGAGATCGGCCGGCCGTGGTCGGCAATCCACGACCAGGCCCGGATCCCGGCCGACTTCCGGCTGTACATGACCGCCACCCCCCGCATCCTCGCCTCCCCCCAGCCCGTACGCGGCGCAGACGGCCAGGAGCTGGAGATCGCCTCCATGACCTCCGCCCCCGACGGGCCCTACGGGAAGTGGATCTACGAGCTGGGGCTGTCGGAAGCGATCGAGCGGGGCATCCTCGCCCCCTTCGAAATCGACGTCCTCGAGATCCACGACCCCGACCCAGTTGCCGAGGCCTTGGAGGGAGCGGAGGAGGCGGTGCGTGGCCGGCGTCTGGCGCTGCTGCAGACCGCGTTGCTCGAGCACGCAGCGCAGCACAACCTGCGCACCGTCATGACGTTTCATCACCGGGTCGAGGAAGCTGCGGCGTTCGCGGACAGCCTGCCGAAGACGGCCGCCGAGCTGTATGAGGCGGAGGTGCCCGACCACGCCCTGGCCGCGGCGGAGCAGATGCCGCCGTCCTCGATCGACGCCCGCTTCTACGACCTCGACGAAGCCCGGCATGTGCCGCCGCAGCGGGTGTGGTCGGCGTGGCTGTGCGGCGACCACCTCGTCGCCGAACGCCGCGAAACCATCCACCAGTTCGCCAACGGCATCAACGGTGCGGGACGCCGGGTGCACCGCGCCTTCCTCGCCTCCGTCCGGGTCCTGGGGGAAGGCGTCGACATCGTCGGCGAACGCGGCGTGGAAGCCATCTGCTTCGCCGACACCCGCGGCTCACAGGTCGACATCGTCCAGAACATCGGCCGCGCCCTGCGCCCGAAGACGGACGGCACGACCAAGGTGGCCAGGATCATCGTGCCCGTCTTCCTCCAGCCCGGCGAGGACCCGCAGGACATGGTCGCCAGCGCCTCGTTCCGCCCTCTTGTGGCGGTGCTCCAGGGCCTGCGCTCGCACTCCGAACACCTCGTCGAAGACCTCGCCTCCCCTGCCTCCACCAGCGGCCGGCGCAAAGTCCACGTCCAGCGCGACGCCGATGGCCGCATCATCGCCACCACCGCCGGCGTCGAGGGTGAGGGACCGGTCGACGAGACCAGAGGCGGAAAGCAGTCGGCGCTGCTGCACTTCTCCAGCGCCCGCGACGCGGCGACCATCGCCGCGTTCCTCCGCACCCGCGTCTACCGACCCGAATCACGCGTGTGGCTCGAAGGATTCCAGGCTCTCAGGCGCTGGCGCGCCGAGCACGGCATCACCGGCCTGTACGCCGTCCCGTATGACACCGAAGTCGCAGTCGGAGTGACCGACTCGTACCCACTCGGCAGGTGGGTCCACCAGCAACGCAAAGCCCGCCGCACGGGAGACCTCGACGCCCACCGGATCCAGCAGCTCGACGTCGAAGGCATGGTCTGGGAACCCGGCGAAGAAGCATGGGAAAACCGGCTCGCCCTCCTGCGCTCCTACCACCACGCCCACGGACACCTCGCCCCACGACAGGACGCCCTGTGGGAAGGCCCCGACCCCGACGGACCGGACGGCACCAGCGTCCCCATCGGCCAGCTCATCGCCAACCTCCGCCGACCCCACGGACTGGGCAAAAACCCTGAGCGCGCCCAGACCCGGGCCGCACAGCTCACCGCCATCGACACCGACTGGAACTGCCCCTGGCCACTGGACTGGCAACGCCACCACCGCATCCTCGCCGCCCTGGCAGCCGACGAGCCCGGCGGCCGGCTGCCCGACATCAACCCCGGCGTGATGTACGACGGGGATGATCTCGGTGCGTGGCTCCAGAGGCAACGCCGCAACTGGACCGAACTATCCGAGGAACAGCAGCAACGACTGACCGCCCTCGGCATCGCAGCCACACAACGGCTAGCACCGCCCCCGACAGCCAAGGCGCACGGGAAGGCTGACAGGAGGCCCTCGGCAGCCTTCCAAAGGGGTGTTGCCGCACTCTCGCAGTTCATCGCCCGCGAAGGCCATCACCGCGTGCCCCGAACACATACCGAGACAGTCGCCGTGGAGAGTCCCGGCCGGGGACCGAGCACGTCGGTACCCGTACGGCTGGGCGTATTCATGAGCAACACACGCACCCGCCGCGACAGACTCACCGAACCCCAACGGACCGCACTCACCGAACTCGGCATCGAATGGGTGTAACTGCGGAGCGCCCGCCCAGGCCCCTGGGAAAGACGAAGATCGCCGCGCGCATGCCGTGTGCGATGGGCAAGGGCGACCGAGCGTGCGGAGTCGTGATAGCGGCCTGCTTCAGGGCGGAGAGTCAGGTGGCGTCGTCCAGCCGGTCGTCCGCGAGCCTGCTCAAGCTCGGTCAAAGCGCACCACCCACGCCGCCAGGCATTGCCGAGGAGGGTTCATTGAGCACGCGGCGTGCCGAATTGTTGACTCACCGCCCTTATTAGCCTGCCCAGTACCGTAGGGTCCATAGCAAGTATGCCATAATTGCCGCATGATTGATCCCTCCAGCATCGAATTGCACCAATTCATCACCAAGTGGTACGGACCTCCGGATCGAAGGTTCACAACTCCAGCAGCTAAGCATCCGCAATTGCCTGCACCCTTGCAATCATGGTTCGAAATCGAAGCGCAGTGGTCCACTCCTCTTGTGCGGCTCAAGCGTCTCTTTTCAACCGAAGAGATCAAAGTACGGGACGGCAAGGCCATCTTCATGACCGACCCCGGAACCGCGATTTGGGCTTTCGATCCGGCAAGTCCCATGGATGTATACGAGGGAGAACTTTACGGAGAGTGGGTCAAACTTGGGGAGAACCTGTCAGAATTCCTGGTTCACAACGCCATGAATGAAGCCGCACATAATGCACCGAACAGAAGATCATGCGAATTGGTAGACAATCAGCAACTAGCTGACATTGTCGCACCGATGACAGAGGTTGCATTCGCTGGATGGCAATGGCCGCGCCCTGGGCACTGCATCTTCTTGAGTGAAACACTGATTGCAGACATCGGACCCGCAATGGAAGACCAGGCCCCTTGGGGAAATAGGCCGGGCTACAGCGAGGTGCAGGTGGGCGCCATATCTGCCTCCGCACTTGCCTACCTAGATGAAATTCCAGGAATTGACTGGTACTGACCGTCGAACCCAGTACAGGAGGATTATTGACACTTCCCCGGACAACACCGTCCGGGGAAGCGCAGAGATCACACCTTGCAGCTAGCCCCTGGGAAATGGCTCCGTCACAATCTGACCCTCACTGTTGCGATAGGTCACCTTCAGCGTTGCACCCTTCGGCAGCATTCGGTCGAGGTGATCGAAGCATCGCCCACATATGTAGTCTTGATCGATGTAGAGATGCGCGTTTTTCCAGCCGGCAGCGTGCATGAGGGCTGCTGATTGACTTTCAACGTGATGAAAGTTTGACGTGTTGGATCCCAGCGGCCGTATCATTTCCTTCGGAACATTATTAGCTCCCGAAGAAAGCGGAATAGGTTCGTCGTACCCTTCAACGAAGAGAGCACCATTTGTGCCGCCAGGGGTATCAAATTTGCTTCTTGCTGCCTTCGCCGCCTTAAGTCCTTCGATGTCGGTCAATACGATGCCCCCGCGGCCGCGTACCGAATCGGGCACAGGACGCTTCCCCAACCCCTCAAAGGGGCCGATCTCAAACGTCCCTCCCGCCGGCTCACACATTACGGGTGGAGGGCAACTCGGCTTATTCAGTTCACGCCAATAGTCAGCGAGGCTGTCGACAAGGCGGCTGAAGAAGCTGGGGATATCCGGTGCTTCCGGTCCAGGATCGCCCAGGTTGCTGATGGTATTTCCGGTTGGCTGCGGGCAGGTATAGAGCGGCCAGCAGTCGTTGGTCCCCGTCCCTGTGTCAGTGTCGGTCGTCGGGTCTGCGGTTCCGCTGCCTCCGCTTGTTTGATGCTCACATTGTTCCGGGTGGCCGCATTTCTCGCCGTTTTGATCCACGTAATACAGCCCGGAGGGGTCGGCGTAGTTGATGGGATCGTTGCGGCTGTAGCTGTAACCGGAGAGGTTCTGCGGGTCGTAAGGGGTGCTGAGTGGGTCGGTGATGAGGAAGCGGCCGAGGCGGGGGTCGTACGCACGGGCGCCGAGGAGGGAGAGGCCGGTGCTTGTGTCCTCGGTCTTGCCCAGGAAGCCCTTGCTGGTGCCGGCGGGCAGGGCGCCGCTGCGTTCGTCGCCGAAGGGGGTGTAGCGGCGTCGGGTTGAAACACCGGTGGTGGCGTCCACGGCGAGCTGAGTGGAGGCCTGCGTGTCGGCCATCAGGTAGGTGAGTTTGCCGCCGACGGTGGTGTTGCCGGTGGTGGTGCGTATCGCCACGGTGGAGGTGCCGCAGGTGTAGTAGCGGCTGGCGGTGGCGGTGGTGCCGTCGGTGGTGCGCAGTTCCATGCCGCCGAGGTAGGCGACGGTCTCCTGCGGGGTGGTGCGAACCAGGAGGGTCCCGTCCGCGCCGTAGGTGTAGCGGGTGAGCTTGCTGCCGCCGGAATCGGTGGTCTTGGCAGTGGCGAGCTGACCGAGCTTCGTCCAGGTGTAGTCGGCTGTCTTGCCGGGTTCGACGTGCTGGGTCATCTGCCCGGCGTCGTCGTAGGCGAAGGATTCGGTTCCCGTGGTGGTGCCAGCGCTGACGGTGTTGATCTTGCGGACGCCGTGCGGCCAGTCGGCGTTGGCGGTGGTCCAGGTGCCGGCGTCGTTGTAGCCGGGGTAGAGGTAGTCGCGGGTGGTGGCCTTGCCGGTGGCGTCGGTGTCGGTGGTGGACTGGAGGTTGCCGAGGCGGTCGTAGGTGTAGGCCGTCTGGTAGGGGGCCTCGCCTCCGAAGTCGGCGTTGGGGTCCCAGTCGCACACGCCGATGGATCGGGTGCGAGTGTAGGCGTTGGTCAGGCGGCCCTGGTCGTCGTAGCGGAAGCACTGCGACTGTGCGGTCTGGCCGGTGGCCTCTTCCCGAATCTGGGTGATCTCGCCGTCGTTGTCGTAGGTGTAGGAGTCCTGCTGCTTTTCCGCCGTGTACCAGTCGACGGTGGTGGTCGTGGAGATACCGGTCATCCAGCGGGTGCCACCGGCGTAGGCGTAGCTGTAGCTGCGCTGTGCGGTGACGCCGCTCATGCCGCCGGGGCTGGGGGCGCCGTAGTAGCGGTCGGTGAGCAGGCCGTAGGAGTCGTAGACCGTTGTCTTGACGTAGGTGTCGGTGTCGGAAGCGAGGCTGCGGGGCTGGCCGTAGGTGGTGTAGGTGGTGTTGACGGTTTCCTCGGGGAGGCCGCCCGCAACGGGGTAGGTCACCGAGGTGATGTGGTCGGCGGCGTCGTAGGCGTATTTGGTGGTGTAGTTGCCGGCCAGGCCGTTGACGTTGGCGGGGATGCTGACGGTGGTGTCGAGCGGGCGTCCGCGGCTGTCGAATTTGCCGGTGCTGACGGTGTAGGTGTTGCCGTCGGCGTCGTGGCTGGTCGTGGCCGTGATCTTGCCCTTGCCGCCGGTCACGCCCAGCCCGTCCCAGGTCCAGGCGGCGAGTTCAGTGGAACCGCTCTTGACGGACGTCTTGCGGCCGAGGACGTCGTAGCCGAAGGTCAGGGTCGTCTGGGCCCATCCCGTGGTCGGGTTGATGTTGCTCTTGACCGTGCTGATGCGGCCGTTGTTGTCGTAGGTCGTGGTGGAGACGCCGGCGTCGGGGTCGTCGACCTTGGTGCGGTTTCCGGCCCAGTCGTAGGTGTAGAGGGTGGTGTTGCCGCGCGGGTCGGTGATCTGCTTCAGCTTGCCGTTGGCGGTGTAGGCGTACTGGGTGGTGAAGGTTGAGGTGCCGTTGTGCTCGACGACCTTGGAGGTCTGGCCGAACACGTCCGTGTAGGTGTCGGTGGGGGCAGCAACGGCCGGGGTGACGGTGGTGTAGTCGCCGTAGTACGCCGTGTGCACCTCGCCTTCGGGGCGGTGCTGTGCGGTGGTTCCGTCGCCGTAAAGGAGCTGGGACATCGTGGTGCGTCCGGCCCAGTCGAGAGTCAGGTCGGTGTAGGAGGGCAGGTCCTCGACCTTGGGGCTGACCGGACCGCCCACGCCGGCGGTGCCCTCGCTGCGGAAGACCGCCGAGCTGCCGGTGACGTTGCCGGCCGAGTCGTAGCGGGTCACCGCAACCTGCCGGTTGGGGACCTCCGCTCCGCTGGAGTCGGTGCCGTACGGCAGCGGGGTCTGGGTTTCCCGGGCGCGGCCGAGGCCGTCGCTGTACGCGTAGGAGGACAGGTAGGTGCTGTCGGACTGCAGCGTGGAGGTGCCTACAAACGGGTAGCCGTCGACCGAGTCCGGAACGCCGCCACTGGTGGTGGTGGGAACCGTGTAGCTGAACTTCATCGACGGCGAACTGCCGGTCTCGGTGGGCTTCCACACCTCAACGGCGCGGCCGGCGGCGTCCAGGGTGACCTTGGTGATATTCCCGTTGGCGTCCTTGGTCTGGTAGGGAACGCCCCAGAACCGCGACTTCCACACGGTGGTGGTGAGCGGGCCGCGTGCGGCGGCGAGGCCGTCGGGGTCGGGTGTGGTCGTGGTGATGCCGTCCAGCGGCCAGGTGTTGTCCGGGTTGTAGGTGGTGGTGGTGCGGTTGGTGTTTGCGTCCTCGGTCCAGATCGCCCGGCCCGCGCCGTCGTAGCCGAACTTGACCGACTGGAAGTCGGTGGAGCTGGAGGTGGGGTAGGTGCGCAGTTCGGTGGGGTTGCCGTCGACGGGTTTGTTGCCGTCCACCGAGGTGGCGTTGTCGTAGAGGGTGACGCTGTAGCCGTCCTGGTTCGCTGCAGAGCGGCTGGCGCAGCTGCCTCCGTCGGTGTCGTAGTGGCGGGTTTCGTCAGTCAGGACCGTCCAGCGCTGAATGCTGTTTCCGTCGTACAGGTCCTTGTTGTAGGCGCGGCCGTAGGTGGTGCACCGGTTGTCGGCGACGCCCTTTTCGCCCTGGTCGTCCGTGCGTAGCGGCAAGCCGTAGACGGCCGAGGCGTCGACGGCGTCTTCGTATTCGTTCTGGACGATGTGGGTGCGCCAGCCGGTGGAGATCTTCGTCTCGGTGGTGGTCTCGTCCTCGCGGACGAAGCGGGCGTCGGGCAGTCCGTTGTAGTGGGCGGTGTTGTGGGTCCAATAGTGGTGGAAGACGTGCTCGTGGGAGGTGCCGGCGTCGTCGCGGCTGGAGGTTTCGATGGTGCGACCCTGCAGCCAGGGCGAGTCGGTGTAGGAGGTGCCTTCGCCGTCGGTGACCGACACGGACCGGGTCTGGGACGGGTCGGACTTCGAGGTGCGGTCGCCGTCCAGGCCGCGGTAGAGCCAGTGGAAGGTGGAGTGCTTGACGCTGCCGCTGCCGGTGGTGACTTCGACGCGCTGGTAGCCGCGCCATTCCGACCAGGATTCGTCGTCGTCGGCGACGAGGGGATCGTTGGTGAAGCGCCAGCCGGCTCCTCCCTGGTAGTCGTAACTGGTGGTCATCTCCGGGGCGCCGTCCTGGTTGCTGGTGACCGTCGGGTCGACGGTCACGTTCATGACCAGGAACTTCTTGAACCAGCCCTTGTGCGCCTCGGTCTCTCCCTCCGGGGTCCACTTCTGCCAGAAGCAGTCCTTGGTGTTCGTGGACTCGGTGGGCAGGTCGGTCGAACTGCAGAAGTTCGGGGAGCCGTAGGTGACGGTGGTGGTGGCGCCGAGATCGCCGTGGATGGTGCTGATACGGCGGAAGTTCAGCTCGGTCGAGCCGACCTTGTTGTCCAGGTCGGTGCCGTTGAAGTTGATGACCGGCAGGATGACGTTCTCGCCCGTCCCGTATGCCTCGCGCTGCACATAGTCCAGCCACAGCGTCTTGCCGATCGACCCGTCGGGGTTGGGCAGGCCGTGCTTGGTCTGGTACTGCTGCACCAGATCCCAGCCGTTGGCGCTGGTGTTCAGCACGTACGTCTTGATGTCCCACAGCATGTCCGTGCTGAAGAACGACGGGTAGTACGTCTTGCCCGCACAGTAGTAGTCCGCCGACGAACCGTCACACATCAGGTCGACCGGCACGTCCGGGTACGAGGAGGGGGTGGAGGCGATCGACGGGCAGGCGCGCGGCTCGCCGCGCAGCGGATCCGCGTCCGTCATGCGCTCCACGCACCGGCCCACATGGGTGAGCTCGACCCTGCCGGTCGGCTTGGAGTACGGGATCTGCGTCGGCCAGCCGTACTCGATCGCAGTCAGGTAGCCGCTCGCGGTGTACTTGCGGGCCTTGTCGGTGTTGGCGACGGACCGGTAGTAGTTGTACTCCTTGTCGTAGAAGTAGACGGACTCGACCTCGTTCGCATCCACCGTCCGGTCGAGGTTCCACCGCCAGGCCTGCGTGCACGGCTCGGGAAACTGGTCGTGGCACGGCTCACCCACATCGTTGCCGACCACCGGCTCGGTGAACACCGACGCCGTCGCGTCCCTGGTGCGCTCCGAGCGGCCCCAGCCGAAGTAGTAGCGCTGCCCGTCCTGGGTGGAGATCACCCAGTACTCGTCGTCCGCTCCGTGACCGCCGGTCAGGTGCTGCACCCGCCAGCCCGGGTCGTCCTGCACGTGATATGAGCCGGTACCGTTGTTGTCCTGCACCAGCGTCGAGGCGACGCCGTTGAGGCTGATGACATAGACAGCGCCGTCCGGCTCCTCGCTGGTGTTCGGCGAGTCCCAGCACATGTCGCCGATCGCCTTCAGCCCGTCGTCGGAGCAGTTGCGGTAGCGGCGCTCGATGTATCCGACTCCCAGGTCCCAGCCCATACCGACCCAGGACGCCTGGTTGTTCGTCGCCGAGGTGCGCCCGTCCACCGACTGCGAGTTGTACGACAGCGCCAGCGACGGCGCCGACCCCATCGCCGGCGCAGGCAGACTCACCGGAAGGCTGTAGGTGAAGGCCCCCGAGCCGGTCGACACGTCCCACGAACCGGTCGGGGACAGGGTGGAGGCGCGGTAGTCGCCCTTGTCCGACGACGACCCGGTGCTCACCGCGTAGACGGAACTGGAGCCGCTGTCCAGCTGAGTGGACAGGCCGTCGGTGTCCGGCTCGGCCTGAACCGTCGCGGTCAGCGTGCCCTTCGCGGTGTCATTGTCCACCGGCACGAACTCGCGGTCCGTGCAGCCCTCGGCCTCGGGCGTCTGCAGCGCGCACGCCGGCAGCTTCACCAGCCGCAGCCGGGACGCGAAGTCACCACCGTAGGCGTACTTGAAACCCGAGTAGTCGATGGCCACCTGCACCTGACCCGGCGAGTCCACACCGTCCGTACGTGTGACCTGCAGGCCCAGACCGACACCACCGGCCGCAGCCACGTCCTGACGGTCCAGCACACGGACATCAACCTGGTCCGGCGACACCGTCTGCGTCTCACCACCGGGCGGCGTCGACGCCGAATCCGACGGCTGCGGCAACGCACTCGCGGTCGCACTCGCTTCCTCGCTGGCAGAGGCAGCCGCAGAGGGCGAGGCGGTCGCCTCCGCACTGTCCGAAGTGCTCGGGGCGGGGGAAGGGGTGTCCTCGTCCGCGAGCTGTGTACGGGACAACTGCGCGGTCGCACCGGGCTCGTCGGCAACGGGCGCAACCTCGACCACATCGGCGACCTCGGTGGAATCGCCACTGGCCGACACAGACGGCTGCGCAGTCACCGTGCCCGGGTCACCGGGCGCCGCCTGCGACAGGTCCACCGTCGCCTCGGCAGCCTCCGGCCACTTCGGCGCCGGCAGCGCCTTGCCCGCCTCCTCCGCCTGCTGCGCCGGAACCGTCCCCAGCGACTGCGAGGGGCACCACCGGCGTCGGATCATCCCCAGCAGCGGCCGCCGCCTGCGGCGACACCACCGACACGGTGGACAACAGACCCGCCAGCACCGCACCCGCCACACCGACGGAAAGCAAGCGCGCACGCCGAGCAGCCATCACAACTCCCACCCCACACCAGCCCCCGCGCACACACCCGGACACCGGCAGCCCGATACAGAACACACCGACCAGGCCGAACCAGCCGCGCCGCACAGCAGACGCGACCGGCTCGAGCCAGAAGTTGATCAGTGAAGCGAGACTGTAAATCCCGTGAAGTCCCTGTGAACAGGGGGGACAGACAGAGGTTCCCCCATCACCCAGTGATCTTGATCACGGACATGCAACGTTTGGGGCTGGTATCGGAGCGGTTCGAGAGTTGCCGCCCGACTTGCCGTTGGGTCTGGGCGAGGCCGCCGGTCGAGGGAGTTGTCGCCGGGCCTTCGGGCGCGGTTGCGCCCGAAACACAGGCTCAGTGCCCCAAATCGACCCTCGAGACGCCGTAATGACCGGAGGTCGATTGAGCCTGGCCTTGAACGGAGCAGCGAACAACTGGCGGGATGAGTAAGCGGATCAGCGTCCGGGCTGCAGCGATCCTCACGTGCCGCGCCATCCAGCGCATTCTGAAGGCCCAACCACCAGGCGGAGGGGGCACCCGCCCCTGTCCTGCCGACCGTCAGCCCAGGCCCGCGCTGGAGCCCGCCGGGGGCTCCGGTCTACGGGCGGCAGGGGCGGCAGGAATCGAACCTGCGGCATCCGGATTTGGAGACCGGTGCTCTGGCCTGTGAGCTACGCCCCTTCGATGGGGGCTAACTTGGCATGTCCAACAGGTGCGTCTCCAAGAGACTTCCGTGTCGGTGCCGCCGTCGCAGGCGATCCGCTGCCGCGGCTGGCTACTCGCCGAACGTTGAACGGCCCCACGCGGCGTGCGAACCGGGCGCGGGGCCGTGAACCCGACAGTCCTGTCAGAGCCGGGCACCACGAACGTACGAGACCACCTGACGGGCAGGCACATCGGACGGGCCACACGAGTGACCGCCGGACGGGACCACGCAGCCGACCGGCTGCCGGCCGAAGCCGCAGCAGGCACGGGAACGTCGAGGGGCCCGGCGTCTGCCGGACCCCTCGATTCCCGCCGGGCCGGTCGTCCCCGCCGTGGCGGTGGCCACCGTCACGGTCGTGGTGGGCCCCAGGACTCGTCGTCGACGAACCGACCCCGGTCATCGCGCAGCGTCGCTGTGTCCTGCCAGGGGCACACGGACGGTGAGCCCGCAGTGAAGGGCAAGTCCACGCCCAGTGCGAAATGCCGTACGAGAAGCAGCCCCTGAGACTGCGCCCGCACCGTCAGCAGCGCCACCCCGCCCCATGGAGAAGGGGCGTCTGCGCTCCGGTCGCGGGCATGCAGGCGGCCCTGATGCCGGGCGGTATCGGGGCCGTCGACCGCGCATGTCCCGCCGCGGGGGCACCGGAACACGTACACGCGTCGCCGGGATAACGCACCCTGCGCGCCAAGGTCACGGGCCCGGTCGGGCGTCGGTCGCGCTGGACCGGTCCGCCTCACCAGCTCCCCGGCCTCAGCGCGTTCTCGGAGCGTGACCGCCCGTCCGGCAGAGTTCCCCACGAGCAGACCCACAACGCGAACTTCCGCTCCGCCGTGGCACGGGCATCCCACCAGCCGTGCATCCTCGTGCTCCACTGCCAACTGGCCGATATAGAACGCCAGTTCGTCTCAGAGCTGCCTGTCATGAACGTTTCGACCTGTGATGTGATCACCACGAGTGACAGACCTGTCACAGGCGTCACTCGGAATCGACCAACACGGGGAGAGATTCGTGCGCCACCAAGTGAAATCCAGCAGCAAGCTGATCACTACGGCCGCGGCCATGTTGCTCGCCGCGAGCGGCACCATCGCCGCCTCCGCCCCCCACAGCGGAACCAGCGGAAAGAACGAGATCACCGTCACCACCGGCGCGGTGAAGTCCGACTTCACCGCCAACACCTTCAAGACCAACGCGGTCACTCCGCGGGCAGGCGAGCCCGCCGGGTACTGCAAGTACCCCGACCCCTACACCACTGCGGTCAACCGCACGATGAACTGCTACCACATGCCCATCAAGGTCAACGTGAAGAGGAACGGCCGCATTGTCGGCACCGCCTCGTTCACCGTGTGGCATGAGATCCACCTGAACCTCAAGAGGGTCAAGTGGTCCGAGAAGATCACCGTCGGCAAGGCCACCCTCACCGGCAGCGCCGGCGGCATCAGCACCAGCTTCCACCCTTCCTGCGGATCCGGCTGCCAGGTCCATGCGGGCGGCGGGCTTGCCTCCCCGTTCACCCTGAACGGACACGTCCACACCGGATCGGCGGACCACACCTTCACCGTCAGCGCAGGCCACCCGCGCACCAGCCAAACCCGCTACGAGTTCGACTTCAAGAAGCCGGGCTACACGAGCGGTGAATTCCCCTACGTCGGGTTCAAGTACCGATGCGACGACGAGGACCGCCAGTACGGCGCAGGCTGCGTCTACACGGGCACCCTCTCGGTCGAGAAGGACTGGACCAAACTGTCCGACATGGCCAACCTGCCAGGGATCGGCGACAACATCCGCAAGGTTCAGCACGCCGGACTCCACATCGGCTACCCCGGCTCCAGGGTTCCGCTCACCCGAGCCACCAAGGACCAGGCCGACGCCAACCGCAGGGCCGTCTGCGGCCCCAGCGTCCACCCCAAGCCGGGCGACATCTGGTGGACCGTCGACCCACACGACGACGGCACCAAGCCCTCCTGCGACGAGTACCCCTTCGCCGAAACCACGCAGGGCGGCACCACCTACAACCCGCCGAACCGTTCCATCAAGTGGGTGCCGCTGAAGGAGAACCGCCAGCAGGGCGGCATCCTCCGCACCTTCTTCGGCCGCTACCACGTCCTGCCCGGAGACAAGTTCTACGTGCAGGCAGGCCGTTAACAACGGCTGTCCATAATTACAGGCCCCCTCACGGTATGTGAGGGGGCCTGCCCCGCCCCGGAAGGAAACCGGCCATGACAACGATCCGGCCCACAGACGAGTACACCGGAATGGCCAGCCTGAACCACGCCTTCTACGTCATCGACATGGGAGACCCCGAGGGCGTCGCCCTGCCCTCCATGACCTCCCACACCCGCATCACCGCCACCGACAGCAAGAGCTGCCTCACCATCACCGCAGGATCCAGCGAGTGGGAGCCGGTCAAGATCAGCCTCCTCGTCTACGACCAGGAACCCGAGCCGCTGCCGGGAGAGTGGACCCACACCGAAACCTTCACCTGCACCGCCACCGATACGCCGGCGAGCTTCACCACCGGCACCGACCCCGACGACATGTTCCAAGACCCCATGCCGCCAGAGCATCTGTTCAACCGACCCGGCCTCGAACCCCCCTACCACTGGAAGGGCCGCCTCCTGATCGCTGCGTACGAGGTAGAGGAACACGTCCTCCAGTTCTGGCCCGCATAGACGGTCGTTCAACGACGATGCCCCACACGACCCAGGACTCACGGCTGACGCGTAGCGGCCTGCTGTGAATCGTTGTAGAGATCGAACACCGCGTCGGCCAGGTCGGGCAGGTCCGTCAGCTCGATGTTTCTCGGGTTGGCGGCGTAGCCAATCAGGCCCAGGAGGCGGTGCACGATGTCGGCCTCCTGTTGCTGCCGCTGCCAATCGACATCGTTGAGACCGTCGTCGACGAGGGGTGGCGGCGTCCTACGGAAGCGTTCATCCTCGGCAACGCACTCTCGCAAGGCATTCGGCCCCCGGTGGCCTCCCCTTCAGATCCTGGCAGGTGTCGGGCCGGGGGTGAGGAGCAGGGCGTGCAGGGGGCGGGTGCGGGTGGGGGTCAGGACTTCGAGCCATCCGTCGCCGTTGGCCAGGCAGTACGGGATGGACCGGTAGTGCTGCCACTTCCAGTTCACCCACCAGCGGGCCTCTTCGAGGCGGCCGGCCATACGGCTGGGGGTCGGCAGGCGGTAGCCGGACAACTCGACGTCGCTGAAGTCGACCTCCTGCTCCTGGAGGTGGTGCAGGGCCGCGAGAGCAGCGCGGCGCAGCGGGCTGTGTTCCACCCAGCGGGCGCGTAGGTCGAAGGCGATGTCACGGTCGATGGGTTCGGCGGGCTGGTCGGGCAGGGTGACGCGGGAGATGTTGATCTGGCCGGTGTCGCGCCAGGTGATCAGGTCGTGGCGGACCGGGCGGGGGATCGCACGGTCCAGGCCCTCGAACTCTTCGATCATGTCGTCGCGCGGTGCACGGCCGGCTTCGGGATCCGGCTCGATGCCGTGCAGAGTCTGGAGGGCGTACTGAATGGTGTCGCCGCGGCGCCACACCGGCAGCATGGACACGCCCTCACTCTCGAGCTGCCGACGTTGGGCGGTGTCGAACTGGAGCTGGATGCCTCTGCTGCGTCCGACCAGCTGCCTGCGGAGTTCGCTGTAGGGGTTGCGGCCGGAGAAGAGGCACGCGACGACGTGCTGGCTCATTCGTTCATCGCGGCGGACGTCGACCGCGACGTCCACGTCGTGCGGCTGGAGGGCGCCACGGGCGTAGGAGCCGAAGAGGTAGATTTCGTCAACCAGGGCCAGCGGCCAGTCGGTCCCCTCATCCAGTCTCCGCAGCATGTCCTCCACCAACGCGGTGGCCCGCTCCCGCTTCACCTTCCCCACCTCTTTCAGACCGCCCCGCCGACGGCCGCGTAAAGCCCCGCGTACAACTCACGGAGCGTACGTCTGTCGTCCCGACCACGGAGTGAGCGTACTGGCCGACGCCGCGGGGGCAGGCGGACTTGCGAATCGCACCCTCATCCAGCAGCAGCAAAAGCGCTGGCACAGGGCGAACTCCTCATGCATTCTGGTCCGTTGCCCACGCAGGAGGTCGTACCCATGGCAGAGATCCGTTCGCTGGAGGAGCTGCAGACGCCGGACAGCACCTCGCTTCGCTTCAGCCCGTTCGGGCTGGGCGATGCGATGCCGGCCGAGAGGTCAGCCGAGTTCCTGCAACGGCTGGTCGCGGACTGCGAGCTTGCTTCGGATGTGGCGGAGGGGACGCGCCGGGAGTTCGATCGGCTTCAGCGTCTTTTCGCCTTGGGTCTACTCGACTATGACGTCTTCACCGTGGTCGACGACCGCGCCTTGCTGGTGATGGAGCAGGCGCTGCGCGAGCGGTTTGTCCAGTGGTGCGCCGGTGCAGTCACGTTCGAGGACGTCAACGGTTTGGAGTCTCCAGTAACCGAGGACGTGCGCATCTACGACGATATGTTCGCCGCGGTAAAGAAGCTGGGCAGGAGGAGCCGGCGGAGGCCGCGGCAGCAGCCGTCGCCACAGTGGCGGTTGAAGGTCGGCAGCACGCTGATCGACTTCAACGGGATGCTGGCCGGGCTGCGGGCCTGGGCGCGCGCGGCCGGTCTGCTGCGTGGTCAGCGCACGCGTGGCATCGAGCATGCGATGTCGAATCTGCGCAATGCTGTGGCCCACCCGACCGGATACCACCGCAAGATGCCCGTGGAGACGGCACGGACCCTGCACGACCTGGCAGAGTTCATCAACCAGTTGTGGGGGCACCCGACCCCTGGCGGGCGCCTGTACCCCGCCCCGGTGGAACGCGACATCGTCGTCATGGCGTGGAACGACGAGGGAAGTGTCCACATGGCCCTGGCCGATGCCCTGCGCGATGACACCGATGCCGATGGATACCACTACATCCTGGTCCGCAGCGTTGCCCGCCCCGGAACCCGGTACGAGGACGCGTACTGGTCAGCGTTCGACGCCCGGTTCGAGACAACGCAGTTCCCCGCGGAGTACCTCTGGGGGCCCGGAAGCCGCAGCGACGCCCTGGCCTGGCTTAACGCAGAGCAACCGAAGGGGGATACCGTCGACTACGTCGACCGCGTCTTCATGCTCCGCGAGCACGACGGCCAGGTGTACCCGCCGATGCACCCGGAAGTGGCCGCGGGCCTCACCGCAGAAGAGCAATGCGGCACGTGGCACACGGTGCGGGCCGACTTCCCCGAACACGCCTTCGCCCACGTACGGGGCCTCAACAGCAGCCCCAATGCGCACGCCCGGACCGGCGACTGCAAAAACTGCCCTGCTCATCACCTCGGCAGCGGCAGTCACGAACAGGCCTTGCGGGCCGCAGAAGACGCCATCGGCGTCGTCACCCCCCGGCGGCCGCCCGCCGTTCGTATCCCTGACTCGTTCTTCTGGCCACACAGATTCTGAGAGCACGGGGAGCTGACGGGAGGGTTCATTGCTCGACGCCCCTCATGCAGCGCACGCATGTACTGCGGACAGGCGTAGGCGGAGGGGCGGCCCCTGCCCAGGGCGCGGGGTGCCGGGGCCGCCCGGGCCCTGCCGTCCTGTCAACGCAGGGCACTATGACGCTAGGGCCCAGCAGCCGGCTTCGCTCCTTCCGCGCAGCACCTGGGGGAGCATTGACGAAGGTCTGCCCGTACGCCCCCGGTGTCAGCAGAACGGCGGCGATGGCCGCGGTATGGAGAGACTGCCGACAGCCACTGCTGGTCAGCGGGTTTTGAACAAGGGCGTGTCGGCGGGCGTCAGGTCGGTGCGGATGCGGTGCAGCCGGGCCGGGTGACGGAATCGGCCGGCACTGTCCCGGGCGACGTCAGCGGCGACTTCCACCACCACCTCGGGTTGTACGAGGGTGACGGTGAGGGTCTCTCTGGTGCCCCACCCAGCGGAAAACGTCCACCCTGTCCACGGATGTCCGGCCGCGGCCGGGACGAGCAGCCCGGACAGCAGTGTGCCGGCAGCGCGGGCCAGGGTGGCGGTGCGGCCGGTGTACTGCAGGAGCCCGCGGGCGTCGAGCCTGCCCAGCAGCAGGCTGCGGGGAGCGGCAACGGACCCGGTGATCGCGCCGACGATTGCCTCCTGCGTTTCGCGCACCTTGTACTTGCGCCATCCGCGGACCGACGGCCGGTAAGGGCCGTCGAGTCGCTTGAAGCAGACGCCCTCCATGCCGACAGCGGTCCACGACAGCCACTCAGCCGCGGTGTCGGCGTCGGTGGTCGACGGGCACAGCACCCACGGCGCCAACAGCTGGCGTTCGGCGAACAGATCCTCCAACGCGGTCCGCCGCCGACGGTACGGCCACGCCGTCGTCTCGGTGCCGGCCAGCCGCAGCACGTCAAAAGCAACGAAGTGGGACGGCCATGTCGCAGAGGCCTCTACCGCCCCCGCGCCACGCCGCTGCAGTCGGCCTTGGAGACGCTCGAACGCCAGCCGCCCGGACTCCCACACCACCAACTCACCATCCAGTGCCGTCGCGTCCGGAAGCTGCACCGTTGCCGCCGCGATCTCGGGAAACATCCCTCGGAGATCGGTGCCGCGCCGCGAGCGCAGCACCACTCGCCCTGCATCCGCGGAGATCTGCGCCCGCCGTCCCACTTCGGCTCGGCCGCCCACCCCTGCGGTAGGTCGGGGCTGTTCACGGCCGCAGCGAGCATCGGCTCGGGAAGTGTCCAGATCATGGGCGCGGCATTCAGGCGGACATCAGGCGGCGCTCTTCTTGTGGCGGCGCCCGGCGCGGGTGAGTGCGTCGACGAGCTGCTCACGGCTCATCTTGGAGCGGCCTTCGATGCCCTGCTCGGTGGCCCGCTGATACAGCTCCGCCTTGGTCAGCTGCCGCAGGTCGCCCTTGCCTGTGCTGCGCTGGCGGGCTTTCGAGGTGGTTCGTGCCGTCTTCGGTGGCGCTTTCTGGGCGGCGGGTCTCTTCGCCGCCTTCGTGGCCGGCTTTCGCGCGGTCTTGCGGGCTGGGGCCTTCTTGGTCTGCCGCGGCTCGGCGCCCGTCTTCTGACCGCGGGCCTGGTCGAGGCTGCCCTGCAGGACGGACATCAGGTCGATGACATTGGTGGCCTGCGGCGCCTCGTCCGCCACCGCGATCTCCTGGCCCTCGGCCTTCGCCTGCACCAGCTCACGGACCTTCTCCTCATAGGTGTCGTGATACCGGCCTGGTTCCCAGGGCGCACTCAGGGCGTCGACGAGCTGGATGGCCAGCGTCAGTTCCTTGCCCTTGCCTGCCCGGCGCGAGGGGAGTTCGGGCAGTTCCTTGCCCGGGTCGCGCACCTCGTCCGCCCAGTGCAGCGTCTGCAGCACCAGCAGCCGCTCCTCGGCGCGCAGCGCCGTGAGGTACTGCTTGCCGCGCATGACGAACGTTGCGATCCCGGCCTTGTCCGACTCCTTGAGCGCTGCGCGGAGCAGCTCGTAGACCTTGGTGTATTCCTTGCCGCGCGGTGCGACGTAGTAGGTGCGGTCGAAGTAGACCGGCTCGATGTCGGCCAGGTCGACGAAGTCGGTGATGTCGATGGTCTGGGAACGGCCCGGCGCGATCTGGTCCAGTTCGTCGGGCTCGACGACGATGTACTCCCCCTCGGCGAGCTCGTAGCCCTTGACGATGTTCTCGGAAGGTACTTCCCTGCCGGTGCGTTCGTTGACGCGCCGGTTGCGGATCCGGTCGGCGGTGTTGCGCTGCAGCTGGTGGAAGTGGACGGTGTGGTCCTCGGTCGCCGTGTACAGGCCCACGGGCAGGCTGGCCAGTCCGAAGGTGATCACACCGGTCCAGATCGAGCGTGCCATGACCGTTCACTCCCGTGCCTGATGCTGCTGGTGGCGCGCCCGGCAGGGGGCGCCTGCTGACCACGGTGTCACTCCTGGACCAGGGGCGCGCGCCGGGCGCTGGCGTGAAGAGTCGCAGGTGGAGGCCGTTGGGGGGAAGGCGGGCATTGCGCTCTGTGATCCGGTGCCGCCTATGTGGTGCCTGCGGTCATGCGGCGTACGTGCTGCGCCCTCTCGCGTGCCTCCCGCTCGGCTTGGGCGAGGGCGTCGGCGGAGGACCGGCTGTGTTCCTCGGCTTCCTGCTGGTCGTTCTCGGCTTTTTGGTACTCCTCTCGCGCCTGCTGCATTTGCTCCTCGGCGGCGGACATCCGCTGGCGGGCCTGCTCGGTGCGCTCGCGCGCCCGCTGCAGCTCGGCGTCGACGTCCGCTCTCCGTGCGCGCTCTTCGCGCAGGCGCTGCTCGGCCGCCTCAGCTGCCTTCTGCGCCCGGGCAAGTTGCTCTTGGCGGGCGCGACGCCGCTCGGCGAGTTCGTCCTTGGCCCGCGCCGGAGTCGGGGGCGTCAGGCGGCCCCGGGTGCCCTCTCTCTCGGCCGCGGGTGCGGTGCCGGGGCGGAAGCCCGATGGCGGGGTGAGGGCGTTGACTAGGCGGCCGCCCGCCCACTGGTCGGCTGCTTCCGGATCGGCGAGCACGGCGCGCAGGGTCGCTTCGAGGTCCTGCTGGACCGACTCCGAGAGCCGGTGCCCGGCCTCGCGGGCGAACTGGGCGGCCTGCCGGGACAGGGCGGATACGACACGGCGGCGCTGCGCGGAGAGATCTTTGAGTCCCTCGGCGTCCAGGGCGTGGTAGGCCTCACGCAGCGCCTGTCCCAGTTCCAGGAACTGCCGGCTCTCTTCCGGCTGGGAGCGCAGCAGGAGGTTCGCCGCCCAGGCCGCGAGGGTGGGGCGGCGGGCGGCATGGATCCGGCGGGCATCGTCCACCCGGCCGGCTGTTTTCGCGGCGGCGGCCAGCGTCTCCCGTCGGGCAACGAAGTCGGACGGCGGCGTGGTGTACAGCTCGTCGAGGACGGCTTCCACGTCGTGCCCTCCGCCGCCCCGGCGGCCATTGCGCGCGTTCAGTGTCCCCACACCTCCGGCCCGCCCTCATGCCACTCGATCCATCCCGACTCCATGACATCCAGCTCGTCCCAGCCGGTCAGGCCCGCGTTCTGCAGGAACACGGTGAGGTCATGGAGGCTGTAGGCCGTGCCGAGCATTTGATCGTCGATGGACACCCTGCGGCCGCCCGTCCCAGACGGCGGGTAGACGATCACGCGGCGCTCCGACATGGCAACAGCCTCACGCGCGCCTCACCGCCCCGCATCCTGGCCGGGCCGAGTTCCTGATCTCGCTACGCATGCCCAGGCACGAGAAGGGATCTGACGCCGCTGTGACCGTGCGCCGTAGTTGGCGGATGGCCTGTGGAGTCCTCGCAGGTCACGGTGTTTCTGTTCAGCGCAGTTGGCGGGGCCTGTTCGCGATAGTTGGCGGCTCGGGGGTCGCAGCGGGCACCTCACCAGCGAATACGCAGGTCACGTGATTCGTCTCGGCGCTTCCGCCAACAACCGTGCACATCCGCCAACTACCACGCACGGTCACAGCCGCTCGGGCAACGCGGGGACAGCACCACACTACGACTTCGAACAAATTTTCGGTTTTCGGTTATGGTGGAGACCTGGAGGGACACCGGTCAGGGGAGGGACAAGCGAGAGGCAGGAGGTGCGCAGCAGTGGTTTTACTCATCTGCACGTCGCCTCCGGCTATTCGGCCCGCTACGGCGCCTCCCTCCCGCACGCGCTCGTCCAGCGAGCGGCCGAGCGCGGCATGAGCACGCTCGCGCTGACCGACCGTGACACAGTCGCGGGCACGGTCCGTTTCGCCAAGGCCACCGCGGCCGCCGGCATCCGCCCCGTCTTCGGCGTCAACGTCGCCGTCGCCCCCCTCACCCCGCCCGACCAGACGGCCTGTCGTTGGCGTACGCCCGTACGCGGCGGCGCCCACGTGGTGGAGCCGCCGTTGCGGATCACGCTGCTCGCGCAGACCCCGGCTGGGTGGGCGCGGCTGTGCCGTCTCGTGTCCGCCGCGCACGCCGAGGCGCATGGGGGCCTGCCGGTCGTATCCTGGCCGGTCCTGCGCGAGTTCGCCGACACCGGCCTGGTGGTCCTGCTCGGTCCTTGTTCCGAGCCGGTGCGGGCCCTGTCCGCCGGCCGTCCCGACGTCGCCGAGCAGCTGCTCGCGCCGTGGCGGGAGCTCGCGGGAGAGCGGCTGCGGCTGGAGGCCGTGTATCTGGGCCGGCAGGGCACCGGTGCGGGCTCGCTGCGGCTGTCCGCGCGCACCGTGGGCCTGGCCGACCAGCTCGGCGTGCCCGCGGTGCTGTCGAACGCGGTCCGCTATGCCGACCCTGTCCAGCACCGGCTGGCCGACGTGCTCGATGCGGCCCGGCTGCTGCGGCCCGTCGACCGGCGGCACCTGGACGGCGGCGAGCGCTGGCTGAAGGGTCCGCCCGCCATGACGGCGGCCGCCGAGCGGATCGCCCAGGCCGTCGGCGACGACCGCGCCCGGGCTGTACGCCTGCTGGCCGAGACCGAGGCCACCGGCCAGTCCTGCACCCTCACCCCGGCCGATCTCGGGCTGGGACAGACGCACTTCCCCGAGCCGTCCGTCGTGGGCGCCACCGGCGAGCCGGGGGCGGCGATGCGGCTGCTGCGGCAGCGGTGTGAGACCGGGATGGTCGCCCGCGGCCTGGACCGGGACGAGCGTGCCGTACGACAGCTCGAATATGAGCTGGAGTGCATCGGGCGCCTCTCGTACGAGGGGTACTACCTGGCCGTGGCCCAGGTGGTCGCGGACACGAGGGCGCTCGGGATCCGAGTGGCGGCTCGCGGCTCCGGCGCCGGGAGCATGGTCAACCACGCGCTGTTCGTGGCCACCGCCAACCCCCTCGACCACCACCTGTTGTTCGAAAGGCACCTCAACGATCGCCGCACCTCACTGCCCGACATCGACCTCGACGTGGAGTCCGAGCGGTGAGGCGCCCCGAAGTTCTCGGACAGCGGTCCCCATAGGATCGAAGTCCAGAACGGCGGAGAGAGCACGTGGCACAGAAGCGTAGGAAGTTCAG
>NZ_JBIAWG010000038.1:0-29776 GCF_042895285.1 Streptomyces sp. NPDC001406
CGATGACACGACAGGCCACCACTCCCACGGGATCGCCAAACCTATGCCTGAACAGCGAAAACGCCGCCCTCAGGTTCGATACGACAACAGCTACTAAGGGCGTATGCCGCACCGCCCCTCAAGCGTTGACGCGCTGCCAACGCTCTCCGTACCAACCTTGACACGCGACTGATCCGGCTTCACCGGCCCCGTCGGCTGTCGCCGGCTCAGCTGGTCTTCCCACCCCAGTGCGTGTGGATCCGCTCCCACTCCATGGCCCATTGCCCCAGACGCCGCCGGTCCAGTGCCCCGCGCACCGCACGCGTGCCCGCCCACACCAGACCGCCGGTGCCCGCCGTTGCCAGCACGCCAACCGCGGTCGCCTGCAAGCGTGCCTCCGGTGGATCAGCGGGCTGCGACGTCAACTCGCCCCGCGCGTCTGTCCATATCTGCACCTGGCTCCCCGCACGGGCACCAGCCGTCACCTTGGTCCGTCCGGTGCGGGTGTGTCCGTCCGGGACCGTCCACCGCACCTCGACCGACACTCGGCTGCCATCACTGAAACGCGTGGCCACCCCGTCCGACACGGTGCTGACGACGACAGCCACGACCTCCCGACGCTCCGCCCGTTCCCCCTCCGCGCCCCGGTCAGCCACCACCGCCGTCACCACGCCCACGGCAGCACCGCCCAGCAGAGCCAGCGCCCAGGCGGCGAGCAGCACCCAGGCTTCGACGAGATCGCTGGTCCGCCGCAGCGGGCTGCGCCGCCACCGCCACAGGGTCACGGTCGTACGTCGGCGTCCAGGCCGCCCCTTCGCCATGAGCCGTCACCCCCCTCACGACCACCAGCACGTCACCACCAGTGCCCTCCCAAGAGCTCTCCGCGCCTCTGAGGGAGCCGCTGGACGCACGGAGCGCGTGGTCCTCGTTTGCCGACTGGGCGAACGAGTACCGGCCGGGGCAGGAGCGAGTCAAGACCCAAGAAGGCCGAAAGCCCTGTCCCGGCGTCACTCGTGCTCACGCAGGAACCGGTTCTGGTAGGCGTGGGCCCTGCGTCGTGTGGACCGGATGTTTCGGGTGGCGGCGGACTCGATGCGCAAGGTCTCGGGGTGCGCGGGCATCCGCCGTCGGTCCCGGCGGACGAGCACGGCCGTGCAGACCGCGACGATCAGCGCGGCGGTGGCGAGGGGGACAAGGAAGGACGTCATCACTGCTCCTTGGGCTCGGCCGCGTGTCGGGCCTTGGGGTTGGCGAGCAGGTTGCGCGGGTCCGTCACACGGGTGATGGCCGATTCCACGCCGGCCACGCGGTCGGCGAGCAGGCCGAGAGCGGCGACAGCCCGGGTGAGGGGGTCTTCTGCCGGGCCGCCGAGGGCCTGCGTGCGGACGTACGCGGTCTTCAGCTCGGCCCAGCGTGCGGCCTGTGCAGGCGTGAGCGTGCCGCGCAGCTCGGCGAGTTTGAGCAGGTTGGCCTCGGCCCCGCTGGTGAGAGTCTGGGCCTCTGCGGCGAAGTGGTCGTCGATGACCGCGGCGAGTTCGGCGTCGTTCATGACCGGGCGCACACGCTGGGCGATTTTGTTCATGGTGCGATACGAGCCCTGGAGCCGGAACGGCGGCTCGATGCGCGTGGCGTCGGACTGCGCGGCGGACGCGATGTAGGTGGCGTTGACCGCGAGAACCGTCTCACGCGCGGTGAGCAGGTGGCGCAGTACGGCGACGATCTGTTCCACCTCGGCGGGCGCATAGGGGTACGCGAGCTGGTCCGGTCGGGCCGAGGGGTCGGCGGTGGCGAGCCGGACGAACAGGTCGAGGTCGGCGCGGTCGCGCCCGGCGAGCGGGGCGAGCACGGGGTTCGAGGTGAGCGCGTTCTCCAGGAAGCTGTACGCGAAGGCGCCCTCCTTGCCGGTCAGGACGTCGCCCAGGTTCCAGACGTCGGCGCGGTTGGCGAGCATGTCGGGCACGCGGAAGCGCTCGCCGGACTCGGTGTAGGGGTTGCCCGCCATACAGACCGCGAAGCGCTTGCCGCGCAGGTCGAATGTGCGTGGCTCGCCGTCCCGCACCCCCTCCACGCGCCGGGTGGCGTCGCACAGCGGGATGAACTTCTGCAGCAGCTCGGGCGAGGTGTGCTGGATGTCGTCGAGGTACAGGAGGGTGTTGTTGGCCGCCGCCAGCGCGAAGTTGATCTTCTCGATCTCCTGGCGGGCCGTGGCGTTCGGTGCCTCGGCCGGGTCGAGCGAGGTGACGGTGTGCCCGAGGGCCGGGCCGCTGACCTTCACGAGCATGAGGCCGAGGCGGTCGGCGACGTACTCCATCAGTGTCGTCTTGCCGTAGCCGGGCGGGGAGACGAGCAGCAGGAGACCGCCGGTGTCGGTGCGCTTGGTCTCGCCCGCGGTACCGAGTTGCCGGGCGAGGCTGTCGCCGACGAGCGGCAGGTAGACCTCGTCGATGAGCCTGCCGCGGACGAAGGTGGCCATGGAGCGCGGGCGGTGGTCGTCCAGCCGGAGGCGGGTGCGTTCGGCGGCCACCAGGGCGGTGCGCCGGCGCTGGTAGGAGCGGAAGGCGGGTACGTCCCGCTCGGCGAACCGCTTGGTCCGGGCGAGGAACTCGTCGATCCGCAGGGTCAGGCCGCGGCCGGTGATGAGCAGATGCGTGCCGAGCAGTCCCGCGACCGTGGTCACGGTCGAGGCGTCGGACCCGTAGCGGGACAGGTCCGGGCACAATTCGGCGGCCACCGCCTCGGCCAGGTCTCCGGCGGCGGCCTCCGTGCCTGTGGCGGAGACGTACGCCGACAGCCATGCCTCGGCCAGCTGGCGACGGTCGGCGAGGTCGTCAAGGGCGGCCATGTCCTCGTCGTACGCCGAACTGTCCACAGTGAGGCGGAACTTGTTGAGCAGCGTATGCGCGCCGACGCTGAGGACGAAGCCGTCGGGGCCGGTCGTCAGCTCCTCGAAGAGGTACGACGCCGCCGCCGGTGCGTCCTGCCCGGACCATGCTCCGATCGCCCGGGCCAGCTCCTCCTCCAGGTCGGCGATCATGGGCGCCAGGCCGAACGTGTCGCGGGCCCGGGCGAGGGACACCGCCCGCCGGGTCCACGTCGCGCGCGCCTCGGCCGTGGTGCCGTGCGTCCAGAACAGCTGTGCGGCGGCGCGGGCGGCGGGCTCGTGGCGCAGCGGTCCGGCCTGCTCATACAGGGGGAGGAGCGCGGTGAGGATCAGCGTGGCGTCGTGGTCGTGGACACCACGCTCGTAGCCCTCGTCGTACGCCTCCTCCGCTGCCTTGCGGACGAGTGCGAGCAGGTCGTCGGTCAGCGCGAGGGCGGCCGGTCCGTGTTCGGTCAGCAGGCGGGCGGCGAGGTGTTCGGCGCGGTAGACCTCGGGCGACTCCGACGGCAGGTGGCGGTCCCAGTAGGGGCGTGTGGCGGCGAAGTCCGGGTCGGTGACCGGGGAGCGGTAATCGGTGCCGGTCAGGGCGAGGGAGAGGCCATCTCCGTGCGGGACCAGGGTGAGGTCGAGTGGCTGGGTGCTGACGGCGAAACGGTGGGTGCCCAATCGGAGGGTGCGGCCGCCGTCGGCGTACAGGTCGGTGCGGTCACGCAGGGCACGGGTCGCCTCATGACGCGCGGCCTTCAGGCGGCCGTCGAGTTCCTCCGCCCGTACCGGGTCGCCGAGTTCGCGCAGTTCGTCGGCGGTGCGGCGGACCTTTGCGACCATGGGGTCGGAGGCGAAGTAGGCGGAGACCACGTCGGCGTCCGCGAGCGTGGCCGCTCGCCGGGCGATCGTCTCCAGGACGCGGGCGGCGGAGGCAGCGAGCTGCTCGGCGCGGCGGGCACGGGCGTCGAGGAGGCTCTGCTTGCGGGCGGAGAACGCCTCGTAGACCTCGGTGCGCTTGGCGGCGAGCTCGCCGAGGAAGTCGTCGAACTCCGCGAAACGGGACTCCAGGTTCTCCAACCGAACCAGCCAGCCCGCGAGTTGCTCGTCATACGCCTCGGGGCTGTCGGCCGCCGCGAGCGCGCCGGTGACGGCCTGGCCGAGCAGCGCGAACTCGGCGGCGAACTCGGCGCGTCCCTCGCTCTCACGCAGGGTCCGGCGGCGGGCATCGAGCAGGGCGCGGGCGCGGTTGACGCCGCCGAGTACCTCGGCGATGTGCTCCAGGACGGACGTACGGACGGTGGCGTCGCCGATGTCGAGGCCGGCGACGACCTCGGTGACCGTGCGCAGCGTGTCGGCGTGGTCGTCGAGCCGGGCCGCGACGGGCTCCGCCTCGGCCACGCTGCCGATCGACTCGGCGTCCGCGGCCAGCTGCTCGACGTCGGTGTGGTGCTCGGCGAAGGCGTCCTCGCGGGCGAGGAAGGCGACGGCCCGCTGCCCGAACGAGGCGAGGTTCGCCTCGGCCTCGGTGGCAAGGTCCTCGATGCGGTCGGCGTCGGCGTACCGCATCTCCTTCAGGGTCAGCAGATGGCCCTGGGCGTGTCGCAGTTCGCTCAGGCCGCTCACCCAGGCAGTGGCACCGCGCGGCGCCTCACCTCGCAGCCGGCGCACCACCGCGGCCAATCTGTCCGCGGCCTCGGCGAGTGCGTCCCCGGCCTGACGGGTCAGCGCCTGCACGGTCCGGAACTCAGCCAGCACCTGCTCGGCCGTGGCCCGTACGGCGTCCAGTGGGGCACACAGGTCGCCGAGTTCGGCCTCGCCCAGCCAGTGGTGGCTGTCGGCCGCCCGGACGCAGGCGCCGACCAGCGACTCGTACACCTCGACCGTCGGCGTGGTCTCGGCGACCGAGCGGCTGATGGACAGACAGTCGGCGATACCGCGAACCAGGTCGGCGTTGCCCACACGGCCCAGCGGGCCGGTACCCGTGGGGGCGGCGTAGGTGTCGGAGACGTAGGGGGAGGACCACAGCTGGTGCGGATGGACTCGGGCAGGCTCCTCGCCCTCGGCCCGCAGCAGCAGCATCAGGGTGCCGTCGTCGAACAGAGTCCAGCTCCGGCAGGGCAGCGGCGCGGCGACCTCCTTGCGGATCATGTTGTACGACAGCAGAAGGCTGCGTCTCTCGGCACGCGTGTGGAAGGCGTAGAGGACGTCCTCGCCGTAGGGCGAGCGCACCTCGCGTTCGAACTCCAGGTCGGTAGTGTCGAGTTCGTACGTCTTGTGGGTGCCCGTGGCCAGGCAGTAGCCGCCGGGGAACACGATCCCCTGGTCCTCGGGGAGGCGGCGGCACGCCTGGCCGATGCCGTCGAGGCGGACCACGGTCCGGGTGAGGGTGCTGAAGACCAGATAGCGGTGGGCGTCCTCCTTGTAGGGGCGGATCCGCAGCAGGATCAGCGCGCCCACGCGCGCGTGCGCGATGTCCGCGTCGGCGAGGGACTGGAGTGGCTCGTCCACAGGCTCGCTGTAGAGCTCCGCGTCCTGCTCCGTGGTAACGGTGAGCGTGCCGCCCACCGTCGAGACGAACACCTCGCCCCGAACGGAGACACGCGGGTGACGGCCCAGGACATGGTCCTCGCGGGTCGCCTCCGCCCAGGCGAAGTCGTGGGAGGGCGCGATTACGTGGTCGCGCTCGCCGCGCGCGTCCAGGAACGTCGCCTGCCCGTCCTCGGTCAGTGTCCAGCGCAGTACCCGGATGTCGTCGGTCGTGTCGCCGGTCTGGAAGACGGCCAGTAGCCTGCCGTCGACGCGGCGGAGCCGGAGGAGGCGGGCCTGACGGTAGTAGCGGTGCAGAGCCGCGAACTCCCGTACGAAGGAGGGGTCGTCGAGCAGGCCCGGTACGGCGTTCTCGGGCAGCCGGTCCAGGTCGCGGTCGTACAGCGCGAGAACGTCTCCCACCTGCGGATCGGGCCGGCCGGCGTTGTATCCGAACAGCAGGCGGTTCCCGACCGAGACCACGTCCCGGGGCACGCACGGGTGCTCGGTCCGCAGCGGGCCCGTCCCCGTGAGGTCGAGCCGCGTGGCGCCGAACTCCTCGACACGACGGGCGTTGAGGAGTTCGGCTCCGCGGGCCAGCTCGGCGGCCTGGGCGGTAAGCCGGTCGCACAGCACCTCGTACGTGCCGGTGTCGAGGGCGTCGTACGACGTCGTCTCCAGGGCGGTTGCCATGGATCGTGCATCCCTTCAAAAGTCGCGGCCCGGAGCTGCCGTCCCCTGTGCGGCAGCTCCGGCACCGCGGGTCATCAGGCCCTGGCCTTGCCGTTCAGGGCGGTGAGCGGGGTGTCCGCGAGGCCCAGCTCGCCCGCGCGGTCGAGGAGCTGCTGCACCTGGCCGGCGTCGGTGCCGCCGGACTTCATCAGCTTCATCAGCAGCGCGGACACGGTCAGGTTCTGTACGTCGGACGTCGAGGCCGAGCCGAGGATCCGGCTCAGGTCGTCGGTGAAGCTCGACGTACCGTCCAGCCACGGCTTCGCCAGGGCCTGCGCGGTCCCGGAGTGCTCGATGAAGCCGTCGACGCCCTTGCCGAGCGCGATCGCTCCGACCAGCCGGTCGAAGAAGACCGACTCGCCGCCGACGATGTCGATGTCGGCGTTCTCCAGCCCGGTCGCGAGCACCGTGGCCTGTGCCTCGGCGACCTGCCGCTGCACGTCCAGGCCGGCCAGCCGGATCTCCTTCTCCGCCTGCAGCCGCAGCCGGTACTCCTCGTGACCACGGGACGCCTCGTCCAGGGCAGCCATCGCCGCCGCCTTCTCGGTCAGGCCGGCCGCCTCCGCCTTCAGCTTCTCGCCGATGGCCGTGGCCTCGGCGAGCGCCTTGGCCTGGGCACCCTCTGCCTCGGCCCGCAGCTGTGCCTGGGTGCCTTCCGCCTCCGCCCGCATCCGGGCTTCGGTGGCGGCGGCCTCGGCACGGCCGGCCTTCTCGATGACCTCGGCCTCCTTGTCGCGGACCTGGACGGCGGCCAGACCTTCGGCGGCAGCCTCCGCCTGGACGCCCTCGGCCAGCCGCAGCTTGGCCCGCGCATCGAGGTCGGCTGTCTTCAACCGCGCCTCGGCCAAGGTGAGTTCCTCGGCGGCGCGGTGCGTGGCGGCCTGCTCGGCGGCCTCCGCGGCCTTGATGTCCTTGACGAGCTTCTCCTGCGCCTCCGCCTCGGCGGCGATGATCACGGCCTGGCGGTCGCGTTCCGCCTGCTCCACGGCACGCAGCTTCTTGATGGACTCCTCCTGCTCGGCGACCGTACGGTCCACAGCGACGCGCTCGCGGATGACCTCGGCGATGTCCCGCTTCTCCGCCTCGACCTCCTTCTCGGCGGCGATCTTCGTCAGCTGCGTCTCGCGCTCGCGTCCGATGACCTCCAGCAGGCGGTCCTTCTCGATGCGCTCGTTCTCGACGGCGATGACCCGCTCGCGGTTCTTCTGCGCGACAGCGACCTCACGGGCCTGGTTCTCGCGCTGCACCCCGAGCTGCTCCTCCGTGCGCAGGAAGGCGCTCTGCGCCCGCAGCCGCTCCTCCTCCACCACCCGCGCGGTCTCGGCCTCCTCGCGAGCCCGAGAGGTCTCGATCTCCCGGCGCTGCTTGATCTCGGCGTCCGCCTGCCTGCGCTCCAGCTCCAGGATCGTCTCGCGGGCGTCGACGTTCTGCCGGGTGATCTCCTTCTCCTCAGTGCGCTGGGCCTCGTTGGTGCGCACGTGTTCCACGGCCGTGAGCTCGGTAATCTTGCGGATGCCTTGCGCGTCGAGGACGTTGGCCGGGTCCAGCTGTGACAGCGGCGTCTGCTCCAGGTAGTCGATCGCCGCGTCCTCCAGGTGGTAGCCGTTGAGGTCGACACCGATCAACTCGATGATCTTGTAGCGCAGTTCCTCGCGCTTGGTGTAGAGGTCGGTGAAGTCCAGCTGCTTGCCCACGGTCTTCAGTGCCTCGGAGAACTTCGCGTGGAACAGGTCCTGCAAAGTCTTCTGGTCGCTCGCCCGTGCGGTGCCGACCGCCTGGGCGACCTTGATGACGTCCTGGACGGTCTTGTTGACCTTTACGAAGAACGAGATCCGGATGTCGGCGCGGATGTTGTCCCGGCAGATCAGCCCATCCCGGCCTGCCCGGGTGATCTCGATCGTCTTCACCGAGATGTCCATCACCTCGGCCTTGTGCAGCACCGGCAGGACGACCTGCCCGGTGAAGGTCACATCGACCTTCCGCATCTGCGAGACGATCAGCGCCTTGCCCTGCTCCACCTTGCGGAACAGCCGCGAGACGGCCAACAGTGCTGTGACAACGAGAAGCAGGCAGACAGCGGCGAGCACGCCGATGGCATTCATGGCATACGTCCTTGATGCGTAAGGCAGTTGAAGTAGGAAGCGGGGGCAGGGCCCTGGCGGAGGTGAGCCGGGGCTCAGCCGGTGCGATCGCGAGCCGTGCGGCGGGCGGACCCGGGGGCGTCGGGGAAGAGGCGGTACAGCTGCCGGACGAACAGACAGGTCAGCCGCCAGGCGACGAACAGCGCGGCCACCGACCCCACCGGGCGCAGAACCCCGGTCACGACTCCCGCCGGCACGAGCGCCGCGAGCAGCGCTGTCGCGCCGACGCCGAGAAACCAGGCGAGCACCGTCAAGAGGGACAGCGCGACCGCCACCGGCACCCCGCCCATGCCCCACGTGTCCAGGTCGAGGTCCGCGTCGAAACTGCGGGAGCGCATCACGCCGACTGCGACCAACAGCCAGAAGAACACGACCACGACGAGGGCGGCAGTGAAAAGGATCAGGGGAAAGCCGGTGGCGGCCTCCACGAGCGTCCGCATCTTCCGACTCCCTCCCCGCATAAAGCGCATATGGACGGCGCACTGCCTCCGCTCGGGCCCCGGCCCGGGCACCTGCCGGTGCCCGGCACCGGAACCGTCCGCAGTGCTCCCCGCACGGCATGATGCACGGCCGAAGTGCGGCCGCGCATTGCCGGTTCCCGGCAGTGTTCATTAGGGTCTGCATGCCGGTGAGCCGCTAAGAAACCATCACCGGGACATCAAGATTCCGGGGGACGGCGTGACGGAGCGGGAGATACCCGAGCAGTATCTGGACGGTTATGCCCGGATCCTGGCCGAGGTCTCGGCCACCGGCCGTCGCCTGACCCGCGAGGAGATCGAGTCCCGACGCGCCCTCGGGGAACAGGCCGCGGACGCCGGCCACGGTCTGCGCGCTCTGGTAGGAGCCCACCTCGCCGCAGCCCGCGCCGCTTGGCCGGACACACCGGGATCGGCCGACAGCACACTCGCCGCCGTACAGCAGGTCGTCGACGCCTTCGCCGAGGGCTACGAACGCGCCCAGCGTCTCGCCGTGCGTCAAGAGGAGGCCGCCCGCCGGGAGTTCATCGACGACCTCCTCTACGGCCGTAGCGACCTGGGCCGCCTCGCTGAACGTGCCGAACGCTTCGGCCTGCGCCTGTCCCACGCCCACGCGGTCGCCGTCGCCCAAGGCCCGGCAGCCTACGACGAGGGCAGCGCGGTTGCCCGGCAGGTGGAGCAGGCGCTGCTGGCTCGCTTCGGCAACCGCAGCGTCCTGCTCACCACCAAGGACGGCCGGCTGCTGTGCATCGCCCCCGGCCACGAGGACGAGGTCCTGCCCTACTTCGCCAAACAGGCGCACGCCGCCACCGACGGCGGCCGGGTCGCCATCGGCCGCCCGCAGCCCGGCCCCGGCGGAGTCGTCCAGTCGTACGAAGAAGCCCTGAGCACCCTGGAGATGGCTGAACGCCTCGGCCTCGACGACCCGGTCCTGCGCGCCACCGACCTGCTCGTCTATCCCGTCCTCACGCGCGACCGCCAAGCCATGGCCGACCTCGTGGTGAACACGCTCGGCCCGCTCACCACCGCCCGAGGCGGCGCCCAGCCCCTCCTCGACACCCTCACCGCCTATTTCGACTCCGGCTGCGTCGCAGCCGAAGCCGCCCGCCGCCTCTCCCTGAGCGTGAGGGCCATGACATACCGCCTGGAACGCATCCACCAGCTCACCGGCGCCAACCCTGGCGACCCGGCCCACCGCTACATGCTCCAGACCGCCGTCATCGGCGCCCGGCTGCTCGACTGGCCCGCCAAGGAGCTCTGACGGCAGCGCCCGGGAGGCAGTGTGGCAGTGCGGCGCCATCAAACACTGCCGAGGCCCGGCATGGTCCGACCGGGCCAGGGCCTGCAACCATCGGCCGGGCGTGATCGAGCCGAGGAGTGGCGATGAAGTGGTTCGTGGGAGTCGGTATGACGCTGGGCCTGGCGCTCGTCGTCTACGGGGCCCTGTGCATGCGTACGGGGTGGGCCTTTCCCTGGGCACGCAGCCGCGTCACGCGTCCCTGGGCCCACGGACTCGGCGCCGTATTCATCGGCGTACCCTGCCTGGTGCAGGGACTGTTCTACTTCGGGATCACACCCAGCCTGTCCTGGGAGATCCGCTTCTTCGGCTCGAACGCCTTCACGCTTGCCGGGCTCGGCCCCCTCGCGGTCAGCCAGATGCTGCCCAGCAAGGGCACATCCCCTCGACGCTGATCAGCCAGCGGGCCGCCAGGACTTCGGTGTTACGGCTGACGAGACGGCCTACACCAGGGGTCTGATTCGGCACGTGTTTCCCACCTAGTGAGGAAATCCAACGATCAGCCAAGCCCATGAGGCGCGGTGCTTCCTCCGTCTTGCCGCGGCAGCGGTGGCGTTCACCCTCCTGGTGAACCTGCTGCGTGGCTGGCCCATGCTGTTCACGGTAGCCACACTCCTCGTCGCCGCCGGGTTGTACTCCGCTGGAACCGCGTCGGAGACCCCACCGGCATCGAGGCTGAAGTCAGCCGGTTTCCCTATTCCGTCGCGCGTCGACACGTTCCCATGTTGGGCCAGTGTGGAGCCGACCCGCCCTTACGAGGACGAGCGCCTCACTCCCGTGTCCGGTCGAACCACTCGGCAGCTCCACCGGGGATGCGCGAGAGTACGGAATGCGCCGAGCGACCGGAAGTGGGACCAGCCGCGCTTACTGCGCGATGCGGCCCATCTCCGTGGTGAAGAGCACGGGGTCACTGTCGAAGCCCCGGATCATCTCGTGCAGTTCCCACGCCCCGGTCGCGTTCCTGGTGAACTCGGCGACCGTCGCGGCCGTGGCCTCGTCGACCCGGCCGAAGTCGTCCGCCAGCAGCTGCCGGTATCCCTCGATGACGACCACCCCCGCGTTGGATATGTCACCGAAGGTGCGGGGGCCGCTGTCCTGGTGGATGGCCACCCCGACCACCACCCGCCCGTAGACGGATGACAGCCGCTCGAACTCCAGCTCCATCACCTCGACAAACCCGAAGCCCATGCCGGTCTGGCTGTGCCGGCTCATGTTGATGGTGCCGTCCGGCGATCGGCTGTCGTAGTGCACGACATACGCCGGCCGCCCGTAGGGATCGTCCGCCGGGTACGTCGTCGCGATGATGTCGAGGTGCCGAGGCGGTTCCCCGTACGGACTCGGATCCCACCGGAGCCGCACCTCGACCTTGCCCAACCCCTGGCCCCCACCACTCACCTTGCCACTCCCCTCGGGACCATCGCGAGACCTTTCTGCGTGGTCAAGTATGTATTCCCAACGGCGCTTTGACGCCTCCTTAGCGGTCTTCCTTGGGGCATCGACATCGTGCTGCCTCACAGTGACCGTGTTGGCGCGCCGGCAGCATGCTTGCTGCCTGGTGGCGCTGCATCCGCCTCAGACCCCCGAGGATGCGGGCCTTTTCTTTTCGGCTCCGCCGCCTATTCGAAGCCGATCAAGTGCTCGCCCTGGCCGTCAGTCGGGGCGTCACTAGCCCCCGCGACCGGGCGCGGGGGCCCACGGCGAGATCCGTCAGTGACTGGGATCGGCATCAGGCGGCCGTCTTCTTGGGCGCGGCGCGACTGAGGCCAACGGGAATGTGGCCTTGGCCGCCGATTGTGCATGATCGGTCCGCACGTCGGCACCCGCCGCCTCCGACGGCGTCGAGATCGGCATGGTCGGTCACCAGGTGAACCTTGGCTCCTCGCGCTTCGCGAGATGAGCCGTCCTGCCGCGCGCGAGCGACGGCTTGGGACACAGTGGCCACGGTGTATTCACCCAAGAACCCAGGATCCGACGGCGAGGGCGGTGAGGACCAGCAGGACGGGGCCCAATGGCAGGCCGCGGTCGCGGGGGAAGACGGAGCGGGCGGGCCGCAGCTCTGGGTGCGCGTGCAGAGCGGTGATCTCGTCCACCATGCGGACATATGACGGATACAGGTTGAGCCGACGTTCCGCCTTCGGCAGGCCCACGCCCGAAAGTTGCCAGGTACTGCCGTCCGACATGGTGATCAGCACGCTCCCTTCCGCTGTGTACCGGGCCGCTCGCAACCGTTCCCAGGGGACATGCCGTACCCTCCACGCCCCTGTCAGCCATAGCCCCGAACTGTCCGCGCTGACCCGCCAGTTGAGCTGCTTGGCAGCCGGGCCGAACCACGTCAGAAGGCCGGGCAGGAGAGCAGCCCTCCAGCCGAACCCCTCCGTCACGAGCGACTGAGCGATGAAGGCGGCGCCCGCACCCACGCACAGGGCCAGGGCCAGGCCGCATGTGCGCGCCATAGCGCCAGGTCCCCAGCGCAGAGGATGTTCCGCAGGGCGCAAGCGCGTGGGAACGCCCTCCGCCGCGGGTGGACCCTGTGGGTCCGCGGCCGCGGAGGTAGTTCCTGCCTCTTGGGTGGCGGGTGTCGGCCCCGTGCCGGGGCGAGGCAGCCGGACAGGGCTGGTCGTACGGATCACGACCGGCTGGGCGTCCCTGTCGGTGGTGGCGAGGATCAGTTCGCCGCCTTCGTACGGAGAGCCGAACATGACGGCTTCGTGCAACCGGGTGTCGATGACGAGCGGCTCTTCTTCGTCCGCTTCGTCATGTCGGTGCTCTGCATCGTCCTCGTTCGCGTTGGGCCGATCCGCTGTGAATCGGCCGACGAAGATCGGCGCACGAGCGGCTGTGTCATCTCCCGCGTAGATCCAGATCCGCCCGTCGTCATCGATGCGTTCCAGCACGCGCAAGGCCGGCACCGGTGCCCGACGCAGGACGGCGGCGCGGCGCCGGGCCAGGAGACCGGTGAGCAGCATGGAGCCTCCGGGCAGGCCGCCGGCCAGGGTGAGCAGCTGCCAGTCGAAGGCGTCGTACGGCTCTGCTGCCAAACGCCGCCACCTCCCGTCCTCCAGTACGGTCACGGTGCTGCCGATGCGGTAATCCTCGGGGTAGGACGCGCTGAGGGTCAGGCGCCGGGTGTCGTCGGTGCGCACCCGGACCGACTCCTCGCCCCGGCCGACCACTTTCGCGGTGGTGCGCTCGGCACGATCCGCGCGGTGCTGGTCTACGCGGATGCCATCGAGTCCCTGAGCGACGGCGAAGGCGGCCACCCCGACAAGAAGCAGCCCTGCCGTGATCGGGATCGTCCCGCGCCGCAGTCGGGCGGACGGGTCGGGTAGTGAGTGCCGGACCTCCGCGGCGCGCTTCACCAAGTCTCGTTGCCGGTGACGGGCGGCGATGCGTGCGAAGGCGGCTACACAGCCGAAGACCAGGGCCACGAGTACAGAGATGTTGGCGACCGCCGCCATCGGTCCGCGGCCTGGCAGTTCCACCCGCGCGACGATGACCGCCAAGACGGGTGCGGTGAGCAGCGTCAGCTCCGGCAGCCGGGCGAGCCAGTACAGAAGTCCCACGGCCAGCCCCGTCTCTGCCATGCCGAGCCAGTCCGCACCGCACGGAGCGGCATCGCTGCACGGCCGGTCCGGCGTCGCCGCGTTCGCCCAGACCACGGTGATCAGCAGTGCCCATATCGACCACAGCGGCCGCGCCCAGGGCGCGCCGCGGGCGCGCGTCCACTGGGCAGCATCATCTGAGGACCAGATGGGCGTGCCTGCCGGCACGGAGCCGGAAGGTATCGGGAAGGGAGACTCGGACACCCGAGGATTATGCGGTGCGGCTGGCCGATCGCCATTGTCAGCGTGCGGCAATGTCCTGGGCCCGGATCTGCAGGACGAGCCGCTACCCGCATGGTCAGCACATGACGGTCTGCGGCCTCGTGGCCAACCAGTGCCGGCCTTGGCAGCCATGTTGCTTTTCGCGGGCGGCCTGTACAGCCGTGGCACCGGGCCTGCCGACCACCAGCACCGCCGCATACGAGCCCGGACCGACTCCTCCCCCGGCTCGCTCAGGGGCTGCCGTGGTCGCGGGCGTAGGCGGCCAGGACCTGCTGCCGCGTGCCCCCGGTGTGCAGGAAGCGCTGGTCGAGGACAGTGGCGAGGTCGTCGAGGGCGATGGCGAGCACGGCTGCGGCGCTCCGGGCCTCCGGGCGCTCTGTTCGACTTGTCCGCTCGGCGAGGTCGGCGGCGTAGCCGAGGGTGAAGACCAGCGAGATGTCGCCGGGGCCGTCGTGGAAGTAGTAGGACTCGGGGTATTGGAGGAAGTCCACGCAGGTACGTGCGATATCGGCAGCGAGTTGGCCGAGGACGGCGGCCCCCACGTCGGAGGCCGGTTGCCCAGCTGCCGGATCGGCGCGGCGCAGCTGGGAGATGCGTAGTGCCAGCGCCCGTCGCCGGGCCAGAGCCGGATAGATGCCGAGGATCCAGGAGACGGTGGCGGTCAGCAGCGCAAAGCCGACCAGTGCCTCAAGCGGTGCGATGATGCGCAGCCAGTCGGCGGAGGGTGCGATGTCGCCGAGGCCGAGCGTGGCGACGGTCACCAGTGAGAGGTACAGGGCGTCCACCGGCCCGGAGTGCTCGGACGGTTCCAACGTGCCGGCGAAGGAGAACGCCTCAGGCATGTGCGGCCAGTACACCAGGGCCCAGCCCACGGCCACGGCGCACGCCCAGGTGGCCACCACCGTCACCATGCCGACAGGGCCGGCGAGCCCGGCGGCGCTACTGTTCTTGCGGCCCCGGGTGGACAGCCGCCACAACAGCGACATGACGACCCTGCTCAGGCCCCCGTGCCGGGTGGGATGCCACAGGGTGTGGAACACGTCTCGCAGGATGATCAGTACCACTGCCACGCCGATCAGTGTGACCAGCCATTTCATGGAACCTCCCGGGCTCGCCGGCCTCGGGTCCAGCATGCGGCGGCTCCCACCCGGAGACGATCATCCGCCACGCCCTGTCCGCCGCCCCCAAGCCGATCGGGCCGGAGTTGGTGGAGCAGCAGCCCGCCGCGAAGCGGGTGATGATGCCTGTACGTACAAGTCGGTCATCCCGTTGGCAGGCTCGGCGTAGATCAGGGGGCTTCATGGCGCCCGCCACTCTCTGCTGGCATGAGGTCGGCCAGCGTGGTCGCCAGCGCGCGGATAGTCGGAGCTTGGTGAGGATGCGCCAGTTCTTCCGGTTCGGGCGGGCGTTATATCGAGGTCCCTCGCAGAGCTGTCTCTAGGCGCTTTGAGGTCGTGACCGGCGCACGTCAGCTCGGACGGCGTGGCTTGCACCCTCATCTGCTACCGACGACTCGCCGAATGAGATGAGCTATTGGCGCAGATCCCACCGGGATGAGCGAGGAAGGTATACGCCGCGGACAGGTCACTCTCACGCGTTTGAGCCGTTCGGCCCATGACCCGGGCGGGTCGGCAGGCCGAGGGTTTTACAAGGCGCTCTACTTGCTCTCGGACTTCGAGGGGAGCCGGCTCATGACAGGACATCCGCACTCTGTCGAGCGCGTGCTTTCCGCGCCCATCGATCTCAACGGGACTGGGCACTACATGCACTGGGGAGTGGTGCAGCTGTCTGTCGCCAACCTCGTGGTCATCGGGGTGATGCTGGTCGTCTTCGTGGGGGCCCTGCTCCTGCCCTTCCCCCGAGGGCGAGGCCGAGGATGAGCGAGGTAGGCCGAGCCGGCGGAGGCTGGACCGGAGCGGTCCGGCGGCGGGCGGTGCGGGCGCTGCCCCCGGACAAGTTGCTGCCGGACACCCAGCCCGCGTACATGGCCTCATGGATCTACGTCTTCGGTGTGCTCACCGTGGCTGCGCTGATCGTCGTCCTGGTCACCGGCGGGGTGCTGGCCCTGAAAGGGCCCGCATGGTGGCACGTCTCGGGGGCCGGCAAGTACGTGAACAGCCTGCACCTGTGGAGCGTCGAGCTGTTCATGTTCTTCATGGTCATCCACCTGTGGGGCAAGTTCTTCATGGCCGCCTGGCGCGGTCGGCGGGCCCTGACCTGGGTCACCGGTGCGGTGTGCTTCTTCGCCTCGGTCGGCACGGCCTTCACCGGCTACCTGATCCAGCAGAACTTCGACTCCCAGTGGATCGCCGGGCAGGCCAAGGACGGGCTCAACTCAGTCGGCATCGGCGCGTTCTTCAACGTGTTGGACTTCGGCCAGATGCTGATGTGGCACATCGTCCTGCTGCCCTTCGCCCTGGCCTTGCTGACGATCTGGCACATCCTGCTGGTCCGGCTGCGCGGGATCGTGCCGCCGATCGACGCCACGCTCGATCCCGCGGACGGACCCACGCTGGCGGCATCGCCATGACCCGACGCCCCTGCAAGCCCCCCGTGCCGGACCCGGCCGCTTTCCCCACCAGGCCCTACGACCTGGTCAAGGAGTTCACGATCGCGCTCGTGGTGGTCGCGCTGCTCACCGCGGGCTTGGCCGCCGTCTTCTCCTCGCCCGACGTCAAGCCGGTGACGCTGGCCTCCTGGTCGAGGGCCGACGGCGCCGACTTCACGGCGACCGCTGTGTCCGAGCTCGGCGGCACCAGCGGCACGGCCGGGTACGGGCCGCCGTACAACCACACGCCGGGCGCGGCGCAGAAACTCGGGCCGGTCGGGCTGCAGAGCGCCGCGGGGGTCCGCATCCCGGTGGACACGACGAACGACTTCGTGCTGCGTCCACTGCGCGACGCCCCGGAACCACCCGCCGTCAGCGCGGCCCTCGCCACCTGGTCCGCCGCTCCGGCGGCCCGGCACCAGGCATGGACCTCGGCCTACTCCGACGCCCTGGCCAAGGCCGGCGGCGGCACCCCCGCGAAGGGCGATTACGGCCCGGTCCCCGTCCTCGTCGCACGCCTTCTCAGTCTGGCCCGCAGCGGCGCACTGGATGGCGAACTCCAGGCGGAGGGCAAGTTCTACCAGACCGACTACACCCGTCCGCTGCTCTTCCTCTCCGACGGTTCCTACCTGGAGTCCCTTGCCCGTGCCGAGCACCTCGGCGGCGACCAGTGGGGGATGATGAACGAAACCGGGGACTACCCGGGCCAGGCGTGGCTGTGGCTCTACACCTTCTGGTACCAGATCGACCCCTTCAAGTCCTCCGGCAACGCCGACGCCCTTATCTGGGGCCTGATGGCCCTGCTCAGCCTAGGCCTGATGCTCGTGCCTTTCATCCCCGGAGTGCGATGCGTACCGCGCTGGACGCGGGTGCACCGGTTGATCTGGCGCACGTACTACCGCGAACAAGTTGTGGAACGGGACCGGCGGGAGTGATCCCCCGCTCTCCAACGTACGTTCGCTGCGGGTGGTTGCACCGCCGCAACGAACGCCAAGTCATCCAGTGCCCGGTCATTACCCCAAGACCGGGTGAGTGCGGGTGCCGATACATCATCTGCCCAGGCCGCAGCCTTGATCGTCGATCTATGGCATTGCCGCCCGCCGTTCCCCATGTCTTCCCGTGGTCCAGTGCGAACGGCATCATGATCTCTCGTGCTGCTGCGCCTGGCCTACCTCGCCGCCACCAACACCTGCGCACTTCTGCGCCTGCTGCCGATGAGCGACCGCGAGAAGGACATCGAGATTCTGGCGCTCAGACACCAACTACTCGTCCTTCAACGTCAGATCAGTAAGCCCGCTTTCACCGACACCGACCGCGCGATCCTCGCCAGCCTGCTCCACCACCTCCCGATGGACACACTGCGGCGCTTCCTGCTTCTGGTACGGCCGGACACGATCCTGCGCCGGCACCGCGACCTGCTCGAGCGACGCCACGCTGCCACCTGTGTGCCCAAGAGCCGCGGACGCCCACCCACCATCCGGTCGATCCGCGCCCTGATCCTGCGCCCGGCCAGAGAAGATTCCTCATGGGGCTACCGCCGGATCCACGGCGAACTCGCTGCCCTGGGCGTCAAGGTTGCCGCCTCCACCGTCTGGGAGATCCTCAAAGAACACGGCATCCCGCCGGCTCCCGAACGTCACAGCACGACCTGGGCCAACTTCCTGCGTGAACCAGGCCGAGGCGCTGCTCGCCTGCGACCTGTTCGTGGTCCGACCCTGACCGGAGCGCGGCTGTACGTCTTTGCCGTCATCGAGCATTCGGCCAGGCGCATCCGGGTCCTGGGAGCCACCGCGCACCCGACCGCGGACTGGATCGTGCAACTCGGACGGAATCTGCTCATGGATCTTGACGATGCGGGCAGTAAGGCCAGATTCCTCATCCGGGACCGCGACGCGAAGTTCACGGCCGCCTTCGACGCCCTACTGACCGGCGCTGGGGTGAAGGTCCTCACGACCGGCATCCGGATACCGCGGATGAACTCCCTCACGGAGCGCTGGATCCAGACCAGTAGGCGCGAACCGGCAGGCGGGAACCCCCGCCTCGCACGCTTCATGTCAGCGGTGAGACCAGATCCCGGAAATCACTGAGAGTCTCGGAGGCGTCGCACAACGCATCCAGACCGTCGGCGTCGAGAAGAAGGAGCCTCTCTACGAAGCCCTGGGCATCGTCATCACGCACGACAACGCAACGGGGACCGCGACCGTAAGGTCGAGGCCCTCGCTTCCGTATCGTTACCGCGAGTGTCCGAGGGGCGAGTTGACGACTGACGATACGGTTGTGGTGGCCCAAGGGCGGCTCCGCCTCGGGAGCCAGTCGTGAGTCTTGCCCTGCATCTTGTCAGAGCTCATGGCGAGCGCCGATCCGGCTGGTCTTCCGTGGCCCCGACTGCCGGGCTGGCCTGCAACACTGCAGGTCAGGAATCCTCAGGGTGGTTTCAAGGATCGCCGCGCGCTCCACATGATGCGTCATCGGGAACACGTCGACTGCCGGGACCTGGACCTTGCGAGCGTCGGCGGCTATCTGCTTCTGGGGGTTCGCAGGAAGCCCTCGCCCACTACCGCGGCACCCACGCCACCACGATCGTCGAGTCCCTCGACCATGTCCTGCACCTCACCGAGCAACACGGCGGGACGATCTCGACGGGCCCGACGAGGTCCCTACCGGTCCCAACCTGACCGTACGGCACCCCGGCGGCGCGACCATCGAGTACGTGAAGTTCCAGGCAGCCGCGCAGTCAGCACTCGCATGAGATGACCAGCCGCCCCGAAGCGGACACGCCCGGTAAGAAGCACCCCCCTTGACTGACCCGGGCCTGCGCCCGAGATCGTTGTCTCAGGAGTCGTCGGAGAGGAAGTGCTCGGCGAGTGGGGTGCCGGCGAACTTCTCGTGCATCAGTCGGGAGAAGAGCAGCAGTGAGTTGCGCGGCCGGTGGAGCACCGCGAGGTCCTGGGCCTGCCCCGCGGCGTTGCGAGTGACCGTGACGACGACCTTCAGGGGCTCGCCCTGGATCGAAGCGTCGTAGATCTCCAGAAAGCCGTTGTCGCCGAAGTCGCCGGCGTAGCTGAAGTCTTGGAACTCGTACAGCTCGCGGGCCTTGACCACGATGGTCCGGACCGCTTCCGCTCCCCGCGCCGTGCCGTTCATCGCCCCGCCCTCCAGAGTGGCGTCGTCGGCCAGGTTGTCCAGCCACCACGGGTAGTAGCTCAGGCCCTGGCGATCGGTGTCGCTGGGTTCCGTGCTTGTCATGTCATGTCTCCTTCGATGTTTCGGCCGCGGGCCGGGTGTTCGGGGTGGGGCTGATGGCTGCTGTCACTCCGAGCCAACAGATGTGAGCAGGCTTGGTGGGTGGTCAGCGGGTGAGGTGGAAGGTGAGGTGCCTTTCCGTGGTGCCGGCGGGAACGGTGTGGACGTAGCCTTCGGCACCGCTGTAGGTGCCTGAGCCGCCGGTGATGGCGACGTCGACGGCGGAGTGGGAGGGCAGGTGGAGCAGTGCCTGTCCGGTGATCTGTCCCTGGGGCAGAGCGAAGGTGCCCAGGCACTGGAGTGCGTCCGGACCGATGTGCACGTAGGTGCACACCACGGCGTGGTCGCCGACTTTCTTTCCGTTCTGGTACAGGTCTTCGGCGATGACCAACTCATCACCGAGGCTGTGTCCCTTCTGGCCCGTGTCGACAGCCTGGGACTGGGTCTGTTTGGCGACCAACTGGATGATTTCCGCGCGCTGGTGTGCACCGTGTGCGCTGCCGGTGCTGGCTGATGCTAGCTGAGCACCTGCGAGGACCAGGGCGGCCGCGCCGACCGAGATGAGCGGGCGTAGGTGGAGCTTGCGCATGGTGCGCCTCCTGGGGGTGTTCGTGAGTGTGTCGTCGGCGCGTGACGGCTGGGACATCGCTGGAAGGGGCCGCGTTGCCAGCTCAGATGAACAGGACACTCTCGACGTCGATGGTGACGAGTTCCGTGTCCCGAGATACTGTCCCGTCCTTGCCGAGCCGGAAGACGCGGCGCCGGGTCGGGACCATGATCCCGTCGAACTCCTGGTACGCGGAGGGATAGTGCGCGGCGGGGCCCGCGTTGATGACCTCGGGCGTGTAGTCGTGCCTGCGCAGCAGGCCGTCCGGGCCGAAGTAGAACACCTGCTCGCGGCAGTGTGTCGCGATGTGGTCCGGGAAGGTGACCTGCAGGCGCCTCCAGGTCTCCGCCTCCTCGGTGACCGCTGACAGTTCCACGGCCTTGAACCCGTCAGAGCCGAAGGTGAACGGGGACGTGAGATACGTCCACATGGCATACCCGGCGAAGTAGGCGACATGCAGGTCGTCCCAGGGAGCGTTCACGTCACTCGGGAACGAGGCGCGAGGGTTGGACCGCTCGGCCTTCACCTCGCCGTCGACCGTCTCGACGGCCACCCGCTCGGCGGTGAAGGAGGTTCGTAGGTGGGCGGCGGTGAAGGGATAGTGGCTGGCGTATTGCCGGTGCAGGTCGAGCCGCACAGCCGCATGACTCAGAATCCCTTCCCATCCCTTCAACCGCCACAGTGAACCCCCGAGGCAGAAGTGCACCGTGGCCGAGCTGTACTGGTTGTAGCGGTCCAGGCCGCCGTGCGCCTCGATGGCGGTGGTGATCAGATCACCCATGGGAGAACTCCTCTCGAACTGCCGTCGCTGTGACGCGTTCGGTCGCTGCTCCAGCCCCCGCAGGCCGCCCTGCCCTTGCTCCTCGGCCCAGGTCGCGTGGCGCTCAACTCGCGCCTCAGGGGTGTCACTGGGCGCCGGCCGCGCAGACCGGGAAGGCCACGGTCTTGTCGGCTGTCCCTGCTCAGCCCCGGTAGGTTTCGAGGAGTCGCAGCCACACTTCGCTGATCGTGGGAAAGGCCGGCACGGCGTGCCAGAGCCGGTCCAGCGGTACCTCGCTGACGACGGCGATGGTGGCGGAGTACAGCAGTTCGCCGACTCCGGGGCCGACGAAGGTGACGCCGACCACGGTGGCGTGGTTCGCGTCGACCAGCAGGCGAGCCCGGCCTCGGTAGCCGTGCGCGTACTGGTGGGCTCCCGCCACGTGCGCCAGGTCGTAGTCGACCACGTCGATGCGCCGCCCGGACTGCTCGGCCTCGCGTGTGGTCAGTCCGACGGAGGCGACCTCCGGGTCGGTGAAGACCACCTGCGGGACGGCCGTGCCGTCGGCGGTGGCAGCATGCGGCCCCCACCTGTTCGCCCGCACGGGGTCGCCGTTGGCGCGGGCAGCAATCGCGGCTCCGGCGATCCGGGCCTGGTACTTGCCCTGATGGGTGAGCAGCGCGCGGCGGTTGACGTCTCCGACGGCATACAGCCAGCCGTCGGAAACGTCCGTCACCTGGCAGGAGTCGTCGACGGTGAGCCAGGCGCCCGGGGTCAGACCGACGCTGTCCAGCCCTACGTCGGTGGTCCTCGGGGCTCGGCCGGTGGCGAAGAGGATTTCGTCCGCGACCAGGTCGCTGCCGTCGTCGAGGGTGATCGTCACTTCTCCGTCATCACCGTCGTGGCGCTGCACCGCGGTGACGGTGACGCCGAACCGGACGTCGACGCCCGCCTCGCGCAGGCCTTCCGTGACGAGTTCCCCTGCGAAGGGCTCCATCCGGTGCAGCAGGCCACCGCCGCGAACGAGCATGGTCACCTCGGATCCGAGGGCCTGCCAGGCCGTGGCCATCTCGACCGCGACCACTCCGCCGCCCACCACCGCGAGCCTGCCGGGCACGCGGTCCGCGCTGGTCACCTCGCGGCTGGTCCAGTGCCTGGTGGTGTCCAGGCCCAGCCCATCGGGCAGTGCGGTGGTGGTGCCCGTACAGAGGGCGACGGCGTGACGCGCGGTCAGCGAGACGGTGTCCCCCTCCGGGGTCGTCACCGACACGCGCTTGGGGCCGTCCAGCCGTCCATGACCGCGCAGGAGGTCGACGGAGACCGAACCGAGCCATTCGATCTGGCCGCCGTCGTCCCAGTGAAACGTCATCTCGTCGCGGTGGGCGAGCACGGCGGCGACGTCCAGCGGACCGGATGCCGCCTCGCGCAGGCCCGGGACGCGGCGCGCATCGGCGCGCGCCAGTACCGGCCTGAGCAGGGCCTTGCTCGGCTCACAGGCCCAGTAGGAGCACTCGCCGCCGGCGAGTTCGCTTTCCACGATCACCGTACTGAGCCCCGCAGCGCGGGTACGCTCGGCGACGTTCTCGCCCACCGGGCCGGCGCCGATGACAATCACGTCGTAGCTCCGGCTCGTCCCGGTCGTCGCTGCCTCACTCATTGCTCATCCTGTTCGTTGACTGTGCCGGCCGTATCGAGGCGTCGGCCGGCCGGAGGGACGTGCCCTCGGCCTGTCTGCCGGGAGAGGGCGGTCAGCGGCCGGGGAACCGCTGCGTGATCTCCTGGAGCACCCAGCCGTTGCCGTCCGGGTCGCTGAAGGTGGCGTACGAGCCGTAGCTGGCACGCTCGGGGTGCGGGCCGGCGATCCGCTCCTGGCCTTGACTGTTGTGCACGACTTCTCCGGCGTCGTGCCCGTGAAAGAAGACGCCCTTGCCGTCGTGGAACACCTCGCTCACCTCGATTCCCCGGCCGACGAGGTCCGCGCGGGCCTCTTCGATGTCCGTGACGACGAGGTACAGACCCTGAGCCGAACCTGGCGCGGCCGTGGTGAGGCCCTTGCCGAAGAGGATCGAGGCCTCGGACCCGGGCGGCGTGAGGTGGGCCACGCGGTAGTCGTCGGTGATGTCCCCGGCGAGGTCGAGCCGGAATCCGGCCTTCTCGTAGAAGGCCCTGGAGCGGTCGACGTCGGAGACTGGCAGCACGAAAAGCTCTAGTTTCATGTTCATTTCTCTGATCACTTTCGTTGTCCGCGTCCCGCACGTTGCGGGACACAGGGGGAGGGTCTGGCACAGCTCTTCACTCGATGAGCGGGTGCGAGTGGCGCGGGGACCCGTAACAGGGGATGTGCCTGTCCTCTTGGTGCTCGTCGCCCCACGGGCGGCGAGCCCTCGGGGAAATGTCAGCCGAGGTAGAAGTCCTTGCGTGCCGCAACGAAATCCTCGATCGTCTGGGCGGGGGTACCTGTCAGGCGCTCGACGTCGTCCGAAGCCCGGTCGTACCGGTTCTGCTGATGCAGGCGGCACATGGTGACGATGTGCTGCTCGATGTGCGACGGCAGGCCGATCGTGGAGAGCACCTCCTGCCGCCACTGTTCGAGGGGGACGTCCACGTACGAGACCGGCCGGCCCAGCGCCTTGGAAAAGGCCTCGGCCATCTCGGTCATGTCGACCGTGCGCGGGCCGGTCAGTTCGTAGACGCGCCCCACATGCGGAGCAGGTTCGCGCAGTACGGTCGCGATCACCCTGGCGACGTCGTCCACGGCGATCGGCGAGGTGCGCCCCGCTCCGAAAGGCAGCTCGATGGTGCCCTTCTTGCGGATCGTCTGCGCCGGAAGCGTGGTGAACAGCGGGTTGTCCAGGAACGATGTGGGGCGGATATGGACCACCGGCAGACCTGACCAGTTGAACACCTGCTCCGCCAGCCAATGCAGCCGCTGCTGGCGGGACTCCGCGGTGCTGGTGGCGGTCATCTGCGACACGGTCATCTGCGACATGTCGACAAGTGCGTCCAGCTTGCCGTACTCCCGCGCGACGCTCGCCACGACGGTCGCCGCGAGAAGGTGGTCCGGTGACACAGGCATGGCGAAGTACATGCTCCGGGCGCCCTCCAGGGCGACCGCCACGGTCTCGGGTCGCGTGAGGTCACCGAGGACGACCTCCGCCCCGAGTGCACGCAGCTGCGCGGCACGGTCGTCGTCCCGACGGACCATGACACGCACCGGTACGTCCCGTGCGCGCAGCTTCTCGAGGACATTGCGGCCCACGCCGCCCGCGCCTGTGATGAGGGCAAGGTGACTGGCAGCCATAGGTCTGTCTCCCTTTTCTTTGCGACTGGGCAAGATCGCATTCGCATCCGCGCCCGGAACTGGGCGCGCGGCCGTCCGGCGGCGCTTCCCTGGGTGTCGCGGGAAGAGCAGGGAGGGGATTCGAGGAGCCCCACCCTGCCATTAGGAGCATATGCTCCTAATTGAGGAGGCGCAAGGGCCTCTCTTCCCTCTCACGAGGGGACGGACGCCACGCCGTCACGGCGCCTTTACGAGCTGATACTCCCAGCGTCGCGATTCGGGCCCCGGGGCGGTGGATGCCGGCGGGAGCGGCAACTCCGCACGACGCGACTGCCTGCCCCTCTGGCGGCCAGGCCGCCGCACCCGACAACTTAGGCGCCTTTCGAGCCTACGCCCCTGCGAAACGGTCGTCGCGGCCGTCCGGCCAGGTGCCTTCTCGTGCCGCGCCGGTGGCTCGCTGTGCAGCCGACACCCTGGCCGCGTCGATTCGCTGGAGCGACGCCCGGGTGCGGCGAGCCGCGCGCCCCTCGGCGCCTCCGGAGCACTGTCGTACGCCCTGCTGTGCGCCGGCGCCGGGCGGCCCACCGGGCAGGAAGGCGCTGGGTGGAGAGCGGTTCGCCGCGTCCTGCGGTTGTCATGAGAGGGGGACCGAGCGGCCGCCTCGACGCGGGCACGGCGGCTGATGCGGGCGAGGATTGTCGTGACCCTGCCGCTTTCGCGGTGCTGCCCACCGTGGGGCCTCCACCGGTTAGGTGCATATACTCGTACCTTGATCCCGGATCTGGAGGAGAGCATGGCCCGCACCGAGAGGGACACCGTCAGCTCCTGCAACAACCTGGCTCTGCGTAAGGCAGCCCGGTACCTCAGCGCCACCTATGACAAGGCGCTCGCCCCGACGGGCCTGCGTGCAACGCAGTTCAGCATCCTCCAGAAGCTGAGCACCCATGAGCAGATCACCATCACGAGCCTCGCCGAGATGATCGCCATGGACCGCACCACCTTGGCCAGCAATCTCAAACCACTCGCTCGCGAGGGCCTCGTCACCGTCGAACCGTCGCCGACGGACCGCCGCGCTCGCATCGTCACCCTCACCCCCGACGGCCTCGCCCGGATGAAAGCCGCCCTCCCGTACTGGCGTACCGTGCAGTCCGAGTTCGAGGAGAGCTTCGGCGCCGACAAGGCAGCCCGGCTCCGCGCCGCTCTCGAAGACGTCCTCAGCACCGGATTCCACCCCTGGGCCGAGTGACAGGCACCTGGCTTCGCGGGCATCGACCGGTTGACCCAGAGCGTGGCTGCTGGGACACCGGCTGCCGGGATGCGGTCGTGGCCGCTGAGGGCGACGCTGGGGGAGGCCCACCGCCCGTGGCCGCTCACCCCTCTTGACGCCGACAGTGGTGAACGCCAGCGGCAGCACGGGTGGCACAGGAGGGATCACCATGGGCGACATGCGAATCGCCGTCGCCGGAGCAACCGGGAACATAGGGGCGCGGACCGCCGCGGCCCTGGAACGGGCGGGACACGACGTCGTGCGTATCAGTCGCTCGCTCGGCGTGGACCTGATCACCGGGGACGGCCTCGACGCCGCCCTGACCGGCGTCGACGCCGTCGTGGACGCCACGAGCCACGAGGCAGCCGACCGGGACGAGACGGTGGCGTACTTCAGCACCACCACCCGGAACCTGCTGGCCGCCGAGGAACGGGCCGGTGTCCAGCACCACGTGCTGCTCACGATCGTCGGCGTGGACCGTGTCGAAGGAAACGCACACTACGCCGGCAAGCGGGAGCAGGAGCGCCTCGTGTCCGAGGGCCCGGTGCCATGGTCGATCGTTCCTTTCACGCAGTTCCACGACTTCGCCGCGACGGTGGTGAGCTGGACCGAACAGGACGGCGTCGCCACGATCCCACCGCTGCTCGTCCAGCCGATCGCGCCCGCGGACGTGGCCGACGCCCTCGCCGAGATCGCCACGGGCACACCGCAGGGGCGTTACCGCGACGTCGCCGGCCCGGAGCCGCAGGACCTGGTGGACATGGCCCGGCGCACCAACGATGCCCGCGGACATACGGTCAAGCTGGTACCGACATGGTCATCGATACTCGGGCCGGAGATGGCCGGCGACGTCCTCCTGCCCGGCGAGGGCGCCCGCATCGCGCCAACCACCTTCGACGAGTGGCTCGCGAAGCCGCAATAGCAGTACGTCCATAGCCCGTTGCCGGGATGTCTGGTGGAGTGGTGAGGAGACCGCGCGGGACGAGTTGCGGCGCTGAGTCGGCGGGTACGGGGGCATGTCCGGCGCCTGACCAATCCTCACCGGCGAGGAGACTGCCGAAGCGCTCGCCGTCTGACCCGACCAGCAAGCTGCCCGGAGATGAGTTCGTGCTGTCCACCCCCGCTTCCTCAAGGCCCGCGAAACCGTCACACTTGCCCTTGCCGATAGCCTCATCCGCCCTGGTGGGAGCCGTCAAGCGATGATTCGCGGGATGTCTACTGCGTCGCCCGAGTCGGCGCTCTGGCGGGACTGCGATCACCTCGGCATGACGATCGGCCGTGCTGCTGCGACTGGCGTACCTGAGTGTGCCCAACGCGTTCGCGATGCTGCGGCTGCTGCCGATGAGCGACCGTGAAAAGGACGCGGAGATCCTGGCTCCACGTCATCAGATCGCGGTACTGGAGCGGCAGCTGAGCGGGCAGCGGGTGAGGTTCCAAGCGAGCGACCGGGCGCTTCTGGCCGCCCTGCTGCACCGGCTCCCGGCGCAGGTACTGCGTCGGATGCGGTTGCTTGTACGGCCGGACACAGTGTTCCGTTGGCACCGCGACCTGGTTGCCCGTCGTCACGCCGCCCGGTCCCGGCCCAAGAACGGAGGTCGGCCGCGCACTGTGCACTCCGTCCGGGCCTTGGTACTGCGCTTGGCCGCGGAGAATCCGAGCTGGGGCTATCGACGCCTGCATGGCGAGCTGCTCGTTCTCGGGGTGAAGGTGGCCGCGTCCACCGTCTGGGAGATCTTGAAGGAGGCCGAAATCCCGCCGCCACCCGAGCGTGCCTCCACCACCTGGGCGGACTTCCTGCGCTCCCAGGCGGACGCGTGTGGCTTCTTCGAGACCGTCACCCTGTCCGGGGCCAGGAGGTGTACGTGTTCGCGGTGATCGAGCACGCCAACCGACGGATCCGGATTCTCGGCGCGACCGCGCATCTCACCGCCGCCTGGCGCACATCCCGGTCGGCCGGTTCGCGGAGGCCGAGGAGATCGCCGCGGCGGTCGCGTTCGTCGCCAGCGACGACTCCTCCCTCGTGAACGCCACCGACTTCCTGGTGCACGACGGGATCTTGGGCCCGTACGTGACACCGCTGTGAGGCGGGCGGGACGGTCAAACTCGGTGGCAGCGCCGTCAATGCATGAGGGTAAGGTGCCGCTGTGGACATGGCGACCCCTGGGTGGTACCCGGACCCGTGGCATGAGGGCGGCGGCCCGGCCGGGCATCGGTGGTGGGACGGCACGACCTGGACCGAGCATGTGCAGGCGCCGCAGCCGCCCGGCGGGGGCAAGCGGCGCCGCGGCCTGGTCGTGGGCCTCATAGCCGGCGCCCTCGTGCTGATCGCCGGGGGTGTCACGGCGGCGGTGGTGCTGACTGGCGGCGACGGCGGCCGCAAGGCACCGTCGGCCCACGGGCCTGCCTCCCCTGACCGGCACGCGCCGAGCCCCTCGGCGTCGCACCGCGCCCAACCGAGCCCTTCCGGATCCGCGGGCGAGGACCGCCACAGTGGCAGGAGCCGGCCCCCGGGGCAGCGCCCGGCCGTCACCGGACATGTCGGCGACACGGTCAACGGCCTTCGCGTCCCCGTGCTGCGCGGCTGGCGGGGCACTTCCACCAAGACCGGCGCGGGCCTCGGGTACGGCACCGTGTACCACTGCCCCGCGGTGCCCGCCGACTACTGCCTGCCCGGCGGGGCGTACACGCGGGTCATCGCCCATCCTGGCGACCTGACCCTCAAGGAGCTGGCACAGGCCGAGATCGGCGAGGTCGCGCAGAGCACGTACGGTACCAACACGAGCGGCCAGAAGGACTACGGCGGCATCACCGGACATCGCCGGACCGCCGCGGGGACTGTGACGGTCGCGGGCCGGAAGGGGTACTTCATCCGCTGGAAGGTCAGCACGGGCAAGGGGCCCGGCGCCGTCGTGGAAGCGGTGGTGTTCCCCTCGCCGCGGGTCCAGGGCCGCTATCTGCTGCTCGGCTTCGGCTTCGACGACAACAGCACGGGCCCGTCCGTGACGGACATGCAGTGGATCACTGATGGCATCGAGCGCCTCGACGGCGGCCGGAGCGGCACCAGCGCCTGACCGCGGCGCCGCCCGGCCGTCACAGGAACGTCCGGCCCTCGCCGCGGTACGTCAGCACGGTCGCCGTGACCTAGTCACCCTCGATCAGATGCAGCGTGTCAAACCGATCGCACAGCTCGCCCGCCTTGGCACGCCGGAACCACACCTTGTCGCCGATGAGAAGGTCATCGGCGGGCGCGCCCAACAGCGCGTCGGATAGCCACCGCCCAGCAACGAGGTGTAGTTGTCGAACAGTCGCGGCACATACAGCCCCGAGCCCGCCGCGATCTCGGTCACCGCGTCCCGCCTCCGCCGCCGCGCGGCGAAAGTCTCCAGCAGTGTCTTGAACGGAGCCGGTGTGAGTGGGCGACGCAGGTGCAGTAGCGCGGTCTCCGACACTGGTGACGGTTTCAACGGGTCGAGCACCGAGGTGAGTTGCTGCCAAACGGTTTAGTAGGACAGCTCGGGGAACAGCGTCAAGGCGAGGGCGAAGTACCTGGCTCGCCGGATGCCGTCGCCTGCACCGACGCTACGAGCGCAAGGCAGAACACTTCCTTGCATTCGCTGCCATCTCAGCAAGCTTGATCAACTACCGCAGACTCGCCGGATAACTAGCGGAGCTAGTGCCAATACCGGTGGCTTAGGGGCAATCTGGTCGTTGTTGTTGATGTGCCAAGAGCGGGTCACCTGAAGTCATCTGGTGAGCGACTGTCGGATCGGGTCGCGGTCGGGGTGCTGACACAGGCGTTTCCTCAGTCGCTGGTGGATGAGGTGCTGACGGAGACGGGCCGGGTGCAGCAGCGGAACCGGCTGCTGCCGGCCCGACTGGTGGTCTACTTCGTGTTGGCGATGTGTCTGTTCTCCGGGCAGAGTTACTGATCTCAGCTCGTTAGGGTGATGTTTGCTGAACATCCTGATGTGGGTGTGGTGTTGTCGGTAGTCCGTGGTGTGTGAGATATGCGGATGGGGGCGGGCTGACGCCTGCGGCACGGCGGCGCCGGGAAGCGGTGCGGATACAGGCGGCGGAGCTATTCGCTGAGCAGGTCAAACCGTCCGAGGTGGCCCGGCGGCTGCGTGTGAGTCTGAGTGCGTTGTGGCAAACCGGATCTTGTTCGGGCGGCAGCGGGTGATCGTCTGGACGGAGGTGCGGGCGCGGTCGCGGGCATGAGAGAACGGG
>NZ_JBIAWG010000039.1:0-25787 GCF_042895285.1 Streptomyces sp. NPDC001406
TTGGTGTGGCGGATCATCTCCACCGTGCCCTCGGCACTCTTCGGTGTCGCGGTCGCGGTGCCCGCGAGGACTGCGCGGGCGGCGTTCTCCGCGTCTATAGGGTCGGACTTTCCGCGCTGGCGGCGTACTCTGCGGTCGGGCCGGTTGACCTCGATCACCTTGTGGCCGTGTCGGCGCAGGTGGGAGGCGAGCCCGGCGCCGTAGGAACCGGTGCCCTCGACGCCGAAGCCAAGGGCCTGTCCGAACTGGGCAGCCCACTGGGTGAGTTGTTCGTATCCGCCGCGGTCGGCGGCGACGCTGAGGTTCCCTTGGGTGCCGCCGACGACGTCGACAACGACCGCGGTGTGCACGTACTTATGGGTGTCGACTCCGACGACGACTTTCCCGATCGGCTCGGCCTGCAGGATGCTGGTCATGGCTGTCCGTTCCCCTCCCGGAAGCGGCGCTCACCGCGAGACCGTCGGCCGGGCGGGCGGACAGGACTGTGACGAGCGCCTGGTGGAGCAGGCTCCTGACTTGTTGAATCGAGCCCAGATGCTCGGTCTGCAGCCGTAGCGTCCAGGGTGTCGGTCGGCACGGGCCCGCAGTGCTCCTTGCCGCCTTCGGGCTGGCTCACTGATAGCGTGCCGCCGCCGGCCGACACCCGCGCGGTGTGGCTCGACAGAGGCATGAAGGTGACGCAGTGACTTCAAGTCAGGGTGCCCACCGCACTCTCCTTCCTGTCTCATCGAGTGCGAGGGCAGCAGCCTGTGATCCTGATCGGTGTCGATCCCCACAAGTCGTCCCACACCGCCGTCGCCGTAGACGTCGCCGGCCACCAGGTGGCCCAGCGCCGGTTCGTCGTCAACTCCGGCACCTTCCGCCAGCTGATGCGCTGGTGCGAGCAGTAGCCCGGCCGTCGTTTCGCGGTCGAGGGCGCCGGCGGCCTGGGCCGCTCGCTCGCACAGCAACTGGCAGCTGCGGGCGAGAACGTGGTCGCAGTGGTGCAGGTGGCTCCCGAGATAGCCACCAGACGCCTGACAGAGCTACGAACCCCCGCAAGCCTGGCCTTGATCCCGACGTTCATGCTCCGGCCTTCGCTGGACTTCATGTTTCCCCCTGAATGACTATCGCTGAGTGTCTGTTGACAGTTCTGGACCAAAGCTTGCTAGAGACAGGTGACTTGGGGCCGTCGCTGCTGCTCATGCGCGGCCGCGTCCCGTCGGCCTCCGGCGCTGTGCTGGAGGTCTCTTCGTCCGCGACCAACAATCGACTCTCGGAACCCCGGCGGCTAGGCTTTTGCACGAGGATGCGAAGGCTCCATGACCAGCACCGCCAGGGACCACGCCCAGGGATGCCACGTTGATACGGATCCGTCTGACGAGCGCGACCTCGAACGGATGCAGGTCGCTGACGCATCCCGCCTTCGGATACGAACTCGCGCTGGGCGGAGCACACTTGGCCGAAGCGTGCCCCCGGCCGCCACCTTTCAGCGTGGCGCCTCAAAGTCGCCCGCAACGGAACCCACATCACAGCAGACTGTTCGACCTGTACACGGATCTCTACCTGCCGGCGTTCTTCGACAAGGCTGCCCAACCGGCGCCGACAGCGATCAATCTGGAGTCCCCACCCGAAGTCGCTCACTTGCGGGACCTGGCCCGATCCGGCGCACTCACCCCCTTCACACGTGCGCTGGCCGAGGGCCACACGCGCGCGGCCACCGCCTTGGACCAGATACTCAACGACCGCCGGGCCACGGCCCTGGACCCCTACTGCCGACGCATCTCCTCCGTCGCCGCCACCGCATCCGCGAAGGCACGGACCCATGCCGCCATCGGCGGCCCTGACGGCCTGCTGCGCTCCATACATCCGTCTGTCAGCTGGGACGGTCGGCACCTGCGCCTGAACACCAACGTCGATGCCGTGGAATCCCTCGAGGAACGGCCCTTGATCTTCCAGCCCTCCGCACTGGTCACCCGGATCACCTTCAACCCCCTCGCCGATGAGGTGATCGTCAGCTACCCCGCGGCCGCGGCCGCCCTCACACGGGACCCCGAACTCCACACTCCGCTCCAGGCTCTGCAGTCGCTCCTGGGCACGACCAGGGCAGCGGCATTGGTCGCTGTGGTCAGGACGCCCGCCCTGACCACCGGCCAGCTCGCGGCGACCTCGGCGTCTCCGCCGCAGCCGCATCGCGGCACGCATCCGTCCTTCGCACCTCCGGGCTCGTCGCCACCACCCGCAACGGCCAAACGGTCCACCACCACGCGACCCGACTGGGCCTGGACCTCGCCCACGGATCAGCCACCGACGACCAACCAGAGCAGGGCTCCTAGGCGGACCGAGCAGCGCCCCGCCGCACCCGCTCGGCCTCAGTCCACTCGGCCTGGGCGGCTCGTCGATCTCCACATCCCCGACGCCCACCGCGCCGCGCGTCCCTGGCGCAACGCGTGCGAGCTGCCTCAAACCGCCCTCAGCGCTGGCGGTTGACCTACCGTGAACATCCCGGACAGCGACGACGAAGGGGGAGGGTGAAGTTCCAATAAAGGGACGGGCTGAGCTGGGAGATCGCTGAGCGGGGCTGTGTTCCAGACCCCTCGCCTCTACCGTGGTAGTGGTGGAGGGGTGGCGGATGGGCTCGCTGTTCGAGGAACTGGAAGCGCGCGAGGCGGCTGCCCGGGTTCGGGTGGAGGAGCTGGAAGCCGAGGTCGCCGAGCTGTCCGGGAGGCTGGGGCTGGCCCACGCGGGGCTGGAGCGGTTGCGGATCGCGCGGGAGACGGTCGCCGAGGTGCTCGCGGAGATGACCCCGGTGAAGGCGGCGGTGGCCGCCGGTGATCTTCACCTCTCCCAGCGGCAGGAGGACCTGAGCCAGAACGATGGCGAAGCGATCTGTGCCGTTCTCATGCGTCGGCGGTCCGGCGGCGGCGTTCGGCTCCCAGACGGGCGTAGTAGTCGACGAGTTCGGGGGCGTCCACGGCGTCGGGGTTGACGACCTGCTCGGTGGGGGTGCCCTGGAGGAGGCGCTTGACGGGGACTTCGAGTTTCTTGCCGGTGCGGGTGTGCGGGATGGCCGGGACTTCGAGGATCTCGTCGGGGACGTGACGAGGGGAGGCTCCGGTGCGGATTGCTTCCTTGATCTTCTTGCGGAGGGCGTCGTCCAGAGTCACCCCGGAGGCCGGGACCACGAACAGCGGCATCCAGTAACCTCCGTCAGGTTCCTCCGCGCCGATGACGAGGGCTTCGGTGATTTCGGGAAGGCGTTCGACGACGTCGTGAATGTCGGCGCTGCCCAGGCGTACGCCGTTGCGGTTCAGCGTGCTGTCGGATCGGCCGTGGACGATCACCGAGCCGTGACCCGTGACCGTGCTCCAGTCGCCATGCCGCCACACGCCGGGGAAGAGGAGAAGTAGGCGTCGCGGTAGCGGGTGCCGTGGGGGTCGTTCCAGAAGTACAGCGGCATCGACGGCATGGGGCGGGTGACGACCAGCTCGCCGACCTCGTCGGAGACGGGGAGGCCCTCGGCGTCGTATGCGGCCAGGGCCACGCCGAGGTGGGGCGCGGACAACTCACCAGCCCAGACGGGAGTGTTGGGCGCACTGCCGGCGAACCCGGACACCACGTCCGTGCCGCCGCTGGTGGATGCGAGCAGGACATGGTCGCCCACGTGGTCGCGGACCCAGGAGTAGGGCACCCGAACGAGTCCGACGTGCCATGCGCCGAGCGGCCGGGCTCTAGCCGCTCACTCCCCTGTTGGGCGTCCATTTGGGGTACACACCAACTCGCCAGCTCGCATGCGCTGTCCGCGCGTCCATCTAGCTCCGTACTTCGCGGGTAGCTCGTTGGATCTGACCCAGCAGGAGGGAGCGGAAAGCCTGAGAGCTCGTTTTCACCTGCTTTGTGACGCTTCACTCGCCTCGGTGCTGCATTCTCGTCTCTCGCGCGACAGGGTCGTGCGCGGCGAGGCGAGAGTAGTTGCCGATACGGCACGTCTTGGAGCGAGACGGACTTCAGGGAATGAGACTGGCAATGCGGAGTCCCGCTGGATCCCGCCAGCCGCAGGGACGTAGTGACGCCTCGGAAGTCACACCTCTGCGGTGGAGTGATTTGGAATGAAACAGACTTAATCGATGAAAACAACCTCTGACAGGATGATGTCATGATGGCTAATTTCGGACGCCTGCCTGTACCCCCGGCTCATGAGCCTGACTTCGAGGAAGATTTCGCCGCTCCGCAGCTCAGGGAAGATCGCTGGGTCGAACACTATCTTCCGCACTGGACGTCACCCGAGCGGTCTCAGGCACGCTATGACACGAACGGGTCCGGGCTGCGGCTGCGTATCGACGCTGACCAGCTGGATTGGCGAGAGGAAGACGCCCCGCTTCGTGTGTCCAACCTGCAAACCGGCGTCTTTTCTGGTCCAGCGGGCTCTCGGCGAGGGACACACCGGCATCGTTCGGATGGACTTGTTGTCCGCACGGAGACACCAGAGCGTTTGCTGTGGACGCCCACGGCTGGACGTGTAGATGTGACCGTGAGCGCGAGTGTGAATGAGGGGTGCATGCTCGCGGCGTGGCTTGTGGGGACGGAGCATCTGTCCGAGAGAGACAGCGGCGAGATCTGCATCTTCGAGATCGATGCCGACGCTGTCGGCGAGGGGAAGAGTCACGCCCGATGCGGAGTGAAAGCACATTCAGACGCGCGGCTGGCAACCGACATGGCGGAAGTCGTCCTTCCCATGGACGCTTCGAAGCCCCATACCTGGACAGCTATCTGGGGACCATCAGGCACGATCATCGGCTGCGAGGGCGTTATTGTGAAACGGATGCCTCAGGCTCCCGGCTACCCGCTCTTCTTGATGATCGACCTCTTTGAGATCGGCCCTCGCTCGGGGACCGACACCTCCTACCCGAAGACTGCTCATATCCACCGCGTGCTTGGGTGGGATGCCGTTTCCGCGTCTGACAGGAAGTAGCTTGGCGAGGAGGATGGCCCGGATCCGCCCTCGCAACCGGCTCAGGCTGTCGAGTGAGGTTGATCCCCGGGAGTGGACACCGGGTTTCACGCGACGAGTGGCAGCGTACGTGATGTGGTCAGTTGCTGTTCGAACTCGGCTGGTGTGAGGTAGCCGAGCGCGGAATGCCGACGCCGCTGGTTGTAGTACGACAGCCAGCGGAACAGCTCCAGCCGAGTCTGTGCCTTCGAGGTCCAGCGCTTTCCGCGGAGCAACTCCCGCTTGAGACCCTGGAATAACGACTCGGCGAGGGCATTGTCATAGCTTGAGCCGACCCGGCCCACGCTGCGGCGGATGCCGTGCCGACGGCAGACCTCGGCGAAGGCGGCCGCGCTGTATTGGGCGCCCCTGTCCGTGTGGAAAACGACGCCGCGAACCCGGCCGCCGTGGGCGGCCACGGCCATCTCGATCGCGTCGGTGACCAGCGAGGTGCGCATGTGGTCGGCGATCGACCAGCCCACCACCTTCCTGGGGCAGATGTCGATCACCGTGGCGAGATAGAGCCACGTCGAGCCGACGGCTATGTAAGTGATGTCGCCGCACCACCTGGTATTCAGTGTGTCCGCGGTGAAGTCGCGCATCACCAAGTCCGGCGCGGGCGGCGCGGTCCTGTCCGCGATCGTCGTCCGCTTCTTCTTGCGCAGGTGCCGGCCGACGATGTGGTTGATCCGCATCAGCCGGGCGACGCGCTTGCGGTTGATCCTCCGTCCCCTCGCCCGCAATTCCGCATGCACGCGCGGAGCCCCGTACGCCCCCTGGTGTTCGGCATGGATGGCGCGGATCTCGCTCACGGTCCGCTTTTCCTCGGCCCGGCGCTCGGCGCGGGTCTGAGGCAACCCCCTCGGTGTGGACACTCTGACAATGGATCTTGTGGATCCGAGGAAGGGTGTCCTGGTGGGACGTAAGTCTCCGTATCCGGCGGAGTTCAGGAATGACGCGGTGGCGTTGTACCGCGCGGCGGGCGGGAAGCGTACGTATGCGGCGGTCGCAGAGGATGTCGGGGTGACCGGCGAGACGCTGTGCGCGTCATCGTCACCGGGACCGCTGAACTCGTGCGTGACCCGGCCTGGCTCGCCGTCTATCGACGGGCGTTGGCACCGTGGGGCGTCGGCGAGACGGACCACGTCATCCGGATCAGTCCAGACCTGGTCACCGGCTGCCTGCTGGCTGGTCACCGGCCGGCATGACACGGCTGTTCGCCCGGCTGCGGCGGCGCTCCAGCATCGACTCGCGCTCGCCCTCGGTGAGTCCGCCCCACACTCCGTAGGGCTCGTGGACCGCGAGAGCGTGCGCGGCGCATTCCGCGCGCACCGGGCAGCGTATGCACACCTCCTTGGCCGCCGTCTCCCGTGCGCTGCGGCCCGCGCCGCGTTCGCCCTCGGGTTGGAAGAAGAGTGTGTCGTCGACCTCGCGGCAGGCGGCCAGTAGCTGCCAGGTCCACAGGTTGGCGTCGGGACCGGGGAGTCGGGATATGTCCACCGCTACTCATCGCCTTCCATAGATCTGATGTGTCGATCTGCTTGATGTCTGAGGGAGACATGTCTGTAACTGCCAGGCTTCCCGGCTTCGGGGGGCTTCGCAGTGGTGATGGCGCCGTTGCGGAGCCGTCCGGTCACTGGAAGGCGCAGGGGATGAACTGATCCAGTGACAGCAGCCGGAACACACGGCCCAGCCGCGGCGGCACGGACCGTAGCCGCAGACGCGTGTTCGCTGCAGTGCAACGGCCGTGCAGGCGCAGGAACATGGTGACCCCAGAGGAGTCGCAGAATGTGACGTCGGCCAGATCCAGTACCAGCTCGGGTGCGCTGGCAGCGGTGAGACGGGTGAGTTCGGGCTCGATGCGTGGCACGCTGTCCAGATCGAGCTCGCCGGACAGCTTCACCGCTCCATCCTCCATCGCCGGTGAGACCAGCGCAGCGGTCATCGGCATGCGGCGGGTCATGGCGTACGTCATGGCTCGTGTCATGGGTGTGGCAGCCTTTCGGATGGTGTCGGCAGCAGCTCGGTGGCCGAATCGCCCGCGGTCCTGGTGTCTCGCGGCCACATGTCAGAGCCCACCAGCTGCGGGGGGCGTGTGCCAGGGGCCAGATGCCCCAACCGCAGGGCCCAAGAGTCCCCACGTTGCTCGGCGGAATGCCGAACCGGGTGGGTAGCGTGGGCGCCGAGACGCGCGAGAACCTGGCGCAGTCTCCGGGGGGAGTCTCAAAGCCATCCGGTTCCGAGGGGGCCGGCCGGAGTTCGACGCGATCACGCACGCGTTGGATGATTAGGGCGTCATCACCCTGGACCGAGCGGGCCGCAACTTCCTGGAGCGCGGGCGCCGAGAAGGTGATCGGATATCCGGTGGGCGAGGTGCTCGGGCAGAGCGTCTCCGTCCTCCGTTCCGAAGGGGGAGCGGACCGCCGAGGCTGCGGCCGGTGAGCTGGAGACGGCTCGTACGGCCGGGCGCGCGGAGGTCGGGGGCTGGCGGGTCCGCAAGGACGGGCAGCGGTTCCGGGCTGGGCGGACAGCTACTTCCATTCCTGTACGCGCCCCCTGCCTGAGAAATGGGCCAGAATTATGAAATCTGGCATCGACGGTGTGCAGTGACCTGGGCCGTAGTGATATCCGAACTGGCCTCGAAACGGCATCCGGCTGACCGGTTCGCGTACAGCGCGGGTCCCGGGGTTTGAGCTCCCGGACCCCGAGTACATGACCGACACTCAGAGGTTGTCTCACGTGGCAAGTTTCGCGAGCTTCTTGTAGCAGGTCAGGGCGGCGGCGATGGCCAGGCCTCGGCTCTGCCAGTCGTTGCGGACCACGTACGGGATCTTGAGACCACGAGCAGCCCATGGCAGGCTCATGCCGCATGATCGATGAATTCGCGAAAGGCAACCTGCACGGGAGACTGCGGCGGGACCGCAAGGCGCTGCTCTGGAAAGCTCGACGGCTTGTCCGAATACGACGCCCGCCGGCCTTTGACAGCGACCGGGACCAACCTCCTCGGCCTGGTCAAACACGTGGCCACTGTCGAGGCCAGGTACTTCGGCGAGGTCTTCGACCGCCCTTCCCCGGAACCGCTGCCCCGGTGGCAGGACTCCAACGGCAGCGATCTGTGGGCGACCGAGGACGAGACCCGCGATCAGATCATCGGGTTCTACCGGCGCACGTGGGAACGCTCGGACGCGACGATCAACGAGCTTCCCCTCGACGCCCCCGGCCACGTGCCGTGGTGGCCGGAGCCTTATGCCGACACGAACCTGTTCGCCATCATGGTCCATGTCCTCGGCGAGTCCATCCGGCATGCCGGGCACGCCGATATCCTGCGCGAGGGCCTCAACGGCCGGACCGGGTTGCGCGCCGAACTCGAGAAGCAGATCGACGAGGAAGCCCGTGCAGCCTACTGCGCGAAGATCGAGCAGGCCGCCAGGTCGGCCGCACCAATCAAGGCTTAGAGGCAATGCCGTGACTCTGTTGGCGATGTTGGCGGGGTGCTGACACCTGGTTCGGTGGGTGCTTGTCTGGTGGGAGCGGGGCGGTGTCGGCGGTGGGGGTGGTCGCGATGTCGCTGCGGCCGGAGAACCATCAGAGGATCCCGGTCAGAACGGTGCGGACAGCGCGGGCAGCGTGTCCGAACGGCACTCCGGCGATGCTGATCAGAGACCGGTTGGACGTGCTGTTCGAGGACGAGAAGTTCGCCGGACTGTATCCCTCGGACGGCAGGCCGGGGCTGTCTCCGGGGTAACTGGCGCTGGTATCGGTGCTGCAGTTCACGGAGAACCTGTCCGACCGCGCTGCGGCTGACGCGGTGCGGACCAGGATCGACTGGAAGTACGCACTGGGCCTTGAGCTCGACGATCCCGGGTTCGACTACTCGGTGCTGTGCGAGTTCCGGGCCCGGCTGGCCGAGAACAGTGCTGCCGACCGGCTGCTGGAGGCGATGCTGCAGCGTCTGGGCGGGGCAGGCCTGCTCAAGGCCGGCGGCCGGCAGCGCACCGACGCCACCCATGTGCTGGCCGCGGTGCGCTTCCTCAGCCGCCTGGAGCTGGTCGGGGAGACACTGCGGGCTGCTTTGGAGGAACTGGCCGAGGCCGCCCCCGCCTGGCTGACTCCGCTGATCGCACCGGAGTGGGGCAAGCGTTACGCGCGAAAGGTAGAGATCGGCAAGCTGCCGGGCGGAAAGGCGGCGGTGACCGAGTGGGCCGAGAAGACCGGCCGGGACGGACAGACGATTCTCGCCGCTGCCTGGGCCGCATCTGCCCCGCCTCATCTGCGGCTGCTGCCGCAGGTCGAGATCCTGCGCCAGGTGTGGGTCCATCACTACTACTGGGATGCGCGCGGGCGGCTGCGTTGGCGGGACGGCCACGCCAGGCCGCCGGCTCACCTGCGCTTCGATTCCCCGTACGACACCGAGGCGCACTACTGCGTCAAACGGGACACCGCCTGGAGCGGCTACCGCGTCCACGTCACCGAGTCCTGCGACGCAGAGCGCCCCGAGCTGGTGGTCCACGTGGCCACGACGTACTCGACCGTGCAGGACGTCGAGATGACCTCGATCATCCATGACGACCTCGCCGAGCGGGAGTTACTGCCGGGCGAGCATGTCGTGGACAGCGGCTACGTCACCCCGGCACACATCGAGCGGGCCGCCCGGGTCCACGGCATCACCCTGCTCGGCCCGGTCGTCCTCGACAACAGCCGTCAGGCCAAGAACGGCTCGGGTTTCGACAAGTCGGCTTTCCCCATCGACTGGGACCGCCAGCAGGCCACCTGCCCCCAGGGCGCGGTCAGCCGGGAGTGGAGACCGCTGCGGATCAGCGGACACGACTACATCCAGGTCAAGTTCGCCAAGGCGGACTGCCTGGCCTGCCCGGTCCGCCCGCAGTGCACCACGTCCGTCACCTGACCAAGAGCCCTCGCCCTGTTGCCCACCCGCGAACTCCACGAGATCCAGATGCACAACAGACTCGACCAGGCCACCAAAGAGTGGCAGCGCCGCTACGCGATCCGGTCCGGCATCGAGGCCACCCTCTCCCAAAACGCCCGCGCCCACGGCCTGCGCCGTTCCCGCTACCGCGGCCTGGCGAAAACCCACGTCCAGCACGTCCTCACCGCGCTGGCCTGCAATGTCACCCGCATCGCCGACTGGATCAACACTCCATCCCCAGCCCGCCGCCGATCAAGCCACTTCCGTGCTCTGTGCACCGCCGCATGACCCCACCAACATCGCCAACAGAGTCACGGCATTGGCCCTAGACCGCCCTAGACCGGTGACGGTGAGCGTGCGCACCGAGCGGGTCTCACGCCGGCCGTGCCTCGCCTCGCGGTCGTAGCGGCGGGCGGTCACCTCCTTCCACGGCAGCGAGCGCAACGCGTTGTGCAGCGTCGGCTGGTTCCGCTTGACCACGAGCAGGTAGTGCACCTGCTTCGCCTCCACCAGCCACCTGGCGTGGCCACGGTGGGTGTGCAGGGCGTCGGCGGCCACCACGACACCCGCCAGGTCGAACGGGCCAGCAGCTTCGTGAAGCCGGTGACCTCGGTGGTCTTGTCCGGCACCCGCAGCTGGCTGACGGTGCGTCCGCCTTCCAGGACGGCGGAGAGCAGATGGGCAGCGGGGCCGGTGTCCGTGCGTGAGCCGCGGGCCGCCTTGCCGTCCACAGCCAGGCGCCGGGTGCCCGCTGGGTCGCATCCGAGCAGGTCGGCAAGCCCGCCGGGACATACCAGGGTCAGGAGGCGGCGGATGGTGGAGCTCGATGGTGCGCGGCACACGCCCAGCGGGCCGACGGCGCGCACGCCGAGACGGGCGAGCGTATCCAGGGGCGCGTGGCGGGCCTACTGGCCCACGGCCAGATAGGAGCGAGCCCCGGCCAGCACCGCACAGCAGGCGGTGAGCAGGACCGATACCAGCGAATGGCGCCGTCCCCGCCGATCTTGCAGATCGTGAAGAACGGCCAGTCGTTCGGCGACGCCGCCCACGCCGCGCTGGGCGGCAGTGGGCGACTTGGTCAGGCAGACAGTGGCGAACTGGCGGCACATCGAAGCCACGCCGGTGAGTTTGTCGCGGCGGCTGCGGGTGTTGGAGGTCCACACACCCAGCCTCACGGGGGGTGCCGTCGGGGAGCGCTTCTACGTGTCCTCTCGGGACGCGGTGGCGGCCGCCACGGTGCACGCCTCGTTCGCCGCGGCGGGCCGGTCCTGCCCGGGACCGTCGTAGTCGCTGTGCACCCACAGGCCGCCCACCTCGCGGTCGCCCTTTTCAACAACGAACCCCATGGCTCGGTGAAAGGCGACGGACCCGGTGTTCGCCGGCGACGTGATCGCACGCACTTCTTGTCGGCCCGCCTCGGCGGCCGACTCGAAGAAGGCCGTGTAGAGCCTGCGGGCCACGCCGCGCCCCCGCAGCTCGAGGTCCACTCCTACGAAGTGGACATAGGCCTCGTGATCGTTGTCCGCGGAGTGGAAGCCAACGAGGAACGCTTTGATCCCGGCATCATCCTCCAGCACCAAGCTGGTGCTGGAAAAGAACTGGAGAAACAGCTTTGGAAGCAGCAGGGACAACGTGCGAGCCTGCTCGGGCGTGCGTGAGTCACCCCACCACTTCCGCACGCACTCGACAATCGTTCTGTGGTCTGAGACGCGGGCTCGGCGCAGGTCCGGCACTTTGATCCCTTTCTGGGTGAGTCTCGATGGAATCCCGATCCGTTGACCATGCTGCCTCCGCCGACACCCCTGTCACAGAGGAGCAAAAGCCAGCGACCGATGGCTTGCTGCCACCTATGTCGACCTCGTCGGCAGCAGCTAAGCGCATGCCCCGGGACCTGCCCGCTGCCCGCGCCCGGTACGGATGTCAGCGCTGTGCGGCACGATGCGCTCATGCCGACCCTGGATGACCTCCCCCGTATCGTCGGGCGAAGCTGCTGTGGGAATACGCCCACTTCGGCGTCTACCAGGTCGATCAGATGGTCCGTGATGCTGCCGGGACGCCGTGCCGCCTGTCAGGCGTTCCCGTGCCCGCCTCGCCGAGAGTGGCCGTGCTCGGTGATGACGGATGCTTTCACCCCATGAGCGACGGTCAGATGCACGGCTCCGAGAGGCGATCCGGGCAGGCGTGGGAGCACCGGCAGCACTGTGCATGGTCACAGACGGCGCGACCACCGGCACCTCCTACACCTACGACGCTGCAGGCCGGCTGACCAAGGCTCAGGACGACACGGGCGTGACCTGCACCACCTGCGCCCACACCTTTGAAGCTTCCCCTTGATCGTGGACACCTGGAGACTGGGACATGAGGTTCCAGAGGAAGTAGTGCCAGGTGGGAAGCAAGTACACGAAGCGGTACACCGCGGAGTTCAAACGGGATGCCGTCGCACTCGTCGACTCCACAGGGCGGACGGTGACCGAAGTCGCCCGGGAACTCGGGGTCAGCCCGGAGTCGCTGCGCGGCCGGTACCGCCAGGCCTAGACGGACCGGGGTGAAGGCCGACCCGGCGAGCTCAGCACGGCAGAACGCGACGAGCTCAAGCGGCTGCGCAGGCAGAACGCCGAACAGGCGAAAACGATTGAGGTACTGCGAAAGGCCGCGGTCTTCTTCGCGAAGGAGAGCGATCGGTGAACGAGACATACGCGTTCATCGAGGCGATGAAGACCACCCATGGTGTCGCTTTCCTGTGCCGGCTGTTGAAGGTGGCCCGTTCCTCTTTCTACGCCTGGCTCGCCTCGGCGAAGACCCGAGTTGCCCGGCAGACCGCCGACGAGGCCCTGGCCCACGAGATCACCGTCATCCACGTCGCCTCCCGCCAGACCTACGGCATCCCGCGTATCCATGCCGAACTGCGACGTCTGGGACAGCGCGTGAACCGCAAGCGGGTCGCCCGAGTCATACGCGAGCAGGGCATCCAGGGCGCCCATCGCCGCAGGCGGCACTCGCTGACACGGCCGGACAAGAGGGCGAGGCCGGCCCCGGACCTGATCGGCCGCGACTTCCACGCCGACCGCCCCGGCACGAAGCTGGTCGGCGACATCACGTTTCTCCCGACCGGCGAGGGCTGGCTCTACCTCACCTGCTGGCTGGACCTGGCCACCCGCGAGGTCGTCGGCTACGCCATGGCCGACCACCACCGCGCAACCCTCGTCGTCGACGCCCTGCGGATGGTCGCGGGACGCAGCCGGCTCCAGCCCGCCTGCATAGCACATTCGGACCGCGGCAGCGAATATACGTCCGGTCAATTCCAGTACGAGGTAGGCAAGTTGAACCTACGGCAAAGCTGCGGCCGCACCGGATCATGCTTCGACAACGCCGCCGCGGAGAGCTTTTGGGCCCTACTCAAAGAAGAGATCGGGACCCGGGCATGGCCGGACCGGGCCACCGCCCGCGCCGAGGTCTTCGCCTTCATCGAGGCCTTCTATAACCGCCGCCGCCTGCGCAGGCACAAGGTCTTCGGCTACCTCACCCCAGCTGAGACCAGGCAGCGGCACCAACACGCCCTCGCGACATAGAGATCGAGTGTCCAAGAACACGGGGAAACTTCATGATCGGTCAGTCTGCGCACACGGACAGGCTCGGCCACCACGCCTCCAGCGGTCGGATCGGACGTCACCGCACATCCAACCGCCGCGACCACCAACCGGGCGAACCTACGAGGTCACAGCACTAGCCGGTCATGGAGGGGGTGAAGGGTGTCAGGGCTGGGGCGAGCTGCATGCCGGGGGTGAGGCCCAGGGCGGTGAGGGCGTCGGGCAGCCCGCGTCCGGTCCGGGCGGCTTCCACGGTGCCGGGGGTGGCTAGTTGGCGGCAGCTGGCGGCGATGATGTCGAACAGATGCTGTACCCGGCCGGGGCCGCGGGGCAGCAGCTGGCCGTGGAAGACCTCGTGGTGGGCAAGAACGAGGGCGGCCAGGCCCGCAATGTGGGCCGAGGCCGTTGCGGTGCCGTCGGCGGCGGTGTAGCCGCCTTCCGGCGCGCACGAGAGGACCGCCACGCCGGGGGCGGCTGCGTCGATGCCGGGGCCGTGGCAGCTGAATGGGGCGGCGAACAGACCCTCGGGGCTCAGCTGTGGTCCGGTGTGGGTGCCCTGGGAGGAGTCGGGCGGGTAGGTGCCGAAGGCTCCCAGGGCGCCGACGGCGAAGACGGTGGGCAGCGAGGCGGGGAAGGCGATCGGCCCGCCGGTGTCGCCTGCCGGGGCGATGCAGGCGATGCCCGCTGCGGTGGCGTCGGCGAGTTTGCGGGAGAGCAGCGTTGAAGGGTACGGGGATGCGACCGCGATGTGGGCGATGTCGGCTTCGTGTTCGATGCAGTGGTCGAGGGCGGCGATCAGGTCGCTGAAGTGACCGTCGGGCAGCACCTGGCAGATGTCGAGCTCGGCGTCGACAGCAATCCCGACGATCCCCTTACCGGTGTCCGCCCCGGCGATAATGCCGGCCACGTGCGTACCGCTGCCGAGTGGATCGTGCGCCCAGCCCTCCTTGGCGCGGCTGATGAGGTCAATCCCGTAGCGGACCCGCTGCTTCAGATCGGGGTGGTCGCTGCTGACCCCCGTACCGATGACCGCGATTTTGATGCCGAAGCCACGGAATGTGGGGGGCAGCCGGTCCAGCCGCATGGCCTGCTGGCCCCAGCCGTAACTCTGGCGTTCCTCCAGCTCTGGGTACACATTCGCGAGCGGGGTGAGGGTGATCAGGTTCTCCCGCGTGGCCGACAGGTCGGGGCGGTTGATCCAGCGGTCGGTGTAGCCAGCCTTGGGGCGGACGTACAGGGACTGAATGGACCGTTCGGTGTCGGTGGCCAGGGTGACGGTGACTGTCCCATCGGCGGCGGTGATGCCCTGGGCCGGCCAGGTCGCCCCGATCAGGAACACCCCCGCGCCAGCAAGGGGTTCGCCGTCCAGGCCGCAGACCCGCAAGGGAATCTCCACGGGCTTCTCCAGCGACATGACCAGTCCCGGATCGTGCACCGGCAGCATCCCCGGCGTCACCGTGGCGGCGGGTCCGGCGGCGGTCAGCGGCAGGTCGGGTTCGATGTGCACGTGCAGAGTCCGCATCGCCGGCAGCTGCATCTCGGCGGCTTCGACGACCGCGATCTCCGGGCAGGAGGGAATCACTCCGGCTGCCTGCAGCTTCTCGGAGGGCTGGAGCCGGCGGATCACGCTGACATCGGGCATGTTCTCGAGCCGGTCGCACACCGCATCCATGCTCAGTTCGGGCACTCCCGGTGGAAGCAACTGCTGCGGCAGCGGCGTCACCATGTACCGGTGCCGACGTGGCTGCACGGCGACTGGTGACGATGCGTTCTTCTTTCGTGGCGCCGCTTCTTTGTCCTCGGGTACCGGCCTGCCGCCGGCCCCCACGCCCTCGGATTCGCTCTGGCGGTTGTTCCGGGGCTTGTTCCCGGGCCTGTCCTTGACCATCACGCCTACCTCCACCACGCCTGTGTCGCCTCTTTGTGTTCTTAATCCGGATGACGGGCGGCTCCCGCCTCCATGGTGATGCGGTGTGCCCAAGAGCAGCTCCCGGGTACACCGCATCACGCGCCGCCGGCAATTAGCCGATACCGAAGGGCTGACCCATCTGGCCGAAGCCGAAGCCAGGCTGCTGGTACTGCTGCTGGTTCGGCTGGCCGAACGACTGCTGACCGAACCCGCCGGGCCACTGCTGCTGGCCCTGCTGGCTCTGCTGCTGGCCCTGCTGGCCCTGCTGGCCCTGCTGGCTCTGCTGCAACAGCGTCAGGATCGCGGTCGGTAGGGCCTGCTGCACCGACTGCTCGACAGCGCTGCGCACGCCCTGGAGCAGCGTGGTGTGCAGCGCGACGGCCAGGTACGGGTGGGCCTGGTGGGCCAGGCCCTGCTGCTGCAGCTGCTGCTGGACCTGCTGGATCTGCTGCAGCGTCTGCTGCATGCGCTGCGCGATCTGCATGCTTGCCTGCTGGCAGGCCTGCTGGATCGTCTGCTGGACGACCTGCGCGAGCTGCTGCTGCGGCCCGGCGATCTGCTGGCCGAACTGCTGCAGGGGCGGGGTACCGGTCATCACCGACATGAATGCTCCATTCGATGCCACGGGAAAGCCAACATAAGAGATGATGTTGACCTTTTCGGAATGATTCCGACGCGCTGAAGCTAAGTTGCCGTCGCGCCGCCCGCAACCGGGCGAGCCGCTCAGGAGGAGGAGTCCCTCGATCGGATCCGTGCGCCGAGCACGCCCCGCAACCCAACCCCGATGACCACTTCCCGGGACCGACTGGGTCATCGACACGCTCCAAGCGCTCCACCCCACCCCCAAAAGAAACCCAAGAGTCTGATCGACACGCCTGGCGCGCCGCTGAGCAGCACGGCGAAAGTGCATAGATTAGGTACATGGCCGTGCTGCGTTGCGATACGCGGTAGGGCGCGCTCCGGCTTGCCGTGGCTCCCGCGGTTCGGGGCAAATGGGATATGGGGTAATTGGCAGCCCGACGGTTTCTGGTTCCGTTAGTTCAGGTTCGAGTCCTGGTATCCCAGCCAACGTGGATGCCGCCCATCACGGCAGGCATCACGTCAGAAGGGGCTGCTGTTCGGTTGTCTGAGTCATGACTGCGAGGCGCGCCTGACTCAGCCGTGCTCGGCGGCGGATGTTGTCGGCACTGAGGGACGGCGGTGCGGTGGGCGTGAGGCGGCGCTCGTCGGCATGCGCGGCCTCTATGACCGGATCGTCACCAGCCTGGGCGGCACGCCGAAATACCAATCCGCCGCTCTCGCAGCTCAGGCGTCTGCCGCGCTGGCCGCCGAGGTCGACGAGCGCGGTCGCACCCCCGCGGTCGTGATCGACGAGTCGCACCTCCTGGACATCACGAGTTGGACGCGATCCGCATGCTCACCAACTACGACATGGACTCCACGACGCCGTTCGCGGTGTTGCTGATCGGGCAGCCCACGTTGCGCAGGCGGATGAAGCACGGCGTCCTGGTGGCCCTGGACCAGCGGATCTCGATCAGCCACCAGATGCCGACCATGACGAAGGAGGAGACCGCCAGCTACATCAAGCACCACCTGACGATCGCCGCCCGGTCCGATCCGCTGTTCTCCGACGACGCCGTCGACCTGATGTCGCCGTACGTGTGAACGTGGCTCTGACACGAAAGATGCAAGCGACTGTGGGCCATTGGGATGGGTTCGAAGCGGAGGGTCATTCCGAGGCTGTTCGCTTCCCTCTTTCGTGTCAGAGCCGCGTTCACGCGTACGGCGACACCTGCGTGAAAGCCTGCAGATCGCCGAACGGATCGCCATGCGTGGTCCGTTGGCCGGTGCCCTGGGAGCGCTCGCGGAGTTCGAGCTGGCCCGAGGCCGCACCCCTGCCGCACGCGAACTCCTGCTGCGCGCCATGCGACCGGAACGCGGCAACGCCGCGATGCTGGCACGCCTGCGGCTGAGCCTCGCGGCGACCTACGAGGCCGAGAATGACCTCGCCATGGCCGAGGACCTGTTCCGCGCGGCGGCCGCGGGCGCCGGACGCACCGGCCAGGATGAGCTCACCGCCCTCGCCCTGGCCGACGCGGCCCGCGCGTTGGCCTCCACCGGAGATCCCCAGGACGCCCAGGCGCTGGGCGCAGAGGCCCTCGAGCGCTTACGAACCCTTGCCGGCCCGAGGGCGAACGAGGTCGAGCGGTGGCTGGACGGGTTTCGGTCACCCTCATGAGCGGGTGGTGACGCGGCTCGCGACGTTGTCCCCAGCCGAGTGCCACTGCGCGGCCCCGCGCACCCACGTCTACAGGACCTTGCGTGTAGGGTGCGCCACTTCATGCGCGTGCGAAAGTTCTGACCTGCAGTTTCCACGCCTGTGCGTAACGGGCTGCGGTCGGTTGTCCAAGTGAAATGTGTAATGAGTGAAGGCGATGGGACTGCACGGTCACACTAGGTAGCGCCCTTTGTTAGGGCAGCAGGACTTCGGAATGGTCGCGGGGCACCTGGCTTGTGTCCGGGTGATGCCGAGGGCCTGACAGTCTTCCAAGCGGGCTGGCGAGGGCCGTTGAGTCGGCTGGCGTAGCGGCGGCCGAGTGCTGCGTAGGCGGTCGCGTGGGCCACCCGGATCTGTCACGCGCCCTCGCCGGATCGGAGTGCTCAGTCCGATTCTGTCCCCGGCCGGGGAGCCACCGTCCGCCACCCGTTTCTGTCACCTCAGACAGACTCAAGAGGTCATGGAGTTTCCGCATCTGTCAGGTCAGGAAAGGCCGGAAGCCCGGAGAACCGCCTCCGCGGTCTCCTCGTCGATCTGGTGCCCCAGCCGGTCGAGGACGTCCGCTCCGTGGCGGAGCGTGCCCCGCTCCAGAGAACGGCGGACACCTGTGTCGAGTTCGTGCCAGAGCAGGGGGTTGGCGGCGAGGATCCGGGGATCGAGTTCGAGGCGGTGGCCGTAGACGTCCCGCAGGACCAGGTGGGAGGAGACACCGTCGTACTGTCGTACGGCCGCAAGCGCGTCCGTGCGGACCACGCGTCGGCGCCAAGGGGTGCGTACCGCTAGCCAGCCGGGGCCCGCACTCACCCGCTGTGGGAGCAGGACGGCGCCTACCGCGGCCGACAGGGTGACCCAGAGCAGGGCGCGGAGGGGCGTCAGGCTGCCCGCGTCCCAGTCGACCAGGAAGCTCATGGCGCAGAAGACCAGGGTGCAGCTCACCGCGAGCCGGGCGCTGCCGCGCCAGTGGCGGTCGCCGGCCGGGCCCGTCGATCCGCTCCGTCGCATGACGTTGACGCTAGGCGGCCGTACGCGGTCCGGCGACTGCTGCTTACGGGGTCCTAACGCCGCACGGGAGAATCTTGACGGGATCCTGACGCGGTCGCCGGAGTCCTCAGCCGGTGTGGATGCGCGGGCGCCTGGCCCGGTCCGGTTCGGCCTCGCGCAGGACCTCACGGGTGACTGGGGCGACCTCGCCCTGCCCGAAGAGGAAGAAGCGTAGGAAGTTGGCGAACGGGTTGCCCTCGGTCCACTCGAAGTAGATGTGCGGGGTGCAGCGGGTGCTGTCGCGGACATGGAGGAGGAGGGCTGCCAGGGCGTTGGGGATGGAGGAGGACTCCAACGTCAGGACGCGGTAGCGGTTGTGCAGGACCTCGCCGCGTACCGTCAGGCCCGCCTCGAACTCGGAGGGGTCGGTGACCGTGACCTCGACGAAGACGAAGTCCTCCTGTTCGGGCAGGTCGTTGTCGGCCCGGATCTGCTCGATCTTGTCGCGGTACTGGGCCTTGTCCCGTCGGCCGGGCTCGTTGGCGATGAAGCGGATCTTTCGGCTGGCGATGTCCCTGACGAATCGTTCCGCCATCGGATCGAGCGTCACGCTGGTCACACGCAGCTCGAAGGCGCGGGCCAGCCGGGACAGCAGAGAGACCAGCATGATGCCGACGATGAAGCAGGCGCCGATCTTCACACCGTCCGGGCGCTCGACGACGTTGGCAGCGGTCACGTAGAGCAGGACCGCGGACACGGTTGCGAAGCCGATGGTCCAGCCGCGCTGCCCGGCCCTACGGGAGGCGATGGTCACCGCGATCGCCGCGGAGGACATCAGGACCAGCACGCCGGTGGCGTAGGCGCCGCCCTGCGCGTCCACGTCGGCGTCGAAGATCCAGGTGACCAGGAAGGCGACCAGCGTGAAGACGATCACCATCGGGCGCACGGCGCGGGCCCAGTGCGGGGCCATGCCGTAGCGGGGCAGGTAGCGCGGCATGAGGTTGAGCAGGCCGGCCATGGCAGAGGCGCCGGCGAACCACAGGATGGCGATGGTCGAAAGGTCGTAGACCGTGCCGAAGACGTTGCCCAGGTACTCGTGCGCCAGATACGCCAGCGCGCGGCCGTTGGCCTTGCCGCCGGACTTGAACTCGTTCTCCGGGATGAGCACCGTCGTGATGAAGCTCGTGGCGATCAGGAACACGCTCATAATGAGCGCTGCGGCCGTCAGCAGCTTCTTGGTGTCCCGGATCCGGCCCTTCGGCTTCTCCTCGCTGTCATCCGGGTCGCCCTGGACGTGGGGCATGACGGCAACGCCGGTCTCGAAGCCGGACAGGCCCAGGGCGAGCTTCGGGAACACCAGCAGGGACACACCGATCATGGCCAGGACGTTGCCGTGCTCGGTGGTCAGGGCGCTGGTCCAGTCGGTAACCACGTGGCCCGCAGTGAGGACGTGCCACATGCCGACCACCACGACCACCGCGTTCAGACCGAGATAGACCACCACCAGCGCCACCGCGACGCCGATCGCCTCCAGGAAGCCCTTGAGGAACACCGCGCCCAGCAGCGCGACGAGGATCAACGTGATGAGCATCTGCTGGCCGTGCAGCGTGCTCGTCAGGTGCGGGTTCTCGATCAGGTGGGTGGAGGCGTCGGCGGCCGACAGGGTGATGGTGATCAGGAAGTCGGTCGCCGCGAAGCCGAGCAGGGTGAGGACGAACAGTTTGCCCTTCCAGAAGGACAACAGCCGCTCCAGCATGGCGATGGAGCCCTCCCCGTGGGGACTCTCCTCGGCCACGCGGCGGTATACCGGGAGGGCGCCGGCCAGGGTGACTATGACGAGGACGAGGGTGGCGATCGGGGAGAGCAGGCCGGCCGCGAGGGCCGCGATGCCGGGCTGGTAGCCGAGGGTGGAGAAGTAGTCGACGCCGGTCAGGCACATCACGCGGTACCAGCGCTGGCCCTTGTGCGAAGGCTCCGGCTCGGCCTGCGGGCCGGCGTGGGCACCGTGCTTGCCCATGTCGGACAGGCCCTCCAGCATCCACGTCCGCAGTCGGCTCGGCGGCGGGTGTTCGGTGGTGGTGGCCATCGGCGTGCTCTCCCGGTGTGCGGCTCAGCGTGGGGTTCCGGCCATCACACGGACGGCGGCACCAGCGTAAGCAAGGGGTGACGCACGGACCCACGGATATGTCCGCCGAACGCGTCAAGGCCGCGTTAAGGTCGAGCGCGTCGCGTGATGCGCGCCGTCAGAACCGGACATCCAGCGTCATGTCGTACGACGTTTCCATGCCGCCCCTCAGCCAGGTGATGTGGATCCGCAGGCTGCTCGCGTCCCGATGCAGAGACGGCTGCATGGTGAGGCTGCCGTCGGTGTAGGTGCCGTCCGGATGGGTGCCGTAGGCGCCGCCGCGGTCGTCGTACTCGTTGCCGAGGTCGTCCAGAGCCTCCAGGACCGGGAGTACGAGGGACTCGCTACCCGACTCCGGCAACGGTGGGGTGATCCAGTAGTGGAGCGTGAAGGAGTTCTCCCCGCGCTTCAGCCGGATGATCGTGAGCTCGTGGCTCCCTCCGAGGATCGGAAGGGTGAGGAGCGGGGGCTTCCTGGGCACTGGCTTCTCCCTCTTTCGGGGCGCTCGCTAGGCGCTGAGCCGATCGTGTGACACGGGGCTCCCCGACGCGTAGTGGACGTATTCGCGGACCAGGCGGAAACCGGCGTTCCAGGCCAGGAGGCGGCTGGCGCGGTTGTGGATCGAACAGTTCCAGCTGGGCGTGTGGCCACGGGAGGCGATGTCCGCGCAAAGGGAGGTGACGCAGGCGAGGGCGAGGTGGTGGCGTCTGCGGTCGGGGACGGTGTAGACCGCCACGTCCTCGTAGCCGGTGCCGCGGAAGTAGGTGCAGGCCACCGCGAGGATGCGACCGGTGCGGCCCACCGCGGCCCAGGCGTGTCCGGAGGCGGCGAGGCCGCGCGGTCCGCCCCAGCTGGCCGAGAGCCAGGACGCGTCCGGGCCGAGGGCATGCACGGCGTCGGCGTCCGCGGGTTCCAGGTGCCGTACGGTCACCGCGTGCGGGACGGTGGCGGGCTGAGGCGTGGCCTGGAGCGTCCAGATCATGCGCTCCCACGGGGTGAGCCGGTCGAAGGCGACGCCGAGGGCGGGCAGGAACCGGGCCGGAGCCTCGACGCGGTTGCCGGCCAGAGGCGCGAGGAGACCCGGCGTGAGCTCCTCCGGGCTGCCGCACAGCACGACGTGGCCGGCGCAGGATACGGCGACCGTGCGCGGCTGGACGGGCCGGTCGGCCCACCAGCGGCCGATGCCCGTGGCCAGCACGTCCTCGCCGATCGTGGCGGGGCCGGGGAATCCGGTAGGGAACCAGCGCGCGAGCGCCCGGGGGTCCGGCGGTGAGATCTCGATCATCGGTGCCTCGTGGGGGTTGGGGTACGGGTGGATCGGGCGGGCGACGGGGCGCTTTCCCGCTCCTCGTCGCCCCCCCCCGTGCGATCGACGACGTGCATCGACGTGGTCGGTCAGTTCTGGCCGGCCTTGTTGCCGTGGTTGGCCTTCTTCTTGCGGCGGGTCTTCTTCTTGCGGGCGCGCTTCGACACGTACGTCAACTCCTCTGTTCTGGACGATGCTTCAAGCGGTGCGGCCGACCAGCAGGTCCGCCAGCTTGGTGAGGCGCTTGACCGTCCGCTCATCGGTCGCGGCCGGGGCCGGCTCAACGCGCTCGGCGCGGTCGTAGTAGGCGCCGTTGACGATCTCGACCGCCGGGTCGCACAGCCGCACCACGTGCGCCGCGCCCTCGGCGGGCGAGAGGCCCTCGTGGGCGTACAGCGGCAGCAGCGCGGTGTCGCAGGCACCCGGGTGCACGGAGACCGCGGTGACGCGGGGGTCGGCTGCGAACACCGTCAGGGCCAGCTGGGACTGGGCGTAGGCGGCGAGGCGGGAGTAACGGCGGGCGCGGTTGGGGTCGGCCCACTGGATGGATGCCGTGCGGTGCAGGGACGAGGAGACGTTCACGACCCGGCCGCCCGAGTCGCTGGTCAGGGCCGGCTCCAGCAGGCACGTCAGCAGGTAATGGGCGAGGAAGTTGACCTGGAAGGCGATCTCGTTGCCGTCGGCGGTGACGGTGTGCCGCTCGGGGGCGGCCACGCCCGCATTGTTGACCAGGACGTCCAGGTGCGGGTGTTCGGCGACGACCGTGCGGGCGAGGGTCTCGACTTCTTCCAGGTGGGCGAAGTCGGCCGAGTAGAGAGCCAGTTGGCCGGCACCGACTCCAGCCGTGGCGATGAGGCGGTCGGCGGCGGCCCGGGTCTCCTCGGCGGTACGGCCGTGCAGCAGCACGGTGGCGCCGCGCTCGGCGAGCTGCCGGGCGGTCTCGTAGCCGATGCCGGAGGTGGCGCCGGTGACCAGGACGGTGCGGGACGAAAGGGTGGAGTTGGGCATGATCCAATCCGGGGTTGCGGGCACGTCGGTACCGCCGGGTGAGGGGCGGTGGGCGTGCGGTGGCGAAGGGAGGGCGAGGGGCGCAGGAGCCGATCACGGCGCCCCTCGGGTCACGGAAAGCGGTCGGCGGGACGCGGGCGCTTCCGGTCAGCGCGGCAGATGACACGACGGCCGAGCGGGACTCGGCGGCCGGTCGAAGAGAAGCCAGGCGCTGTTCACAGGTTCCATGGAAGCCGTGCCGCACATCCCGGGCAAGCCGAAACCCCGTTCTCTGACGGGGCTCTGACGTGTGCATACGGGGCCTTGACGGGCGAGCCAGACGGACGGGCGTGGCTCAGCCAAGGCCGGGTACCCCCGAGATCAGCAGGTCGATCAGCTTGATGCCCACGAAGGGCAGCAAGAGGCCGCCGAGGCCGTAGACGAGCAGGTTGCGGCGCAGCAGGTCGTGTGCGGAGGACGGGGTGTAGCGCACGCCGCGCAGAGCCAGTGGGATCAGTGCGACGATGATCAACGCGTTGAAGATGATCGCGGAGGTGATGGCCGAGGTCGGGCTGTGCAGGCCCATGACGTTCAGGGACTCCAGGCCCGGGTACGAGCCCGCGAACATCGCCGGGATGATCGCGAAGTACTTCGCGACGTCGTTGGTGATGGAGAACGTGGTCAACGCGCCTCGGGTGATGAGGAGTTGCTTGCCGATCTCGACGATCTCGATGAGCTTGGTCGGGTTGGAGTCGAGGTCGACCATGTTGCCGGCCTCCTTGGCGGCCGAGGTACCGGTGTTCATCGCCACGCCGACGTCCGCCTGCGCGAGCGCGGGCGCGTCGTTCGTACCATCACCGGTCATGGCGACCAGCTTGCCGCTCTCCTGCTCCCGCCGGATCAGCGCGAGCTTGTCCTCTGGGTTCGCCTCGGCCAAGTAGTCGTCCACGCCGGCCTCTTCGGCGATGGCGCGGGCGGTGAGCGGGTTGTCGCCGGTGACCATGACCGTGCGGATGCCCATGCGGCGCAGTTCGGCGAAGCGTTCGCGGATGCCGTCCTTGACGACGTCCTTGAGATGGATCAGGCCGAGCACCCGCGGTCCGTCCCAGTCGTGCACGGCGACCAGTAGCGGTGTCCCGCCGGACGCGGCCACGGCGTCCGCGTACATCCGTGCCTCGGGCGGGACTTGGCCGCCGTACTGCTGCACCCATTCGATCACCTGCTGCGCGCCACCCTTACGGATGGCGCAGACGGCTCCGTTGTCCCAGCGCAGGTCGACGCCGCTCATCCGGGTCTGTGCGCTGAAGGCGACCCAGCGGGCGTTCGCCAGTTCGCCCTCGGCGGGGGCCCGTAATCCGTACCTGTTCTTGGCGAGGACGACGACGGAGCGGCCCTCCGGGGTCTCGTCGGCCAGCGAGGAAAGCTGGGCGGCATCGGCGAGCTGCCGTTCGTCGATCCCGGGCAGCGGCACGAAGGCGGCGGCCTCGCGGTTGCCCAGGGTGATGGTGCCGGTCTTGTCGAGCAGCAGGGTGTTCACATCACCCGCCGCCTCCACCGCGCGGCCGGACATGGCGAGCACCTTGCGCTGTACGAGCCGGTCCATGCCCGCGATGCCGATCGCGGACAACAAGGCGCCGATCGTGGTCGGGATGAGCGTGACGAGGAGGGCGACCAGCACGGTTGTCGACTGGGCGGCGTCGGCGTACTCAGCCATCGGCTGAAGGGCGACCACGACCAGGACGAAGACGATCGTCAGGGAGGCCAGCAGGATGTTCAGCGCGATCTCGTTCGGGGTCTTCTGCCGGGAGGCGCCCTCGACGAGAGCGATCATCCGGTCCAGGAAGCTGTTGCCCGGGCGTGCGCTGACCCGGACGACGATTCGGTCGGACAGGACCGTCGTACCGCCCGTGACGCCACTGCGGTCACCGCCCGACTCCCGGATGACGGGCGCGGATTCGCCGGTGACGGCGGATTCGTCGACTGCGGCGACCCCGTCGACGACATCGCCGTCCGCTGGGATCATCTCGCCTGCCTCGACCAGTACGACGTCCAGGGGCTTGAGAGCGGTGGCGGCGACCGCCTCCGTGCGGGCGGTGCGAGGATCGGTGCCGTAGCGCCAGTCGAGCACACGCAGCGCCACCGTGTCCGTACGGGCCCTGCGCAGAGACTCCGCCTGCGCCTTGCCGCGCCCCTCGGCAACCGCCTCGGCGAGGTTGGCGAAGACCACCGTCAGCCACAGCCAGAGACTGATGACCCAGGTGAAGACGGCCGGGTGGAACAGGGCCGACAGCGTGGTCAGTACCGCCCCGACGGACACCACGAACAGGACCGGGTTACGGACCAGGGCGCGCGGGTGCAGTTTTCGCAGGGCCTCGGGGAAGGAGCGGACGAGTTGTCCGGGCTCGAACAGTCCGCTCGGAGCGCGGCGTCTCGCCCTTCCCTCCGATCCGGTCCGGGCTGCGCGCTGGGGGCGTGACGGTGGGGCCTGCTCGGGAGCAGCGGGAAGCATGGACACCTTCGTGCCTTGAGTGGCGGACAGGGACTGTGGCCGTAGGTCCGTGGGGGGGGGGGGGCCCCGCCCCCCCCCCCGGGGCCCCCCCGGGGGGGGGGGGGCGGCCCCCCCCCCCCCGCCCGGGGGGGGGGGCCCCCCCGGCCGCCCCCCCCCCCCCCCCCGGCGAATAAGCGGGCGCTGGCGCAGTACAGGGAGAAGGTCAGCTG
>NZ_JBIAWG010000040.1:0-25786 GCF_042895285.1 Streptomyces sp. NPDC001406
AGGAGCAGCTCGATCCGCTCCCGCGCCGTCAGCTTGCCCTTGGCGTGCTGCGCCTCGGTCGCCTTCTCGCTGGGGCCCGCCAGCGCCTGCGCACGGATGCCGTGCAGCTCTGCCACCCGGCCGCGGATGTCGGCCGGCCCGGTGTCGACCGGAGCGGAGGCAATCGTCGTTGACATGTGGTCAGGTTCCTTCCTGGAGCACCAAGATCCGTCACTGCCAGCTGCGCGGGGCCCGGTAGGAGTGCGGCCTCCTCCACCACCGGGAGCCGTTGACCGGACGCCCCGCCTCGCTCTCCTGCGCCTCCGCGCACAGCGCGAGCAGTACGACGGTGAGCGCGGCCAGCTCCTCATCGCTCGCGTGCCCGCGCTCGATGCGCAGCGCCGGTTGTGCTTGGTCCGAATCGCTCATGCCCCCTCCTCCAGCTTTTCGGACACCGTCGAACGAGCCGCTAGAGAACGGCTCCTCCCCGACTTGAGAACCGGCACAAAAGCTTGCTCACGCCCTATTTCCGGCATGAATTCGGTCCCCGTCACCCGTCACCCGTCGCACGTCGCAAGTCCCTGGCGCGCACGGACCACAGCCCGCGGGCCAGGGCCTGGGCGCTCGCGGTGGCGCCGCCGACCCCCGTCATCACCACGGCCGCGGCCAGGCCGTGCTCGGCCGCCCCGCGCCGGGCGATCTCATAGGCGGCGCTGCCGCCCGGCCCGCAGCCGCCGAGGACGAGCCGGCGGTCCGGGGCGAGCATCTCGCGCAGCACGGACACCGACACCTCCGCCGGTCCCTCCATGCGCAGGGCCACGATCCGTTCGGGTCCTTGGTGGTCACGGGCGAGGACCTCGTAGGCGCCGGTCGGCACACCCGGCACCCCGATCAGGCAGATGACGTCCGACAGCGGTTCCCCGGGCCGCAGCACGGCCAGGGCGAGGCCGCGCGGCGCGGGCGAGCGCGGGGCCACCCTGGGCACGTCGGAGCTGCGCAGCGGCTCCAGCACCTGGGCGACGGTGCACTGCAGGTCCCGGTGGTCGGGCAGGGAGCGCAGCAGCTGCACGCACTGCGACAGCGTCGCGGAGGCGTCCCCGTCCGCCAGGCTCGCGCGGTCGTACAGACCGGTCAGCAGCAGCCCGCCCTCGGGGCTGTGCTGGGCGACGAGGGTGAACGGCAGGCTCGTGTCACCGCTGACGCTCTGCGGGACGTCCACCTGGACGCCCTGCTCGCGCAGTTCGGCGAGCAGCGCCTCCGGCAGCTCGGGCCGGCTGTCGAAGACGACGACCGTGTCGGTCAGGTCGGTGTCCTCGCCCCGGCCGCTCCAGGCGCGGACCCGGTCGGCGGGCACCCAGGCGTCCGCGATCAGGTCGAACGCGGTGTCGCGCACCTCGTGCAGCAGCTCCACCAGGGGGGCCGCCGGGTCGACGGTGACGGTCATCGGCAGCGCGTTGCCGAGCAGCCCGGGGATGCCCGCGGCGCCCTGCATCGGCACGTCCCGCCCGGACAGATGCACGCCGAAGCTGACCGGCACCGGCCCCTCGGCGCCCGACGCCCGGTACAGCAGCAGGGCCCACACCACATGCAGCGCGCTGCTCTCGCCGACGCCCCGCATCGCCGCCCAGGACCGCAGCCGCGCGGTCTGCGGGGGCCTGAGGCGGCGTTGCAGCCGGCCGGGACCGGTGTGTCCGGTGGGACCGCCGGGGCGGCCGGAGCGGACGGCGACGCCGGGGGCCGGCGCGGCCGCGGACCAGAACGCGCGTGCGGTGGTGGTGTCCTGACGGGCCAGCCAGCGGGCGTGGTCGCGGACGTCGGGCCGCCGCTCGCCACCGGGCAGGGTGCCGCCGCTGACGTAGGCCCGGAAGAACTCACGCAGCAGGAGATGGACGCCGCGCTCGTCCAGCAGGGCGCGGTGGTAGGTCAGCAGCACCCGCACCGGCGCCCGCTCGGGCGGCAGCCGGTCCTGCGGCGACCAGTTCTGCGCGAACCAGTCCTGCACCGCCGGCCCCGGCGTCCCCTCCAGCAGGGTCACCCGCAGCAGGCCCGGCCGGTGCAGGTCGAAGCCGCGCGCCCGGTCCCGCTTGACCAGGTCGCCCCAGGTGACGGTGGAGTGCGCATGGTGGACGACCTCGATCCGGGCCCGGTCGTGCAGGACCAGACGCGGTGCGGCCGTCCAGTCGAACGACGCCCGCAGCACGGCCTCGCGCTCGACGAGCGACTGCCAGGCCGTGGCGAAGCGGGACGTGTCCAGCGGCCCGGACCAGTTCCAGAAGAGCTGCTCGACATGGCGGTCCGGCGACCCGGCCGCGGCCGCGAGGATCAGCTCGCGCTGGTGCCCCGTGGCCGGGACGATGCCCTCCACGCCGGGCAGCAGGGCCAGTACGTCGGCCAGCAGCTCGGCGGTGAGCGGCTCGTGTCCGCCGTCGCCGGGCACGGCCGGGTGGAAGCTGAGGCTGTGCCGGTCGCCGTCGTCGTCGACGGTGACGGAGTACGCGCGGTGCCGCTCGGCCAGCCGGGCCGCCACGTTCTCGGCCTCCGCGGTGCCCAGCGGCCCGCACAGCTCCAGCACGACGGGGGACCGCGGCGCGGTGCCGCCCGGCTCGTGGACCACGGCGAGGACGGTGTCCTCGGAAAGGTGATGGCTGCTCATCCGCTGTCCCGGGTACCGAAACCCGCCGCCGCGGCGAAGAGGACCGGCTCCCTGCCCCCCTTTTCTGCTCGTTCCCGCTCCTGTTCGGATCGTTTCTGCGCGAGATACGCCGACTGCTGCGGCGCACTCGGCACATACGGCCCCGCCGGCCCGCGCGCCCCGCACGGCCCCTGCGGCACCCGCTCCCCGTACGGCACCGACCTCGTCGTCGGCCCCGCGGGAGGGCGTCCGCGCACCCCCGCCCCTGCCGCCCGCGAGGCGCGGCCGGGCTCGGTGCCCACGTGGTTCCTCATCGGTCGCCGGGTCTCCACCGCCCCGGAAAGCCCGGTACGCCCGCGGCCGGCAAACCGGCCTCGGCGAACACGGCGGCGTCGTACGACGGCACCTGCCGGGCGGTCTGCGCCGGCCGGTGGGCGGCGCTCACGAGGTAGCGCCCCTGGACGAGATGGGCGGCGAACGCCCATGCGCGGGCACCCTCCGAGTCCTCCGCCAGGGTGATGCGCCCCTCGCCGTCGCGGCGGAACCCGAACGCGGCGAAACGGCGCCGCATCCCCTGTCCGAGGGCCTTGGTGTAGGCCTCCTTCAGCGTCCACAGCTGCAACAGCCTGAGGGTGCGCTCGGCCTCGGGCAGCACGGCGAGCGCGGCCGCCTCCTCGGGCGTGCACACATACTCGCCCAGCAGTTCCAAGGGCGCCTGCCGGCCGACGGGTTCGGCGTCCACCCCGATGGGGCCGGTGCCGCTGACACCGACCACGATCAGCTCGTCGGTGTGCGCGAGGCTCAGTTCGAGCTCTTCGCCGAGCCCGCGCAGATGGGGCCGCCCGCCGGGTTTGTAGGCGAGGTCGAGGGCGTCGGGAGGCACTTGGAGCACCGCCCCGGCGGTGTACTTCATGACCAGGCGGGAGACGGCGAAGCGCAGCCGCCCGGCGCTGGCACGGGTCTGCCGGTAGCGCGGCCAGTCGTGGCCGAGCAGCGCGCGCAGCCGCGGGTCGAGCAGGGTGACGGTGAGCCACTCGCCCCAGGTCGTGTGCACCACGGCGACCCCGGTGGACTCCACCGCGTCGGACACCGGCTCCCAGGGCCCCTCGGGACCGGCGATGTGCAGCGGCGAGGGCAGGGGCACCGCGAGGTCCACCGGGCCGCCCGCGGGCCGGTGCCCTTGTCCCTCGCGGTCCTCGGGCCCGTTCACCACAGCGACTTCGTGGCGTACACGTCGCAGTCGACGTCGCGTCGGCCGCGCTCGGCCAGCTCCGCCCAGACGTCCTCGCGCGGATCGGCCGGCACGGGCGGCCGCGGGACGCCGAGCCGTTCGGTGAGGCGGACGAGCGCGAGCAGGGCCCAGTCCGGGCTGCTGAGGAAGGTGGTGTGGTCGGCCGCCCGGCGGACGCCGAGCACCGCTGCGGCCAGCAGCACTTGGGCCTGACGGTCCGCCAGCGCCCGCGCGGCGGGGTCCTCCGGGGAGGCGTCGGCGGCCTGCAGACAGGGCAGGCGCAGGGTGCGCCGCTCGGTGCGCAGCCGCCGGGCGGCGCGGGCGAGCGCGCCGTCCTCCCCTTCGGCCGGCCGGGCCGCCGCCGCGGTGGCCAGCGCGTCGGCCAGCACATGGTGGCAGCCGGTGCCCTCGGGCAGCAGGTCGGCCGGGACGGCGGCCGCGTCGCCGATCCTGAACAGCGCGCCGGCGTCCGGCGCGGGCTCCCCGTTCTCGGCGAGGTCGGGCAGGGCGGCGACGAGCCGCGCCCGGCAGGCGGCCGGGTCGGGCCACTGCCCGCCGGCGGCGAGGTCGGCCCTCAGCTTGGCGAGCGAGCGCTGCTCAAGGCTGCCGGGCACGAACCCGGTCTCGTTCAGGACGAGTTCGAGGTCGTTGTGGACGTCGGCCACCAGCTGCGGGACGACGTATCCGACCACGGCGGTGAGCAGGGCGGTGGCCTCGGCGGGCAGGACCAGGGAGCGCAGCGCCACGGTCGTCAGGCTCTCGCAGGCCAGCAGGTCGGCGAAGTCACCGGCGAGCGTGCCGTGCCACTGCCGGGCGGCCGGTTCGTGGTGGCCGAGCTCGTCGACGACGCGGACCGCGGTGCGCAGCACGGTGCCCGTCGCCGCGATCAGCGCCACCGGCCCGAGCAGGGCGGCCAGTTCGGCCGGCCGGCCGGGCGCCGGGCGGGTGCCGTCGGCCGCGGCGAGCAGCGGGCGGGTGCCCCAGGCGTGGCCGAGGGCCAGGTCCCGGCGGAAGAGCGGGCGCAGCACTCGTACCAGCTGGTCGGCACTGGTGTAGTGGCCGCCGGCGGCGCGGGGCCAGAACTCGGCGCGCAGGTCGGCGGGGGACGGCGGGCCCTCGGTGCCCTCCACGGCGCTCAGCGCGGGAAGGCCGTAGCGGTTGGCCGGATCGGCGGGGTCGCCGAGCTGTGCCTCCAGCCGTACGGCGCGCAGCGCCACCTCCACCGGCGGCGGCAGTTCGGCGTAGGCCGCCCTGCGCCGCTCGCGGGCCAAACGTGGCTCCGCGGTGGCGGTGTCGGTGTTCTCCCCGGTCGGAGCCGGTCGGGTGAGGGCCATCACGGGCCTCCTCATCGCAGACGGCGGACGGCGCTCTCCGCGTGCCACTTGGCCAGGCCCAGCGCTTCGGTGCTCGCGCGGCCCAGCCACTCGCGCACATACCGGCGGGCGTCCGCAAGGGTGGCTTCCTCGCCCAGGACCGGGGCCACGGCCTCTTCCCTGAGCAGAACGTGGTGGGTGCAGCCGACCCGCACCCCGGACTCTTCGGGCAGCAGGTACCACTCACCGGCGTGCGCCGCGATCAGTTCGGGCGTGACCGTCTCCTTGAAGACGATCCGCCCGGCGTGCGGGAAGCACAGGCGTACGGCCTCGACGGTGACGGTCTCGCCGGTCTCCTCGGCACAGGTGTCCATGGCGGCGAGCTGCACGCCCGGCTGGTCCTCGGTGACGCTGGTCCGCTCGACGTGCGGGACGGTCTCGGCCCAGTTCTCGATCCGGTAGAGGAAGTCGTAGACGAGCTCGAAGGGTCCGTCCACCAGCACGCTGTCCTCGAAGGACAGCAGCAGTTCGTCGAGTTTCTCCCAGTGCTCGGCCATCTCCCGGACCCCGTCCAGCTGGGTCCTGAGTTCGGCCTCGGGGTCGTGGGCGGTGGACCGGTAGGGGCCGGCCGGCGGCAGGTCGTGCCGCAGGGTGACCAGGGAGCTCTCGTCGTCCTGGGCCTGCACGGTCCAGGCGCCGGTGGTGGGCGCGTCCGGCCAGAAGGTGTCCTGCTGCTCGAACTCGATGGACCGCGACTGCGGTTTGAGCACCCGTCGGGTGCGTGAGGAACGGACGTGGTCGGCCGTCACGTCCCACATGCGCAACTGCTCGGTGACCCCGTCGAAGTCCATCCGCTCGACGTGGACGTGGGAGGAGAGGAACACCGGCCAGCGCACGGCGTCGGCGAGCATGCCGTAGACGACACCGGCGGGGGCGGCGACGGAGATGGTGTGCTGGGCCGAGTGCCCTCGTTCGGACGGCATACCGATCCCCCCTCCTCCGTGTGTCCTCAAAAACTGCGTCGTGCGCCTAGAGCGGTGCTCGAACAAAGACGGAGGTGGCGCCCAAGGTCGCACTCGGCCGGCCGGGCCCCGTTGGCGCCCGGTCAGCCGATGGCCGTGAGCCGTCCGGACCCGGAGGCGGGCGGTACGACGCCCTCCGGCCCGGCCATGAGGATGGAGCGCTGCAGCTTGCCCAGTGCGGGCGACGGTTCGAGACCCAGGGTGCGGACCAGGGTGGCGCGCAGCCGCTGGTAGGCGTCCAACGCCTCGCCGCGGCGGCCGGAGCGGTACAGGGCCAGCATGTACTGGCCGCACAGGCTCTCGTGGGTGGGGTACCGGCTGACGAGCACGGTCAGTTCGGCGAGCAGCTCACGGTGCCGGCCGAGCCGCAGATCGGCCTCGATGCGCTGGTCCAGCGCGCACAGCCGGCTCTCCTCCAGCCGTTTGACCTGCGTCTCCAGATGGGTTCCGGCGTGCACGTCGGCGAGGGCGGGGCCGGTCCACAGTTCGAGCGCCTCGCGCAGCTGCTGGGCGGCGCCGGGGTAGTCCTCGGCGTCCATGGCCCGGTATCCCATGCCGGCCAGCCGCTCGAACTCGCGGACGTCGCTGGTGCCTGAGCCGCTCTTGAGCAGATAGCCGCCGGGCACGGTCAGCAGGACGTCCTTGGCCGAACGGCCCTCTTCCGCGTCCCCGCTCTCCAGGGCTACGGTGATCAGCTCGCGCAGCTGCAGGATGTAGGTCTGCAGTGTGGGGCGGGCGCTGCGGGGCGGCTTGGCGCCCCAGAGCTCCTCGCTCAGCGTGTCCACGTGCACGACCTGGTCGGCGTCGAGCGCGAGGAGGGCTAACACCTGGCGCGGCTTGGGTGCCGTCGGGGTGATGGAGACGCCCTTCTCCCGTACGGCGAGTGTGCCGAGTATGTCGATGTCCACGCCGTCTCCCCGTCGCTGCTGGCTGCCTTAGAGCGGTTCCCTAGCAACCCGAGTAAAAAACAGCACGGGCGGTATGTCAATACCGTACCGGCCTCCCTGCTTGTCCTCTATCCGTACGCGAGACCCACTCGAGACAGCCGGGATCTTCCCTGTCTTCCGGGACAAATAGGGCGAAAAAGCCGAACAAAAGGGCTACTACTACCTGGGCTTGACTAGACCATTACCGAACCATGTGCGCGGTTTTTGTTAAAGCCGCGTTCACTCGCTGTCGACCTCACCCATGGCCTTGACCGGCTTGACCAAGATCGTCTGGGGCGAGGCCGCCATCCGCGGCAGGATGAACGACCAGAACCGGGACACCCGTTCCCTGGACAGCCACGCGCCGTCCACCTCGCCGAGCGTCTCGAAGCCCACGGTCGCCGCGACGACGGCCGCCGCCGCGTCCTCGGGCGCGACGTCGGCCGCCAACTCCCCCGCGTCCTGCGCCTGGACGACGAGATCGTGGACCCAGGCGCACCACCACTGCGGCACCCCCGCCCCGCTGTTGCGCGACGGGTCGGTGCCGAGCTTGAAGCCCGCCCTGACGACGGGGTCGGTGGCCACGGCGGCGAGCAGCCGGCAGGTGGCGTTCACGAGTGACTGCAACAGGGTGTCGGCCGAGGACAGACAGCGTTCGGCCATCTTCTCGACGGAGTCCGCCGCGGCTCCCTCCACCTCCCTGGCCAGCACGTCCTTGCTGGGGAAGTGGAAGTGCAGGGCGCCGGTGCTCACTCCCGCGCGCTTGCTGATCACGGGCAGGGTGGCCTGCGCGTACCCCTCGTCGGCGAAGACCTCGGCCGCCGCGAGGATGAGGGCCTGGCGCGTACGGGCCGCGCGCACCTGCTTGACCATCGGTCTCCTCCTGGGGACTGGAGCGGAACACGGAGTGCATCAGTCCGCTTCCCTCAGGGGCGTGCGGCGTTCCGTTTCAGGACATTAGCAAACCGCATGATTGGTAGGTTTGCCAGGGTGGGAGCTGTACAACCCTTGTGCGGGCTTGATGGTCACACTCCGTCAGACACCCTGCTCGTGTTGTGTGGAGCCGTCGATGATGACGCATGCGGGCGGACCAGGACTCGCCTCACAGTCGGCTCACAAAAGAGCGTGCGGGGTTTGCTATCCCGTCCCGGTGAGCCCGATGGCGTGGTCCGCCCGACCCGGTCGACCCGTTGAACGGATTCCACATCGCCACCGGGGACCCTCACACGCGAGGCAGCAAACCAGATGTCAGGTTTGTTGAGGTGCCGAAACCCCCGCGGCCGCGGTGGGTGCCGCGCTCCGCGGGCGCGGAAACCGGCGCTCCGTCAGGCCTCGGAAGCCGCGAGCTCGGCCTGTCGGCAACGCTCGGCTTCCCTGACGACCCGGGCGCCTCTGTCGGGCGCGGTGTCCAGCCGGATCAGTGCCGCGGGTGTGGCAATGGCCGGCAGCATGTGGTTGTACAGGACCGAGACCCGGTCGCTGAGGTCCGCCCAGTTGGAGTTCGCCTCGGAGAACATCTGCGTCCCCAGCCAGGACCCGAGGAAGCATTCGGCCGTCTCCTGGGGGACGACGTGGGGCAGCACCTCTCCCCGCTCCTTGGCCTCGGTCAGCAGCTTGGTCGACAGCTCGATCCAGGCCGGCCACGCACTGCCGAACAGATCCCGCCCCTGCATGTCACCGGAGAGGCGTATCCCCGCCAGCAGGATGACGTCCAGGGGGATCTGATGGGCCAGCGTCATGCCGATGTCCACCCACTCCTGGAGCTTCAGCTCACGCGGCACCCAGTAGTCGTTGTCGATCTGGGCTCCGATCACACCGCGCGCCAGGGCCTCCTTGGAGTCGAAGTGGAAGTACAGGGCGCCCTTCGTCACTCCGGCCCGTTCGAGGATCTCCGCGATGGTCGCCGCCGTGTAACCGCGTTCGGCGAAGACGGTGGCTGCGGCCTCGATAACAGCACGACGGGTCCGTACCGCACGCTCTTGCTGTGCCACGGGACCCTCCTCCATTGAAAACAAAACCGAACACGACGTACGTTACCCCACTTCGACCGCGCTTACCCGGGGGTGGACGGGAAGGAATCCGATGATGGCCGGGAGTCGTCGGGTGACGCGTGTGACGGGCGGGGCCCCTGGTGCCGGGCAGCCACCGCCCGTCACTTGCCTACCGGCGTTCACCAGGCGGTGCGGCCTCCGTCCACCGGGAGCGTCGCACCCGTGACGAAGCTCGCCCTGTCACTGCACAGCCACGCGGCGGTCTCCGCCACCTCTTCCGGCTCCGCGGCCCGCCCCTGTGGCGCGGACCGATAGGCCTTCTCGGCCGCCGCGGGCGACACGGCGAACCACTCGTCGACCATCTCCGAGCGGGTCAGGCCGGGGGCGATGGAGTTGACCCGTATCCGGTGGGCCGCGTACTCCACGGCCGCGGCCTTGGTGAGCCCGATCACCGCGTGCTTGGAGGCGATGTAGGGGGCAGCCGTGGAGGAGGCGACCAGCCCGCCCACGCTGCTGGTGTTCACGATCGCTCCTCCCCCGCCCTGCACCATGGCCGCGATCTCATGACGCATGCAGTTCCACACGCCGCGCACGTTCGTCTCCATGACCAGTTCGTACGCCTCGTCCTCCAGGAGGTGCAACGGCACCTTCTCCACCCCCACGCCGGCGTTGTTGAACGCGGCGTCCAGGCGGCCGTAGTGCTCGACCGTGTGCTGCACGGCCCGCCGGACCTCCTCGCCGCGGCGCACGTCCATGGCGTGATAGCGCGCCTCGGCCCCCGTGTCGCGCAGCTCTGCCACGAGGTCCCTCAGCCGGTCCTCGCGCCGGGCCGTCAGGACGACGACGGCTCCCTGCCGCGCGAACACCCGCCCCGCCGCCGCTCCGATGCCACTGCTGGCGCCGGTGATGAGGACGACCTTGCCGGCCAGCGGTGCGGTGCCCGCCCCGGTCATGACCGCGTCCCGGCTTCGGCGGCGAGGTGCGCCGGAACCGGGTCGCCGTGCCGCCACACGGTGCGCTCGGCGGCCTCGGCGTCGAGGGCGCGCAGCATCGCCTCGTCGATCTCGGACAACTCCCGCACCAGGTACCGGACACCGGCCCGCCGCATGAGCTCCCGCTGGAATCCGTGCGCGAAGGGGCTGGGGTGGCCGATGAAGGGCATGTCCAGTTCCCTGGCCCGCTCGGCGACGGAGGCCGCGTCGTCGATGAAGAGCGCCTGGTGGGGGGCGAGGGAGAAGAAGTCCCGGGTGATCTCGCGAAGGCCTGGCCGGAAGGCGTTGGTGCAGATGTAGCGGGGCTCGCTGAAGTACGTGGCCCACGGCCCGAGATGACGCTCGAAGTGACTCTCGTCCAGTCCGCCGTAGCACACGAGGTCCAGGCCGAGCGTACGCAGCCGCTCCAGAAGCGCGGCCGCTCCGTCGAGCAGCCGCACCGGCTGCTCACGAAGGTAGCGCTCGCGTTCCGCGAAATAGGCGCGAAGCACCTCCTGCGGAGTGGCGCTGGTGCCGGTGACCTCCACGAACACCTGGGCGGCCACGAGTTGCGGCCGGGAGAGCAGGGCCCGTTCGAGTTCAGGCGTGTACTCGACTCCCTGGGCGGCGACGAGCCGGTGCATGACCGGGCTGAAGGTGTCGTTGAGCAGGACGCCGTCGATGTTGACGGCGGCCAGGCGGAGCGTGCTCAGTGCGGGGTGGGACACGGGGAGACCTCCCTGTGGTCACGGGACGGGCAGCGCTCAGGAACGGGGTGCCAGCAGCACCGGAAGTTCCGTGTGGCCGCTGGATATGAAGGACTCGAACAGCCCCAGCTCGCGGGGCTCGACGGCCAGTTCGAGGTGCGGGAACCGCTCGAAGAGGGCGGGCAGCGCGATCGTCGCCTCGCTCATGGCCAGGGGGCGGCCCAGGCAGTGGTGGACGCCGTGGCCGAAGGAGAAGTGCTCGTGACGCGTGGGGCGGGTGACATCGAAGGTGTCCGCGTCAAGGCCGTGCGCGCCGGGGTCACGGCCGGCGGCGACGAGCGAGAGCAGGATCGGCTCACCCGCGCGGATCACGGTGCCGTCGAGGTCGAGGTCCTCGACGGCGAACCGGAGCAGGATGTTGGCCACCGGCGCCTGGGACCGCAGCGTCTCGTGGACCACCGCATCCCAGGTGACGGTCCCTTCCCGCACCAGCCGGAGCTGCTCGGGATGGGTGAGCAGGGCGCAGATGGCGTGATCGAGGAGGTTGACGGTCGTCTCGTGCCCCGCCCCGATGATCAGCAGGAGGGTGTCGATGAGTTCCTTCTCCGTCAGACCCTCCCCGTCCTCGTCGCGCATGGCGATCAGGGCGCTGGTGAGGTCGGTGCCCGGGTGCACGCGTTTGCGCCCGACGAGGTCGTTCATCAGCCCGTACAGCTCGGCCTGGTTCTTCTGGGCCGTCTCCGGAGTCGTGGTCGTGGTGAACAGCACGTCCGTGACCCGGTGGAGGTCGTCGCGCTCCCGGTCGTCCAGACCGAGCATCTCCGAGATCACCCGGATGGGCAGCTCGTAGGCGAACTCCTTGCGGATGTCGACGGGTTGGGCGGACGGCAGCCCTTCCAGCCGGGTCAGCAGCTCGGCGGTGATCTCGGCGATGCGCGGTCTGAGGTCCACCGTGCGCCGGGCGGTGAAGGCGCCGACGACCAGCTTGCGCAGCCTGGTGTGCTCCTCGCCGTAGGCGGTGAGCATGCTGCGCACCGACACCCACATGGCCAGCGGCCACGAGTCGTCGACCTCGTCGTTGATCCACGCGGGCCAGTGCCGGTAGGCGTCCTTGGACACCCGCGGGTCGGCCAGCACCTGCTTGATCAGGTCACCCCGGTTCACCGACCAGGCCAACACACCGCCCGGCAGGGCGACTTGGACGACCGCGCCGAGTCGCCTCAGCCGGGCCGCCTCGCCATGAAGGTCCTGGCCGGAGGGATCGAGCACCACGGGAACGGACGGATTCTGCACCTGCTGCCTCCAAAACGGCGATCAAGTGTGAGGATAAAGAAAACCGCTGAACAGGTTTGTTACCGGCTGCTCAAATCAATCACATGATGGCCAGACTTGCCGATTTGTTCTTCAATGCGTCGAACGTCGCCTTGATCGGCCAAGGTTGATACAGGATCAAACCGACAGAAACGGAACCATTGGTTCAAGCGTTCTTCGGACACTTGAACAATCCTTTACCTGGTGGGCGATAGAAGAAAACCGGTCCGTCCGTATCTTATTAGCTGTCGTCGAACAAAGCTTCAAGACGGGGGGTCTCCGATGGGTCTGCCTACCAGCCAGAGCACAGTCGAACTGCCCGCACTGCCTCGACTCACCACGACGGTCCCCAGGGAGTACGTGCACCGCGCGAGCTTCGCGGAGGTCTTCCTCACGGGCTGCACGGCCCAGGACGACCTGAGGTTCTCCCTCACCGGACAGTGGCCCCGGGCGCACACACTCTTCACCAGCCCCGGCGGGGACAGCCACGATCCCCTGCTCACCGCAGAGACGTTTCGGCAGGCCGGCATGTTCCTCGCCCACGCGGAACTCGGCGTACCGCTCCACCACCGCTTCGTCCTGGGGAACCTCAACTACACGACGGCCCTGCAGAACCTGCGGATCGCCCTCAGCCCGACGGACTTCGACCTCGAAGCCAAATGCACCGAGGTCACCTGGCGCAGGGGCATGGCCAGTTGGCTGCAACTGGAGCTGTCCATCCGACGCCAGGGCAATGTGGTGGCACACGGCTCGGGCAGCTTCGGCGTGATCCAGCAGGGCGTCTACAGGCGGCTGCGCGCGGCCCGCAAGCCGTGGTCGGGCCCCGCCTTCGACATCCGGGCGGACCGCGCCCCGCTCCCACCGGCGAGCGTGGGCCGCGGCTCCACGGCCGATGTGGTGCTGTCGGCCACCGACTCGCCCACCAGCTGGCTGCTCACGCCGCGCCTCGACCACCCGATCCTCTTCGACCACGCCGACGACCATCTGCCCGGCATGGTCCTGCTGGAGGGGGCACGCCAGGCGGCCTCCGCCCTGGTGGCGCCCCGGACGATGACCCCGGCGAGCGCGTCCAGCTCGTTCCGCCGCTACGTCGAACTCGACCGGCCCTGCTGGATCGACATCACACGGGTGTCCCCCGAGAGCGGCGGGATGATGACCGTGGAGGTCACCGGCCGTCAGGACGACGAGACGGTGTTCACCTCGACGATCACCGGACCGGTCGGATGAGGGTGACAGCCACGGCATCGTCACACCCACTCCCCCGCCTACGAGACGTGCGGCCTGCGTTGAGGGACGTGCAGCGGACGGAAAGCCCGCTGCACGTGCACATTAGCGTGCAGCGGTCCCATCCCATAGAGGATCAATACCGGAAGGTCTGTTGTTAACGCGGCTGTCGCCAGGGCGAGTTGCACCCGGACAGGCAATCGTCGGCCGAGCTCGACCGCAGCCCCCGCACGGACCGGCCTCACCGCGGGTACGAAGGCATGGCCGGACTCCCCGCCCGGCCCGGTGTCCCTCCTACGCCGCGACAGCGACCGTCGTACGAACCACGCCTCCACCGCGACCGACCACGCCACCTATTACGGCGTAATAGCCCGCCCGGGGACGGCTCTGCCGGCACACCGCCCTACAGCGGCAGCGTCAACCCGCGCTCCCGTACCTCCGGGGAGGTCGGTCCGCCCTCCGAACGCTCCGTCTTGCGTCCCTTCTTGCCCGGTGCCAGCGTGCGCGGGTCCACGGCCTCGGCCGGCGCGCCGGTCGCATACAACCCGTCGGGCACGGCGTCCCGGTCGTGCGGCAGCAACCAGAACACCCGGCGGCGGAAGGTGCCGGAGGACCGCGACGGCTTGGCGCTGGGACCGAGCAGGGCGTAGCCGACCATACGTCCGTCGCGGTGGTAGGCGGGCCTGCCCCTGCGGGTGGGCAACCGGTCCAGACTCTGGCGTACGTAGTCCAGTTCCGTGATGTCCTCGAGCCAGACGAAGTCGACCTCGTGGATGATCTCGTCCTCTCCTATGAGGGCGCTCATGCTGTCTCCTCGTCGGCGACCAGTCCGATGCCCGGGTAGTACTTGCGCTGGTTGGACAGGATCATCTCCTTCGGAGACGCCAGTCCCACCACCTCTCGGACCCGCGCCGCGAAGGCCCGGGACGATATCGCCGGAGCCCCCTCATTTTGACACCACGTCTTGTAGGCCGCGTAGAGCTGGGCCTGCTCCGCTCTCAGATCCGGCCCGAGACAGCACTCCTCCGACAGGAACCGCCCGGTGTGGTCCTCGGTCTCCGCGTACGCCGTGGTGGCGATGCGCACCCGCTCCGGACCGGCGAGGTCCTTCTCGCCCCGCAGATAGCGGCGGGCGCCCAGGATCAGCCAGTTGAGGATGCCCGGCCCCTCCTCGGTGACCAGCACGTCCGCCAGGTTGTCGATCTTGCGGTCGTCGGACACGACCCGCTCGAACGGGATCAGCCGCATCCGGCGCCAGAACGCGAAGCCGCCGGTGCCCACCTCGGGCCGGTGGTTGCCGAGCAGCCAGAGCTTGTGGGTGGGCTGGAAGCTGAAGAAGTCCTGCCGCATCCGGCGCGCCTTGATCCGGTCGCCACCGGTCAGCAGCTTCACCCGCGCCTCGTCGAACCGGTCCCCCGGCTTGACCTCGCTGCACACGATGACCCGCCGCCCGTGCAGCTCGGCCAGATCGGTCGGATGCCCCTCGTAGGGCCGGGCCATCAGGAACCCGGGCGGCGCCGCGTCCGCGTAGTCACCGACGAGCTTCATCAGCACGTCCAGGAGCACCGACTTGCCGTTCTTGCCCGAGCCGAACAGGAACGGCATCACCTGGCCGCCGACGTCCCCGGTGATGGAGTAGCCCAGCAGCAGATGCAGGAAGTCGATCATTTCCGCGCCCTCGGGGCCGTCGCCGAAAGTGTCGGTGAGGAACCGGTCCCAGCGCGGGGTCGGCATCGCCTGCGGGCCCGCGGTGGTGGAGCGGGAGTGGAAGTCCTTGTCCGGGTCGGGCGTACGGATCAGCCCGGTGCGCAGGTCGACGACTCCGGCCGGGGTGCACAGCGCGTAGGGGTCGGCGTCCAGCCGGGCGGCGTTGAGCACCATGCCCGGCGCGGACTTGGCCTGGGTGAGCATCGCGTTCATGCCGCTGGTGCTCAGCGCGCGCCGGCGGTGCTGCTGCAGCGCCGAGGCACTGTAGGCACCTCGCGGGTCGTCGGTCGCCAGGGACTCGGCCAGGTCCCCCGCGGCCCACATCACCGTGTCGTCCTCGTCGATCTGCCAGCGGGTGCTGTCCCAGCGGTACCAGCCGAGCCCGGGCACGTGCCGGTAGTCGTTGGAGTACAGCTTGACGAACAGTTTGGCGTTGCCACGGTCGCTGAGGGTGTCCGGCAGCAGCCCGTCGACGGTGGCCTCCCCGTCCCCGCCCGCGCCGTGCCGGTGCTCGACAGCCTGCCGGGGCACCTGGGTGCCGGGCTGGGCGAGGATCTGCGCGGCGACCGCCTGGGCGTCGAAGAGCGCGTTGTCGTCGGCGGTCACGCGCGGCCTCCCGGGGACAACGGGCGCTGCCGGCCCGCGCTCAGACCGGAACGGATGATGGCGCGGTAGCGCCGCTGCTGCCCCGGCCGGGCATGCTCTGCGGCCTGGTCCAGCACCCGTTCGGCCTCCTCCTCGGTCAAGTGCCCGGCGGCGACCAGTCCCCCGGCGGTGTAGGCGGCCCGGTTGAGCTTCTCGGAGAAGCCCGCCCCTTCGGACACGGCTGCGCAGGCAGCCACTTCGGCCAGTACGGCGCTCAGGGCCCGGCCCGCGGCCGCCTGCCCTCCCCCGGCAGCCAGCACGGCCTGCCGGGCCCGCGGCGGCACCGGGCGCGGCACGGGCACGTGTGCGGGCGGCAGATGCCCGGTGCGCTCCAGCTCGCGGGCCAGCCAGCCCGGCAGCGGTGCGGGTTCCCGCACCGGCCCGACAGGCTCGTACACCCCCGCCGCGGTCACGGTCCCCGGGGCGACGATGTACCCGCCGTGCGCCCGTATGTCGACCTGCCAGGCCAGCGAACGGCCCCCGCCCGACCCGGTGGAGCACTGCCAGCGCTGCCCGCCCTGGGCCCGGTACCAGACGTGCAGGCCCCCGGAGGGCGTGCGCACGCGCAGGGTGTTCTCGTCGTCCGCGGGGCTGTGCTCACCGCGCAGAGCGGCCAGCACACCAATCGTATGGAAGCCGTTGGCGAGCCCGGTCAGGTCGACGCCGATGGAGATCTCGATGCCCGGCAGCAGCCGGTCCCGCCCGGGCAGCTCCTGGGCGTGCGCGTCGATGTCCACAACGACCAGACTCGCGGGCCCGCAGGCGATTCCCACGCCGAAACGCGGGTTGGCCCCCCACCACTGCTCGACCCTGGCGTAGTCGAGGGTGGCGGCGTGGAACCCGTGGCACCAGCGACCGGCAGCCGGGCAGCCGCAGTCCCGGTGGGTGTGTCCGGGCTCGCGGCAGGCCTCGCAGTTGCCCGCGGGAGTCTTGCGCCCCGGCGCCAGCGGGTGGACGGGCCAGCCCCGGCCGACACACCACCGCGCCGTCGCCAGGGATCTGGCGCCACCGTGCGGCTCGGGAGACGGCTGCCTTGAGTCGCTGCGCGGAACCCGCAGCTCAGCAGGCATCCACACCCCCATCAGCGACTGAAGCGACTCAACGACTGAGACAGATTAGCGAACCACGCGGACAGAAGGGGACACAGGGAAAACAAAAATCCCTGCGTGTGTCGCCCGGTCGCTCCAGCGACCGAACGCAAATCCTCCAGCGACTCAAGCCAGTTCGGTCGCTGTCTCAGTAGCTCAACGAAGCCGCAGGTCAAAGGGTACTCACACACCAAAACAGCGACTGAAGCGACTCAAGGTCCCTATATATGACGTACACACGCGCACACGCGCACGCGCGAATGTCTTCATATACCCCGACCTTCGGTCGCTTCAGTCGCTGTTTCACCCCCGACACCCATCCTGACCAGGCCTTTTCCCTCAGCGACCGAAGGCGACTCAAGCGACCCTCAGTCGCTCCTCTTCAGTCGCTGTCCCCGCCCCCACGACCCGAGAGTCCCCTTCGGGCAGCGACTGAACGCACGCAGCGACTCAAGCGACCCTGCAGCAAACCTGGACCCGCCACCCCTCCCCCACCGCCCGGGCCCCGCACCCAACCCGGTCCCACAGTCGCTTCGGTCGCTTCAGTCGCTGCCACTGCCCAGCCGCTGGGTCGTGCTTCTGGTCCTGCCCAGGCTCTGGTCATTGGACGCCCGGCCCGAGCCCGACCCAGAGGTCGTCGCTCTCGTGGATGACGTAGACCGGATCGGTCCTGGCCTTCCAGTCGGCGGGAACGACGTAGTAGCGGCCGCTGCGTTCGATCAGGAGCCGCAGTCCCGTATAGCGGTACGGCATCCGCAGGTCCTTGCGCGCAAACTTCTCCTCCTGGACCCCGGGCGGGGGCAGGCTCAGCGGCCGGGTGCTGAGGAGCATCACGCTGGGCCAGCTCTGCACATGACTGGCGCGGGCCCTGGCGTCCTTCTCCCCGAGTTGCAGCGCGGTCTCGGTGAGCACCCAGAACAGGCAGACGACGGCGGCGAAGAAGAGCAGGCCCCGACGGCCCGCTCCCCCTGGCCGGTTGCCCGCGGCGTGTGCGACCAGGCCCAGCAGGAATCCGACCGCGAGCGTGAGCGGGGCGGCCCATTCGTACGGCTGGATCCGTGACCAGAAGACCAGCAGCACCAGCCCGGCCGCCAGGACCACCGGGTAGAGCCGTGCCACCGGAGCCAGGGCAGCTAGAGCCCGTTGAGCGGGCTGCCCGGACAGTGGACGACGCATGACGTACCAGGGAGCGGTCACCGCGATCAGGACGAGGACAACAGCCACGAGAACCGGAGACCGCAGCAGCTTCAGGCTCTGGAGCACCAGCGGTGCGAAGCCGAAGTCGAGGGAGTAGATGGAGAGATGGAAGTAGCCGTAGTACTGGCTGCTGTACATCGCCCCCAGATAGAACATCAGCGCTGCAATGACGGATGCCTGCGCGATGACGGTCTTGAGGAGTGCGGTCGGGCTTGCCGGTCGCCTCTCGCCGCCTGTCTGCCCGTGGTGGGGAGGCAGCAGGTCCTCAGTGGGCTCACTCACGTGCCATCAGGGGGAGACACTTCGGGAGCGTCGGGAGTCGCGGGAGACGGCGGAGTGGCGGACGGGGCGAGGCTGGGACCGTCGTCATGGTCGCAGTCGGTGCATGTAGGGGGCGGCGGCGGAGACGGGACAGCGGTGCCGCCGGCGGACGACGACGCGGACCTCGGCGAGGGGACTTGGGCGGTGCCGGACAAGGACGGCGATGTCGTCGACGGCGACACCTCCGGGGTGCCGGCGGAGGGACTGACGTCCGGCTTGTGATCGGAGTCGCGGCAGCCGACGACCACAAGAACACCCGACAGGGCGAGCATGCAGACAATAACCATTCGTCCAGCCTTGCCCGACATGCGCCCTCCTTCGTTGCGTGCGAGAGTAACGCCGTCCAGGCAGCCGAAAGGGACACCCGCACGAGGAGCCGTGCCGCGTCATCCGAGCGGCGGACACGGGGGCTATTACGCCGTAATAGCCCCCGGCCCTACCCCCGGCCCTACCCCGGACATGGGCCGTCGACGACGGAGCCGGTGCCGTCCGCCGTGTCCGGGATGGTGGCACAGACCTGCTCGCCGCTGTCCGAGTCGGTGATGGTCACGTGCCCGTTCGTGCCGAAGGAGTTCACCGCCTGCGCCTCGTACACGCCGTCGGAGGTCACCACCGACGAGTCCAGCGTGACGTCGCGCGGTGAGGCGCTGCACGGCGACGGAACGTATGTGGCCGCGCCGCCGGCCCCGGGTTGGCTCGGATAGACGAAGGTCGGTTGCGCGGAGGCGGGGTCACAGCTGTGGGCCGAGTCCAGTGCCTCGCCGATGATCCGGCGACCGGCCGCATGCAGCCCGTCATTTGCCTCCTGCTCCTCGAAGGCTTCGCCCAGCAGCACGAGTCCACCTACGGCGCACATGGTCAGCCCGAGCCCGAACAGCCAGTTGGTCAGGCGCTTGGCAGGGGGCTCCCGCCGCGTCAGCGCGGCCACCACACCGACCGTGAGGACGACCACCGCGCCGGCCCCGAGCAGTGCCCAGGCCGGCCCGGTCGAGACGGGCCCTGTGTTCAGCCCGTTGGGTGGCAACGGCTGAACGATCACCAGGCGCCCCGGGTCATGACGGCCGCCCGCCGAACTCCCAGTCGTGCACCTCGATATCGGCGTACCGCTCCGCGGTCAGGAGGGCGCGTGCCGTCTCCGGATCCGGCGCCCGGACCAGCGCCGCCGTGCCCAGCCAGGCGGCGCCGTCGTCGGACAGCAGCGGCCCGTAGGCGATCAGCTCGTCCTGACCGGGCGGCACCGCAAGGTCGGCGGCCAGCCCCGTACCAAGTCCGAGCACCAGGTACCGGTTGCCGCCGCTTCGCCCACCCGGGAAGTCCCACATGGTGCGCCCGAGCGTGTTGCGCCACCGTCGCAGCAGCACGTCCCGGTAGACACCGGCCTGATAGTTCGGCTCGTCGAAGGCGAACGCTCGGGCGGCGGCGGCATCGGGCAGATCGAGGATGTGCACGCTTCCGGTGACGGTGTCGTCGGCCGCGAAGGTCGGGCCCCGGGCGATCATCTCCTTCGCGTACCGGTCCATGTAGGACCAGTGCTCTTCCAACAGTTCGTCGCGCAACGGCAGGGAGCCGGGCCTGTCGCGGTGGTAGCAGAGGAACTCCATGCCCACAGCCTCTCTTCAAGGAGGCGACCGGGTCGAGCGGCTTTCCCTGCGCTGGCCCCGACAGCCACAGGGCTATTACGACGTAATAGCCCCGCCCCGGCGTTTCCCCTCCCCTCCCCCACCCCCGCTCAACGCCTGAGCGCCTGCGTGCCTGAGCGCCCGTCCACGCGGACTCAAGTCCCCCCGGTCAGGCTGCTCGCGGAAACGCGTCACACCGCCCGGCAGCCGGAAGGAAGCCCGCCGATGGCCTCAGCACCGTGGAACTCGACGTTCGAGACCGTCCTTCAGCGCGGCCTGCCCGGGCTGGGCAAGGACAAGGCGCCCGTGGCCGATGAGCCTCTGGAGACCTACGGACTGGACTCCCTGGCCCTCATCGGCATCGTCAGCGCACTGGAGTCCTCGTTCGGCATCAGCCTCGCCGGGCAGGTCGTCGTGCCTGTCCGCACCCTGACCGCCGGTCAGCTGTGGGGCATCGTCTCCGCCGCGCTCCAGCCCGCCTGGGACACCTCGCGCCCCGCCTCCCGCCGCGCTCCCCAGGGCCCGAGCCCCTGGGCCATTGCCTGACACAACCCACTCCCCCACTCCCCCACTGCCCCACCCCATTACGGCGTAATAGCCCGGGCGTCCCGTTGATCCCGCCCCGGCTATTACGCCGTAATACGTCTCGGTACGACGCCCCACGCACCCTCCGCCCCCCACTGGGACCGGCCAACTTTCCCTAACTAACGTGTCGGACGAGATTTTGATCAAGCACGTTAGTAAGGTAGCCCCTATGAGTTCTCCAGCCACCTCCAGTGACCGCGAGAAGGTCGTCTCCAAGCTGCCGGGTCGGCTCCGGCAGGACCTCAAAGTCAGGGCCGCCCAGCACGGCCTCGAGATCCAGAGCGCCGTAGAGCAGGGCATCACCGCCTGGTGCGGTCTTGCCTCCGCCCTGGAACCCGTCGACACCTCGGGTGCCGACTCCTTCTCCACCTTCCTCCCCCAGGGCCAGTGGGACGAGTTCAAGCGGACGGCCGCCGACCGCGGGGTCTCGCTCATCCAGGGCCTCGCCCAGTCCGTCAGGCTCTGGCTCGACACCAACCCCGCCCCCGACGTCGTACGCCCGGCCGTCACCCGCCGCATCGTCGTCTGCAACCAGAAGGGCGGTGTCGGCAAGACCGCCATCACCGCGGGCACCGGCGAGGCGATGGCCGAGGACCCCAACAAGCTCCACCCGGTCCGCGTGGCCAAGCAGTTGGTCGCCGCCCTCCGCGCCGTCGAGACCGATGAGCCCGAGACCATGACCGACGACCCGCTGGACGTCGAGAGCCTCCCCGGCCTCGGCATGCGCGTCCTCCTGGTCGACTTCGACCCCCAGTGCCACCTCACCAACCAGCTCGGCGCCACCCCCGTGCCGATGAACGGCGACAGCCTCACCAACCACATGGCGGGCGACCCCAAGGGAGACCTCCGCGACCTCATCGTCTCCATCGACGACGACAACTTCGACGGCCGCCTGCACCTTCTCCCCGGCTGCAACGACGCCTTCCTCCTCGACGTGCGCCTCTCCGCCGTAAGAGCCCGAGAAGCCGCTCTCGAACGGGCCCTGGCCCCCCTGGAAGCCGACTACGACGTCATCCTCATCGACTGCCCGCCCAGCCTCGGCCTCAGCATGGACGCCGCCGCCTACTACGGCCGGCGCCGCGACAACGAGAAGCCCGGCCAGTCCGGAGCCCTCGTCGTCGTCCAGGCCGAGGACAGCTCCGCCGACGCGTACGAACTCCTCACCACCCAGATCGAGGACCTGCGCGCCGACCTCTCCCTCGAAATCGACTACCTGGGCATCGTCGTGAACCTCTACGACGGCCGCCGCGGCTACATCGCCACCTCCTCCCTCCAGGGCTGGGTGGACATAAAGGATCCGCGGGTGGTGGGCCTCGTCGGCGACCTGAAGGAACAAAAAGAAGCAGTCCGCATGAAGCAGCCGTTGTTGTCCTACGCCCCCAAGTCCCAGCAGGCCGTCAGCATGCGCGCCCTGGCCCGGGAGATCTCATGACGAAGAAGGCCGAGCAGCTGGGTGCTGGCCGGTTCGGAGCCTCGGCACGACCGGTCAGCGCCCGCCGCGCAGCCGTGGCCGCGGCCACCGGAGTCCCCACGGACGGAGTCGCCCCGCCCACCGAACTCCCCACCCATCGCGTCAGCCTGAACCCAGACAACCCCCGCTCGACCCTCGGCGACCTGACCGACCTCGCGGGCAGCCTCAGCACCCACGGCCAGAAGCAGGCGATCACGGTCATGAACCGCGACACCTATATCAAGGCCAACCCCGACCACGAGGACAGCCTCGAAGCGGACACCTATTACGTCGTAATCGACGGCAGCAGCCGCCTGGCCGCTGCCCGCGAGGCAGGCCTGGCCACCGTCAAGGTCATGGTCAGCGACGACCAGGGGAGTACCTCCGAGGAACTCCTTGAGTCGGCCCTGGTCGCCAACATCCACCGTCAGGACCTCGACGAGCTCGACGAGGCCAAGGCCCTCAACCGCCTCCTGGCCATCCACGGCAGCCAGACGGCCCTCGCCAAGCGCCTCCACCGCTCCCAGGGCTGGGTCTCCCAGCGCCTGGCCCTGCTGAGCCTCACCCCCGAACTCCAGTCACGCATCGGCCACGACCCCATCGACCTCCTGCGCGCGGTAGGCAACAAGCCGGCCGACCAGCAGGAGACGGCCCTGGACGAACTGAAGGCGGAACGAGCCCGCAAGGAAGCCGAGCGCCCCGCACAGAAGCCAGGCAAACGCCCAGCAGCCATCCTGCCGAAGCCCAAGCCGGAGCCCGAGCCCCCCACCTATTACGACGTAATAGAAGACCCGGCCCCCAAGCCCCAACCCGACCCCGAGCCGGAACCCGACCCCACACCTTCTACCACCGTCGACACGGACGCACTGGTCCCCGAACCCCGCTCCGACTCCTCGAACCCCCCGAAACTCCCTTACGACGACGGCGCCTTCCTCGCGATGCACCTGATCCGCAAGATGACGGACACGGAGTTCGACAAGATGCTCGGCATCCTCAACGAACACCAGCAACAACGCGCGGCCGCAGACAACTGACCACCACAACGAGGGGCCCCTGCCGAACAAGGCAGGGGCCCCTCGCTCTACCTATTACGCCGTAATAGCTCTCGTGCTCGCGGCTCTCCCCACGCCCACCCGCGGCCCGTCCCACCCCCCGCCTGGAACAACGCAAACGTGGCTGAGCCGGGGGAGTGGTTGCTGGAAACACACGCGCGCCTGCCCGTCCGGCGCCCCCACCGCCGTGGCTGACTTTCGCTGGCTGAGGTCCAGAAGGGGTGGCATGGGCAACGCGGAAAGAAGGAGCGGGTACAGCTCCTCAAGAAACTGGTTCGGACCCGCCACTTCCCCGAACTACCCACACTCCGCCGCAACCTGACACCCCGCCGACGGCCGCCCCTGCGCAACCGAACACAACCTCAGCCTCAAGTAAGAGAGCGTCAGCTGCCCAAACCCACGCTGACCTGCGAGAACGCCACCTCCGACCCAGTTCCTGGGAACTGCCAGGCAGTTCCTGGAACAGCACACACGGTCCGAGGAATCGTGGGCCAACGATCCTAGGAACTGGGTACCACGACCACAGGATCGTGGCAGATTGACTTCACGTTCATGAAGGCGGCCCAGAAAACCCCGTTCTACGCCGTCCGGGCGGCACTCGGGATCCGGTTGAGAAGTCCAGCGACACGTCTCTCTGGGCGGGGCTCATCGACTTCTTGCTCATGTACGTTAAGTTCATCAGGTCGGCCTGAAAGCCGCCCTCATGAACGCTTCAGCAACCAGCCTCGGAGGCCCTGTTGGGAACAGCGCGCAGACTGCTGGACGCTGACACCGGCGAGATCGTCCCCTATGCGCCGTACGCCTTCTCCGGCAGGCACACCCAGGTCGACAAGGCACGGGTGGAGGCGATCACCGAAAGCAGGGCCTTCACGCCCAGCCAGAAGTTCCTCGTCCTGTGGTGGATCGGAGTGTCACCGGAAGGCATGGAGCCCCTCAAGGCCACCGGCGCGGACATCGGCCAGCGGGTCGGCATGTCCACCGATGCCGTGGGGAAGATCAACCGGAAGTTGGCCAAGCACCGCATCCTGATCGTCCGCGGCCGCATCGGAAACTACAACTTCTACCGGATCAGCCCGTACATTGCTTTTCACGGGACTGGGATCGAACAGCGCGAAGCCATCAAGACCTGCAACCCGCCGGACATCCCTGGATTCGACGAGTCAACCCCTGCACGGTGGGAGGCAAAGTGAGCAACACGAAGGACATGACCCTCCGCCTGCTGGAACACACCGCCGGCCTGCCCGCCAACCAGCGCCTGATCCTGATGCTCTACGCCGCGCACCCCACGGACCGCGCCGGCACGGTCAGCAAGACGGCCGCCGAGCTGGCCGACGTCCTCGGCATGTCGCCCACCGTCTTCTCCCGCACCCGCCGCCAGATCGTCGAGGCCGGCTGGCTGGAGGAGTCCGAGCGCCTGGGCCACATCCGCTACTACCGCCTGAGCCCCAAGGCCACCGGCGAAGAGGTCGTCGTACCCCTGCGCCGCGCAACCTGACCCGACCCCGTCCTGGTGGACTTACCTGATTGACCTGAAGTTCATCAGCTAAGTCCACCAGGACGCCTCGCATGCACTGCAGTCAATGACACTGCTCGGGGCCCGACACCCACCGGCCGGACGCGCTGTCGTGTCTGTCTTCGGTTGTTGTTGGCGGCGGGGAGTGCGGTTGGAATCATTGGGTCATCCGCGTTCCGTGTTTCCTGGTGTGGGGGGTCTTGGAGATGGCCCAGTTCTTCCCTTTGTGACTGCTGGCTGGCTGGCTGCTTGATGCTGATGGTGTGCGGGTCAGGCAGCGGGCGGTGTCCATGGGCGGCATCTTTGCCTCCACCCGAGCCCGCTTCGGTTTCACCGCGGAGGTCGGCACTACGGATGACCCGCGTGTGCGTCACATCAACCAGGCGCTGCCTCCGGAGTATGCGGCTCGTCTCTTTGCCGCCCAGCAGGCCGGCGCAACGGAGCGACAACGCCAGGCGATTCTGGCCGAGGGCTTGGGCGAGGTGTATTTCCGTGATGCGGGCCGTCGGGTTCAGGGTCTGTTGGTGGAGTTGACGGACATTGAGCAGTTGGGGCTGCACTGCTGACGGGGCGCTGCGTCGGCCAGGTCGGAGAGCGGTGAGTGGCGCAAGACGGTGGCCGCTCATGTCCACGGAACGTGCTGTGTGCGTCTCTGAGGCGTTCTCAGGGCTGGTGGTGTGGATGCCTGGTGGACGGTGGCGGAGGGTTGCTCGGGGGTGTCTGTGGGTTTTGGAAGGGCTTTGCGGGTGAGTTGGTTCCTGGCCTGCCTTGACGGGTTGCGGCAGGCTCTTGGGTTCGGCCCCCACTGCAGTGCGCTTGGCTGAGCCGTATCCGGAGTTGCTGGCTGCCAGCTTGCACTTGCTGGGCGGTGGGCTGCTGCTAGGCCTGAGCCATTGGTGGGTCAGGATACTGCTTTGAGTGCCTGTCGGCGTTTTTGGTTGTCCTTGCGGCGCCGTTTGTCGGCGAGTTGGTTCTCGTAGGCGGCTACGGCGTGTTGGTAGTTCGGGACGAAGTCATGGGCGTCGAGTCGGTCTTCCTTCGGCATGGCGTGTACGGCGGCGACTGCGTCCTCGGGGGAGTTGTAGCCGGCCAGCATGGGATTGATGTGGTAGTGGCTGTTGCGGATCTTCTTGACGAGTCTGGCGAGTTCCAGGGTCCGTAGTGCTGCGTTGACGCTCGGGCGGCTGAGGCTGAGTTGCTGCACGTTTGCGAATCTGCGGTTTGGTGTCGGTGGTGGTGTGCGTGTGTTGTTATCGGTGTCTAGGTCTTTGACTTGGTGTGATGTGGTGTTGGGTGGCGTTC
>NZ_JBIAWG010000041.1:0-23446 GCF_042895285.1 Streptomyces sp. NPDC001406
GGGCCCGTTCTCTCATGCCCGCGACCGCGCCCGCACCTCCGTCCAGACGATCACCCGCTGCCGCCCGAACAAGATCCGGTTTGCCACAACGCACTTAGTCCATGGTCGAGCCGTTGGGTCAAGTTCATGCTTCTGGCAATGGAAAACGTCCAGGCAAACCCTGACCCAACGAGAGCTTCCCTCCTGAGTCGATGCAGGCAATGAGCCGAATCCCGTCTCGATCAAAACGAGGCGGGCTCTTCGTCGCGGACCCGCCGGGCCCCCACTGACGACGCGCGCGGAGCAGGCGGGCATCGAACGGGCCTGCTTGCCACGCTTTTCGGGCACGGAGGCTGCCCAATCTCACCTGCCCTCCCGCTCTGCCTCAGGTCCGATGCGGGCGCACCTCAGCCAGGCGGGCGGAATCGGGCAAACTCAGGCACACAACAAGCCGGGCCACCGCCACACACCCGCTGTAGAACTTGTGCCCGCCGACATCACCACCTCCCAGGCCGCCGCGGAAGCCGTGGAGCGGACCGTCGAGGGCCTGGGCCGCCTGGACACCCTGGTCAACAACGCCGGCCTCATGCTGCTCGGACCCACCCCCGGCGCCGACCTGAACGACTGGCAGCGCATGGTCGACATCAACCTCATGGGCCTGCTGCACACCACCCACGCGGCCGTCCCCCACCTGGTCAAGGCCGCCGCCGACGGGCCGCGCCAGGTCGCCGACATCATCAACATCAGCTCGCTGAACGGCCGCAACGCCTACGCCATGATGGCCGTGTACACCGCCACCAAGTTCGGCGTCACCGGCTTCAGCGAGGCGCTGCGCCAGGAACTGGCCAAGCAGCACGTCCGCGTGTCCGTCGTCGAGCCGGGCAGCGTCGACACCGAACTGCGCTCCCACAACTCGGACGCCGTCCAGCAACTGCTCAACGCCGGCCTCACCGACATCGAGCGGCTGCAGAGCCAGGACATCGCCGACGCCATCGGCTACATCGCCACCCGCCCCCGGCACGTGGCCGTCGCCGAACTGCTTGTACGCCCCACCGAGCAGGCCTGAACATCAACACCGGGCCCAACTCCGAGACAGGCAAGGAGCCATGATGGCGGCCAGCACCCCTGTGACAGCAGCCAACACCGTCGTCCGTGTTTGCCTGCTGCTGGCCGCTGCCATCGCGCTCGGAGACGGCCTGCAGCAACTGGCGCAGGGAGGCCCAGCGGGCACGGCGGACGCGGACAACGCGTACCGCTTCCTGGCGGGTGTCTACGTTGGCTGGGCTCCCCTGTTCGCCTGGGTGGCGGCAACGATCCGATGGCAGGGAGTGCTCGTCTACTTCCTGGCCGTCCCGATCTTCCTCGGGGGCGTCGGGCGGCTGGTCTCCTTCGCCCGGGACGGCATGCCCAGCCCGGCGGGCGTCTTCCTCGCCTCCGCCCTCCTGGAGTTCATCCTCCCGATCGTCATCGTCTGGGCGCACTCCACCGCACTCAGGTCCAGACGAGTGGCGGCTGCCGCCTGAGGTAGCGATCCCGGGCGGCAGCCCGGCAGGGGGCCCGGTGCGTCGAGTTGGACCCGGCGTTGCTAGGTCGGCTCCCAGACTTTGGCCGCGGCCAGAAGGTGCTCCCGGACGAGTGTCACGTGCGGGTTGGTGGAGCTGCCCGGGCGTTGGACGAGGTAGGCGGTGTTGATCGGCGGGTCCTCCGGCTGGAGCAGCAACCGGAGAGCGCCGGAGGTGAGTTCGCTTTGGCACAGGTAGCTGGGCAGGACGCTCCAGCCGGCGCCGGCGGTGACGGCGGTGAGGACGCTGCGCAGGTCGGGGACGGTGATTGCGGCCTCGGCGTGCAGGCGGCGGCCGAAGACGTGGCGCCAGTAGCGGCGGGAGCAGGCCCGACGACACGCTTCCAGTGAGCGCACGCTGCGCCGTCGCCTGGCCGAGTGCGGCACGACGTACGAGGCGGTCGTCGACGGAGTGCGTCGCGAGCGGGTCGAGCAGCTGCTGCGCCGACCCGGGCTGACCCTGCGGGACATCGCCCGGCAGGCGGGTTTTTCCGACGTGCGAGCGCTGCGGCGGGCGGTGCACCGCTGGCACGGGGTGACTCCGGCCCGGCTGCGCGAGGAGGGCGCGGAACAGTGACGGGAGTGCCCACGCGCATCAGCGGGTCACCGGGTCAACGCGTGCGGATCCAGATGGTCTTCTCCCTGGTCCACTGCGCGAAGGCGTCGGTGGACTTCTCCGCGCCGCCGAACCCCGACTGCTTCCACCCGCCGAAGGGGGTGGTGATGTCGCCTTCGCTGTACGCGTTGACGGAGACCACCCCGGCTTCGATGCCCCGCGCGAGCCGGAGCACGGCGTCGAGGTCGCGGGTCCACACCGAGGCGGCGAGCCCGTATTCGGTGGCGTTCGCCAACCTCAGCGCCTCATCCTCCGAGCCGAAGGCCTGGACGGTGACGACAGGGCCGAACAGTTCCTTGGTGAGCACGTCGCTGCCCGCCGGGGCCCGGCTGATCACGGTGGGCGGGTAGTAGGCGCCGCGCGGCGGCAGACCGTGCGGCAGCCCGCCGGCGCGGATGTGGGCTCCGGCGGAGCGGGCCGCATCCACCGCCGCCCCGACCCGGTCGAAGGCGGCACGGCTGATGAGCGGCCCCACCTGGGTGCGTGCGTCGGCGGGGTCGCCGATGGTGAGGCTCTTCGCGGCCCGGGTGAACCGGTCCAGCACCTCCTCGGCGATGCTGTGGTGGACCAGGACGCGGGAGCCGGCGGTGCAGTTCTGCCCCATGGTCAGGAACGCGGCCTCGATCATGTTGTCGATCAGTTCGTCGCCGTATTCGAGCGCGTCCGGCATCAGAACCTGGGGGCTCTTGCCGCCCATCTCCAAGGAGACCCGCTTGAAGTTGGTCTCCGCCGCACCCGCCAGGATGCGGCGTCCGGTGGCCGTGGACCCGGTGAACGACAGTGCGCGCACGAGGGGGTTGCGGGCGAGCGCCGTACCGGTGACGGTGCCGTGGCCGGGCAGCACGGTGAGCACACCGTCCGGCAGGCCCGCCTCGGCCGCCAGTGCGGCCAGGTGCAGGGTGGAGCGCGGGGTGGCCTCGGCGGGCTTGAGCAGCAGGGAGTTGCCCGCGGCGAGCGCGGGCCCGACCTTCCAGGCGGCCATCGCCAGCGGGTAGTTCCAGGGCAGGATCGCGGCGGCCACCCCGACCGGTTCCCGGCTCACCAGGCCCAGGCTCTCGTGACCGGTGGGGGCGACGCGGCCGAAGACCTTGTCGGCCGCCTCCGCGAACCAGCGCGTCGACTCGATCGCCGCGGGCACGTCGCCGGTACGGCACTCCGTGATCGGCTTGCCCGCGTCCTCGCAGTCCAGCCGGGCCAGCAACTCGGCGTCGCGCTCCATGAGACCGGCAAGGCACAGCAGCACAGCGGCCCGCTCCCGTGGGGACCAGCCGACCCAGACGCCGCTCTCGAAGACCTTGTGCGCCCGCTCGGCGGCCAGCGCGACGTCCTGCTCGCTCGCCGCAGTTACGGTCGTGATCAGCTCGCCCGTCGCGGGGTTGACGACGTCGAGCGTCTCCTCGTAGCCGGTAAGGTGCGTCCCGCTCATGCTTCCTCCACCAGTTCCCACCGGCCGCCGACCTGATGGGCCAGTCCCCTGCGACGCAGGTCCTCCAGATAGCGGGCCATGCCTCGCTCGCCCCGCTTGCGGAACAGCGGGAAGAGCCGGGGCAGCAGATTCGGGGCCAGCAGTGCGCACCGCACCAGCCGGGACTCACCGGGCCTGACGTAGGCCTCCAGGCGGGGTTTGTCCAGCAGGCTCACAGCCGCTCTGACGACATCGGACGGCTGTTGCGGCGCGTCCTGGAACTGCATGGAGTTCCCGCCCTCGACGGCTTCCTGACGGAGCATCCGCGTGTCGGTCGCCGATGGCAGCACCGAACCCGCCTGGATGCCCTTGCCCCGCAGATCCAGCCCGATGGCGAGCATCGCGCCCCGCAGCCCGAACTTCGAGGCGGTGTAGACGGGGGTCTCGCCCAGCGGGAAGATCCCGCCGAGGGACACGGTCGTGATCACCCGAGGGTCGCCGGAGGCCCGCAGCAGCGGAATGGCGAGCCGGGTGGTGACCAGCGGGGAGACGAGGTTGAGGTCGATCTCCCGCTCGATGCTCTCGACGCTCCGCGCGTCGAACCGTTCGGAGCTGGTCATGCCCACGTTGTTCACCAGGACGTCGATCCGGCCGTGGGTGGCCGCGACGCCGTCGAGCATCTGCTCCACCCCGGCGCGGTCCAGCAGGTCGCAGCCCAGCCCGGCGTGCCCGCCCCCCGGCAGCTCGGCAGCGGTCCGCCTGGCCCGCACCTCGTCGATGTCGACCACGACGAGACGGGCACCGCCCGCGGCGAAACGGTGGCACAGGGCGCTGCCGATGCCTCCGGCGCCGCCGGTCACCAGGATGACCTTGTCACGGAAGTCGTACGTCATGACGCCACAGCATCCTGTCGCAGGGACGTCGCCCGGTGCGGCAGGCCCGCGGTGCGCCAACCCATCCCTTCTGCGACCTTGCCGAGGTACTTCACGAAGGCGTCGCTGTGGACGTAGCCGGTGTGGCGCGGTGAGTCGACGAACTTCAGTCCGCCGGACAGATCCGGCCGGTCGCCGCGGATCATGCGGGCGAACCGCTCGGCGGTCGGCAGCCCGGCCCGCGCGTCGCGGATGAAGGAGGCGATCAACTGGGCCTGGCCGACGAAGAGTTGGTAGGCACCGGAGTTGGTCTCCACGAAGCCGACGCCGAACAGACCCTGGTGCTCGCGGGAGAACGAGGACAGGTAGAGGTCGGGGTGCTGCTCGTCGCCGAAGTACCGCTGCGCGACGGGGACTTTGTGGACGTATCCCGTGGCCAGCAGGATCAGATCGAAGTCGTCGCTGGTGCCGTCGGTGAAGTGCACCGTGCTGCCCTCGGTGCGCGCGATGCCGGGCCTGGCCGTGATGTCCCCGTGCTGGAGGTGGTGGATCAGCAGCGAGTTGAGGGCAGGGTGGGTCTCGAACAGCTTGTGGTCGGGCTTTTGCAGACCGAGCCTGCGCGGGTCGCCGTTGAGGAGTCGCAGCAGGCCGCCGAACAGCTTCTGCTGCACCCACATCGGCAGGTGGGGTCCGCCCGCGGCGATGGTGTCCACGGGCCGGCCGAACAGATGCTTCGGTATGAACCAGTAACCACGGCGCATGCTGATCGCCGCGTGGTCGGCGGACCGCGCCGCGTCGCAGGCGATGTCCAGCCCGGAGTTCCCCGCGCCCACCACCAGCACCCGCTTGCCCCGCAGTTCAGCGCTGCTGCGGTAGGTGACCGTGTGGCGGACCTCGCCGGTGAAGTCGCCGGGCAGGTCGGGGACGTTGGGGTGCCACTGCGCCCCCGTACACACCACGACCTGCCGGTGTGTGCCGGCCCGGCCGTCGGCCCGGGTGACCGTCCAGGTTCCGTCCGGGTTCTTGGCCACGCTGCGGACCTCGGTGCCGAACTCGATCCTGTCCTTGAGCCCGTACGCCTCGGCGAACGATGTCAGGTAGGACAGGATCTGCCGGTGCGGCGGGTAGTCGGCGAAGTGGTCCGGCATCGGATAGCCGCCGAAGCCGGAAAGGGTCTTGCTGGAGATGAAGTGGGCCGACTCGTACATCGGGCTGCCCGGGTTGTCGATGTCCCACAGCCCGCCCGGTCTGGTGTGGCGCTCGATGTGCGTGTACGGCAGGCCGCGCTCGGCCAGCGCCCTCGCGACCGCCAGGCCCGCGGGTCCGGCACCGATCACACAGGTGTCGTACTGGTTCTCACTCACCAGTCCGCCTCCTTTCTCGGATGTCTCAGATGTTGTTGCCGCGAACCTATGCACCGGGCGACCAGCGGGAACTGACCCCTGCGGCCACAGAGGGGACCGCAGCGGCCAGCGGGGGGCCGCTGCTGCCCGGCCACGCCCTCGGCCGTGTCGGACCACCCGGCTGAAGTGCTCACCCGGTCTCGGTGGAGGAGGGTGCGAGCCCCATCTCGGGCGATGCCGCCGTGCCGGCCACCGTCATCCGGAGGAGGGGCAGCGAGGCGACGACGGTGCCGAGCACGTCGGCCCCGGCGGCGTCGAGGACGGCTCCGACAGCCAAGGGTCCGATGCCCGTTCCCAGGGCGCCCGCGCCGCTGAGGGAGGCGACCAGGCGTCCGGTCGGGTCGATGAGCGCGGCGGCGAGCATCTGCACCAGGACGGCCAATTGGCAGGCGTGCCAGAGGACGGCTGCGACGATGAAGAGCACGGGGTCGTGGGTGAGGACCAGGACCGCCATCGCGAGGGCCTGTGCCGTGACGAAGACGGCCATGGACCGCATGCGACCGAAGCTCCGCGCCGCCACCGGGCCCACCGCCGCGCCGGCGAGCGCCACGACGCTGGAGATGGCGAGGACGGCCGACACGGCTGAGTGGGACATCCCGGTGTGCTGACGGCCGAGGACCGAGGCGTACGACCACGCGCCCCGGGTGACGGTCCACAGGAATGCGATCCCGAGGAGCAGAACCACAAACGGCTTGGTCGCGGTCGTCTCTCCCCTGCCGGCGGGCCCGGTGTCCGCTGTGGCGGGACCGTCCAAGCCGGCGTACCAGTGGCCAGGGAACCGCGCGGTGCTGATCCCTGCGTCCTCCTTGGGCTGTGACTGGCTCTCAGACGTGCCGACCGTCGGAAGCGCCCCCGCGCTCGTTCCGAGAGATGGGGGGCGGGGCTGTGGTGGCCCGGGGGATCAAGTGCGTGGGGAGGACGATGTGTTGCTTGTGGTCCGCCTCGGATTCATGGATGAGCTTCAGAGCCAGTTCGCCGGCCAGGCGGCCCATGTCCGATGGTGACTGGGCGACCGTGGACAGGTCTGTCCACTGGGCTATCTGGTGGTCGTCGAAACCTATGACGGAGATCCGCTCGGGCACCTGGATCCGTGTCTGGCGCAGGAAGTGGATGATGGCGATGGCCAGTTCGTCCATCTCGGCGAAGATCGCAGTGGGCGGCTCCCTCAGGCTCAGCAGCTTTCCGACCCCTTCCGTGATGTCCCGCTTGTCCTCGAAGGACATGGTGACCACCAGGTCGTCGTCCAGCGGGATACCCGCCTCGGTGAGCGCCTGCTGGTAGCCGAGCAGCCGCTCACGCGAGCTGAAGCAGAAGCCGCTGGCGCCCACGGTCGGTGCGAAGGCGATCCTGCGGTGCCCGAGGTTGATCAGGTGCCGGGTGGCCTTGCAGGCTCCGGCCACATCGTCGACGTACACGCTCGGGCGGCCTTCGGCATGCTGGCTGACATAGATGACCGGCATGCCGAGATCGTCCAGCCGCAAGGTCTCCTCTTCGGTGAGATCGAACCCGAACACCACCAGCGCGTCGGCGTTCCGCCGGGCCGGGAGGCGCTCGAAGAACGCGGTGCGCTCGGTCATGTTGGGTATCACATAGACGGACAGCTCCATGCCGGCCGCGCGCAGCAGCGGGCCCAGGCTGGAAAGCGCCGACCCCATGAACCACGAGTTGAGCGTGGGTACGAGCGCCGCCACGACCCCGGTCCTGCCCGTGACCAGACTCGCGGCCTGTCGCGAGACCGCGAAGTTCAGCTCACGAGCGGCCTCTTCGACCCGGGCACGGACCTCCGGCGAGACGGTGGGCAGGCCGCGCAGGGTGCGCGAGACGGTGGATGGGGAGACCCCTGCCCGTTCGGCGACGTCGGCCATCGTGGGAAGCCGTTGAGCGGATGACATGAGCGGAAGTTAGCACAGATCCGCTTGTCTGTTCGCTGTCTCGTGACAGCGCTGTCACAAGATTCGATATGTGCAGATTGCCACGATTTACTCCCTCAATAAGGTGTGCGGCTCATCTAAATCCGCCAGTGCTACCGGCAAGTTACGCATTGACTTCCCGTAGGTGCACTCCTAGCGTGCAAGCGTTGTCTCGACGGGATCGATCCCGTTTCCGGGTGGTCATCCGCTGGCTCATTGACCAGTGCTTTTCCTTCCCGCAACGTCGTGACAGCACTGTCAGCCGCTGCTTCGGTTTCGCACGACCAGGAGAAAGACAGTGAAGATCAGGACCACCAGAGCCCTTCAGTGTTCGGCAATGCTCGCCACCGCCGGACTGTTCCTCAGTGCCTGCGGCTCGTCCGGGGACAGTGGCTCCGGGGAGCAGGCAGGGAGCACGTCTTTCCAGGGCCGTGGCCCCATCACGTACGTGGCCGGCAAGGACACCTCCGGCGTCGTCCCGAAGGTCATCGCCCGCTGGAACGAGCTGCACCCGAAGGAGAAGGTCACCTTCATCCAGCTGCCCACGGACGCGGACTCGCAGCGCCAGCAGATGATCCAGAACGCGGAGACGAAGTCCGACGCCTACACGGTGCTCTCCCTCGACGTCGTGTGGACGTCGGAGTTCGCCGCCCATCAGTGGATCGACCGCCTGCCCGAGAAGCAGTTCCCGCTGCGGAACATGCTGAAGCCGGTGGTGGAGACGGCGAAGTACCGCGGCAACCTGTACGCGGCACCGGCGAGTTCGGACGGCGGAGTCCTGTACTACCGCACCGACCTGCTGCAGAAGGCCGGAGTCGGCAAGCCGCCGACCACGTGGTCGGAGATGACGGCCGACTGCGCCAAGGTGAAGAAGCTGCCCGAGGCCAAGGGCATGTCCTGCTACGCCGGCCAGTTCCAGAAGTACGAGGGCCTGACGGTGAACTTCGCCGAGGCCGTCAACTCCGCGGGCGGTGTCGTCACCGACGCGAACGGCAGGCCCGACGTCGACACCCCCGAGGCGAAGAAGGGCCTGGACTTCCTCGCCGGCTCCGTCAAGGACGGCACGATCCCCCAGGAGGCCATCACCTACCAGGAGGAGGACGGCCGTCAGGCGTTCCAGTCAGGGAAGCTGATATTCCTGCGCAACTGGCCGTACGTGTACTCCCTGGCTCAAAAGGCCAAGGTGGCGGGCAAGTTCGCGGTCGCACCCCTGCCCGGTCTGAACGGACCCGGCTCCTCCAGTCTGGGCGGGCACAACCTGGCCCTGTCGTCCTTCGCCAAGAACAAGGCCACGGCCCTGGACTTCATGAAGTTCTTCAGCAGTGAGGACAGCGCGAGCACGTTCCTCAAGGACGCCTCCCTCGCCCCGCCGTACGCGGACCTGTACGACGACCCGTCGCTGGTCAAGCAGTACCCGTACCTGCCCGTGCTGAAGGAGTCCATCCTGCGGGCCGTGCCGCGTCCGAGGGTGGTGCAGTACGGCGATGTGACATCGGCGATCCAGCAGGAGACCTACGCGGCCCTGACCGGCAGCAAGAGCAGCGCGCAGGCACTGAAGGACCTGCAGAGCGAGCTGCAGAAGTCCACGGCGCAGTGAGGAGCGGGGCCATGGCCGATACGACGACCCCGCCCGACACTCTCGCGGACGAGCCCGGCAGCGCGGCTGACAGCTATTCAGGACAGTCCCGCAGGCCGACGAGCCGTCGGCGCACGCGGACCAGGGCGACCGCGGGCTCAGGGCGGATGGCGGCACTGCTGGTGTCCCCGACGCTCCTGGTGCTGTCGATCGTCGTGCTCTATCCGACGGTGATGGCGCTGAAGGAGTCGCTGTACGGGACCAAGGGGCTGGACCCGAAGACCGGCTTCATCCGCACCAGCGAGCCGTTCGTCGGGCTGAAGAACTACACCGAGGTCTTCGGCGCAGCCGGGGACCGGTTCTGGAACGCCTTCTGGAACACCACCTTCTTCAGCGTCGTCACGGTGGGGCTGGAGACGGTGATCGGTGTGGCCATGGCATTGATCATGCACAAGGCGTTCCGGGGCCGGGCCCTGGTACGGGCCGGCATCCTCGTTCCCTGGGCGGTCCCCACGGCCATCTCGGCCCTGCTGTGGCGCTGGATCTTCAACAGCAACGGCATCGCCAATGCCGTCATCGGCCACCAGATCCTGTGGACCACCGAAGGCTTCCACGCCAAGGTCGCGGTGATCATCGCCGAGGTGTGGAAGACCGCCCCCTTCATCGGACTGCTGGTCCTGGCCGGCCTCCAGGTGATTCCCAAGGAGGTCTATGAGGCGGCCCGGATCGACGGGGCAAGCGCCCTGCGTCAGTTCTGGCACATCACCCTGCCCCTGGTGAAGCCCGCGCTGCTGGTGGCGGTGCTGTTCCGGTGCCTGGACGCGCTGCGGATGTTCGACCTGCCGTACATCCTCATCGGTGCACAGAAGAACTCGGTGGAGACCCTGTCCATGCTCGCGCAGAACGAGGCCTCCAACGTCCGCTTCGGACCGGCCTCCGCCTACGCGGTGCTCCTCTTCCTCTACGTCTTCCTCATCGCGCTCGCCTTCGTCCGGCTGCTCGGCGCCGACCTCGTAGGTGGCGGCGCAGCACGCGGCAGCGAAGGCAGGAACAGGCGCCTGCGTATCGCGGCGCCGCGCCGTGCGGAGGTGACGGCATGACCATCACGGCGAAATGGCGAAGTCGGCTGCTGTACGTGGGTGTTGCCGCGGTGGTGGCCTACTGCCTGGCCCCGTTCTACTGGATGCTGGTCTCCAGCCTGAGGCGCACCTCGGACATCTTCGACACCTCGCTGCTTCCCTCCCGGCTGTCGCTCGAGAACTACCGGGCGGTGTTCGACCCGTCCCAGGGGTTCACGCGCGCGCTGCTCAACAGCCTGATCGTCGCCGGCATCACCACCGTACTGGCGCTGCTGCTGGCCACGTTCACCGCCTATGCGATGGCTCGGCTGGAGTTCCGTTTCAAGCGGCTGATCCTCACGCTGATCATCGCCACCTCGATGTTCCCGGTGGTGTCGATCGTGGTCCCGCTGCTGAAGCTGTTCACGGACATCGGCTGGATCAACACCTATCAGGCCATGATCGTGCCGAGCATGTCGTTCGCGCTCCCGCTGGCGGTGTGGAACCTGACCACGTTCTTCCGGCAGATGCCGGACGAGCTGGAGCACGCCGCAATGATCGACGGCTGCACCAGGGGCCAGGCCTTCCGCAAGATCATCATTCCGCTGGCCGCACCGGGCATCTTCACCACGGCGATCATCACCTTCATCGCCGCCTGGAACGAGTTCCTCATCGCCCTGTCGATGACGAACAAGCCCGTCATGCAGACGGCACCCGTCTCCATCTCCAAGTTCTCCGGCGCCACCCAGTTCGAGACCCCGTTCGGCAGCCAGATGGCAGCAGGAGTCCTGGTCACCATCCCTCTGGTGGTCATGGTGCTGCTCTTCCAGCGCCGCATCGTCGCCGGACTCACCGCCGGCGCAGCGAAGTAGACACCGGGCGGCACCGTCCTGCCCTCAACCTCCAAGGAGTAACGCAGCCGTATGTCCGGTACCGCACCGTGGTGGCGCAGCGCCGTCATCTACCAGGTCTACATCCGCAGTTTCGCCGACGGAAACGGTGACGGCGTCGGTGACATCGCCGGCATCCGCTCCCGCCTGCCCTATCTCAAGTCCCTTGGCATCGACGCCATCTGGATCAACCCGTGGTACAAGTCACCGATGGCGGACCACGGTTACGACGTCGCCGACTACCGCGAGATCGACCCGCTGTTCGGCACCCTGGCCGAGGCCGAGCAACTCATCGAGGAGGCGCACCGGCACGGAATCCGCGTCATCCCCGACATCGTGCCCAACCACACCTCCGACCGGCACGCATGGTTCCAGACTGCTCTGGCAGCTGGACCGGGCAGCCCCGAGCGGGAGCGCTACATATTCCGGCCCGGCCGCGGGCCCGACGGTGCCGAACCACCCAACGACTGGGTTTCGTGCTTCGGCGGCCCGGCCTGGACCCGACTGCCCGACGGGGACTGGTATCTGCACCTGTTCGCCCCCGAGCAACCGGACCTCAACTGGGAACACCCCGAGGTGCGGGCCGAGTTCGAGTCGGTACTGCGGTTCTGGTTCAGCCGGGGCGTCGACGGGTTCCGTATCGACGTGGCCCACGGACTCGTCAAGGACCCCGAACTGCCCGACCTGCCGCCCCGCCCGGAGCCGGCCCGGCTGGGTCCGCTCGTCTCCCGCGACCCCGCGCGGGAGCAGCCCCGGCAGCACGTCGACCATCCCCACTGGGACCGCGACGAGGTGCACGACATTTACCGCGCCTGGCGCAAGGTGGCCGACGAGTTTCCCGGCGACCGGTCCTTCGTCGCCGAGGCCTGGGCCGACACCCCCGAGCGGCTCGCCGCCTACGTCCGCCATGACGGCCTGCACACCGCCTTCAACTTCGACTTCCTGATGGCGAGTTGGAACGCGAAGGACCTGCGCGCCGTCATCGACGACTCCCTTGCCATGCTCGGCGCGGTGGGCGCACCGGCCACCTGGGTGCTCTCCAACCACGACGTCGTGCGCCACCCCAGCCGCTACGGCCGCGAGGCGGTCAAGCAGTGGGTCGCCAACGAGCCCTACCGGCCCGAAGGCCCCCTGGACCTGGAACTGGGCACCCGGCGCGCCCGCGCCGCCGCCCTGCTGATGCTCGCCCTGCCCGGCGGCGCCTACATCTATCAGGGCGAGGAACTCGGCCTGCCCGAGGTCGAGGACCTGCCCGAGGCGGTGCTGCAGGACCCGATCTGGGAACGGTCCGGACACTCCGACCGCGGACGCGACGGCTGCCGGGTACCGCTCCCCTGGACCGGCCACAGCGCCCCGTTCGGTTTCAGCCCCGAGGACGCTGCGGCCGCTCCCTGGCTGCCGCAGCCGGCGAGCTGGGGGAAGCGGAGCGCTGCGGCACAGTCCGGGGACGAGACGTCCATGCTGGAGCTTTACCGCACAGCCCTGCGCCTGCGCCGCGCTCACCCCGCTCTCGGCGACAGCAGCTTGACGTGGCTGGACGCCCCCACCGGAGTCCTCATCTTCCGACGCGAACCGGGCTTCATCGCCGCGGTCAACCTGGCATCCACGCCCTACCGGCTCCCCGACCACACCACGGTCCTGCTCGCCAGCGGCACCGTGGAGGGCGGCCTGCTCGCGCCCGACGAGGCAGTCTGGCTCGCCGTGTAGCCGTTCACCTGTCCAACAGGGCCCGTCGGAACCTTGGGTGACCAGAGTGCGGTCTGCACCGCCGTGACGCACACCCGTATCACGGGCGCCCGGGTCTCCGTGCCCGGCGCCGGGAGCGCGACGGCCTTCGCCGACTGCCCCGCCGGGTGGCGGCCCTCCGGCGGCGGCTTCGTCACCAACGAGCCCTTCCTCTCCGCCAGCCGGATGGATGTCGACACGGACGGCCGCTGGCGGGTCGACCTGGCCAACAACGACGGCCCCGCGCACAGCGCGAGCGCCTTCGTCGTCTGTACGACCGTCCCGGTGACGATCCGGCAGACCAGCATCGTGCTCGCGCCCGGTGAGCAGAACCACGTGACCGCGGTGTGTCTGCCGGGCCAGCGCATCACCGGCGGCGGCGCGCACGCGCCCGGCTCCGCCGCCGGGGTGCCGCCGACGCCCGGCGTCGCCATCAACACCAACCGCGGTCTGCCCGAGCCCACCGGCTGGGGGGTCCACGCCAAGAACCACACCGACAGGCCCCAGGAGCTGTTCATCCAGGCGTACTGCACCACGTCCTGAAACCGCGGTACCCGCGGCGCGGGCGCCTCCTCCCCCGTCGGGAGGGGGCGCCCGCGCGCGTGGTCAGCGCGCCTCGGTACGGCCCGCCAGCGCATCGGCCGAGACGAAGTGGTAGTCCCGCTCCAGCAGCCCTTCGATCACCGCGGGCAAAGCCTGCACGCTCTGGCGCCGGTCACCCCCGCCGTCGTGCATCAGGATCACGGGCTCCGAGTGTGCGACATCCCGCGAGTCCTAGTCCGGACACCAGGGAACAAGTAACCCGTCAGTAGGTTTCGGGGTCCGCTTCTCTGCCGTTTCCCGGTGCCGGGGCGCCTCGTTGGGCTGTCCGGGTGAATGCCCGGAGGGCCGACGGCAAGGGGCGGGTGTGCGACAGGAGTGGTCGCCGGAAGAACTGTTGGCGAGCTGGACGCTGGTGGCCGCGCGGCGGGCGCGGGCGATCAAGATGTATCCCTCGGACTTCCGTGACACCGCCGAGGACGTACGGATCACGCTGCTCGCGGCGCTGTGTTCCTCCTGGCCGGCGGAGATTACCGACGCCCTGGGCGACCTGCTGATCGCCCTGGTGCACAAGATCAACGCTCGCGCCGAGCGGCGGGTCGAGAGGCAGCTCACGGCGGAGCTGAACAAGGTCCGCGGCAAGGAGGGCATCCTCTTCAGGCTCGCCGACGCGGCGATCGGCCAGCCCGACAAGACCGTACGCACAGCCCTCTGCCCGGTGGTGGGACAGAAGACGCTGCGCGACCTGGTGGCCGAGGCGAAGGCGAACGACAAGGTCTTCAAGGCCAAGGTCCGCACCACGCTCCGCTCCTCGTATAGCTCGTACTACCGGCAGATGCTGCCGCCGTTGCTCGGACTTCGGGCCACCGGGCCCAGGCTCCGGACAGGGCCAGACGGTTCGGGTCTGCTATCACAGTCCAGTTCAGCCCACGCCTCATGAGCGCGAAAACGCGGCGCATCGGGCTGATCTATCTGCTGCTGGCACTGGTCGGGATGGGCGGCGCGTTGTGGCTGGCCTACAAACGCCGGTTGGGGGTGGCGGAAACAGGGGTCACTCTGCTGCCCTCGGTGGCGGGGCTGTACTTGGCATGGGCTGGCTTCCGCGCCGACCGTGCCGATGCCTCAGCGAACCAAGGGCTGGAGGAAATTGCCGATCAGTTGGCGGTGGCGGTACGCAGCCAGTGGGAGGACGAGGCACGGGTACGTCGCCTCAACGATCCATATCCGCTGCCAGTGTCGTGGGCACCAGCGGATCCGGACTTGATCGAGAACTGGTCACGGTTGAGGGCGACTGCGGCTGGTTGGCCAGGGGGCCCGCCGTGCGACCCGCAGACCTGGGCAGCGGACCGGGCGAACTCGCGGGGACCGACCTGGAGGTTGTCGATGTGCTCATGCGCAGGGTTCCTACCCGTCGCCTGGTCATCCTTGGATCCCCAGGGTCGGGGAAGACCATGCTGATGGTTCGTCTCCTGCTGGCTATGGTCGAGCAGCGTTCCCCAGGCGGTGCGGTCCCTGTGCTGTTCACTCTCGCGTCATGGAATCCAGCCGCACAGGAACTGAACGAATGGTTAGTCGAGCGACTGATCCAGGATTACGCCAGCCTACGAGGCCCGGCCCCGGCTTCCTTGAGCAGCATGAACCGTGCCCGGGCACTGCTGGAGCACCGCTTGATCCTGCCGATCCTGGATGGCCTCGACGAACTCCCCCCGACCTCCCGGGCTGTGGCACTCGACGCGATCAACCAGGCCCTGCCACCCCGCCAAGCGCTGGTTCTGTCCAGTCGTGTCGATGAATATAGGCAGGCCCAGTTCCCCGTGGCAGGGGTTCCGGTGAGACTGGCTGGGGCGGCAGGCATCGAGTTGCAGCCTCTGACAGCCACTGAGATGGCCACCTACCTGCGTCGTGACGCCGGTGGGGAGAACAGCATGTCAGCCGCCCGCTGGGAGCCCGTGCTTGCCCAGCTCAGCGCCGACGCACCCGTCGGACAGGCGATGCGCACTCCGTTGATGTTGTTCCTCGCACGCACCGTCTACAGCCCGCGTCCCGGCGAGCACTCGGTCAGCCTGCCCAACCCGGCCGAGCTCTGCGATGTGGACCGGCTGCCCACCAAGGCGGCCATCGAACGGCACCTGTTCGACGCCTTCATCCCTGCGGCCTACCGATGCCGCCCTGGTACCACGTGCCGTTGGAGCCCGCAGTTTGCCGAACACGTCCTGGTCTATCTGGCCCGGCACCTGCAGCACACTCTCCTCGGAACCCCCGATCTGGCCTGGTGGCAACTGCATCAAGCTGTGCACCGGCGCGCGTACCAGCTCCTCCTCGCAATAGCCACCGGGTTCACCGCATAGCCACCGGGTTCACCGCCGGAATCAGCATCCTGAGCATCGGCCTGGGCGTTGGCGCAGGAGTCGGCCTTGCGGCCGGATTCCTGGGCTGGCGCACTGGCGGCAAGCCCAGGCGGCTACCGGCAGTCGCCTTCCACTGGTCCGGGACAGGGTTTGCCCGTGGTCTGATGCGGGCGGTCGCGTTCGGCCTTGTCCTCGTGCTGTCAGCGCGAGTCGACCCAGTGCTCGGCCTCCTGAGCGGCCTATTCCTCGGCCCTGTGGTAGGTACCTGGCTTGGGCACAAGGTTGTGGCGCTGGCCGGACTAGAGACTCAGAGGTTGTCTCACGTGGCAAGTTTCGCGAGCTTCTTGTAGCAGGTCAGGGCGGCGGCGATGGCCAGGCCTCGGCTCTGCCAGTCGTTGCGGACCACGTACGGGATCTTGAGACCACGAGCAGCCCATGGCAGGCTCATGCCGCATGATCGATGAATTCGCGAAAGACAACCTGCACGGGAGACTGCGGCGGGACCGCAAGGCGCTGCTCTGGAAACTCGACGGCTTGTCCGAATACGACGCCCGCCGGCCTTTGACAGCGACCGGGACCAACCTCCTCGGCCTGGTCAAACACGTGGCCACCGTCGAGGCCAGGTACTTCGGCGAGGTCTTCGACCGCCCTTCCCCGGAACCGCTGCCCCGGTGGCAGGACTCCAACGGCAGCGATCTGTGGGCGACCGAGGACGAGACCCGCGATCAGATCATCGGGTTCTACCGGCACACGTGGGAACACTCGGACGCGACGATCAACGAGCTTCCCCTCGACGCCCCCGGCCACGTGCCGTGGTGGCCGGAGCCTTATGCCGCCACGAACCTGTTCGCCATCATGGTCCATGTCCTCGGCGAGTCCATCCGGCATGCCGGGCACGCCGATATCCTGCGCGAGGGCCTCGACGGCCGGACCGGGTTGCGCGCCGAACACGAGAAGCAGATCGACGAGGAAGCCCGTGCAGCCTACTGCGCGAAGATCGAGCAGGCCGCCAGGTCGGCCGCACCAATCAAGGCTTAGTACTCCAGTCAGAAATCGTGTCCTGACCTCGTTGTTCTCGTTGTCCGGTCGTGGAGGGGATTGCTGAAGTTGAGGGCTGGGCTGCGGAGTTGGAGTCCGTCTTCGCACAGGTGGCGGGCCGGTTCGGGCGGGCGGACCTGCGGTGGCGGATGCGGGACTGTGTCCGCGGGCTGCTGGCACCGGTGGGCCGGAAGAACGGCCGGCAACTAGCCCAGTACGCAGGACATCGTGACCCCGCGGGGCTGCAACATCTGCTGAACGGTGCCCGCTGGGACGCCGACGCCGTTCGAGATGACCTGCGGGAGTACGTCGGCCAGCGGCTCGGCCCGGGCGGAGTACTGATCATCGATGACACCGGGTTCATCAAGAAGGGCACCACATCGGCCGGGGTGTCCCGGCAGTACACCGGCACCTCCGGGAAGATCGACAACTGCCAGATCGGGGTCTTCGCATAATGGCCCACGGCACCGAGTCGCGGTACCGACCGCAGCCGTTACAAGGCTCGGCGGTCCAAGTGTCCGCCTCCTGCAGGGGCTCCGCCCGCATCGCCGAGCCGGGCTCAAACCAACGTCGCCCGGTGAGAGCCTCTTTCTGGTGTCCTTCGACAGCGAAGTTAGTCGTGTGCGGCCCGCTGACCTGGGCCGACTAGGTTGGATGTCGACGAGTCTGCTCGTGCTAATGCCGTTCGAGTGGCTACGGCGACGCCACCGACGGCTCCTCGCTCCCTCCAAGTGCAGCCGCCCCGTTCACCGGGGCGGCCGACCCGCGCTACGCACCTCGCGCGGGGAGCGGCTGCCAGGGGCCACGGTGGTGCAGCCGCGCGTGCAGGCGACCTCGGTGACGCTTCGGTCTGCTGCGGACACCGACGAGGCCGCCGGACGCGGCTCCCCTGTCCATGCCCTGCCTCACCGGATCCTCGAACGACCGCACCGCCGCGGGGTTGAGTCACCTTTGTCCCGTGGAGAACAGGGGCCCTAGTCAGGCCCAGCAGCAGCCGCTAATCTCATTGCAGCCGTGAAGGCAGCGGGTTACACACGGCGGCGACGGGGGCTTGTGAGAAGTGACGCTGAACACCGACGGCCCGAAGGCGGCTGACCAACTTCGTTCACTACACGCCTGGTTGACAGATGTTGACGAGTTGAGAGGCCGAGTCGGCTACAAGGAGAGCCCACCCGAGAAGGGCACGCTCGGACCTTTGCTCGAGGCGCTGACGGTGGCCCTCGGCCCCGGCGCCGCGGCGACCGCGCTGGCCACGACCGTCATCGCCTGGCTGCGTACCCGGCGCAGTGAGATACACATCAAGGTGACGCTCCCGGACCGCCGTTCGGTGGAACTCTCCGCCAGGAACGTGGCCGATCTCGACGCGGCAGCCCTACGGCAGCAAGTGGCCGACGTCGCGGTCCTGCTCGGCGCGCAGGACCAGCAAGGAGACGCGACCTTGGAGATCGTCCCGCCCGAGCGCCGCGAGGACCGATGACCGATCTGGATGGCGCGGGCGTACAGGTTCTGCTGATCGCCACCGCGACGCACCAGGACGGCGGACTGCCCTCGGTACCCTCGGTCGCCGACAGCTTCAGAGATCTGCGGACGGCTCTGATCGAGCGTTGCGGGGTGCGCCCGGAGCATGTGACGGCGGTGCTCGACCCGGCTGACGCCCAGAGCATGGCCCTCGCCGTGGCCAGGGTGACGAAGCGGGCCGACACCGTTCTGCTCGTCTACTTCATCGGGCACGGTCTGCTTACCGCGGGCGGGGATCTGTATCTGGCCGCCGGCAACACCGCGGAGCTCACTCCCGGCATGGCCGAGCACCAGGCGTACTCCTTTGCCGCCTTGCGGGAGGCGGTGCTGGCGAGCCGGGCGGCGTCCAAAGTCGTCGTGCTCGACTGCTGTTTCTCTGGGCGCGCGTCGCTCGGCGGCACCTCATTGGTCACCGCTTTCAACGCGGCACCCGGGAACGGGATGTATCTCCTCGGGTCGGCGGAGCTACTGGCCCGCGCTCCGGAGGACGCCGAACACACCACGTTCACCGGAGCGTTCCTGGAGCTGTTGGAGCGTGGCGACGCCGAGGGGCAGCAGTCGCTGACCCTGGACGCGGCCTACTACGCCTTGGATCGGAAGCTGCGGGACAGACAGCAACCCGTACCCCGGCGGGTGAGCGGAGATCTCTCCGGCAGCCTCGTCATCGCGCCGAACCCGGCTTTTCGGTCCCGCGCCTCCACACCGGAACGGCAGCCGCCCGCTGACAGCGTCTGCCCCTACCCGGGGCTCGGCCCCTTCACGGTGGACCGGGCCGATTTCTTCGCCGGGCGGACAACGATGACCGAGCGCCTTGTGAAGGCGACGGCGGCGGCCTACGGCGGACCCGGCCCCCTGATTCTCGTCGGGGCGTCCGGCTCCGGAAAGACCTCCCTGCTCAATGCCGGTCTGCTGGCCGGACTGCGCACCCATGGACTACCCGGCCTGCCCGGGTCGACCGGCTGGCGCAGCCGGCGTCTGACCCCCGGCAAGAACCCGCTCCGGAATCTGGCCGACGCCCTCGCGCCCGAGTCGTCCGACGCCGCAGAGTCGCTGCTGACGAACGGCCACGCGGCCGAACTTGTGGACCCGCTGCTGGACCACCCGGGGCAACGGCTGGTCATGGTCGTCGATCAGCTGGAGGAGTTGTTCACCCTCTGTACGGACCCGGAGGAACAGACGGCGTTCCTGAGGGCGGTGACCGCACTGGCCCGGCCCGGAGAAGGCCACGAGCCGCGGGCCCTGGTGGTCTTCGCGCTGCGGGCGGACTTCTACGCTCAGGCGGTCGCACACCCCGAACTGCGAACCGTCCTGAGCGAGAGTCAGCTGCTGGTCGATCCGATGGACGCCGGCGAACTCCGCGCCTCGATCGAGGAACCGGCGGCCACCGCGCAGTTGGAATTCGAGGACGAGCTCGCCCCCCTTATCCTGAAGGAGCTGGGCAGGGCGACCGGCGGACGGTCCCCCGCAGAGGCGCTGCCCCTCCTGTCCCACGTGCTGCAGGAGACGTGGAAGGAGCGCGAGGGCCTGCGGCTCACCGTCTCCGGCTACCTCGCCACCGGCGGTATCACGAAGGCCGTCGCGACCACCGCGGAGAACGTCTACGGCCGGCTCAACGCGGCCGGCCAGGAGGCCGTGCGTCTCATGCTGCCCCGGCTGGCCCGGGTGAGCGAGGACGCCGCCGACACCGCGCAGCCCGTCGAATGGCCCGTACTCCTGCACGGGGTGCCCGACGAGACGGTCGCCCGGGACGCGATCGAACGGTTCGCCGACGCCCGGCTGCTCACGCTCGACCTCGACACCGTCCGCATCAGCCATGAGGCGCTGCTGCGCGCCTGGCCCCAGCTGGAGCAGTGGATCGACGAGGACCGTGACGTGCTGCGCGCCCGCCAGCAGCTCGCCTCCGACGCGGCGTCCTGGGAGCGCTCCGAACGGGACCCCTCCCTGCTGTACCGAGGGAACCGGCTCGCCGCGATGCGGGAGCGCACCGTCGCCCCGGGCGCCCCACCACTCGGCTCGGTGTCCGCCGAATTCATGGAGAGCTCCTGGCGCCAGCACACGCGCGACGGCCGCCGACGCCGTGCCGCGTTCACCTTCTTCGTCGTCCTGGCCCTGCTGGCGACGACCGGTCTGGTCGGCGCCGGGATCTACTGGCGGCGGGCCGACCAGGCCCAACAGCGCGACCTCGCCCGGTATCTGGCCGCCGAGGCCGAGGGCCAGCGCGAGCTCCACCCCGGCCTGGCGAAGCAACTCAGCCTGCTCTCGTACCGGATCGACCGCAAGGCCGGCCGCAGTGCCCTCCTCAACAGCCAGCGCACCCCCGGCGTGATCAACGGCGACGATCCGGCCTACGACCTGTCCTACAGCGCGAACGGCCGGGTGCTCGCCATCTCCACCGGCGACTCGATCGTGCTGCGCACCCGGAACGGTGACGGAAGGATCGGCGGCATCCTGTCCGGCCCGATCGCGGTGGCCGCCGACGGTACCGTGCTCGCCGCGGCCACCTACGACAACGAAGGCTCCACCTCGGCCACCGTACGGCTGTGGGACATCTCCCACCCCGACCGCCCACGGAAGCTGGCCGCGCCCACGACGTCGGACACGGTCACCGCGCTGGTCTTCGGCACGGACGGGAACACCCTCTTCGCCGGTACGTCAGCGGGCGAGATCCTCCGCTGGGACACCGGCGATCCGACGGCACCGCACGCCCTGTCCGCGCTCCGGGGCCACAGCAAGCAGGTCGACTCCCTGGCCGTCTCCCCCAAGCGCGGGCTGCTCGCGAGCGCGAGCGTCGACGGACGGGTACGGCTGTGGAAGGCGACCGGCACCACACCCGTTGCCACGCTGCGCGCGGCGCCGTACACGTCCCACTCCTTCGGACCCATACGACCCCTGCACCGGATCGCCTTCGACAGTGCGGGCGGACTGCTGGCGGCACCGGCCGAGGAACCGAAGAAGAAGGACACCCTCGCGTCCAGTGACGACCTGGCTCTGTGGACGCTCGACGACCCGCGGGCTCCCCGGCAGGTCGTGGCGGCGGACAAAGGTGTGTCGAGCGGCTCCAGCAGATGCTCCGACAGTGTGACATCGATGGCGTTCGCCTCGAAGAGCAAACGGATCGTCGCGAGCTGCGGCGGCAGCTGGAAGATCTGGATCTACACCTACGGAACCGACGCGGTCCTGCCAGGTGCGGAGAACACCGACTTCGGCTCGGACGGCGGGGTGGCCCTGTTCGTCCCCGGCAACGCCGAACAGCTGCTCAAGGCCACCGACCGCGGTGTCCAGGTCTGGGACCTCTCCAACGGTGCCCAGCCGGGGGCGGTGGGCTTCATACCGCCGGCGCCCGGCACCGGAGGCCAGCTGTCCCTCGCGATGTCCGGGAAAAAGCTGCTCCTCGCCTACCAGGGCGTGGGCGCGAACTGGCTGCGGGATCTCAGTCTCCGGCATCTGCGATCCAACCCGTTGGCCACGACGGTCGCCCCCGACATGTTCACGGGACAGGACATCGCCCTCAGCCCGGACGGCAAGCTCCTCGCCGACGCCGAGGTCTACAAGCAGGGCAAGGAGACGTACGCCAATCTCTTTCTGCGCAGCACCGCCAGCCCGAAGCAGAAGCTGGGCATGATCGAGGTGAACAACGGTGTGGGGGCACTGGCCTTCAGCCCGACCAAGCCCCTCCTTGCCGTCTCCGACTACAACGGCCTCGTGGCCAGCAACCCCAAGCCCCAGGTCGTCCGGCTCTACGACATCGCCGACCCCCGGCATCCTCGGCACCTCTCCACGATCGAGACGACCGGGTACGGACTCGGCTTCTCCCCGGACGGCAGATCGCTGGTCATGAACGAGGCCGCCGAAGGCGACACGAAGGCGGTCCGTCCGACCGCGGGCCCACTGGTGCGCAGTTGGGACGTCACCGATCCCGCGCACCCGTCCGCGTCGTGGACGGTGCGCCTGCCCACCGGCACCGACTACGCTCATTTCGCGTTCCGGCCGGACGGGAAGCTCTTCGCGCTCTACGACGACACCGGAACGCTCCGGCTGTGGGACGTCCGCCGTGACCGCCTCGTCGGTCCCCCCGTCAAGGTGTCCACCGGCAAGCTCGACGGCCCGTTGGCCTTCAGCCCCGACGGGACCCGCCTCGCGCTGATCGCGCCCAGCGGGGACTACGACCGCCGCCCCGAGGTCTGGGACGTGAGCGATCCGGATTCACCCACCCGGCAGTTCTACATGCCGGCCGCATCGGGCTTCTACTCCCTGGCATTCACTCCCGACGGCAAGACCCTCGCCGTTGTCCGCGCCTCCGCGGGCATCGACCTGTGGGATGCCGATCCGCAGCACGTCATCGCCGACCTCTGCAACGCGGTCGGCGACCCCATCTCCGAGCAGGACTGGAAGAAGTACCTGCCGGACCGTCCCTACCAACCGCCATGCCAGTGACGTAGTTCAGTGCATTTCCAGTTCGACCGTCACCAATACGATGCCGCCCCGCGCGCACTGAACGCGGCAATCGGCTCCGATGAGACGTGATCCCCACACCGGCCCATGCACGGCTGCTGATCGCGTTGAACGAGCAGATAGTCGAAATGGAAGCGCAGGTGAAGGCGCATTTTCTCGCGCACCCGGACACTGACAACTACCTCTCGATGCCCGGCATCGCGGAGATCACCGGTGCCCGGGTGCTCGCCGAGTTCGGAGACGACCCGCCCGTTACGCCAGCGCCAAGGCCCGCAAGAACTATGCCGGCACCAGCCCGATCACCCGGCCTCCGGCAAGAGCCACACCGTCCAGGCCCGCTGCGTCCGCATCAACCGGCTCGCCGACGCGTTGCAGACCCAGGCGTTCTCTGCTCTTCGAGCTTCGCCCGGCGACCGCTGCTACTACGACAAGCAGCGAGCCCGTGAGGCCGGCTACAACCCTGAGGCGCCCCGAAGTTCTCGGACAGCGGTCCCCATAGGATCGAAGTCCAGAACGGCGGAGAGAGCACGTGGCACAGAAGCGTAGGAAGTTCAG
>NZ_JBIAWG010000042.1:0-18592 GCF_042895285.1 Streptomyces sp. NPDC001406
CTGAACTTCCTACGCTTCTGTGCCACGTGCTCTCTCCGCCGTTCTGGACTTCGATCCTATGGGGACCGCTGTCCGAGAACTTCGGGGCGCCTCAGCCCCACCCCGACCCGACCACACACCCCTCTCAACGAACCATCAACACCCCAGCTCACACACCAACCACCACACCAACTACCCACCCCCCAAATGACACCGGCACCGCATCTCCGTCCGTGAGCACGCCACCGACGACCAGCATCAAGATCGAGACGCTACGGAGGGTGACTCATGCCCGAGTTACCCATTGCGTTGGGGGCGTGGCCTCACCCGTGTTGTCCAACCTGTTCATGCACTACGCGTTCGATGCCTGGATGGCCCGGGAACACCCCGGCGTCCGGTTCGAGCGTTATTGCGATGACGTGGTGGTCCACTGCCGCAACGAGGTCCAGGCGCATCGGATGCGTGAGGCCATCGCCGGTCGGCTGGCCGAGTGCGGGGGACTGGAGCTGCATCCCCAGAAGACCCGCATCGTGTATTGCCGGGACAGGAACAGGCGTGGCTCGGCCGAGCACACCTCGTTCACGTTCGTGGGGTACGGGTTTCGCGTGCGGAAGCTCCGGACGAGGCGCGGAGATTTCTTCTTCGGCTTCAGCCCGGCTGTCAGCGGCGAGGCCGCCAAGCAGATCCGCCTCTGGCGGCTGCACGTGCGCAGTGAGACGACCCTGGAGGAGCTCGCCCGGGAGATCAACCCGGTCGTGCGGGGCTGGATCAACTACTTCGGGCGGTTCCACCCGTCCGCGTTGTTCTCCAGCCTCAACCGCATCGCTCGGCGCAACCCCTCCGGCGTGGCTGTGCGGCGGCAAGCCGAAGACCGGCCTGGGCGCCGTCACCGAGGTGGGCTACAACGCCCTGCACACCCGCCTCGGCCTCACCATGGACACCACACGGCGCTACACCGAGAGCCGCCGTCCGTCTGGCACCGACGGTTACTTCGTCGCCTGGGAGACGCTCACCCACGCGAACAATCCGAAGTAGCGGGATGTCTCCCTGGTGGGGTGCGGGGCGGCCGGCTCCAGGCTCCAGACGGGAGCGCCGACGTGCTGCGCGGGGCGCCCGCGCTCACCAGTACAGCAGCCACCGCCCGTCGCACCACACCCCGTGCCCCTGGAGGGTGAGCCGCTCGTCGTCCGGCTGCACGCGGGTGCTGGGGGCGACCTGGTGGAGGGTGTGGCCGGAGTGGATCACCATCCGGCCGACCGTGTAGGGGACGTACCGCAGGGTGTGGAAGCGCTTGAGGTCGGCCACGGACTCGATCCAGCCCTTCTCCAGCGCATGCCGGAACTCCTCGTGGCTCACCTCCCAGAGGTTCAGGCCGCCGCCCGCCGCGGGCAGCCGGACCGCCAGGGTGAAGGAGATCTGCCGCTTCAGGTCCGTCCCGGGGGTCCAGCTGAAGGCCCGGTACTGCAGGTCGAAGTGCAGGGGCGCGGTCGGCCTGGTGAACACCGACGCGGACAGCCAGACATGGAAGCCGGGCAGCGCGAGGTGCTCGGGGTAGTGGACCGGGGCGCCGAGATGCCCGGCGAGCACATCGGCGAGGTGCGCGTACAGCCAGCCGAAGGAGTCCTCGAGCAGGGGCCGTGAGGCGTCGGCCCGCTTCTGGTAGACACCGGACTCCGGGTCCGGCGCGAGATCGAGGTAGCTGGGCGCGCCCAGGGTGAAGAAGGCGGCCGGTTCCGGGCCGCGGGGAGTCCAGTGCCGGCGCAGGCCGTGCACGGCGTCGCGCAGTGCGGCGCTGCGCGCCGCGGTGAGCACGGGCAGCGAGTCGATCACGGGCACGCCCCCTGCAGCAGCCCGAGGAGCGAGGCGCTGATGGCTCCGCCGAGCCGCCGGTCGTACCAGTCGTACGCGGGCATCGGGTTGACCTCCAGACACCAATAGGTGCCGTCGGCCCCCACCTTGAAGTCCCAGCCCGCGAACGCCATGCCCAGCTCGGCGGTGTGGCGGACCAGCTGCTCGGCGAGCGGTCCGGGCAGTTCGCAGAGGGTGAACTCCGCGTCCCGGTCGGTCCGGTAGTCCACCGCGCCGGAGATGATCTCCTCGGCGTGCACCCGGTCGCCGACGACATGGGCGCGGACGTCCCAGCCCCTGACGTACCGCTGGAGGTGCACCGGGCCCTGCCCGGGGTCGAACCCCGCCAGGTCGGCCGCGGTCACGAGCCTGCTGGTGGCCCGCACGCCGGAGACCGCCTTGACGAGCGCCGGACCGGACCGGGCGAAGGCCCGAAGACGCTGCGGCGACGAGCTGGTAATGCTCGCGGGCACGCGGAACCCGGCCCGGGACAACGACCATTCGTGGAGCGGCTTGGACCCGTTGTCGGAGCGGATCGAGGGCCGGTTGACTACCAGCCCGGGGATCTGGTCCAGCCAGGCCGCGAGCGCCGTGGTCAGCCAGCGCCAGCGCTGTGCCGACGCACGGTCCTGCTGGAGGGCCGCCAGATCGGCGACCCGGCAGTAGTAGGACGCCTGCGGGTCGAGGTCATGGCCGCCGAGCCGCGCCGAGCGGTCCCTGCCCACGACCAGGCGCCAGTCACCTTCCTCGACGGCCTGCCGCAGGTCGACGGCCCGGACCGGTACGCCCCGGGCCTCGGCCGAGGAGACGAAGTGCGCGAAGGTGCTCTCGGAGGCGAGGCCGACCGCGTAGATCATGGGAACAGCACCTTCACGAGTTGGGGTCCGAGCCCGAGCCACACCATGCGCAGCTGCTCCACGTCGGGGAACGGCTCCACCACGACCGGCCGGGCCTGGGCGAGGTCGGGCGACAACCGCCATACCACGGCCGCGAGCTGGAGTCCGAGCCGGGCGGCGAACTCCGTGCTGCGCTGCTCCAGGCCGAGCTCGTCCAGATCGACGGGACTGCTGCGCCAGGCCTGGTCACCGAGGACCACGACACTCTCGAAGAGGGGTTCGGGGTCCGACCAGCGCGCCCGGTAGGGGCCGGAGCCGTCCGCCGCGGGGACGGAGGCGTCCGGGAGTTCGGACCAGGGGCGCGTGGTCCAGGAGTCGAGATCCTGGACCCACCACTCGCTCCCCTGGCCGTCGGCCGGTGCGCCGGGTGGACCGCAGGGCCGGGAGGAGAAGACCTCCGGCGAGCCGGCGAACAGACCTGCCCGCAGTTCGGTGAGTGCCGCGGACGCGGACACACGGGTGCCCAGGCCGCCGGGCTCCGGGCGGTTGATCACCGGCGCGGGCGTCAGGGCGGCGACGGCCCACAAGTGGGCCAGGCACTCGTTGAGCTGGAACTCCGCGTCGAAGCTGATCCGTTGCAGCGGCGGGGCGGGCAGCCGGAGGAACATCGGCAGCGCCGGCTCGACCACCGCGGTGGGGCCGTGGACGATGACGGTGAACAGCTGAGCGGCGTCGAACACGTCGAGGATCGTGGCCTCGCGGCCGCTGTCCCGCACGAAGTCCCGTACCTCCACGGCCACCGGGTCCGCAGGATCGGCGACGACGACCAGTCCGGAGGGATCGCCGCCGGACACCTCAGATGACGACACCGCGCCTCCTCAGCAGGCGGTTGATGCGCGAACCCCGCAGCGCCGCCGCGGCCTCCTCCGGGCCGTCGGCCACCGACCCGGCCGGTGCGGCGAAGCGTTGCGCCGTCCCGTCGTCTCCGGTCTCTCCGGTCGGCGGCTCGTGCGGCTGTCGTACGACGGCGGCGGGACCGGGCGGGGCCATGGCGCCGTCGAAGCTGTCCTTGCCGTCCTTGAAATCCTTCGAGTCCTTGTGGTCCTTCGAGTCCTTCGTGTCTTTCGTGTCCTTCCTGTCCTTCCCGTCCTTCGTGTCCTTGACGTCCTTCACCTCCTTCATCTCCTTCGCCTCCTTTCCGTCCTTCCCGTCCTTTCGGTCCTTGCCGTCCTTGAAGTCCTTGAAGCGTTTGGCCTCCGGCGGGCGGTGCTCACCGGGTACGCCGGTGTCCTCCTGCTCGGAGAAGGCTCGGCCCGGCTGCGGGGTGTTCCACAGCAGTGCCGGGACATCGTGCCGCTCGGCGGCCGTGAGGAACGGCCGTACCCGTGACTCGTCGACGGTCCATGTCATGTGTTCACCGCTGCTGTTGTCGGAGGCAGGCCGCGCGGTACAGGCGCAGCGCCACGGCCAGGTGCCGCTGGGCGTCCCGGTGGTGCGGATTGAGGTTGAGGATCAGGTGGTCCACGCCGAGGGACGCGTACGTCAGCAGGCCGCGCGCGACGGCCTGGGGTGAGCCGGTGAGGATGCTGGCCTCCGGTGGCGGCGCCCCGTCAGAACTGGGCGACGTCCCGCACTCAACGCCGCCCTCCGCGCCGCCCTGCACGACGCCCTCCGCGCCGTCCTCCACCCGGACGTTGACGCCTAGCGTGAGGCCCAGCGTCGCCGGATCGCGTCCCTCCTTCAGGCAGGTCTCCCTGACCCGGGCCAGGGTCGCCTCGGCACCCGACGGGGAGCCGAACCAGCAGGCGTTCCACAAGTCGGCGTACCGAGCCGTCAGCGCGGTCATCCGGGGACCGTGCGCCCCCACCAGGACGGGCGGGCCACCGGAGCGCGGACCGCGGGGGCGCAACTCCCCGTCGCGCAGTCGGTGATGGCGGCCGGAGAAGTCGGCGCGGCTCGTCCGCATCAGCGCGACGATGATCTGCAGCGCTTCCTCGAAGCGGTCCACACGGTGGTCGAAGGGGATGCCGAACGCCTCGAACTCGGGGGCGTGCCAGCCACAGCCGAGGCCGAGGACCAGCCGCCCGCGGCTGACCTCGTCGAGCGTCACGGCCATCTTGGCCAGCACCGCCGGGTTGCGGAAGGCCGTGCACAGCACGAGGGTGCCGAGCTGGACCCGATCGGTCGCCTCGGCCAGGGCCGACAGCACCGTCCAGGCCTCCCAGATGCCCTCGCTCGGACCGTCGGCCTCGCGGAAGAGCAGGTGATCGAAGACCCACACCGAGTCGAAGCCGGAGTCCTCGGCCTGGAGGGCGAGCGCCCTGATCTCCCCGTAGGATGGCTGCCGCCACGGATACTCGGCGAGCGGCAGAACCAGGCCGACCTTCATCGTCCCCCCCCGGTGGCGAGCCCGGACCCCGCTGGGAGATTACATCCGGCGACGGGTCGTCACAATGGGTGCAATGAGCGGTAGTTGAGCGTAATTACTGATTTCGGCTCGTCAAGGTGACGCTGGCTCGTCGAGGGGCAAGCGGGTCCCGGCTATGAAGCCGTCGAGGGTGTCGGGCCGGTGCCACCCGGGCGGCCGTCCACACCTGGTCCTCCACCCAGCCATGTGCGGCCGGCCCCTCATCGAGGTACACGGCCAGCTTCTCCAGACAGCGCGGGGACAGCCGACACCGAGATCCACTCGGGCCACGCGAGGCCAGAGCCTCGGCCCCGCCGTCCCGCCACAGCTGATGCCACTGGTAGACCGATTTCCGGCTCACCCGCAGGCACCGTGCGACTTCCGGCGGCTTGATCTCCTGATCGAACAGCTCGGCCGCCTGCATCCGTACCGTCTCCCGGCGCCGACGCCCCGCGGGGGCTCAGTCCACCCCCATCTGCATACCTCACACACCAGGGGATACAGAAAACGACCCAGCCCCATCACATACTTCGAGAAAGATCACCCTAATGAGCCGAAGTCAGTATGTGCCGTTCCCTCGACACATCGCGGGCACCGCCGCGATCCTGGACCGGGGGCGGGCGCGGGAGCCTCCCCGGGGGAGAGGGGGCCGGACCATGGCGGCAGCGTCAGGAGCGGCCAGAGTCGCGGTGGCAGTGGTGGCGGTGCTCTGCGCCCTGTGCGTGCCGGGTCTCGTACTGGTCGCGGTGCTCGTCGACCTCGACACCGCCGACCGCCTGGCGAGTGTGGCCGGGGCGGCGACCGGGCTGGTCGGGCTGGTGCTCTCCGTGCTAGCCCTCCGGCGTGCGGACCCGGCGACGGTCCGGGCCGAAGGAGACGGTGCCATCAGCATCGGCGGGAACGTCACCGGCAGCGCGATCGGGCGGAACAGCAACGTCACGGGCCGGGCCGTCGCACCGGCGGCCGGGGCAGCCGTCGTAGGCCCTGTCGTGGCCGAGGGCAGCGGGGCGTTCGCGGGGGGTGGTGACGTCACCGGCAGCGCCCTCGGCGAGGGCAGCCAGGTCGACGGCCGGTGACCCCGTTCACCTGGTTACGGCGCCGCCGGCGCAGCCCGGCCCCGCAGGCTGGCGAGGCGCCGACGGGCCTGATCACGCCACCCGTTCCGGCCGCCGGGGCGCCTGCGCAGGTGACGGCCGACGGTACCGGTGCCGTCGCGATCGGGGCGAACGCCATCGCCAGCGCCATCGGCGAGGGCAGCAGCGTCACCAACAACTACGGGCCCCTCCCCGAGCCGCCGCCCGGCGAGGACCGGATCCAAGAGGAACTGGGCCGGTACGCCAAGCGGGTCCGTGCGTCCCTGGGACGGCTGGACCTGGACGTGCTGATCCCCTCCGAGGAGGGGGAACACCCGGCGGTGGAGCTCCAGGCCGTCTTCGTCCCGCCGCTGCTGCGTGCCGACCCGCCGCCGGTGGAACTGCCCCGGGAACTGCGGCAGCGGCTGGAGGGCGGCCGTGCCGGGGAACCCCCGCCGGGCGAGTTCCCGCCGGGCCTCGACGCGGAGTCGGTGGAGCGGATGCGCCTGGCCTACCGGGACCGGCCGCCGGTGGAGTCGCTGGAGGTGCTCACCGATCCGCAGCAGCCGCGCGTGGTGCTGCTGGGCGATCCCGGGGCCGGGAAGTCCACCCTCGCCCGCTACCTGACCCTCGCGCTCACCTGCGGGCCCGTGCCGGAGCACCTGGCCGGGCTGGCCGGCCGGGTGCCGGTGGTGGTGGAACTGCGCAGGTACGCCGACGAGCGGTGGCGCGACCGGTCCTTCGAGGACTACCTGCACCACCTCAGCACCCTGGAGCGGATGTCGGTTCCGCGGGGTGTCCTGGAGACTCTGCTGCCCGCCGGCCGGATGCTCGTGATCTTTGACGGTCTGGACGAGCTGTTCGAGCCGGAGGTACGGGCCGAAACGGGACGGCGGATCGCCGCCTTCGCCGACCGGTACCCGGGCGTACGCGTCGTGGCGACCTCCCGGACCATCGGCTACCAGCGTGCGACCCTGGACTCGGCGGGCTTCCGGCACTACATGATCCAGGATCTGACACCGAGTCAGATCAGGCTGTTCACACGCCACTGGTACCGCGTCGTCTGCCCCGGGGACCCGGAGTCGGCGGCCCGGCTGCAGAAGCGGATCACCGACGCGGTGCGGTTCTCCCAGCCCGTACGGGATCTCGCGGGCAACCCCCTGCTGCTCACCATTCTGTCGATCATTGGCCGGCGGCGGGCGCTGCCCCGCGACCGGCAGGGCGTGTACGGGCACGCTGTGGACATCCTGGTCGCCCGCTGGGACCAGGAGGCGAAACACCTGCCGCCCCCGGGGCAGGCCGACATGCCGTACATCAACGACGCGGACCGCCGGGCCCTGCTGCGCCTGCTGGCCCGGCGGATGCAGGAGGGCGACGGCGGAATCGCCGGCAACCACATCCACGGCGAGGACCTGGAGGCGGTCTTCACCGGCTACCTGGAGGAGCGGTACCGCCTGGCGAAGCAGACAGCGGTCACCGCGGCCAGAGGGATGATCCGGCAGTTCCGGGAGCGGAACTTCATCCTCAGCCGCTTCGGCGACGAGGTGTACGGCTTCGTCCACCGCGCCTTCCTGGAGTACCTGGCGGCCGACGACATCGCCCGCCGTTACCAGCGGGACCGTGAGTGGTCGGAGGAGGAACTGATCCAGGAGGTGTTCGAGGCCCGCGCGAAGGACCCCGCCTGGCACGAGGTACTGCTGCTCCTCGTCGGGATGCTGGGGGAGCGCGACGCCGGACGGGTGGTCGACGCACTGCTGCGGCTGCACGCGCACGACGTGGTGGTGGGCCGTCACGACATGCTCGCCCTCGCCGTACGGGCCCTGGCGGAAGTCGAGCGGATCGACCTCATCGAGCCCCAGAGCGACGCCGTGGTGAGCGCCTTGATCGACTTGATGGAGCGCCAGCTGGACTGGACGGCACTGAACGCGCTGGAGAGCATCCTTCCCGCCCTGTCGGTCCTCGGTCCCGAGTGGCACGGGCGCGAGCGCTACCTGCGGTGGTTCCTGCTGCGCGGCCAGTTCCAGGCGGAGCACCAGATCGCCTCGGGGATCGTCTTCGGGGCGCACTCCGACCCGGCGGCCCTGCTCCTCCTGGCGGAGCACACCCCCTACCCCGAGACCCGCACGGAGATCCTCCGCCTGCTGCTCCAACGATGGCCCGACGAACTGCCCGGCGCCTGGGACCTGGTGCGGGGCGCGCTCGATGCGCCCGACGCCGAGTCCCGCCGCGGAGCGCTGGAGAACATCGCCCGCTACTGGCAGGACGACGCGGACGTGCGCCCGCTGCTGTTCGAGTGCGCCGTGTCCGACCCGGACCCCGAGCCGCGCAGAGAAGCACTGGAGTCCGTCGCGGAGCGCTGGCCGGACCGCGAGGACGCCCATGAGCTGGTCGTCCGGCGGACCGCCGCCGAGCCCGCCCCCGCCTCCCGCCGGCTGGCCCTCCAACTGCTGCGACGCCACTGGCCGGAGCGCGCGGACACCTGGGAGCTCATCACCGACCGTGCCGTCGCCGACCCGGACCCGGCTCCCCGGCAGGAAGCGCTGCGGCTGCTGGCCACCTGCCGCGCGGACCACCAAGGTGTACGACACCTGCTCCTGGAGCGGGCCGTGGCCGACCCGGCGCCGGAACCCCGCGCAGAGGCGCTGTCGGCCCTGGCACGCCACTGGAGGGACAGCGTGGAAGTCCGTGAACTGGTGCTCCGGCAGGCGGTCTTCGACCCGGACTCCCCGGCACGACGCGGTGCGATCGAAGCGCTGGCTTGGCGTTGGAAGGGCCACGAAGGGGTCCGCGACCTGCTCTTCCGCCGCGCCCTCGAGGACCCCGGGCCGGAACCCAGGAGGGAGGCGCTGGAAGCCCTCGTATGGTGCTGGCGGGACGACGCGGAGACCTGGGAACTCGCCCTGCGGCAAGCAGTCGACGATCCGCACCCGGACGTCCGCTGGGGGACCATGCAACTGCTGGCCCGCCGGTCGCCCGATCGCGAGGCCGTACAGGACCTGCTGTTGCGGCAGGTGATCGCGGAGCCGGAGCCGAAACCCCGTGGAGAGGCGCTCTGGCTGCTGGCGGAGCTCTGGAACCGGCACGAGGGCGTACGGAAGCTGCTGGCCGAGCGAGCCGTCGCGGATCCGCGGTCGGGGCCGCGCTGGGTGGCACTACAGGTCCTGGCCCGCCACTGGCCCGAACGCGCGGACGTCCAGCGGCTGATCGTGGACCGGATGACCGCCGATCCCTCATCCACCAACAGGCGCAACGCCCTGAACTGGTGTGCCTGGCTGCGGGAGGCGGAGCCGGACACGCACGAGACCATCCGTTCCGTGGCCCTGAACGACCCCGCCCCACGGGTCCGCATCACCGCACTCCGCGTGCTGGCGTTCGGCTGGCCGCGGCTGCCCGCCACCACCGGCTTCCTGCGCGAACGCGCCGACGGCGACCCGGACGAGGGCGTGCGCGAGGCAGCCGTTCAGGCCCTCGGCACCGCCCAGGCCTTCGCGACGCTCCCGGACGGCTCCCACTGACCCAAGGAGAGACATGGATGCGCTGCCGGTGGAATCGCACGTGGTCGATGTCGACGTCCTGGACGAGCAGCGGTGCGCCGAACTGAGCGACCGCCTGGAGACGCTACGACCGTACTGGCTGAACCGGGGCGTCGGTTGCGCCACCCTGGGCCTCGCGACCTACCTCGACGTGCCGGCCTCCGAGGAACTGGAGGAGACGTACTTCGGCCGGCTCGCCCGGCACAACCACCTCCTGCGGGAACACTTCGGGGACCTGCTCGACCGGGTCGCCGAGGTGCTCGCCGGACTGCTGAGGATGCCGGCCCGGTACGACGAGCGGGTGGCGCTGCCCGGCTTCCATGTGTTCGAGGGAGAGGGCATCGCCACCGCCCCCAGGCCGAGTCACCACTTCGACCTGCAGCACCGGGCGCTGCGCTGGCCCTTCCCGGTCGCGCCGGTCGAGCAGGCGATGTCCTTCACCCTGCCCCTCGCCCTGCCGCGCCGGGGTGGCGCCCTGGACGTCTGGGAGATCACCGAGGCGGAGATGCTCCGGATGGAGCGCCTCGGCTGGACGATCGACAGGATCGACAGGACCAGGCCGGCCCGGCGGCACGAGTACCAGGTCGGCAGGATGGCCGTCCAGCTCACGCCCGTCCTGCACCGCATCGCAGCGATTCCCGAACGGCACCCCGGCGACCGGCGCATCACCCTGCAGGGACATGGCATCCGCGATGCCGACGGCTGGGTCCTGTACTGGTGAAGGTGCTCCGCTGGTGAAGCGCGAGGCCGCACCCGGCGGTCGAGCGCCTGCTGCGCAAGCTCCGCTGCAGCACCAACCGCATCACCGACATCGTGAAAGCCGTCCTCGTCCTTCACCACGCTTCAGCGTGAGGTTGGAAACGGCTCCTGGTATCCCAGCCAAGCACGGAATGCCAAGGGCCCAGGATTCAGCAGGGGCGAGGCTCCACGACCTTGATGACGGTACGGCGCCGACCCCTTCCAGCTGTCTACACGCCGGCGTCATCGCGGCGCCAGGCACTGAGAGCATTCACGTCGTAATCCTCTCTCGCCCGTGCCGCGCCCTATCGGCCTCCACCCCCGGGGCCCTCGTGCCGCCGGGCCGGGACGCGACCTCACCCAGCCACCACCAGGGTCATGGGCCGGACAAACCCCGTGGACTACTTCCCTGCCGAGAGGTGCTTGATCTTGATCCAGTCGCGGGTGCGGCGTCCGGGTAGGTAGGGGCTGGTAAGGCGTTTGGCAACGACGCCGTCGAAGCCCTCGCCGGCGCTCTGTTCCATGGCCTGGGCGGCGAGCGCGGGCCAGGCCGTGGGCACGGTGATGCCGGGGCCTGTGAGGGCGAGGTCGTCGAGGAGGTCGCGGCGGGCGGTGCAGGGGAGCTGCACGACCGGCTCGCCGAGGTAGAGGATGCCGCTCCGTTGATCTAGGAGGCTTAACATCGAGTTAACTTCGAATAAGCGCCGTGTTTATACCTATAGAAAAGGGTTCAAATAGTCACATGCTGTACTTGTTGAATCACCGAGGTGCCCCTTATGGACCACCGAGCCCACGCCGCCACCCAGCCTGTACCTCGCGCTAACCCTGTCCGGGCCCTGCACTGCGAATTGTGCCTCGGGTGGGGAACCGTGGTTACCGCCGAGGGACTGCATGAACTGTGCCCAGCGTGCCAGGCAGACGTGTACCAGGCTGAGCCAGCCACGGGTCCGTCGCCTGCCCGTGTGCGTCCCTGATCCCTGTCGGATCCGGGGTGGCGTCGCTGATGGTAGGCGGCCACTGCCTGCGCGCGATGTGCGAGTCTGGCAGCGGGCGAAGGCTGGCGCACACACGACTGGACGGTGAAGGCGCGATGCGGGAGACCCCCACGAGGAACTGGCCTCGATCACTGATGGCCTCGTGGAGATGGCTAACCCGGTCGGCTCGGCCATCGGCCTGGCCACGACCGCTCTCCTGGATGCCGACCTGCAACTTGCCGAGAGTGTGATCTCAGCCGACGAAAAGGTTGATGACCTCCAGCGTGACCTGGAGAATCGAGCGATCACGGTGCTGGCGCGGCAGCAGCCGGTTGCCACGGATCTACGGGTCGTGGTTACCTCGCTGCGCATGAGCGCGGACCTGGAGCGCTCTGGTGACCTGGCCGAGCATGTGGCCAAGCTGGCCCAGATGCGTTATCCCGACCGGGCGGTGCCGCGCGACCTGCGCCGCACGATTCTGGAGATGGGCCAGCTCGCGCAGCGCCTGATGGCGCAGGCTGCGGAAGTGGTCATCACCCAGGATGTCGATGCGGCACTCCAGTTGGAGAAGGACGACGACCGCATGGACGAGCTGCATGATCTTCCAGCACCTGATGGACGACCGGTGGCAGCACGGTGTGGAAACGGCCGTGGACGTCACGCTGGTGGGCCGCTACTACGAGCGGTTTGCCGACCATGCGGTGGCGGTGGCTCAGCGCGTGGTCTATCTGGTCACGGGCGAACACGCAGACGAGCTGATGCCCGACATGCCCGCCTTGGGCCCGTCTGGCTCGCAGCGGTCGCGCGACACATAGTTGCGTGCGGCCGTCGGAACTGCGGATCGCCCACTCGGTGGGCTTGGTGTTGGCAGGCCGAGCCCCGGCCATCAGCAGCCCACAGGTCATTGACGAAGGGTGCGGATCCTCTGAAGTGATGGTGGGGATCAAGCGGTGAGGCGGTAGTTCTGCTGGTCGGGGCTGGGGTAGAGGCGTTGATGTTCGCGGGCCGTGTGGAAGTTCCAGTAGTTCTCGAAGTCGCCGTTGGTGATCAGTGCGCGTAGTTGGAGGACGGCTTCGGCGCCGTCGAGGCTCCAGCGGGCGCCGGTGATGTCGAGGCGGTCGGCGATCAGGTGTCGGCAGGCGCCTTCGACGGCGCCGGTGGCGATCGGCCAGCCGGCCGTGAGATCGGTGTCGTAGTGAAGCTGGTCGAGATGACCGGTGAGGTAGCGGGCGCAGGTGGTGACGGCGTCGCGGCGGGCGGCGGGAAGGCGTTCGGCTGCGGCCTGAGCAGTCATCTCATGGGCTGCACGGTCGGCTTGTCCGGCGAGGATCGCGGTGAGTTTGTCCGCGGCCCAGGTCTCGGCCTCGCGGCTGCCGACCGGATAGAAGGCGTGCGCGGCCGTCCGTGTGTACTCGGCGACGTGCACGAAGTCGAGCAGGATGTCCAGGTGGATGCCGCGGCGGGCGGCTTCGTCCGGGATCAGGTCGAGTTGATGACGGGCACCGTCGACGAGCACGATCCAGTCCCGCAGATACTGCGGGTCGCGGGATGCGGCCTGGGCGAAGGCGTCAGCGACGACCTGTTCCGGGGGACGGATCACTGAGGCGGTGCACCACTTCTGCTCCGCTTTCGGGCCCGGTCGCGGCGGCCGGCTCGCGCTGCGGCCGCCGGGCGGGTGGACGATGTCGTGCGGCCGACGCGAAGCCGGGACAACGTCGAAGACGCAGGCCACCGTCGCCATCCGCTTGCGGTTGGGCTTCTCGCCCGGGGCCAGACGCCCGCGCCGCCCGGCTGCCGCGCTCTTGGCCGCGGCCCGGCGGGTGGCCTCGCGCAGGGCCTCGGGGCGGCGCATCACCACGCCCTTGCCGTCGACCTGGATGATCAGCGGCATCTCGCGGGTGCACGGAGTGGGGATCTTCGCCGTGTAGTAGGCGGCGATGTCGATGGCGGAGGCGACCAGTTCTTTGAGGCGGCGCTTGCCCAGCACCTTCCCGCACCGTCGCTCGATCGCGGCGGCGGCCTGGGCGAATGAACCGCGGACCGCTTCCAGGGCCGCGAGTCGGGCAAGACCGCGGGAGTGCCGGCCGGCGGGCAGCGACAGTTCTGCATCCGTCGGGTGCACGTTGGCAACGCCTCGTCCGCGATAGGCGATCCGGTTCACGCGCACCGGACCGAACAGACAGGTCAACAGGCGGCGATGCCCCCTCTCCCGCCAGGTCCGCGGCTGTCCTTCCGGACCGAGGATCACCGGCTGTCCTCCCTTGTCCCGCACCGCGTCCTCCTCCTTCCTGGCACGCAGATCCAGGTGGTCCTACATCAACTGCCGCAGCAGATCGCGTCCCAACTGTTCGAGCTGTACTTCCAGTTCGTCATGGGACAGGTGGGCGGCCGGGCCGTCGGCCAGTGTCGAGACGAGGCGTTCGAAGGCATCACGGGAGGCGGAGTACGGATCAGGTTCGGGTAAGGCGTCGTACTGTTCCACCGGGCTCTTCTTTCAGCGGATCCGATGTGGTTGGCACCCTCGAATCTACGAAGAAGCGCCCCCTGATCACCGGGAGTTGGCCCGGTCGGCACCCGGCCCGCGACGAGCGAGGCCGAACCGTCCCGGCGCGTCCTCGTCCAGCCAGCCCCGCTCCACCAAGCGTTTCAGCTTTCCCCGCGTCCCCTCGATCTTCCCGGTCGTCGTCGGCAGCCCGATACGCGGCACGATCTGCTTGGCCTGCAACGGGCCCGGCGCATCGGCAATGACCTCCACGATGTCCCGGTACACATCCGGCAGCACCGCCGTCACCAGGCCCTCCCGCCATGGCGGCACCACCATCACCCCCACACCGTGAGGCGCCGATGTCTCTTCGTGCCCCGACATATGCTCCGTCGGCACGTCCAACTCGGCGTCAGTCCCCGAGGCCGACAGCTCAGCCAGTACCTCTGTGACGGTCTCCCGCGTGATCTCCAGCCGCGACAAGTCCTCTCGCGCCCTCTCCAGCCTGAGGGCCAATTCCGCGGCCTCGGCCTGGAGTTCCTCGACTCGCTGCCGAGCCGCGGCCTCCCGCGCCCGAAGCTCCTCCGGCAAAGACACCATGGCGCCCCACCTCCACCTCGCCACGGTAGGAGTATGACGGCACCGCCCACACGTCAATCAGCGTCTTCCCAGCTCAGCTGTCCCTCGAAAGGATCCGCACCCAACTCCTTTCCTGGGCACATGCTTTCGGACAGTTACAGCGGGCCGGAGTGGAATGCACCGGCTCCTATGGGGCTGCGCTGACCCGCTATCTGCACCATCAAGGCATCACGGTCACCGAGGTGAACCAGCCCGACAAAGCCGCCCGCCGACGGCACGGCAAGTCCGACGCCGTCGACGCGGCAGCCGCCGCCAGGGCAGTGCTTTCCGGCCGAGCCACGGCCACCGCCAAGACGACCGACGGCCCAGTCGAGACGATCCGGCTGTTCAAGATGGCCAAGACCTCCGCGGCCAAGTCCCGGTCCATGGCCATCAACCAGCTCAAGGGCCGTGCTCGTGGCGGCAGACCCGGCGCTTCGGGAGTCCCTGGCGGGGCTGAGCAACCCCAAGCTCATCCGCAGGTGTTCACAGCTGAGGCCGGCGCAGGGCATGGGGCCGCAAACGGCATCGCGCCAGACGCTCCGGCTGCTGGCCAGGCGGATCCTGCACCTCACCGAGGAGATCAACGACCTCACTGCCCGGATCAGTACCGCGATTGGTGCTTGCGCACCCGAGCTCCTGAGCCTCTACGGCGTCGCCCCCGACACTGCTGCGGCCTTGCTGACAGCAGCCGGCGACAACCCCGACCGCCTGGCCAGCGCGGCATCGTTTGCCGCTCTGTGCGGTGCCAGCCCCGTGGAGGCATCGTCCGGAAAGACCCACCGACGCAGACTCAACCGCGGTGGCGACCGCCAGGCCAATTCAGCGCTCTACACCATCGTCATCGCTCGCCTGCGCTGGGACACCCGCACCCGCTCCTACGTGGAACGACGGGTCACCGAGGGCAAGACACGACGCGAAGCCATCCGATGCCTGAAACGCTACGTCGCCCGCGAGATCTACCAGGCCCTCCTCACATCCAGAAGGCGATCTGCAGCACCAATCCCCGCCAGTTGACATCCATAGGGGCATCAAGCTAGGGGTCCGCTACGAGGCGACTGTCCTCATCGCAGCCATCAACGAGTGGCTGTGACCCGCGGCGCTCACGCGGCGGGATTCAAGTTCCCCTTGCACGGGCGACCCCGGCGCGGGCGACGTCTTCCCGCGCGCGGACTGATCAGCTCGGGTGGGCCAGTTCCGACTGGACTCGCTCGTGAGAGTCGGCCGGAGTTCAGCCCGTCCCGCCCTCGGGCGGCCGGAGGCGTCCCCATCGGACGTTGGCGTCGCTGAACTGTGCGTCGGCGAAGGCGACCCGGCCTCCGTTCACCTGGGCGCGGACGAAGGAGAGCATGCCGCCGTTGAACCTGGCGTGGCCGAGTGAGACGGTGCCTCCGTTGAATCGCCCGTGGTGGAAGGTGACCGTGCTGTCGGTGAACTGCCCGTAGTCGAAGGTGACGTTTCCACCGTCGAACCGCGCCGCGTAGAAGGACACCGTACCGCCCGTTATTTGCGCGTCGTCGAGGGCGATGGCACCGCCGGTGAAGTGTGCGTGGTCGAAGCTCAGTGTACCTCCGGTGAACCGTGCGCGGCGGAAGGCGAGTGAACCGTCATCGAGCCGCGCCCGGTTGAAGGTGACCGTGGTGTGGCCGAACTGTGCGTAGTCGAAGCCGACCGTGCCGCCATGGAACCGTGCTTCGTCCCAGGCGAGCGTCCCGCCATTGAGGCTCGCATGGCGAAACGTGATGTCGCCGGGACCGAACAGCGCGCCGCAGAAGGAAAGCGCGCTGCCGCTGAACCGCGCCTCGTCGAAGCTGACCGTACCGCCCTGGAATTGCGCGTCGTTGAACGTGACCGTGTGAGCGCCGAATCGCGCGCCATGGAAGGTGACCGCGGCGTCGAGGAACCCGGCTTCGTCGAAGCTGATCAGGTCACCGACGAATTCGGCGTCGGCAAAGGAGACACTGCCGCGAAACCGGCAGCCTGAGAAGTCTCCTCCGTCGAAGGTCGCGCGGGTGAAATCAAGAGCGCAGGTCGACCAGGAAGAATCCTCCCGTGACTCCTGGAGGTGATCGCGGATGACCTGGATGATCGTCTGTCGTACCTCCCGTTCTCCCTTCTTGTACTGGTCGGACTCCGAGTTCCATTCGTAGGGCATACGCAGATAGGCGCACAGGACGTCCACGCAGACCTGGCGTTGCTCCACCCAGTCGTCGGCCAGCCGGGCCATCGCGTATACGCCGGCGAGGCGTACGGCCGGTCCTTCATGGCCGAGCTGGCTGGCCGCGGTGCTGTAGCGCTCGGCGAACTGGGTCGCGTCCGCCCGGTGGGCGTCCCCTTCGGCGATGCGCTGCTTGCGGTAGGCGTACACACCGGCGAGCACCGCGCCTAAGACCGTCAGGATGGCGATGCTGAGCCTGATACCGTCGGGAACGCCCAGGGTCTCCGGGGGTTCCGCGAGCCGGCGGACCAGCCAGTACGCCACCACGCCGGCAACGCAGACCACGACCACAGCCAGACCGGCCACGATCCACACGGGCCAGAGGTCCGGCGCATATCGACCGCTCGTATGCCGCCATCGGCGCGGCCACCAGCGTCTCCGAGGCATCTTTTCAGCTCGCCCGACAGCCCGCAGCGGAGATCAACTCCGCCACGAACTCCCGGCATGAACCGTAACGATCCTCAGGGGCCTTGGCCATCGCCTTCGCCATCACGTTGTCGACGGCCGGCGCGAGCCCCGGACATCTCCCGGAGAGATCCGGCGGCGAGTCGTATTGGTGCGCCCACAGTAGCGCCACGTCATCGTCCCTCTGAAAAACGGGCTCACCCGCAAGGGACTCATAGACGACGCAGGCGAGGCTGTACAGATCGCGCCGACCGTCTACTGGGCGGCCGGAGATCTGCTCTGGGGCCACGTACTCCAGGGTGCCCACGAATTCTCCCACCGTGGTGAAGGACGCGTCCAGCGATGGTTTCGCCAGCCCAAAGTCCACGAGATACGCATAGTAGGGATCGTCACCGACATTGCTCCTGGCCACGAGGATGTTGCCGGGCTTCACGTCCCCGTGTACGAGACCGTGCTCGTGCGCGGCGTCGAGCGCCGACGCCACCTGCGCGGCGATGCGCATCGCACCCGTCACCGGCAGTGGACCGTCCCGGTCCAGGAGAGTTCCCAAGTCCGGCCCGGAAACGCAACGCATGGCGATGTACAGCACTCCGTTGGCCTCCCCGGCTCCGAAGATCGGCACGATGTGCGGATGATCGATCGCAGCGGCCACGCGCGACTCATTGATGAAACGTCGACGGAAAGCGTCATTATGTGTCAATTCGAAGGCGAGCACTTTCAGGGCCACGGCACGGCCCAGCCGCAGATCCTTCGCGAGGTAGACGACGCCCATTCCCCCGCGGCCGATCTCACGCTCCACCTGGTAGCCCGCGATCTGTGCACCGACCTGAATGGGTTGATACCGGACCATCTGTCGAAAGTAGCATCCGGAAGCCTCGGGGCGATTGATCTCGGTGAGGGCGCTGCGGCGCGATGTCGGGTGCGGGCCGTCCTCTACGGCCTCCGGCTGATGTCGACGGCCGAAGAGCATCCGGTCTGCTGCTTGCCCGAGCCGGCGGTCAGGCTGACCGGATTCGAGTTCCGATACACACCACAGGTCCACGCAGGCAGTTCCCTGCGCTGCACCGGCTCCGCGCAGTCCGTCAAGGTGTCGCTGGCAGGCGTTGCCTGGTGCGGCATCAGCTGTGTTCGAGTGCGAGCCAGCGGCGTTCGAAGGTGTCGTGGTGTTGTTTGAGGTCTGTTTCGGTGATGGGTTTGTGGTATTGGCCGGTGATGCCGGATTGCGCGAGTTCCGCTGCGACGTGGCCGAGGTTGGGGTTTTGTGTGGTGGTTCGGTGCTGGGCCCAGACGGTGTAGATGCGGAAGCCCAGGAGATAGCGGGCGAGTGTTTTTGCTTTGACGGGTTGGCCTTGCCTGTTGAGTACGCGGTGGTGGGCGAGGTGGGTTGTGAGGCTCAACCTCGGGAGTGGACACCCGGTTTCATGCGACGAGCGACAGCGTACGTGATGAGATCAGCTGTTGCTCGAACTCGACTGGCGTGA
>NZ_JBIAWG010000043.1:0-15613 GCF_042895285.1 Streptomyces sp. NPDC001406
TGAACTTCCTACGCTTCTGTGCCACGTGCTCTCTCCGCCGTTCTGGACTTCGATCCTATGGGGACCGCTGTCCGAGAACTTCGGGGCGCCTCAGTCCGGGCTCGCTCGCGTATCCGCGGGGGGTGCCTCTATGTCCTTCATCAAGGCTGAGTGGTCTGCGGTGGCTGTTTCGGTGGTGCGTGGTTCGTAGAAGGTGCCGTCGCGGAGCATCGCGAAGAGCACACCCATGCGGTGCCGGGCGAAGCGGAAGAGAGCCTGGATGCGGGTCTTCCCCTGATCCCGCCATATGTCACCCCTGCAGTTCGCCTGGCTGCAGGTGAACTGGATCGGTCGTGATCCACCTGAGAGCCCGACGGGGCTTGGGCTGTGTTGCCGGAAGCGTGATCACGCGGCGTCCCTCGCCGGGGCCGGTGCCCCCCGGGCACCGGCCCCGGAGGTACGGGTCACACCGCACACCTCCGGTGCCCGCGAGGGCGCCGCGGGCGGCGGCGCGAGGGCCGGCCCGATCAGCGGCATGACGGCCGCCAGCATCTCCGCCTCGCTCGCGGTCCCGTCCACGACCAGATCGGCCGCCGCCCGGGAGGGCGCGACGTGGGCTGCGTGGTGGTCCCTGCCGGTCTGCAGATAGTTGCGCAGGGACAGTCGGGGGTCCTGCCGCTGCACCTCGATCTTCCGGAGGATCTTGCGGGCCAGGCGTATGTCGTCGGGGGTGTCGACATACACCCGCCACGCCGCCCGCCGGACCACGGACGGCAGTGACAGCGCGAACAGGCCCTCGACCACCACCAGCAGCACGCCGGGGCGCAGCAGCGCCGCGTCAATGGCGTGTGTCACCGCTGTCTCGTCGATCGACCCCGGATGGTTCCAGTCGAGGACGGCGTGCCCGTCGGCACTGACCGTCCACACACCCCTCAGAGGGTCGTGCGCGGGCACGTAGTAGTCGTCCAGATGGACCAGCGCGATGCTCTCGGGACACTGCAGCGACAGGGCTTCGGCAAGGGTGGACTTGCCGGATGCGGTGCCGCCTGCGACCGCCAGTACACCCGTCATACCGGGCGCTCCTCATGTGCTCAAAGGGGATAGACGAAGCGGCCGGACAAGCCGGGTGCAGGGAATGTACGGCGGCGTGATCGCCCATGGCAAGCAGGGAAACGCGGCCCCGTTCAGCGGAGGCCAGGGCCGCGACCCTTGGTCGACCTGCGCACCGGTCTCGGCGATGCCGCGGACCTTCAGCGTGGCGTAGCGGCCCTTGGGCGCGGGCGTGACGTCGACGCGCGGGAACGAGCAGTCGAGGCAGCGCACCTGCGACCAGGCGACCCCGCCTGGGCCCCACCCGCACACCGGGAACAGCACCGACGGCCGCCGCCCTCGACGCCCTGACCAAGACGTGCTTGGCAGGCCGCCCGGCCGAGCCGGAGGAGATCGCCGGGGCGGCCCTCTACCTCGCCAGTGAGGTGGCCACCGGGGCGGGGCACTGGCTGGCGGCTCGCTAGACCCAAATCTCGTGTTCGTTGCGATAGTGCGGCCACGGCCGCCTGGCCTGTCGTGCGGCGAGGACGTGTTTGATGCCCGCAACCCACGAGCCCGGGCGCAGCAGCTCAAGCAGGTAGCGCTCCAGCTCGGAGCGGCGCATCTGCAGCGTCCAGCCCGACGTCATCGTCAGGCCGCCCGGCAGTGCCACGGCCCGCAGCTGTTCCTGCTGGTGGATCTCCATGACGACCTCGCCCTGCTGCAGGTCGGCCTTCCCCGGCGGGCGGACCCAGCGCGCGTCTAGGCCGGCCACCTGCAGCAGGCGGGTCAGCGCAGGACCGGAGGTCTCCACGGCGGCCACGGTGTAGTCGCCGATCAGACGGGCGCAGGCCACCAGATGCAGCGGATAGTTCGCCCAGGGCACCCGCAGCGGGTCTCGGGCCGTGCTGTCGAGGCTGGTGGCGTTGATGTTGTGGTCCTCGCGGCCGGCGGCGATCCCTGCCCGTTGCAGGGCGATGTTGACTGTCTGCTGAAGGCGCTCGTTGAACTGCTTGGAGGACAGTCCTTGCTGGGAACATCCGTACTGGTCGATGACGAACAGGGCCCGGCTGCCGGGCACCTCGGTGGCGTAGATGCCCTCGTTTGCGGCCCGCTCCAGGGCCTCGCGCAGCACGTCCAGGTGTGTGCGCAGCGGCAGGTCCAGGTCGTAGAGGAGTTCTGAGGCGTTGTCTCCTGGCAGTGGGCCGCCATCCTGCACCGCCGCGCGGGCCTGGTTGATCCGCCGTAGTTGAGCGCTCTTGGTGTTGTTCGGATTGGTCTTGATCTCTTCCGTGCGGGGCGGGTGCACGCCGTCCCAGACCGTGATGTCGCCGATGCGCAGGCAGTTGGTCAGGTCGTGCAGGAGCGCGAAAGCACCGTCCGGCCCTCTCTACGTGTTCGCGTTCCGCCTGCAGCCCTGCCTTGCCGTGCATCAGGCCGGGCGAGTCGTTGCGGCACAGAGCGAGGATGAACGGGCGGTGGAAGCCGAAGACGCGCCAGGCCAGCGCATCACCCACCGAGCGCAGCTGGCGGGCCAGCCGGTCGCATACGTCCTGCTCGAACCGCCAGGTCGCCACGTCGGCGAGGTCACGGCCCGACTGGGGTTCCGGCGCCTCCAGGTGCGGCCCCTTTCCGCTGCGCATCCGCTTGGCGGCACGCTTGAACCCCGCGCGGTCTTTCTCTACTTCCAGCAGGCGGTTGAGCAGGTCCCGTTGGAAATCGACCCCGGCCTCCACCGTCTCGCAATCGCGGAGCTGCTGAATGAGCTGAGCCAAGGCCGGCTGCATCGCCTGATGGCGAGGGTGCACCATCATGTCGTCGGGATCGTAGGCGTCGGCGTGGAACAAGCTCATCCCGCCAGTGTGACGATCACGACGGTTCCCTGCTGCCGTTTTCCGAGCCGCCGAAGCCATGTTCGAACTCCTTGAGTACGGGATCGAGTTCAGCCGCCGCGCTGCACAGAGAGCACAGCCGGGTCCCGGGGCGCTCAGCGGGGTCCAGCGTCTTGTCCAGGGTCAGCACCGGCACCCTGCGGGTGCTTCCCCGCAGCCGACGGCATGAATGACGCCGCGGCCGCGGTCCAGCTTATGCAGAACCCAGCCCGACGGTCCGTGCCTTCCCCCACCCGCGGGCCTGCGTGGGTCCGCTCGCGTGCCGTACCCCGGGGCGAAGACCATGGCCTGGTGCAGTCTGACGGCACCCGCTCAGATATCGCCTGCGGCTGCGGATCTCTTCCTGCTGATCTTGTTCACGAATCGGTCGATGGATCAACAGCCGCGCCCTCCGTCCTGCCCCGCCACTCGGCGAGCCAATCCCAGGTGGTGAGGGTGTCGGGGTGGTCGGGGCCCAGCACGCGTATCTGGTCGGCCAGCAGCCCTTTGAACGCCGCGGGCCGCGCCAGCCGGATCCCCCGCTTCACCCCGGAAACAGGCGAGCTCCTGCCGGGTGGTGAGGGTATGGGGGTGGCCCCGGCCCAGCACGCGTGTCCGGTCGGCTACTGAACTTGAATGCGTGATGTCGGTCAGTCGTCCATGACGGATCGCGTAGAACATCCGGGACCGCTCGCCCGGCTCGTAGCACGTGTCGACCCACCCGGCTTCGACGGCGCGCCCGGGGCCAGGCGTTCGAGGGGCGCAAAAAACGAGAGCATCACCCCGGTGACAGACATATGATCGGGCCGGTCGTCGGGACAGAAGCTGAGCCGGGCTGTCGGATTCAATTCGAAGGCGCCGGCGCTCGCGCCTGACGTTGCGTCCGAGTCGAGGAGGACAGTTGGCTCTGCGGAAGAAGGGCACCCGCCTGATCACGGTCGATGGCGTGGCGTACCGGTGGCGTGTGTCCGGCGGGGCCGGTTGCTGCACAGGGTGCGCGTCGGGGCGGTTCGACTTCGTGGTTGAGCAGGCCGATCAGAAGGGCGCGGTGTTGATGGCGGCGACATCGGCCTTTCCCGTGGTTCCCTCCATCGTCGGGGCGGGAGTTCGTGCCGCGCTCGATCACGGATGGCAGCCGGCGCGAAGGGGACCGGCTTTCCGACTGACCGGGCTGGTGTAGACCATCTTCCGGCCGCCGGAGGCCCGCGATCGGAGGGCACGCGTGGCGTCACTCGATCCGGCAACCCGAACGAGGAATCACCGCCCTGATCCCGGACTCGAGTCCGGCAGGCCAATAACGTCACGGCTGTCGGCCCCGGAACCGGTGAAACAGCCTTGGAAGCAGCGCCACCTGGAACAACGCGGGCTTCGCTGAGCTCGTGGTAGCTGATCCGACTGTCACCCGCACCGGTCTCGGTGGACAGAGCGCAGTACAGCTCACTTACGAAGTCCCAGGTCACCAAGACATGGCGGTGATGCTGCCACATCTGCCTGGTACTGGCCTCACCGCGTTGGCGGCGGCTCCTCATGAGTGCACGGGCCGAGGCTGAGCCCGGTGCCGGCGAGGCAGCCGTCGACCACCTCAGGGCGGTACTGGATCTGCTTGAGACGGTGCTTGACCGCCCGGGTGATCTGGCTGAGGTCGGCCGCCGCGAGGTTGCCGAGGTCGCGTTTGACCAACGACCACACGCCCTCGGTCGGGTTGAGGTCCGGCGCGTAGGTTGGCAGCTGGACGACCCTCAGCCAGTCGGCGTTCGCGTCGATGAACTCGCGCAATGGGCGCGCTGGCCAGGTGGGCAAAGGGATCCTGCGCAGCCGTTTGGAACCACATCACCGAGAGCGCCGTATGTCCAGGCTCTGCAATGTCCTCGGGCTTCCACCATGACGTCAGTCGAGCGTGAACCGTCTCTCGCGGCAGCCACTCCTCGAGCCGCCCCTCCGTATCGGCTCGGAGCTTGTCGAGATCGTGCACATACAACTGCGGCGTCACTGCCATCGCCTTCTCGATGCCCATCAAACGAAAGCGACGGTGTAGGTGCGGCGTTCCTTCGAGCATGCCTTCACGGTCGTCACTTACCGTGAGTGCGCGAAGCTCGGCGTGTACTGGTCCCACTTGATAGCTACGCAAGTCGTCATTCCTCATCTGGATCATGGGCCAGAGGGTAGGCGCGTCCGACGAGCGGACCAAACGACTTTCGATACACGTCCTAAAGCGCGTTGCAGAAGGCCGTATTTTGCGCCCGATCGCGACTGTTCTGATCACGCGGCCAGGGCGAGGTTGTGCATACGGGCGACGGCCTGGACCGCGTGGTGAAGGCCGTCGCCGCGCTGCCAGCAGTCGCGGAGGATCTTGTAGTTCTTCAGCCGGCCGATCGCATGCTCGACCCGCGCACGGACCCGGCGATGTTCCGCGTTGTCGGCTTCCTCGCCAGCAAGCAGAGCCCGGCCGGGTCGTTTGCGGTGCGGGACGACCAGGCCCGTGTTGATGTAGGCGCCGTCACCGAGCACGGTGACGCCCTGACACTGCTGCGGCAGGCCGGAGTCGCGCCACACATGGGCATCTGCCCTGTTGCCTGGGGCCGGGCGGGCGGTGGCCACGACCAAGCGGGTGTCGGCGTCGATGATGACCTGCACGTTCGCGGAGAAGCGGTAGTTGCGGCTGGAGGCGCCGACCTTGCGGTCGCGGACCGGAATCAAGGTGCCGTCCACGATCCACAGCCGGTCCGCAGCATCGACAGGACGGGCGGCCGGCTCGAGCGCGAGGAGGGGCCCAAGCCGCTGGATGACCCGGCACACCGTTGCAGGCGAGACCCCGAACAGTGGCGCGAGCTGCCGCATGGTCAGGTTCGTCCGGTAGTAGACAGCCACCACCAGCACCCGGTCGGCGAGCGGCAGACACCACGGCCGCCCGATGCGCGGCCCGTCACCACCCCGCTCCCGCACCACCCTCAGCAGCCGCTCGAACTGCTTCATCCGCAGCCCAGTGAACGTCTCCACCCACAACGCATCAGCCCTCAACACCCCACGCATACAAGGGAAATGCCCAGATCACGGCCTTCTGCAACGCGCTTTAGGCCGATGGCCAGGTGCGTCTTCCCGATCCCGGGCGGCCCGAGCAGGATCACGTTCTCCGTCTTCGCGACGAACGTGCCCGTCGCCAGGTGCGCGAGAACGTCTCGACGAAGTGAAGGCAGGTGGTCGAGGTTGAAGTCCTCCAGCGTCTTGACCTGCGGAAAGTGGGCAGTGCGGATCCGCATCGTGGTGCCCTTGGACTCCCGGTCGGCGACCTGTCGCTGCAGCAGCGCGGCCAGATACTCCTCGTGGGACCAGTTCTGGTCCCGGGCCTGATCGGCCAGCTCCTCCCAGAAGGCGCCGATGGTCGGCATCTTCAGCACCCGGGTCAGGTAGGACAGCATCGACGGCATGCCGTCCTTCGGCCCGCTCCCCGCAGCGGCCGGCTTGGGCTTGGTGGCTGTACTCACGTATCACTCCGCTTTCGTGGTGGGCGGGTTGAAGTCGACGCCGAACAGGGCGTCGTAGTCGGGCAGGGCCCACAGTGCGACGGTGTGCCCGTCGGTGTGCCGGCGGACAGCTGCCTGACGTCGTTGGCGGTCCAGCGCGAGGGCCTCGCGCATCTTCGCGGCGGTGGCCGCGTGGACCGGGTCGGTGATGACCTGCTGCCTTGCCCAGGACCGCTCGTGCCGGGCGACGACGCGGCCGTCGCAGAACACGGTCACCGTCTCAGGGGAGGCGGTGACGTCGACGAACCGGCCGATGACCTGCGGATCGACCGAGTAGTCGACGGCATCGACGCGGACGTAGTAGTCCCGTCCGAGCCGGATCCGGGAGCTCAGGCCGATCGGCGGGACGACCGGCGGCAGCGGGACCATCGCCTGGTAGTCGCTCTCCAGCAGGTCCACCGGCCGACCCTGGATCGCGCGGACCATCCGCGCGTTCGCCCTCACCAGCCACTCCTTCAGCTGCTGGTTGAAGTCCGCCGGCGAGGCGAACAGGCGGCCGGGCAGGAACGAGGATTCCAGGTACTGGTTGTTGCGCTCGACCAGCCCCTTGAACTCCGGGTCGCGGGGCGGGGCGAGCCTGATCCTGGTGGCCAGGGTGCCGGCGAACGCGGCCGCTGGGGAGGTCACCTTCCCCGTCCCGCCGATCGCGGCCTCCCGGTCCCAGACCAGCGTCTTCGGGACTCGGCCGATGCCGTGGATCAGGGACCACATGCCCTACAAGATGTCGCCGGCCTGCCGAGACGGGATCATCACCGCGGTCAGGAACCGCGAGAAACCGCAGGTCATGACCAGCACCGGCAGGACCCGCTGCTGGCCGGCCCCGACCGGCACCTTCGTCTCGGGGAACCACAGATCGCACTGGGCGACCTCGCCGGGCCGGTAGGTCACCCGGTCCACCGGATCGATCCCGACGTACTCGGGCCGGATCAGCGCGAGCCGCTTGCGCAGCGGCGGCAGCGAGTACGGCCAGCCGATCCGCTCGGCGATCACCGGCGCCGGCATCGTCGGCCACTCCTGCAACAGGGCCCGCATCTGCGGCTCGTAGGCGTCCGCGACCTGGCCTCGCGGAGCCCGCTGGAACACCGGCGGTCGGTCCGAGTTCAACGCCGCCCGGACCGTGTTCCGGGCCACCCCCAACCGCCGCGAGATCTCCTTGATGGGCACACCCTCCGCGCGATGCAGACGGCGTATCTCTGCCCAGTCCTCCACCTTCAGCACCCTCCAAGAGTGATCAAGGGGGTCAATAGTGCGGGATCGCTACGGGGTCAGTTTTGCGGGAGCGTCAACACGTGGTGGGCATGGGAGGGTGTCTTTCTCACTGGGAGCGGATTGTCGGACTGGAACACGCCGTCTCCTGGGGGCACTGCTGGTCCACCAGAAGTTCGCGCCGGCCGCTCGACGGCCCGGCCACCGGATGGAGGTGCTCGGTGCCCGTCCGTGGGGTGGGGGTGGGGAGCCGGGCACGTCTTGCGAGCGAACGGCGTCGTTTTGCGGTGAGTTGGGCGACTGAGGTGTCGACGGCGGGGCGTGCGGTGTGAGGATCAAGCTCCTTCGCCGCTGCTGTCGGGGGGCCAGGTTCTCTCCGCTTTCGGCGGCGGGGTGTGAGAGCCGCGTGCGGTGAGAGGGTGAGGGGAGCACCGTCAACGCACGTTGGGTTCAGGCGATGGTGCTCAGTACGGAACCGAGGAGTGTTTCGTGTGGGGCGGGGCCGGGGCGGAATCGGTCGAGGAGGTCCCGCAGGGGCAGGGCCGGTACGAGACGGTCGCCGCGCATGTGGCGCCGCCAGAACACGCCGGGCGGTTCCGTCTGCGGCAGGGGCGGCAGGGCCAGCTGGTGGGGCCTGCCCAGGCACGCACCGTACCGGTGCGGGGCCCACTGTTCGCTGGTCCCGGGCGGGACGAGCCAGATGAGCCAGCCGCGTTCAGGGTCCTCGATGACGGGGCCGCAGGCATCTGGCCGGTCGCTCTGACCGGTCTGCTGGATCTCGTCAAGCATGGCCACCACCCCGTAGGCCTCGGCGCCGCTGGCGGTGACGACGATGTCGAACAGATGACCGCCCAGGGGGAGGACGAGGTCTCCGCCCCGCTGGTAGTTCATCAGCCGCCGAACCCGGTCGGCCAGCGTCGCCATGTCCGCCGCCGACTCACCGGGCGCCGCCCAAGAGTTGGGCTGGACGAACGCGGCCTGGGGGACGGGCGGCCGCTCCTGCGCCGGGTCGGCCTGCGACTCGCGGCGGGGCAACTGCGTGGTCGTCATGCCGAGACCTCCCAGGTGGCGGGGAGCAGCGCCTGGACCGTCTTACCGACTGCGTGATCCGCCTCGTCCCTCTGCACGTCCCAGGACAGGCGCCCCCGGTAGTGGCGCACCCACCACAACCCGCTGGGCACCTTCGGCGGTGCCGGGTCGGCGGTTACGGCCTGGTCAAAGTTTGCGAACTCGGGATACGCATCGGAGACTTCGATCAACAGTTCATCGGTCTGCGGGAACAGGGCGAACCGGAGGCTGACACAGCCGTCGGGGAAGGGTCGCCCGTGACTGACGGCGTTGTCCACCAGCTTGTCGGCGACACGGGCCGCCGCATCCACGTTCCCGCTCCAGCGCCACATCGTGAGCAGCGGTAGCGCTCGCAGCCGGGCATTCGGACCGGCGCCCTCAACCGCCGTCAGCCGCCACTCCCGCGACCACGTCGGCTCATCCTCCGCCTGTAACAGAAGTAGGGCCACCGTGGCGCCCACCGGATGCTGTGCCAGGGACGGCTCCCCGGGCGCTTCATCGTTGGTCGAGGCGGGTGCCTTGTTCGTGGGCGCCGTCGCTTCCTGTGCGGGAGGAGCGGTGCGCTGTAATGCCGGGTTCACGGGGGCTCCTGGTTCACGTTTGTGATTGATCGTGCGCGTTGAGCGAGGGTCCGACATGTCCGTGACTATGGATCCGCTTCGCGGCGCAGGACGAATGGACATCTGGAATTCCTTGGTGGCGGAGGCTGGAGAATTCACCAAGAGGGTGCGTGGGCCCTGCCGTCGGCCTGGTGATACGGACTACGATCAGGCCGCTGCCTGTCGCAGCTATCTGTCGCCTGCGAGGGCTGGCAATGTGCTTCGGTCCCATGTGGCTGAGAGCCGGTACGACGACGCCATAGGTGTCGGGCAGTCCCAGCGCGTCCAAGAGGCCGACGAAGGCGGGGGAGCGGACGGCCACTGCTACCTCGCGGTCCGTGAACACGCCGCGCAGGCTCAGCTCATGCCGTCGGCAGTACTCGGCAAGGCAGCCGATGAGAGCAGCGTGGCGGGCCGGTCCACCGGTGAGATGGCGCAGGTAGCCGAAGACCTGGGGAAAGGCGACGGGGCGGCGTTCTGTGATGAGTTGGTCGTCCATGCCCACAGCGTCGGCCGCCGTGAACGGCCTCGAAATGACCTGATGTTGCACTTCCGTTGCACTTCCCGCCCCGCACTGTCACCGAGAGTGCTTCCATACGTGACAGAGGGAGGTCACCCCGTGGTCAGCGTGCAGCAATGGACGGGCATGGAAGCGCGCGCCTTGCGCGCCGCACTCCGCATGAGTACGCGCGCCTTTGCCGAGCACCTCGGTGTCGCTCTACGGACGGTCGCAAAGTGGGAGAGCCTCGGTACCGATACCCGGCCCCGGCCGGATACGCAGGCCATCCTCGACACTGCGCTTGCCCGTGCGGACTCGGCTGCCCAGGCCCGGTTCGAGGCGCTGCTGTCCCCCGAGCGGAGGAGCTCCAGGCCAGCCGACTACGAGACCTGGACCGAGGACGTCGAGCGTGCCGTGGTCTGTATCAGCCGTCAGAACTTCCCCTTCGCAACTGCACTCCTGAACCGCTGGCTGGGGAGCCACGACCCGCATCGCCTGGACGACAAAGGCCTCTACCTCTACGGCCGTTCCCTGGTGCTCCTCGGAGACCTCCAACGGGACCAGGGCGCGATCCTTGGCCCGCTCTCCGCCCGGCACTCCTACTCGACCGCCTGCACCAAGTTCACCGAACTTGATATCCCGCGCCGAGTGGCCCAGATCGAACTCTCCCTTGCTGTCGTCCAAGAGATGTCCGGCCAGCTGCAAGCCTCGGCACGTCAGTACGACCGCCTCGCCACGGACGAGCGTTTAAGCCCCCGTGATCGTGCCAGGGCCCGCCTCTGGGTGGGCACGGCCCTGAGCAAGGAAGGCAACAACGAGTACGCCACCCAGGTCATGACGGCCGCTACCCGAGCCTTCGAGGACTTGGGTGAGCCGGAGGACTGGTCGGTCGCCCACCAGAAGCTGGCCCTGGCCCATCGTGGCGCCGGTGACGTGAAGCAGGCACTGCGCTACATCGACATCGCGCGCACCACCGGTACGGTCGACTCCCCGATGCAGCGGGTGCGGCTGGACACCGCCTACGGGCACATCCTTCTGTCAGACGCGGCGACCCGCAATGATGGGCTGTCCGTCCTCGAGCAGGCGGCACAGGTGGCCCGGCAGTACGGGCTGAGCCACCAGCTGCGCAGCATCGAGGGTCCGGAAGAACCAGCAGGGATGAGCCAGGGAGTGTCAGTGCCGGAGCACGAGCAGCGTCAGATCACCGACGAGCAGTTCCACGACGCGATGCTGATCTGGAACTACCCCCAGATGGGACACGAGCAGCGGCCCTGTTCGGCGGCGATTGGCCTGGGCAGCCACGACCTCGGCGTGGCTACCGCCGCCGCTGACCTGTACCGCGTGGGGCTGTTTCCCCTTTTGGTCTTCAGCGGTGGCAACAGCCCGACCACTCGCGCGCGTTTCCCGCGCGGCGAGGCGGTTCACTACCGCGAGCACGCGCTGAGCCTGGGTATGCCGGATGAGGCGATCCTGGTCGAACCGAAGGCCGCCAACACCGGCCAGAACATCACCTTTTCCCGCGAGGTGCTGGCTGAGGCCGGGGTGGAGGTCGAGTCGCTGCTGCTGATTTCCAAGCCGTACACGGAGCGCCGCTCGTACGCGACCTGCCGCAAGTTGTGGCCCGAGGTCGAGGTCGTGTGCGCCTCCGAGCCGCTGGAACTGGACGACTACATCAAGTCCATCGGTGACGAGCCGCTCGTCGTCGACATGCTCGTTGGCGACCTGCAACGGGTGATCGAGTACCCGAAGCTCGGCTTTGCCGTCGAGCAGGATGTACCGGGGGGTGTGTATGACGCGTACGAGCGCCTCCTGGGCGCCGGCTTCGACAGCCGCCTCATCAGCACCTGATCCATCCTGCGTCGGACCGCCGGGGCGGGATGTGCGCGATCCATCAACCCAACCTGTTTCCCCGGCTGTCTACTCTGGCGAAGCCCTATGCCGCCGACCGCTGGATCGTCCTCGACGACGTGCAGTTCGCCCGGCGCGACTACCAGCACCGCACGCGGCTTGCCTCGCTGGAGGATCCTGGTCGGCAGCAGTGGCTCACGCTTCCGACGCACCTTCCCCACGGACGCGCGACACTGATCAGCCAGGCGCGGCTCGTTGATCCCCGCCGTTCGCGCCGGACAGTCGAGCTGCTCGTACGCCAGTACTACCGTCGTAGCCGCCACTGGGGTGCCGTGCGTGAGGTTCGGCGTGCTTATTCTCAATCGCCAGATTGCCAGCCGGAAGCCGCTCCCACTGGCCGGTCGTGGCTCGTCGATGCAGGCGATGTCAGCGCTTCCAGGGGCACAGCCTCGCCGCCCTGACCGATCACCAGCATGGCGGGGCTTCGCGACCCAGATCACACGGTCGATGGACGCCTCGTCGAAACCGGCCTCACCTTGACGACACCGCGCCAGCAAAGTCAGTAGTGCGTCGCTGGCCGTGTTGAGATTCTTCATCACACCCGGGCTGGTGGTATTGGCGTTGACCTTGGCAGCCATTGATCGTCCCGGTCTCGCCTTGTTCTGTCTCCGGGGCATTGCAGGCTCCGCGTCGGCCTCACCTTCCGGTGGGTGTCATCTCTTCGCGGCGGCGGAAGAGCCTTCGGCGCCGCGCGTACAGGGCGATGGCGAGGCTGAGCAGCGGGATGACGACGGCAGCGGCGATGTAGAAGCCGGGGGTGGCCCAGGCCGGCCCCGGCCACACGGACACAGCGACGTCTGCCGTGTCATCAGCCGGCTCGGTGTCGCCGCTGGGGCGTCCCGGGGCGCTGTCCGAGACCGTGACCTGGCCGCTGCCGTCGGCGCTGTCCTTGTCGATGCGCAGAGTGAACGGGAACATCGTCGTGGCCCCCACCGCTCCGACGCGCGCCGTGCACACGTACCGTCTGGCACTCGGCTGCCTCGCGGAGGCTTCCGCAAGTGGCGTGCCGTCGGCGGTGACGGCCCGACAGTCCTGGTCGATCACCTCTTCGTCGCGTTCGAAGCTGTACGGCGACGCCATGACAGTGGTGCCGTCGGGCACCGTGAAGACGACCTTCACCGCTGCCGTCAGCGAACCGGGACCGTTGTTCCGCACGCCGATCCGCACGGTGGTGAGGCTGCCGATGGGACCGCGCGCCGTGTCGGCGACCGCGGCCAGCTCGCTCTGGTTGTGGACGGTCATGTGGAGCACCTGTGGATCGTCGCCGACTGTGCTCGCCGCACCGTCGTCGGCCTTGGAGGCCGGAACGAAATGCAGTGGAGGCCCGTTGCCGGGCCGGTACCTCGATGCGATCTCGGCCGGGGGCACGTAGTCGGTGCCGATGGCATCAGCAGTGAAGTTGACGGTCGGATAGGTGGCATCCTGTGCGGCCCGCAAGTGCTCGCGGGCACCTAGGCCGTACGACCGGCCGGGCGGAATGACGACGTCGTCCGCGAGGAGTCGACACCACGCCGAAGTGCCGCCTCGATAGCGGCAGTTGCGGTGCCGGTCGGTCAGGGTGATGCCGTCGCGTGCTTCCATGCGCAGGGCCACTCCGCGGGCGGGCACGTCGCCGACATTGCGTACGGTCAGTCGGACCGCCAGGCTCCCGCCCGGTTCCACCGGGCCCGAATCGGGGTGAAGCGTGACCCGGAGCTTCGGTCTGCCGACCACGATGAGGGAGTGACCGCTGACGGGCGGCAGGCCGGGCGCGGTCACGCGGTAGCGCAGCACCGCGGACTCGCCCGCCTTCGCGCCTTTCGCGGGACTCAGGTGAAAGGCCTGCATACCCCCTCCACTTGTCGGACCCGCCTGCGTGTCGCAGTGGTAGACGGGCAAGTGGACGACACATGCATCGAGCGCCCGCTTGACGGTGACGATGCCCTTCAGATCACCGGCGTCGAAGGTCACCCTCAGTCTGACCGTCGCTCCGCCTGCTCTCTCTTCGACCCGCAGGTCAGATGCGGCCTGTTGTGGATCGCGGGAAACGTAGAAGACCGAGGGAACGACCAGCTTCACGTCGACTGCCCCGCTTGAGGCGCACCCGGCGAGGACGGACGTCATGGCGACCAGCGTGAGCAGAAGGCCGACGGCAGCCTTGTACGCACGGATGACCGGGCTCGTTTCCCGACTCAAGTTGCTGCGGGGGCGACGGTCCAGCCGCAGAGTGTTCATGTGGGCCACCCTGCCAAGTCGAGATCACGGCCACGCCTCGCTACGGTCACGGGAGTCTTGATCGTCACCAGCCGCATGAACTTTGCACTTGTCAGTGCACCGGACTCTGCGCGCGCCGTAGAACGCGTCTTCATTCGAGCTTGTGCGGCAGGAGCCGCGGTCTCTGGATGTGGCGGACGTCGACACCGGTAGCGGGCGGAAGGAAGAGACAGTGAGCCGTTTCCAACCTCACGCTGACGTGCGGTGAAGGACGAGGACGGCCTTGACGATGTCGGTGATGCGGTTGGTGCTGCAGCGGAGTTTCCGCAGCAGGCGCCAGCCTTTGAGGGCGGCCATGGCCTGCTCGCCGACGCAGCGGGAGCAATGCTCAAGATCTGTGGATCGGCCTCGGGTTGGACGCGAACGGGCGTACCTCCCGAGTGATCGACTTCTGATCTCCGAGTAGGCCCGCGCTGCGAACGCGGGTTGGGAAGGCACGCCCGTGCTCAGCGTAGTGAATGCCGAGGAAACCACCGAGACCGGCTCTCTGATCGACGACATCGTCCGGGAGGGCGCCCGCTGGATGCTGGCCGCCGCGCTGGAGGCGCGATCACCGCACCCCACCTCGTCGCCCTCGTCCGCAACGGCGCCCGCTTCCAGAACGGTCACCTCGTCGAACGCCCCGAGAACACCTCGGCGGCGTGACCCACCTCAACTGATCGACAGATCTTGACAATTCCTCCAGACCCCACGGGATGATCGCCCCTATGGCAGACGTGATCTTCTTCGATCTGGACGGCACCCTGGTCGATCACCGAAGCGCGGTCTGGGAAACGATCGGCCAGATCATCCAGGCCGCGCCGAACGCGACGGCTCCACCAGAGGAGCTGGCGACGTTGTGGTGGACGTTGGAGGCGCGCCACATGCGGGAATACCTGGCCGGTCAGTGCTCCTTCGCTGAGCACCACCGACGCAGACTCCGTTCCTTCCTGCCTCTGCTCGGCGAACCGGTTCCTGAAAGTCCCGGCCTTCTGGACGCCTGGATCAACAAGCGCTACCTCACCGTGTTCGAGGAGTTCTGGCGGTGCTATCCCGATGTCCAGCCGTGCCTGGAGACCCTGAAACAACTTCCTCGCGGACCGCGTCTCGCCGTTCTCACCAACGGGGACCCTGAACAGCAGCGCGCCAAGCTTGCCCGCTTCGGCCTCCTCGAATACTTCGACGCCGTCCTGACCCCGACCGACCTCGGTGCGGCCAAGCCCGCCGCCTACGCCACCGCCTGCCGTTGGATGCGGACGGACCCCGCGCAGGCAGTCAACGTGGGCGATATGCTGGAAAGCGACGTGAACGCAGCCGCCCTCGCCGGACTCACCGGCATCTGGCTGGACCGCGGCATCGACTTCGTCACCGGTGGACCATCGCCGACAGCAGACGAGACGGTCCCCCGCATCGAACAGCTCACCGAGCTCCCCAACCACCTATCACCCACGAACGTCTGACCAGCTCTCACGGCCTTCACAAATGAGCATCCGGACGGCACTGGCCACGCCAGGCACAAGGTTGGAGCCTCCTGGATGCAGTGCCGAACGCGGGCCCACAGTACGAAGAACGACTCACGGGAAAGAGGGAACCGGTGAGCAACACCGTTACTGATCTCAGCTCGTTAGGGTGATGTTTGCTGAACATCCTGATGTGGGTGTGGTGTTGTCGGTAGTCCGTGGTGTGTGAGATATGCGGATG
>NZ_JBIAWG010000044.1:0-13848 GCF_042895285.1 Streptomyces sp. NPDC001406
CTCCCGCAGAAGTCCACGCCGAGTACGAGGAGTTGCAGGCAGCGGCATAAGGAGAACCCTCAACACCGCTGTCCGAGAAGCGCAGGGCCCCTCACCCCGCCCTACGGCAGCTCGGCAACCGACTCGTCGGCATCCTTCACGGATGCCTCAAATCCCGAACGCCGTACAACGAAGCGACCGCATGGTCGCTTCACCCCCACCTCCATGCCGCTTGACACCGAACGACATGGGGTGTCTGACCACGGCGCGCGGCAGCCACCATGTCCGCGCCGTGCGGTCGCGAGCTTGCTCCACGAGTTTCCGCCGCCAGTCGATCCCCGCCAGATGGGCCGGCCGGCCGCCTTCACGTCGTGCTGCCCGCTCGGAGTCGCCCGGCTCCTGCAGTTCCCGGGTGATGCGCTGGCGCCAGCGCATCAGCGTTGTCTCGTTGCACTCCTTCCTCGGCGCGCCACCAAACGGACCGATGTGGACCAGGTCCTGGCAGTCCATCTCAACCGTGTTCAGTTCCGCTGCCGCCCGGCGCACCTCAATCTCCGGAACACTCCACTGGCCACCGCTTGCCTTCACCGTCACCACCACACGGCCGCCGAGCAGGACGTACCCCACCCGGACATCGGCAGGAGAGCAGGTAAACGCCGCAGAAGCCGTCGGCACAGCGCTGTCGGCCGTCAAGGCAGCCCACAGAACTTCCGCAGCGCCCAAAGAGATCAGGCCGCCCGTACGACCCGGGATGACACGCTCAGGCATACCGACAGGCTAACGGCCCGCGAAGCTCCCGACGTCGATGCCGCCCTTCTGAACCGGCTGCCACAAGGCGCCCGTTGCCGCTCCGCTGTGCAGCGGAGCAGCCGGACGGTGCCGGTCGGCTACCTCAGGAGCCGGGCTGGGTCGATGGCCACGGGGAACGGCACAGCGATCTCGGTGACCTGGCCGGCGGTCAGGCTGAGGTCGGTATAGCCGTTCGCGCTGTGCCGCATCCCGCAGTACAGGTGTGGGGCGGGTTCCAGCTCCAGGCACCAGTAGTGGGGGATGCCCGCCGTCGCGTACAGGGAGTGCATCATCTTGCGGTCGGTGACCCGGGTGGAGGGCGAGGCGATCTCCACGACCAGGACGACGTCATGGGCGTCGATGCTGAGGCCCGCGGCCGCAGCGGCATCCGCGTCGGCGACCACGATGTCGGGGATCAGCATCCCGTCCGGCACGACCATGTTCACCGCTTCAAGGACCTCCAGCGGCTGCCCGGCCCGGTCGACGGCGTCCTGCAGGAGAGCAGCAAGGCGCCGCGACGCGCGCTGGTGAGCCTCGCCGGGACTGGGACTCATCACCAGAGAGCCCCCACCAGCTCGATCCGGTTCCCGGCATCTTCAGGCAGGGCCAGAACCTCGCTAACAGTCCAGGGCCCGACGTGACCTTCGGCAGCAACGCTCACCTGTCCCTCCTGAGGCCGGCCAGTTCCAATGGGTACAGCTCGAGTCTGCCGTGCCGACCGGGACCTGTCTTCGGCCGAACGGATCCGCACAGGTCGTGGGCGCGGCGGCCACGGTCCCGGAAATACGCCTCGCCAGGATGGGTCGCGCGAGTGCGGCCGAACACGACGCGCACTGCGACAGTGATCTGTGTTGCCACTGCCAGACCCGCTCGTGGGACACGCACATTGACGGCGAGCGCTTCGCCGCGCTCACCTGGGTTCGGGGGCCGTCCTACCCGCGCCGACTTCTTCGTCGAGCCGGTCGACAAGGATCATCGCCACATCGTCCGCCAAGCGGCCTTCGGTATGGCAGATCAATGCCTGGTGCAGTTGCTCAAGAAACTCGTTAGGGGTTGCGCTGAAGCTGATCGACTCCATGGTCTGCGGCAGAGGGAAGAAGTCGTTGCCAGGGTTGCGGGCTTCGATCACGCCGTCGGTGTACAGGAGCAGACGGTCCCCGGGCACGAACGGATAGCTCTCTGGTTTCTCGGGAGGGCCGGTGATCAGGTCCTCCAGGCCCAGGGGCGGACGCGGCGAGGTGGGCATCAAAGGCTGAGTTCGGCCCTCGTGGAGTACGAGCGGGGGCGGATGGCCGCGGTTGACCAGCTGCACTACGGGTTCGTCGTTCGGCACCTGGGCGATGAGTGCGGTGGTGAATCCCTCCATCAGCGCTTCCTCAGGATAGGCGCCCGGCACGGCTGCCTCCCGGCGCAGTGCGGCCGCGCAGTGGTTCATGACCCCCACCAGGTCGTCCTCGTAGTGCACGACCACCCGGAATGCGCCCAGCGCCACCGCGACCGCGTGCATGGCAGTCAGCCCCTTGCCGCGGACGTCCCCCACGATCATCCGGACGCCATACCGCGTCTGCACGGCCTCGTACAGATCACCGCCGACCTGTGCCCCGGTCCCGGCGGCGAGGCACAGGCTTCCCGCCCGCACCGGGCCCAGGCGCTCGGGGACCGGCCGCAGAATGACCTCCTGTGCTGCCACGGCGATCCGGCGGACCTGGTCGAGCTCGCTTCTCCTGTACGCACGCACGGCGCTGCTCGTGATGAAACCGGCTACGGAGACCAGAGCCAGAGCCAGGAAGTTGGTATAGACCTGAAGGGTGCCCCATGCCTGGTTGTAGGTGGCCGTGGTCACGCTGACCGCCAGCGCGAGAGCCACCGCCAGGGCCGTGCGCCTGGGGCCCATCGTCACCGCCGCCAGCGCCGGCACCGCAGTGAGAAAGGGGCCGGTATAGATGAAGTGAGCAGGGGTGAGCTCGATGATCAGCACGGCCAGCGCGATCACAAACGGCACGCACTGCGCCAGTGCGAGCAGGACCCCGCTTTGACCGCCCGCTCCTGGCCGAGAGGGTGAGCGGAAAGGCATACATTCAGCCTGCCTCGCGGACGCTCTGGCGGCCTCCCGGTGTCATTTGATCCGGATGAGTCCCCCCATGTATTTAGAAAAGGTTCATAGAGCCGCATCCTGTACTTGCTGGATCGGTAAGGAGTGCTCGTTTATGGCCCACGAAGCCGACGCCACTCCCCGGCCGTGGCCTCGTGCTGACCCTGCCCAGGCCCACGACTGCGAGGTGTACTTCGGGTGGGGAACTGTGATCACCGATGAAGGGCGGCACGGACTGTGCCCGGCTTGCCAGACTGACGTGCGCGCCTGAGCCCGGCCAGAGGTATGCCGCCTGCCCGTGGGCGTGCCTGATTGCTGCCGGACCAGGAGGGACGTCGCTGGCTGTAAGCGGCCGGTACCCCGTGCGTGATGTGGGAGCCTTTGCAGCGAGCTAGGGCTGGCAACAGACGCGACTGGACGGGAGGACGCGATGCGGGAGGCCTACCACGAGGAACTGGCATCGATCAGGGATGGCCTGGTGGAGATGGCGAACCTGGTCGGCTCGGCCATGGGCATGGCCACGACCGCTCTCCTGGACGCCGATCTGCACCTTGCCGAGAGCGTGATCTCCGCCGACGAGAAGGTCGATGACTTCCAGCGTGACCTGGAGAACCGGGCGATCGCGGTGCTGGCGCGGCAGCAGCCGGTTGCCAGAGACCTGCGGGTGGTGGTCACCTCGCTGCGCATGAGCGCGGACCTGGAGCGCTGTGGTGCCCTGGCCCAGCACGTGGCCAAGCTGACCCGGATGCGTTATCCCCAGCGGGCGGTGCCACGCGACCTGCGCCGCACGATTTTGGAGATGGGCCAGCTCGCGCAGCGCCTGATGGCACAGGCCGCCGAAGTACTCATCACCCACGACGTCGATGCGGCACTCCAGCTGGAGAAGGACGACGACCGCATGGACGAACTGCACCGCACGATCTTCCAGCACCTGATGGACGACCGGTGGCAGCACGGTGTGGAGACCGCCGTGGACGTCACGCTGGTCGGCCGCTACTACGAGCGGTTCGCCGACCATGCCGTGTCGGTGGCCCAGCGCCTGGTTTACCTGGTCACCGGTGAGCACGCGGACGAGCTGCCCACGGACAGGCCCGCCTGACCTCGATCAGGCTCGGCGCGGGTGCCCGCTTGCCGGGCCGCCCTCGGCTTGCGGCACATGCAGCAGCGCGTAGCCGGCCACGCTGCGGTTCAGCCATTCGGCGGGCGTGGCGTTGGCGGGCCGAGCCCCGGCGGCCAGCATGGGCGCATGGTGGAACACACGACAGTCGTGCACGGCATCACCCGGAACAGAACACACCGGGGAGGGTGGGTCGAGCACGAGCCGACCGGAAGCGCAGTGGTGCACTGCACCTGCGGCCTCGACAGCGGCATCATGGCGGAGACCCAGGCAGTGCAGATCGCCGACGATCACCGCCGGACTGCCGCGGAAGCCCGCAACGCTCTGGGCTGCTTCGCTGGCGCCGGTGCCGATCGTGCTACGTGGGCGGCCCAGGCCACGGAGACGGCGTAACCGAAGTTCGGACGTCAGTAGAGCTGGATGCGGGTGAGGACGATGCGCGGCGGGTCGGCGTCGGCGACGATGACGTACTCGGCGATGCCGAGCGAGCCGTCCGCGCCGAGCGGCATGCGCCGCTGCCTGGGCCACTTCGCCGACGCGGTGCTGCCGGGCACCTGGCCGCGGGTTTCGTTGATCACGGGCGTGGTGGCGACGATCGCGCCGAACACGTCGCCGGGCAGGGCCTTGTCCATGAGGAGTTCGGTGACCTCCTCGACAGCAGGCGTGGCAGGCCCTGCGGTTCCTCGTCGTAGGACTCACTCAACGGGCAGGCCCGCCTCCTGGCGGCGGCGGACGAGGTCGGCGACCACCGTCGTCGGCAGCGTCCCGTCCAGCGCGGCTGCGGTGAGCCGGTCCCCGGCCGGGTCGGTGTCGAGCATCGCCTCGCACCACCACCGCCGCAGCACGCCCTCGGCGTCCTCGGGCGCGGCGGACAGCAGCTCGCGGTAGAACTCCATCCGGCGCTCGCCGGACAGCGCGGTCGCGATGCCCTCGGCGTCACGCGGCACCCGCTCCGGGCCGTGCGGGTGCATCGGCTGTACGGTCATCGCGGCGCCCCTCTCCAGTCTGCTCCGAGTCTGCCCTGCTCCCCCGCCCGCCGTCACGCCCAGCCCCCACCCGGCGCCTGGGCATCAGCTACCCGGTCATGTACTCGGGGTCCGGGAGCTCAAACCCCGGGACCCGCGCTGTACGCGAACCGGTCAGCCGGATGCCGTTTCGAGGCCAGTTCGGATATCACTGCGGCCCAGGTCACTGCACCTGAACGAAGCCAGCCCAGGCCCCGTCGGGATGACATCTGAAGTAGCTGTCCGCCCAGCCCGGAACCGCTGCCCGTCCTTGCGGACCCGCCAGCCCTCGACCTCCGCGCGCCCGGCCGTACGCGCCGTCTCCAGCTCACCGGCCGCAGCCTCGGCGGTCCGCTCCTCTTCGGAACGGAGGACGGAGACGCTCTGCCCGAGCACCTCGCCCACCGGATATCCGGTCACTTTCTCGGCGCCCGCGCTCCAGGAAGTGATGCGGCCCGCTGCGTCCCGGGTGATGACGCCCTGGTCGTCCAACGCGTGCGTGATCGCGTCGAACTCCGGCCGGCCCCCCTCGGAACCGGATGGCTTTGAGACTCCCCCCGGAGACTGCGCCATGAGTCCCTCTCGAACAACAGCCGCGAACAACAGCCGCATCGGGTTCTCGCGCGTCTCGGCGCCCATGCTACCCACCCGGTTCGACGCTCCGCCGAGCAACGTGGGGACTCTTGGGCCCTGCGGTTGGGGCATCTGGCCCCTGGCACACGCCCCCCGCAGCTGGTGGGCTCTGACATGTGGCCGCGAGACACCAGGACCGCGGGCGATTCGGCCACCGAGCTGCTGCCGACACCATCCGAAAGGCTGCCACACCCATGACACAAACCATGACGTACGCCATGACCCGCCGCATGCCGATGACCGCTGCGCTGGTCTCACCGGCGATGGAGGATGGAGCGGTGAAGCTGTCCGGCGAGCTCGATCTGGACAGCGTGCCACGCATCGAGCCCGAACTCACCCGTCTCACCGCTGCCAGCACACCCGAGCTGGTACTGGATCTGGCCGACGTCACATTCTGCGACTCCTCTGGGGTCACCATGTTCCTGCGCCTGCACGGCCGTTGCACTGCAGCGAACACGCGTCTGCGGCTACGGTCCGTGCCGCCGCGGCTGGGCCGTGTGTTCCGGCTGCTGTCACTGGATCAGTTCATCCCCTGCGCCTTCCAGTGACCGGACGGCTCCGCAACGGCGCCATGACCACTGCGAAGCCCCCCGAAGCCGGGAAGCCTGGCAGTTACAGGCATGCCTCCCTCAGACATCAAGCAGATCTACACATCAGATCTAGTGTGATGCGCCAGAAATCCTGAGGGTTAGTTACTACCCTGTTGGTATGTCGCATCCGGGGCCTTCTGCTGTGGAGATCAGGCTGTCCGAGGCCGAGCGTGCCGAGTTGGTGCGCCGGACGGAATTGCCGCACCGGCGCTCGGCCGAGAAGGCCCGCATCATCCTGGCGTGTGCTGACGGTATGTCAAACGCGGCTGTGGCGCGGGTCGCCGGTGTTCAAGCCAAGACGGTGGGCAAGTGGCGGCGGGCTTTCGCCGCGGAGCGGATGGCCGGGCTTGAGGACGTCGGCTGGATCGGCCGGCCGAAGGCCGACCTGGTCCTGGACGATGCTGAGCGCAGGCAGTTGACGTAGTGGGCGCGGCAGGCGAAGACCGCCCAGTTCCTCGCGTTGCGAGCCAAGATCGTGCTGCGCTGCGCGGAGGGTGGTACGAACCAGCAGGCCGCGGCCGACCTCGGCATCGACAGGTCGACCGTGGACCGCTGGCGGACCCGGTTCATCGCGAAACGCCTCGACGGTCTTCACGACGAGCCCCGCTCGGGCCGCCCGCCCTCGATCCTCCTCGACCGGGTCGAGGAAGTCGTCGTGGCCACCCTGGAGTCCACGCCGGGCCAGGACACGCACTGGTCACGGGCTTCGATGGCCCGGCGCACCGGCCTGTCGAAGTCGACCATCGGCCGGATCTGGAAGAAGTTCGACCTCAAGCCGCACCTGCAGGATTCCTTCGAACTCTCCACCGACCCGCAGTTCGTCGCCAAGGTCATTGACGTAGTCGGCCTGTACCACCACCCGCCCGAGAAAGCGGTCGTGCTCTGCGTGGACGAGAAATCCCAGATCCAGGCGCTGGACCGCTCACAGCCAGTCCTGCCGATGACAGGCCGGCCGCGAGGAGCTGCGCCGGTTCGTGCGGCGCGTCATCGGGCCCGTGCTGGACTACGACGAACGCCGCGGCGGCGAGCTCGTCCGCACCCCTCCTGGCGTACTTCGCCTGCGACGCGAGCCTCACCCGCACCGCGACCGACCTGTTCATCCACGTCAACACCCTGTACCAGCGCATGGACCGCGTCACCGCCCTACTGGGACCGCAGTGGCGGCACGGCGACCACGCGCTGCAGGTCCATCTCGCGCTGAAGGTACACAGCGTGCTGGCTGCGCACTGAGCGAACGGCCGCCCGGCATCGCTTGTACTCGGCCACGAACGCCTTGACGTCCAACCACACCTGGAATTCGGCTCCGAACATGTCGGCGTCATGGGCGCTGCCGTCGACGAGGTACAGCTGCGCGTCCGGTGCCTTCCTGGACTGCTTGTACAGGGCGAGACTGCGGGCCTCGCCCCGTCGGATCCGGTCGGCAAGCCCCACCAGCGGCTCCCAACCATCCCCGCGCAATGTGTGCCACGTCTCGCGCAGCAACGCGATCTCGCTGTCCAGATGCACACGGGAGTCGTCCACATACATCAACTGCACACGCCGGCCGCCCGGGCCAGGGCGGCCGGGCCGGTCGTCGGATCAGGTGTAGGGCAGTCGGAGGGCTGACAGGTCGCCGGTGCCCAGCGTGCTGGGGGTGTTGCCCAGGGCGTTCCAGACCTTGATCTGTACGGTTCCGTTCTTCAGGTCGCAGGGGGTGCCGGTTGCGGAGGCCAGTCCGGCTTTGTCGGTGTAGTGCTCCCAGCCGGGGAGCGGGTCGGTGGCGAAGTACCGGTAGGTTTCGACGCGGTCCCATGTGCCGTCGCCGGGGCAGTCGTACGACACCTGCATCTGGACTGCGTTGCCGATGGACTGCCCGGCGTCGACGGCCAGATCGAACTGGGTGGTCCCTCCGGCGTACTTCAGGTCGAGCCCGGAGGCGGTGAAGGTCAGCGGCTTGTACGGGCTGCCGTCGTGGTTGACGCCGTCGGCCGACGTCACCGTCGTGCTGCCCGCGGTTCCGGCGGTTGCCGACAGCGTTCCGTCACCGCTCAGGTACAGCGTGGGTGACGAACCCGTGCCGCCGGGCGGCGTGGGTGTCGGGGTCGGGGTCGGGGTGGGTCCTGTGCTGCCGGGCGCGCTGCCGCCGCTCCAGGTGTGGGCGCCGGCGGTGACCGTCTTGCCGACGGGTACCTGCACGGTGGTTCCGTCGGAGAAGTGCACGGTTGTGTCGGTAGCGGTGGTGTTGGCGGCGACGTAGGTGCGTTCGCCGTTCTTGGTGAAGACCGCGGTCAGCGGCTTGTCGGCGGTGACGGTGGTGTCCACGGTGCCGAGTGCGGCGAGGTTGCGGATCCAGTGGAAGGTGTGGGCCTTGCTTTCGCCTTCCTCGGAGGTGAAGGAGTTGTTGGCGCGGAAGTCGGCCAGGGCTGCGTCGCCGTCGCCGAGGGCAAGGTATTCGTACCAGATGTCGGGCCAGATGCCGGGCTGGGTCTTGCCGGCCTGGTCGAGCATCTCCTGGTAGTTGGCCTTGACGTAGGCGGGGTCGTCGCCGAGGTAGAGGTGGCCGCCGGTCACCGGCAGCAGGTTGATGCCCTGGATCTGTTCGGGGGCGCTGGAGAACCAGGTGGCATACGCGCCTCCGTTGCTCCAGACCATGCCGGCCTCCTTGTGTGGGAAGTCGCTGGGGTAGACCTGGTGATGGGCGTCGAACCAGTAGTCCTCGATGGCGGCGGCCTGGGTGGTGTACATGTAGATACCAGCGTCCCGGACGGCCTTGTTCCCGGTGGCGATGCCCCACTGGATGAGCGCGTTGTCGAAGTTCATCCCCTCGGAGGAGGACTCCTGGTTGTTGCCCGCGGCGAACGAGCCGTGGCCGGATGCCCAGTCGTGGCCGGCGTAGACGTCAAAGTCCCGCAGGTAGGGGAAGCGCTTGTCGGCGCGGTCGTAGTTGTCGGCGTCCCGGATGAGCAGGTCGACCATGCCCCTGTAGTGCTCGGCGTCGGCCCAGGTGGGATCGAACCTGGCCAGCGTCGCGGCCGCGGCGATGTAGTAGCCGTAGTGGAAGTGGTGGTCGTTCAGCTCCTGATCGGACCCGTAGGAGGCCGGATAACCGATCAGGGTGCCCCAGTTGCCGTCGTAGTAGAACAGGCGACCCGTCTTGCCCGGCGACGCGGTGAACCAGTCCGTGAGCTTGGACTTGATCGCGGACAGAGCGGCATCGCGCACCTCCGTGTTGCCGGTCTGGTCGGCGATTTCCGCCAGGCGTGCGGCGCGTCCGAGGCCCTTGCCGGTCCAGTAGGTGTCGTCGCTCTGCTGGCGGGTCGGGTCAGCCTTCTCGGCGTTGAGGTAGTCGTGCAGTGTCGTGGCGTCGGCGCCGGAACTGTCGGCGACGGCTGGTATCTCGGGCAGCACCCCGTGGAAGAGCATCGACGTCGTGAAGGACGTGATGCCGGTGAGCACCTTCAGCGGGCCCCGGGAGGAGATGTACGTCTGCGACAGCGGGCTGCCGTCGGCCAAGTGGCGCCACTGGTGCGGCAGCAGGGCCGCGACCGTCCCAGTTGCCGACCCCTCGAGCGCCGTGGTGGTGAAGCGGTACGTGGTCGTGATGGTGCTGTCCGCCTCGTCGTACCGATAGGACACGGCCGTGCCGGTGACGTGGTTGTAGGCGTACTTGGCGTACTCGGTCACGAGCGCAGTCCGGTCGGCGGTCGGGGTGGACGACGTGGTCGGCAGTACGGCGATGGAGAAGTAGTCCTTGCCCGCGAGTGAGGAGGTGAGGGTGGAGCCGTCCACCGACCAGGTGGCACCGCTGGGGGCGAAGGCGACGTAGTCGTGTCCGTTGACCGTGTAGCCGATCATCGAGCCGGAGTCGGACCAGACGTCCACTGTCGTGTCGGAGGCGGCCTTGATCTGCGCATCACCGCCCGTAGCACGGAAGTAGGCGAACGGCAGGCCGGAGCCGATGGTCGCCCGCAGGGTGTGCGTGCCGTCGCTGAGGCAGGGGTTGACGGTCCAGTCGCTCCAGTCGTCGACCTTCACCTCCGGGGCGGCGAGGCCGGAGACGCCGGCGACGAAGTCCTCGTGGTAGTTGAAGTGGTACTCGGCCACGCCCTTGCCGCTGCCGGAGATCGTCGGCCTGGTGCTGTAGGAGACCCCCAGTCCACCCGACTGGGCCCGGAAACCGAGCGGTTGAGCGAACAGCGGCTCGCCGTAGGCGCAGTTGGTGCGCTTCCACAGGATCGACGACCACCAGTCGTTGGTGGGGACGGCACCCGACGGGGCGTTGGCGGTCACCCCGTGACGCGGGTTGGTGGACATGTCCGCGCACCCCGAGGGCAGCGGACCGGGTGCCGTGGTGGTGTAACTGCCCGCACCCACCGTGTCGGCACCGGCCGACACCGAGTTGAGCACCGTGAGGACTGCGCCGAGCAGGGCAGCGACGGCCACGAACACCGCCACCCGCCGCCAGGACGCGGACCACAGCGCCGCTCTTAATGGCTGAGCACCGTCTCTTGGCATGGGGACACCTTTCAGCAGGAGGCGGAGTGTACGAACGACCGCACCAACGGGTTCGGCGGATCGCGTGAGCGAATGACGCATCTCTACTTTCACATCCCAGGCCACGGCGAGATGCGGCCGTGAATCCTTTGATTGAGAGCGCTCTCAATCCGGGGAGGTTAGAACCGCCCTACCGAGCCGTCAATACAAAATGGGCTGATCGTCCAACTGACCGTCACTGAGCGATTTCATGGACGACGTCTCACATCTGGCCGACGACGCGCCCGCTCAGCCTGCGCAGCCGGGAGAGGGAACGGGCCACAACCGACGCTGAGCCACTTTCCGCGTCCCGGTACCGAAGCGCCGGTCCCCAGCGGCAGGTTCCGGCACGGAGGTATGCCGAGAGGCAACACGCCGGCAGCCGCGTCACGATCGCCGCGGACTGTGTCCGGGAGTCGCGTGCTGGGACCTTCACACGCCGCCGCAACCCGGCTGGACGTATGGCCGCGGGGAAGGCCGGGGGCGGGGACACGGCAGGAGGTCGCGTGCTTCCATCACCACGCGCCCGTCCTCGCCTTCGACTACGACGCCGTCTGCCACCTGCCGAACGAGCGCGCACCCAGCAGCACCAGCGCCCACCGCTCGCCCGCTCCATGACGATGGGGACCCCTGGGGAGGTCCCCATCCGCGTGCGGTCGCGGCTCGCCCAGGGCCTCGGGTGAGTCGTCAGTCGTCCCCGTCTGGCTGGACAGCGAAGCTGTCACCTTGCCGGCTCCCGTGCGGCGCTGGATCAGCCCCGGGATGCTACGCGTACGGGTTCCTCGCCATCGGCCGGGCGTCGCGCCCGCCGGACGGCCGCCGGGCTGAACCGCCGTCCGGCGGGTGGCCTCAGCTGTCGGACGGCCGTCGCCACTCTGGCTGACCGAGGCAGAGGTGGCACGCTGGGAAGCAGGTCCCGGGGACAGGGCCCGAATGGCCCCTTGGGGCGTGAGCCGACAAGGGCAGAAGGTAGAACTGTGACGTCAGCCCATGCGCGGCCGTGCCCGTGCTCCCGCCCGGTGGTCAGGGTCAGGTGCTTCTCCGGCTCTGCGCCGACGCGATCCGCCGTGTGGGTAGGCAGGCGCCCGGAAGGGGATCGGCGATGGTGACGGCCACTGTGCCGACGCGTCCGGTGGCCGCGGGCCGCGCCGCCTCGGCGGCCGCCCGACCCACCGCAGAGGTGCTGCGCGATCTCGAGGTGACCGGCGGCGGCCTGTCGTCGGAGGAAGCGGAACGGCGGTTGAAGCGCTGGGGCCCCAACGCGGTCCACTCGCACCGCGCCCGGGCGTGGCTCGTCCTGTGGCATCAGCTGCGGTCCCCGCTGCTGGGTCTGCTGGTGGCCGCAGCCGTGGTGTCGTACTTCGTCGGTCAGCGCAGCGACGCGGTGATCATCGGGGTGATCGTGGCACTCTCCGTCGGTCTGGGCTTCGCCAATGAATACCGGGCGGAGAGGACCGCCCAGGCGTTGCACGCGAAGGTCCGGCACCGTGCGGTCGTGCTGCGCGACGGACGACCGCAGGAAGTGGAGGTCACCGGCCTGGTGCCGGGCGATGTGGTGGAGCTGCGGCTGGGCGACATCGTGCCCGCGGACCTGCGGCTGCTGCAGGCCACTGGGCTGGAATGCAGCGAGTCCGTGCTAACCGGTGAGTCGTTGCCGGTCGCGAAGGACACCGCCCCCGTGCCGGCCGGCACAGCGCTGGCGGATCTGTCCGCCTGTGCCCTGATGGGCACCGTGGTGCACTCGGGAAGCGGCCGCGGGGTCGTGGTCGCCACCGGCGCTCAGGCCGAGTTCGGGAAGATCGCCGCCGGGCTGAACGGGCACCAACTGGAGACCGAGTTCCAGGTGGGGCTGCGCAGGTTCTCGATGCTCCTGGTCTACGTCGCCGGGGCACTGACCACGTCGATCTTCATCATCAACATGGCCCTGCACAAGCCGCTGATCGACGCGCTGCTGTTCTCCCTGGCCATCGCGGTCGGCATCACTCCGCAGCTGCTGCCCGCCGTGGTCTCCACCAGCCTGGCCACCGGCTCCCGGCGGATGAGCAGGCGCAAGGTACTGGTCAAACGGCTGGTGTGCATCGAGGACCTCGGGGACGTCGATGTGCTGTTCACCGACAAGACCGGAACCCTGACCCGGGGCCGCATCGACTTCATGCGGGCCGTACCCGTCGGCGGTACCTCGGCGGAGGAGGTGCTGCGCCTGGGGCTGCTGTGCACCGAGACGGACGTGGACGACCAGGGCCGGTCCGTGGGCGGAAACCCGCTCGACGAGGCCCTGTGGGACTCCCCGGCCTCCGCCTCCCAGCGCCCGGCGCTCAAGGGCCGGAAACGGGTCGCAGTCCTGCCCTTCGACCATGAACGGCGGATGGTCACCGTCACCGTCACCGATGCCGCTGGCGTCACCCTGCTGATCACGAAAGGTGCCCCAGAGACGGTACTGGAACGCTGCGCGGAGGTGACCGATCCTGTCCGCCGGGCGCTGGAGGCCGAGTTCGCCGCCGGAAACCGCGTCGTTGCCGTGGCGAGCCGTCCCGCCCGTGCGGACACCGTCCTCACGGCCGCGGACGAGCGTGAGCTGCGCCTGGCGGGTCTGCTGGTCTTCCTCGATCCGCCGAAACCCCAAGTGGCCGAGGCACTGGGGCGACTGGACGCGCTGGGCATCACTGTGAAGATCGTCACCGGGGACAACCCGGCGGTGGCTGCCAAGATCTGCCACGATCTGGGGCTGGCCGATGTCGGCGTGCTGACCGGGACCGATCTGGACGCGATGGACGACGAACAGCTCACCGCCGCGATCCGGCACACCACGGTCTTCGCCCGCGTCAGCCCCGAGCACAAGGCCCGGATCGTCCGCACCCAACGACGGACCGGCGGCGATGTCGCCTTCCTCGGCGACGGCGTCAACGACGCCCTCGCACTGCACGCCGCCGACGTGGGCATCTCGGTCGATTCGGCCACTGACGTGGCCAAGGACGCGGCCGACGTGATCCTGCTGGAGAAGGACCTCGGTGTCCTGGCGGACGGGGTCACCGAAGGACTGAGGCTCAACCTCGGGAGTGGACACCCGGTTTCATGCGACGAGCGACAGCGTACGTGATGAGATCAGCTGTTGCTCGAACTCGACTGGCGTGA
>NZ_JBIAWG010000045.1:0-12545 GCF_042895285.1 Streptomyces sp. NPDC001406
ACGGATGAGGGGGAGTTGGTGTTCCTCGGCCGGGCCGATACGCAGGTCAAGGTCCGTGGGTACCGCATCGAACCCGGCGAAATCGAAACCGCCCTGTCGGAGCATGCGGATGTCGCTCACATCGCGGTCGTCGTGCGCGAGGACCGGCCGGGCGACAAGCGGCTCGTTGCGTACGTAGTGCCTGCTGCGGACCGTGCTGTGGACGGTGCGGTGCTGCGTGCATACGCGGCTGAGACGCTGCCGGAGTACATGGTCCCGTCCGCCGTGGTGGTGCTGGAGGCGTTGCCGCTGACGGTCAACGGCAAGGTGGACCGGGCCGCTCTGCCCGCGCCCGAGGCACCCGGCAACATGGCGGGCCGGGCACCGGCCACGCCCGAAGAGGAGCTGTTCTGCGGGCTGTTCGCCGAGGTACTGGGCCTGGAACAGATTGCAGCCGACGCCGGCTTCTTCGAGCTGGGCGGCGACTCGATCATGTCGATGCAGTTGGCGTCGCGAGCCCGACGCGCCGGATGGGTGGTCACCCCACGGCAGGTGTTCGAGGCGAAGACCGTCGAGCGGCTGGCGCTGGTGGCAGAGCCGGTGGACGGCCAGTCCGTCGCCCCGAGCGACCTCGGGATCGGCGAGGTGCCCTGGACACCGGTGATGCGGACACTCGGCGAACAGGCGGTCATCGGATCCCGCTTCGCGCAATGGACGGTCGTCGGCGCACCGGCCGGGCTGGACCGGGATGCACTGGCCACGGCCGTGGGCGCGGTCCTCGACACCCATGACATGCTGCGCGCCCGCGTCGAGGACGACGGGACGCGGCTGATCGTCGGTGAGCCGGGAACCGTGACGGCAGCCGAGCTGATCCACCACCTGGACGCGACCGATGCGGGGGACGGCGAGCTGGACCGTCTTGCCGAGGAGCAGGCGCAAGCCGCCGTGGCCCGGTTGGATCCGGTGGCCGGCGTGATGGTGCAGGTGGTGTGGGTGGATGCGGGACCGTCCCGCACCGGCCGTCTGGTGCTGGTGGTCCACCACCTGGCCGTGGACGGAGTGTCGTGGCGGATCCTGCTGCCTGACCTGCAGACCGCATACGAGACAGTGATCGCGGGTGGCACACCGGCCCTCGACGCGGTGGGTACCTCCTTCCGCCGGTGGGCGGAACTGCTGACCACCCAGGCCAGCAGCGACGAACGGCACGCGGAACTCCAAGCCTGGACCGAACTCCTCCAAGGCGACGAACCGCCGCTCGCCGACCGCGCGTTGGATCCGGCCCTGGACACCGTACGAACGCTCAAGCACCGCTCCTGGACGGTGCCGGTAGAGCAGGCGGCGGTCCTGGCCGGACAGATCCCCACGACCTACCACTGCGGCCTGCACGAAGTGCTACTCGCCACCTTGGCCGGGGCGGTCAGCCACTGGCGGCCCGGTCCGGCCAGCCCGGTGCTCGTCGACGTCGAAGGCCATGGCCGGGAGCCGATGGACGGGGTGGACCTGTCCCGGACGGTCGGCTGGTTCACCAGCGTCCATCCCGTCCGCCTGGACACAACACCTGCCGACCTGGCTGACGTCCTGACGGGCGGCCCGGCAGCCGGCGTGCTGCTCAAGGCTGTCAAGGAGCAAGTGCGTACCGTGCCCGGTGACGGACTCGGCTACGGTCTGCTCCGCCACCTCAACCCGGAGACCGCCGAGATCCTCGCCCAACTCCCCTCCGTCCAGGTCGGGTTCAACTACCTGGGCCGGTTCACCGCCGGCGAGCAATCCGGCACCGCCCGCGCCTGGCAGCTGACCGGTGAGTCGGCGGTCGGCGGCGCGGCCGATCCGGACGCTCCTGCCACGCACGCCCTCGACGCAGGCGCCGTCGTACGTGACACAGCTGACGGACCGGAACTGACCCTCACCCTCGACTGGCCGAGCGGACTCCTGGACGACGCGGCGGCCGAACGCCTCGGTGGGCTCTGGCTGGAGATGCTGCGGGGCCTGGCCGCGCACACCACCCACGCCCCCACCGCGGGCGGCCACACCCCGTCCGACTTCCCCCTCCTCGACCTCTCGCAGGACGAAGTCGAGGAGTTCGAGGCCGCGGTCCCGGATCTGATGGACGTCTGGCCACTGTCGCCGCTGCAGGAGGGCATGCTCTTCCATGCCGCCTTCGACGACGAGGGTCCGGACGTCTATGAGGGTCAGCGGATGCTGACACTCGACGGACCGCTGGAGCCGGCGCGGCTGCGGGCAGCCTGGCAGGCGGTCGTCGACCGGCATCCGATCCTGCGGGCCGGGTTCCGCCGTCGTAGGACCGGCGAGGCAGTCCAGGTCATCGCCCGGCATGTTGAGGTGCCCTGGCGGGAGGCGGACGTCTCCGGCCTGTCGGACGCCGACGCACAGGCCGAGATCGAGCGGCTGTCCGCCGACGAGCGGGCGCAGCGCTTCGACCTCACGACCGCGCCACTGCTGCGCGTTCTGCTCATCCGACTCGGCACCGACCGGTATCGCCTCGTCCTCTCCAGTCACCACATCCTCATGGACGGGTGGTCGCTGCCGGTCCTGCTCCACGAGCTGCTGAGGGCGTACGAGACGGAGGGCGACGTCCGCTCGCTGCCGCAGCCGCAGGTGCAGCCGCCGATGTCGTACCGCGAGTACCTGGCCTGGCTGGCCCGGCAGGACAAGGAAACGAGCCGCGCCGTGTGGCGGGCCGAGCTGGCCGGGACCGAGGAGCCGACCCGTGTCGTGCCCGCGGAGCTGGTACGGACGCCGGTCATGCCCGAGCCCGCGCTGTTCGAGCTCACCGGTGAACAGACCCGGGCGTTGGAGGAGTTGGCCCGCAGTCGTGGCCTGACCGTGAACACCCTCGTGCAGGGTGCCTGGGCGCTGGTGCTGGCGCGGCTGGCCGGGCGCAACGACGTGGTCTTCGGCGCCACCGTGGCCGGACGCCCCGCTGACCTGTCCGGCGCGGAGTCGGCGATCGGTCTGTTCATCAACACCGTTCCCGTGCGGGTGCGGCTCGATGGCGCGCAGTCCGCGGCGGAGCTGCTCGCCGATCTGCAGGCGCGGCAGGTTGCGCTGATGGCGCACCAGCACCTGGGCCTGGCGGAGATCCAGCGGCTCGCCGGGCCGGGCGCGGAGTTCGACACCCTGGTGGTGTACGAGAGCTACCCGCACACCCCGGCCGCGTCGGACGCCGAAGCCCTGGCCATCAGCCCGGAGGGCAAGGCGGAGGACGCCAGCCACTACCCCCTCACCCTCATCGTCAACCCCGGTGACCGGCTGGGCGGCGAGCTGTCCTATCGGCCGGATGTGTTCGAGCGCGTCGAGGCCGAGGAGATCCTCGCCTCCCTGCTGCGGGTGCTTGAGCAGTTGACGGCCGACCTGTCGCTGCCGGTGGGCCGGATCGACGTCCTGAGCGAGGCCGAGCGCTCACGCATGCTCGTTGAGTGGAACGACACCGCGCGTTTGCTCTCCCCCGTATCCCTGCCGGAGCTGTTCACGGCACAGGCACGGCGGACGCCGCACGCGGTCGCGGTCGTCGGCGAGGGCGGCCCGCAGTGGTCGTACGCCGAGCTGGACCGGATCGCCGACCGAGTGGCGTACGGCCTGGCCGAGCGTGGCGTGTCCCGTGGCGACCTGGTCGGTGTGGCGATGGAGCGGTCGGCGGAGCTGGTCGCCGTACTGCTGGGTGTGCTGAAGGCCGGCGCCGGGTTCGTCCCTGTGGAGGCGGACTGGCCCGCGGCGCGTCGGCGCGTGGTGCTGGAGCACGTTCGGCTGGTCGTCGCCGATCAGGAGCTGACCGGCCGGCCCACGGACGTGGTGCGCGTCGGCGCGCTCATGACCGGTACCGCTGGCGGCGTCGCAGCCGCAGCCGCCGGGGCCGGTCCCGAGGACGTGGCCTACGTGATGTACACGTCCGGGTCGACCGGTGTCCCGAAGGGCGTGGCGGTCACGCACGCGGACGTGGCCGCGCTCGCCCGGGACAGCCGGTTCGCACACGGGCACGAGACCGTGCTGTTCCACTCTCCGCAGACGTTCGATGCGTCGACGTACGAGCTGTGGGTGCCGCTGCTGTCCGGCGGGCGGGTCGTCGTCGCGCCACCGGGCATCCCGACCCCCGCGCGGCTGCGGGAGTCGATCGGACGGCACGGGGTCTCCGCGCTGTGGCTGACGGCAGCGCTCTTCCACCTCTTCGCGCAGGACGACCCCGGGTGTCTGGCGGGGCTGCGCGAGGTGTGGACCGGCGGCGATGCCGTGCAGGCGGACGCGGTCCACCGAGTGCGGGAGGCGTGCCCGGGCCTGGTGGTCGTGGACGGCTACGGCCCGACCGAGACGACCACGTTCGCGACGTCGTACCGCATCGAGCCGGACGCGCCGGCCCCGCTGCAGATGCCCATCGGCCGTCCGCTGGACAACATGCGCGTGTACGTTCTCGACGGTTTCCTGCGGCCGGCACCGGTCGGGGTCGGAGGCGAGCTGTACATCGCGGGGGCGGGCCTGGCGCGTGGCTACGCGACACGGCCGGGTCTGACCGCCGAGCGGTTCGTGGCCTCCCCCTACCTGCCGGGTGCGCGGATGTATCGGACCGGCGACGTGGTGCGCTGGACCGGCGAGGGCGTGCTGGAGTTCGTCGGCCGGGCCGACGCGCAGGTGAAGATCCGTGGGCATCGGATCGAACCGGGTGAGGTCGAGGCGGTCCTGACCGGACACCCCGGCGTCGGCCAGGTCGCGGTCGTGGTGCGCGAGGACCAGCCGGGCGAGAAACGGCTCGTCGCATACGTCGTCCCGACCGGCGACGGTGCCGCCCGTGCGGTCGAGGGAACGGCGCTGCGTGACTTCGTGGCGGCCGAACTGCCGGACTACATGGTCCCGGCCGCGGTGGTGGTGCTGGACACGCTGCCGATCACACCGAACGGAAAGGTGGACCGGGCCGTACTACCGGCGCCGGACTTCGCGGGCAGGGTGTCCGGGCGGGCACCGCAGGGCGTGGTCGAGGAGGCCCTCGGCGCGCTCTTCGCCGACGTGCTGAGGCTGGCACGGGTGAGCGCCGAGGACTCGTTCTTCGAGCTGGGCGGCGACTCGATCATGTCGATGCAACTCGCGTCCCGGGCCCGGCGCGCCGGGTGGGTGGTCACGGCACGGCAGGTGTTCGAGGAGAAGACCGTCGAGCGGCTGGCGTTGGTGGCGGAGCCGGTGGACGGTCGGGCCGCAGTCCCGGGCGACGTGGGGACCGGCGAGGTGTCCTGGACGCCGGTGATGCGGGCGCTGGGTCTGCCGGCGGTGACCGGCTCACGGTTCGCGCAGTGGACGGTCGTCGGCGCGCCGACCGACTTGGACCGGCAGGCGCTGGTCACGGCTGTGGGGGCGGTCGTCGATACGCACGACATGCTGCGCGCCCGCGTCGAGGGCTTCGGCGAACGACGCCTGGCGGTGGGCGAGCCGGGGTCGGTGGACGCGGCCGGGCTGGTCCATCGGGTGGACGCGGCCGATGTGGCGGACGGTGAGCTGGATCGTCTGGTCGAGGAGCGGGCGCATGCCGCCGCGGAGCGGCTGGATCCGGCGGCCGGAGTGATGACGCAGGTCGTGTGGGTGGACGCCGGGCCGTCACGGGCCGGTCGTCTGGTGCTGGTGGTCCACCACCTGGCGGTGGACGGCGTGTCGTGGCGGATCCTGCTGCCGGATCTGCAGGCCGCGTACGAGGCGGTGACCGCGGGTGGCGCACCGGTCCTCGATTCGACGGGTACGTCCTTCCGCCGCTGGGCGGAGCTGCTGACCACCCAGGCCCGGAGCGAAGAGCGCCGTGCCGAGCTGGAGGCGTGGACCGCTCTGCTGGACGGCGAGGAGCCGACGCTCGGAAGCAGGGTGCTCGACCCGGCCCGGGACACCATCGAGACGCTGCGCCACCGCTCGTGGGTGGTGCCGGTCCAGCAGGCGGCGGTGCTGGCCGGGCGTACGGCGGCGGCGTTCCACTGCGGGCTGCACGAGGTGCTGCTGGCCACCTTGGCCGGTGCTGTCACCGACTGGCGTCCGACCGCTGCCCCCGGGCTGCTGATCGACGTCGAGGGTCACGGTCGAGAGCCGATCGAGGGGGTGGACCTGTCCCGGACGGTGGGGTGGTTCACCAGCATCCACCCGGTCCGGCTCGATCCCCACGGGATCGATCTGACCCAGGCCTGCTCGGGCGGCCAGGCGGCGGGTGCGCTGGTCAAGCGAGTGAAGGAACAGGTGCGTTCCGTGCCTGGTGACGGGCTGGGCTACGGCCTGCTGCGCCACCTCAACCCCGACACGGCAACGACCCTGGCTCAACTCCCGTCCCCCCAGATCGGGTTCAACTATCTGGGCCGGTTCGACACGGGTGAGCAGACGGGGCCGTTCGGCGCCTGGCAGTTGGCCGGCGAGACGGCCGTCGGCGGAGCGGCAGACCCGGACACACCGGTGCTGCACGCCCTCGATGCGAGTGCCGTCGTACGCGATACGGCGGACGGGCCGGAGCTCACCCTCACACTCAACTGGCCGAGCGGACTCCTGGACGAGGCGGCGGCCGAGCGGCTGGGCGGGCTGTGGCTGGAGATGCTGGCCGGCCTGGCCGCGCACACCACCGACCCCGCCGCGGGCGGTCACACCCCCTCCGACTTCCCGCTCGTGGAGTTGACGCAGGAGGGCGTGGACGAACTGGAGTCGGCGATCCCGAACCTGGCGGACGTCTGGCCGCTGTCGCCGCTCCAGGAGGGCATGCTCTTCCACGCCGCGTTCGACACCGACGGCCCGGACGTCTACGAGGGGCAGCGGACGCTGGCGCTCGAAGGGCCGTTGGACGTGGCCCGGCTGCGGGCGGCCTGGCAGGCGGTCGTCGACCGGCATCCGATCCTGCGGGCCGGCTTCCACCGCGATGCCTCGGGCGATGCCGTGCAGGCGATCTCCCGTGAGGTGGAGCTGCCGTGGCGGGAGGCGGATGTCTCCGGCCTGCCGGAGGCCGACGCGTCGGCCGAGGTCGAGCGGTTGTCCGCCGAGGAGCGGGCACAGCGCTTCGACCTGACGGCGCCACCCATGCTGCGGCTGCTGCTCGTCCGCCTCGCCGCCGACCGGCACCTGCTGGTGATGACGACCCATCACATCGTCATCGACGGTTGGTCACTGCCGGTCCTGCTCGACGAACTGTCCACGGTGTACGAGACGGTAGGCGACCCACGTGCGCTGCCCACGCCCACCTCCTACCGGGAGTACCTGGCGTGGCTCGCCCGCCAGGACAAGGAGGGGACCCGGGCCGCATGGCGGGCGGAGCTGGCCGGAACCGAGGAGCCGACCCGTGTCGTGCCCGCGGACCTGGTACGGACGCCGGTCATGCCCGAACCCGCGCGCTTCGAGTTCTCGTACGAACTGACGCAACAGCTGGAGGAGTTGGCGCGCAGCCGTGGTCTGACCGTGAACACCGTCGTGCAGGGCGCCTGGGCGCTGGTGCTGGCGCGGCTGGCCGGGCGGCACGACGTGGTCTTCGGCGCGACTGTGGCCGGACGCCCCGCTGACCTGTCCGGTGCGGAGTCGGCGATCGGTCTGTTCATCAACACCGTTCCCGTGCGGGTGCGGCTCGATGGCGCGCAGTCCGCGGCGGAATTGCTCGCCGACCTCCAGGAGCGGCAGGTTGCGTTGATGGCGCACCAGCACCTGGGCCTGGCGGAGATCCAGCGGCTCGCCGGCCCGGGCGCGGAGTTCGACACCCTCATCGTCTACGAGAACTACCCGCGCGAAGCCACCGAAGCCGACGAGGACGCGCTGACCATTCGCCCGGCAGGGGCGAGCCGGGATGCGAGCCACTACCCGCTCAGTCTGGTGGTGAACCCCGGCGAACGGCTGGAGGGAGAACTCTCCTATCGACCGGATGTGTTCGCGCACACCGAGGCGGAGGAGATCCTCGCCTCCCTGCTGCGGGTGCTTGAGCAACTGGTCGCCGACCCGTCGGTCCCAGTGGGGCGGATAGAGGTGCTGAGCGAGGCCGAGCGTACCCGGGTCGTCCGGGAGTGGAATGCGACGGGGCGGCCGGTTCCGGCGGGGTCGGTACTGGAGTTGTTCGTCGCGCAGGCGCGGCGATCGCCGACGGCGGTGGCTGTGCGGTGCGGTGAAGAAGTCGTCTCGTACGGGGAGCTGGAGGCGCGCTCCAACCAGTTGGCGCGCTACCTGATCGGCCTGGGCGTGCGGCCGGAGTCCCGGGTTGGCCTGTGTCTGCCGCGCGGGGTGGACATGGTCGTGGGGGAGTTGGCGGTGTGGAAGGCCGGGGCCGCGTTCGTGCCGCTGGATCCGGAGCACCCCGCCGACCGACTCGCCTACATGGCCGCAGACAGCGGAGCCTCGGTCGTGCTCAGCACCTCCGCGGACCTGGAGGCCGAGCATGTGGTGCTGCTCGATGCGGCGGCGGAGGCGCTGGCCGCTGAATCGGCGGAGCCGTTGAACGCGGTCGTGGATCCGGACCAACTGGCGTACGTGATCTACACCTCGGGTTCCACCGGCCGGCCGAAGGGTGTGGCGGTTGCGCACCGAGGCGTGGCCAATCTGGCGGACGCGATGCGGCCGGTGCTGGGTGTGGATGAGGGTGTGACGGCGTTGCAGTTCGCGTCGTTCAGCTTTGACGCGGCGGTTCTGGATGTCGCGGTGACGCTGGCTGCGGGTGGGACGCTGGCGATTGCCGGGAGTGAGGAGCGTACGGATCCTGCGGTGTTGGCGGAGATGATCCGTGCGGCGGGTGTGTCGGTGGCGAGTGTGGTGCCGTCGTTGCTCGGGGTGCTGGATCCTGCGTCGGTGCCCGGGGTGTCCAACTGGGTATTGGGCGCTGAGCGGTTGAGTGCCGACCTGGCCGCACGCTGGCGGGGGCAGGCGCGGGTGTGGAACACCTATGGCCCCACCGAGGCCACGGTCATCACCACCGCCACACCGCTCGGCGAGGGCATCACCTCGCAGGACGCACCGCCCGCCATCGGCCGCCCCCTCGCCAACACCCAGGTCTTTGTCCTGGACGAGTTCCTGCAGCCGATGCCGGTCGGTGGCGTCGGCGAGGTCTACATCTCCGGGGCGGGGCTGGCCCGGGGGTATGTGGGACGCCCGGATCTGACGGCCGAGCGGTTCGTGGCCTGCCCGTTCGTGTCGGGGCAGCGGATGTATCGCTCAGGTGACCTGGCTCGCTGGTCGGCCGACGGTGAGTTGCACTTCGCCGGGCGTGCGGATGAGCAGGTCAAGATCCGCGGGTTCCGCATCGAGCCGGGAGAGATCGGCTCCGTCATCGCCGCGCACGACAGTGTCGGCCAGGTGGCGGTCATCGTGCGCGAGGACCAGGCCGGTGACAGGCGGCTGGCTGCGTACGTCGTCCCGGCCACGGACGGCGAGGTGGACCTCGCGGAACTGCGGGAGTTCGCCGGTGCGCGGTTGCCGGAGTACATGCTGCCGTCGTCGATCGTGGTGCTGGACGCACTGCCGCTGACGGTCAACGGGAAGGTGGACCGGGCCGCTCTGCCCGCGCCGGACTTCGCGGAGCAGGTGTCCGGTCGGGCGCCGGAAGGTGTGGTCGAGGAGACCCTGTGCCGCCTGTTCGCCGAGGTGCTGGGGCTGGACCAGGTGGCGGCGGACGTCGGCTTCTTCGAGCTGGGCGGCGACTCGATCATGTCGATGCAGTTGGCGTCGAGGGCGAGGCGCGCCGGGTGGGTGGTCACCCCGCGGCAGGTGTTCGAGGAGAAGACCGTCGAACGCCTGGCGCTCGTCGCTCAGCCCGTGGACGGTCGGTCCACCGATGGTTCGGGTGACGACGGTGTGGGCGAGGCTGCCTGGACGCCTGCGATGCGGGCCATGGGCGAAGCAGGTGTCGGCTCGCGGTTCGCGCAGTGGATGGTCGTCGGCGCGCCGGCCGGGCTGGACCGGGATGCATTGGTCACGGCTGTCGGCGCGGTCATCGACACGCACGACATGCTGCGCGTTCGTGTCGAGGGCGGCGGTTCACGGCTGATGGTCGGTGAGCCGGGAACCGTGACGGCAGCCGGGCTGATCCACCACGTGGACGCGACCATGACCAACGAAGGCGACCTGAACGAGGTTGCCGGTCGTGCGGCCCGCGACGCGGTGGAGCGGCTGGATCCCGCATCTGGCGTCATGGTGCAGGTGGTGTGGGTGGATGCGGGACCGTCTCGGACCGGCCGCCTGGTGCTGGTGGTTCACCACCTGGCGGTGGACGGGGTGTCGTGGCGGATCCTGCTGCCGGATCTGCAGGCCGCGTACGAGGCTGTGGTCGCGGGTGAGGCACCGGTGCTGGATGCGGTGGGCACGTCCTTCCGCGGGTGGGCGGAGCTGCTGACCACTCAGGCCCGCAGCGACGATCGGCGCGGCGAACTACAGGCGTGGAGCGAACTCCTCCAAGGCGAGGAACTGGCCCTCGGAAACCGGCCGTTGGATACGGCCCTGGACACCGTACGAACGCTCAAGCACCGTTCTTGGACGGTGCCGGTGGAGCAGGCGGCGGTCCTGGCCGGACAGGCGCCGACGATGTACCACTGCGGCCTGCACGAAGTGCTGCTTGCGACGCTTGCCGGAGCGGTCACCCACTGGCAGCCCGGTCCGGACGGCAGGGTGCTGGTGGACGTCGAGGGGCACGGCCGAGAGCCGGTGCAAGGTGTGGACCTGTCCCGCACGGTGGGCTGGTTCACCAACGTCCACCCTGTCCGCCTGGACACATCAGCTGCTGACCTGGCAGAAGTGCGGGCGGGCGGCCCGGCGGCCGGGGTGCTGCTCAAGGCCGTCAAGGAGCAGGTGCGTTCCGTCCCCGGTGACGGGCTCGGCTACGGTCTGCTGCGTCACCTCAACCCGGAGACAGCAGAGGTCCTCGCCCAACTCCCCAGCGCCCAGATCGGGTTCAACTATCTGGGCCGGTTCACCGTCGGTGAGCAGTCCGGTCCCGTCCGCGCCTGGCAGCCGGCCGGCGAGACGGCGGTCGGTGGCGCGGCCGACCCCGACATGCCCGTGGCACACGCCCTGGAAGCCGGTGCGGTGGTGCGCGACACCACGGGCGGACCGGAGCTGACCCTCACGCTCAGCTGGCCCGGCAGCCTGCTCGACGACGCGGCGGCCGAACGCCTCGGCGGGCTCTGGCTGGAGATGCTGCGGGGCCTGGCCGCGCACACCACCGACGAACCCACCGCGGGCGGCCACACGCCATCCGACTTCCCGCTGCTGGCACTCGACCAGGCCCAGGTCGAGGAGTTGGAAGCAGCGGTCCCGAACCTGATGGATGTCTGGCCGCTGTCGCCGCTGCAGGAGGGCATGCTCTTCCACGCAGCCTTCGACGACGAGGGCCCGGACGTGTACGCGAGCCAGCGGGCGCTGGCGCTCGACGGTCCGTTGGACGCGGCGCGGCTGCGCGCGGCCTGGCAGGCAGTCGTAGACCGGCACCCGATCCTGCGGGCCGGGTTCCACCTGAGCGCATCGGGCGACGCCGTACAGGTCATTGCCCGGCATGTGGAGCTACCTTGGCGGGAGGCGGACGTCTCCGGGCTGGCGGAAGCCGATGCGTCGGCCGAGGTCGAGCGGCTGTCCGACGAGGAGCGGGCGCAGCGCTTCGACCTCACGACCGCGCCACTGCTGCGCGTCCTGCTCATCCGCCTCGGCGCCGACCGGCATCGCCTCGTCCTCTCCAGTCACCACATCCTCATGGACGGCTGGTCACTGCCGCTGCTGATCAGCGAGGTGTCGGCTGCGTACGAGGCAGGCGGCGACGTGCTGGGACTGCCTGCGCCGACGTCGTACCGGGAGTACCTGGCCTGGCTGGCCCGGCAGGACAAGGAAGAAACCCGTACCGCATGGCAGGCCGAGCTGGCCGGGGCCGACGAGCCGACGCGGGTGGTGCCTGCGGAGCTCGTGCGGGCCTCGGTCCTGCCCGAGCCGATCCGCTTCACGTTCCCGGAGCACCTGAGCCGGAAGCTGGAGGAGGTCGCGCGAAGCCATGGCCTGACCGTGAACACCGTGGTGCAGGGTGTCTGGGCGCTGGTGCTGGCGCGGCTGGCCGGGCGCCATGACGTGGTCTTCGGCGCCACCGTGGCCGGACGCCCCGCAGACCTGCCCGGCGCGGAGTCAGCCGTCGGCCTGTTCATCAACACGCTGCCGGTACGGGTGAACCTGAGTGCGGGACAGCCGATCATCGAGATGCTGACCGAACTCCAGCGAGGACAGGCTCGGCTGATGGGCCATCAGCACATCGGTCTGGCGGAGATCCAGCGCCTCGCCGGCCCGGGCGCGGAGTTCGACACCCTCGTCGTGTACGAGAGCTACCCGCATGCGCCGGCCGCATCGGACGACGAATCTCTGACCATCCGCCCGGCAGGCGCAAGCCAGGACACCAGCCACTACTCCCTGGCGCTGATCGTGATTCCCGGCGAACGGCTGGAAGGTGAATTCGTTTACCGGCCGGACGTGTTCGAGCGCGCTCGGGCGGAAGACGTCCTTGCCTCTGTCCTGTGGGTGTTGGAGCGGGTGGTGGGGGATCCGTGGGGGTTGGTGGGGCGTGTTGGTGTGTTGGGTGGTGTGGTGCGTGAGCGGGTGTTGGGGGA
>NZ_JBIAWG010000046.1:0-10650 GCF_042895285.1 Streptomyces sp. NPDC001406
GCAGGGCCAGCAGTTCCGGCTCGTCGTTCGCGACGCGGCGCGAGAGCAGTCGCTTGCCCTCCACGTCCAGGACCACGCAATGGTGGTGCGTCTTACCGATGTCCGTACCCGCCCAGATCTGGGCCACGGACTCCTCCGGTCGTTCGTAGCGCGATGCGGTTCCGGACGACCTTGCCGGCGTGGTCCTACTCAGCGATGTACGACGCGGTACTCGCGGCTCCTAATCAGCGGTCAGGCCGTCGTGAGACACCGGGCGGCCAGGTTGGGAGAGCCATCGAGGGCAACCCTACGAAAGCCATACCCGGTGTCTCTGGGCCTCCAGACCCTACAAGTGGTCTTGATCAACCCGATCAAGAAGGTAGGACCCTACGAATGGCTGGGGCAAACAAACCCAGGAAGGAAGGTAGAGCACGACGAATGGATCGCCTTCCCCCGCCGCTACCTCCCCGAAGGCAGCATGGACACGATCTACAAAGATCAGATCGACCTCGTTACACCACCACAGGGACATGACCACCAGAATCACGGAATCCCTGCTCAGCGCGGTGACGGGCGGCGGCGCATCACTCATTTGGAGTAATTCGATCGTGCGCCGAGTCGCACGTCACCCGTTCGGAGTGGTCAATGGGGATGGGCTGACACGAGGCTTTCGCTCATCGCCCCGAGGGGTTGATGCCATGGGAATCATGGGCTCCATCGATGCTCTTGCGGATGTGCACGCCGGCGACCCGTACCCCGTCTACAAACGACTTCGTGAGACTGAACCGGTGTACCGGTGCCGGAGCGGCACCTACCTCCTGACGCGTTACCCGGACTGCCGGCGCGTACTGACCGGACGCGAGCTCTTCCTCGCGCCGGGTGCTCACCGGCCGTCCAGGGGGACGGCCGGACATGCCGCGCCGGTGCTGTCCCGCGTCATGAGCTCGCAGAATCCTCCCCGGCACACGAGAATGCGTGCGGCAGTGGCCCGGCGGTTCGCCGAGCACGTGCGACGTCGGCAGCCGTGGCTCAGCAGCCTCTGCGACCACCTGCTCGAACCCGTGATTGAAACGCTGCGCCACGGCGTCGCCGACATGACCCCTGTCGCCGAGGCATTCCCACGCGACACGATCATGCACTTGCTGGGACTGCCCCGGACCGACCGAGAGCTGGTCTCGACGCTCGTCGTCGACATCTTTCCGACTTCGGGGCCACTGCCCGGAGAAGCAGGCGACGGCGCGGCGGCGATGCGACGGCTCACCGACTACCTCCAAGGGGAAGTGGCCCGCAGGCGCCGTGCGCCCGGCGACGATCTGACGTCCGAACTCGTTCGTGTGCACACCGCCCGTCCCGAGGCCCTGCCGCACGACGAACTGATCAGCATTCTCACGGGCCTCACGGTCGCCGGATTCCCGCAGATTGCTGCGGGAATCGAGACCGGAATCGTCCTGATGATCCGTCACCCCGAGCGTGCGGTCTTCTTGGACGACCCTGTCCATGCCCGGATGTTCGTCGACGAACTGCTCCGCTACGACGCACCAGTGCAGTTCACCCCCGCCCCGCGCATTCCCGCCAGGACTGTGGTCATCGGCGGCGTGACGATACCGGCGGGCGCGCGGGTCTGGCCGGTGCTGGGCGCCGCCAACCGGGATCCCGCCGTGTACTCCCGGCCGGACGAGTTCCTGCCGGGACGCGGCGGACCACGTCATCTGAGCTTCGGTGGAGGCGCCCACTACTGCCTCGGCGCCGAACTTGTGCACCTCGAGATCGCGATGCTGTTGCAGCGGCTTCGGCAGCGGCTCCCCGATCTCGCGCAGGCACAGCCTCCTGCCCAGAGGTACGGGCGGCTGCGCGGGTTCACGTCCCTCCCCGTCATGCGAACGGAGCGCTGATTGTGAGGAACCGCAGGAGTCCCGGCGCAGGCCCGGAGAGCATGCAGGTCTTCCTGGAGCGCACCGCCTGCTCCACGTTCCTCGACGCCGCACTCGGTGTCTACGAAGCGATCAGGCCGGGCTGCCCCTACCCGTGCTTCGGCGTGCTGGTCGGCCGTATGCACGGTGGCAACGCCCGCATCGAGCGCGTCGAGTTCGGCCGCAACGTACGGGCCACCGACAGCGCGGCCCTGGGAGAGTTCGCGGAATGCATCGTGCCGTGCTTCGGGACGGCCTACGAGAACCCACATCGCGGGTACTGGTGCGATTCCACCGACCTGCTGCGCATCCTGCGGGGCGCCGAGGCCGACGACCTGGACATCCTCGGGTCGATCCACCTCCACCCCGACTGGCACAACATCGACTCACCAGGCGGAGGGCCGCCGCTGAGCGAGCACCCAACGAGTATGGACACGTACGTGTTCATCAACACCGGGTGGCCGGTCAACCTCATCTGCTACCTGGAGCGACGGAACTGCAGCATGTACCACTCGTGGGGTGCGTGGACCCCAAACGCCGCCGACCCCTCGAACCTCCGTTGTGACGCGCTGCCGGTGCGCCTGGCCCTGCCCGCCCATGCCCGGGGCAACGGACGGCCAGCGACTGCGCGGCATGAAGGTCTCGTGAACTCGGAGCAGGTCAACAACGTTGTCACCCACCCCACGCCGCCTCCGGGACATGGGGATGGCCACAATGTCACCGATCTCATGGATCAGCAGAGCTATGTGGATGCCCCCTATGAGCTGCTCGCCGGCTGGCGCGCCGAACGCCCCGTACAGCGCGTGACGTTCGCCGGCGCTCCGGTGTGGCTCGTCACGCGCCACGAGGACATCCGGACGGCGAGCAAGGATCCACGGCTCAGCAACGATCCGGAGCACAGCAACAAGACCGTCCGGTCCGCCCCGTGGGCCTTCGCCAACGAGACCTACACCGTCACGCGCAACATGCTCCGCTCCGACCCCCCGGACCACACGAGACTGCGTGCCCTGGTGGCAGGTGAGTTCACCCCGGGCCGCATCGAGGCCCTGCGTCCCCGCATCCAGGAGATCACCGACGACCTCCTCGCCCCGGTCCTTCCGTCGGGGCGCCTGGACGTCATCACCGACTTCGCCAAGCGTCTGCCGCTCACGGTCATCTCCGAAGTGCTCGGCGTGCCGGCCGAAGGGCGCGATACCTTCGCGCGTCTGGCCGGCGTCTACGTCGAGATGAGCGAGGGCGACCACGACCGCATGCCCCGCGCCGCCTGTGAGATGCGGGACTACCTCATCGGACTGCTGAAGGAGAAGAGGGAGGCCACCGTCGGCGCCGATGACCTGCTGGGGCGCCTTCTCGCGGGCGATCACCAGGAGGACGAGCTGATCGCCATGTCCTTCCTCCTCCTGGTGGCCGGTTTCGAGACGACCGCGAACCTCATCGGCAACGGCGTACTGGCCCTGCTGGAGCACCCCGAGCAACTGGCGATGCTCCGCGCACAGCCGCACGTCATGGGACAGGCGATCGAGGAGATCCTCCGCTGGAACGGCCCCATCAAGATGGCGCCCGTCCTGCGGTTCACGACGTGCGACGTACAGATCGGAGACGTCACCGTACCCGGTGGCGGAGAGGCCGTACTGCTGTCCTACGGCGCCAGCAACCGCGATCCCGCCCGTTTCGCCGAACCCGACCGGTTCGACATCCGCCGCGACAGCCGGGGTCACCTCGCCTTCGGACACGGGATCCACCACTGCCTGGGCGCGCCGCTCGGCAAGGCGGAAGCCACCATCGGGCTACGCACCCTTCTCGAACGCTGCGACGAACTGGCGCTCGCCACCGACCCTGGTGAACTGACCTGGGGACACAGCCGGTTCATGCATGGACTGACCAGCCTGCCGGTCACCTTCCGGCCCGTTGAACGAGGTGCCACACCATGACCACCCCACGACCGCGCGCCCTCGTGACCGGCGCCTCCCGGGGGATTGGCGCCGCCATCGCCCGTGCCCTCGCCCCCACGCACGACGTACTCCTCGGCGGCCGGGACGTCCGGTTGCTCAAGGCGCTCGCCCACGAACTGCCAGGAGACGCCGGCCCCTGGGTGGCCGACCTGGCGGATCCCGGGGAACTCGCCCGGGCCACGACGGACATCGACCGACTGGACGTGCTCGTACACAACGCGGCCGTCGCGGAACCCGGCACCATCGCCGACACCTCGCTCGACGCCTGGCAGCGCGTCTTCGCCGTCAACCTCTTCTCCGCCGCCGAACTCACCCGGCTGCTCCTGCCGCCCCTCCGTCGAGGCCGAGGACATGTGATCCTGATCAACGCCGGGTCCGGCCTCCGGATCAAGTCGCAGCGCGGCGCCTACGCCGCCAGCAAGTACGCGCTGCGAGCGTTCGCAGAGGCCCTTCAAGCCGAGGAGAGCCCCAACGGAGTCCGAGTGACGTCGATCCACCCGGGCCCGACAGACACCGAGCTGCAACGCAGGGCGGCCGAACGGGCCGGCCGTAAGCACCGCCCGGAGCAGCTCCTGCGACCCGAGTCGGTGGCCGCCGTCGTACTCAACGCGGTACGAGCACCTGCGGACGCGACGGTGTCCCGTACCGTCATCGACTGAGGACTGTTCAATGCCTGCCCTTGCCGGAAATCTCGTCCGTGCAGGTCAGGCGCATGCTGGTACTCGTGGAGGATGCCGCCGAGGCGGTCGCGTCGTCGTGCGTCGAGGTGGGCCAGCCTGCCCGGATCGGCGATCGGAGCGGGCAATGGGTGCAGCGGGCGGGCGTTGGCGACGCCCTGGTGCGGCCTGTGCCCGTTGTAGAAGTCCTCGAACTCGCGCGGGGCGTGGAGCAGGTGGCGTTGGTTCGAGATCAGGGTGCGGTCCAAGAGCTCGCGTCGGCAGGTCTGCACCCAGCGTTCCGTGAAAGTGTTCATTCTCGGCATTCGGATGCCGCTGAGCACGACCTCGATTCCCGCGTCGGTGAGGACGGCATCGAACAGGGCGGGGAACTTGCCGTCGCGGTCCCGGATCATGAACGGCGCCCGGCAGCCGGCGTCCTCCAGGTCCATGACGAGGTTCCTCACGGCCTGCACCAGCCACGAGGCGCCCGGGTGCATGGTGGCGCCCATGACGCGGATCCGCCGACTGGCGTGCTCGATCACCGCGAACACGTACCGGCGCGCCCCGGACAGGGGGACCATCTCGAAGAAGTCGCAGGCCAACAGGACATCGCCCGGGAGCGCAGGAAGCCGGCCCAGGACGTCATGGCGCACTCGGGTGCCGGGTCGATCCCGTCACCCAAAGGGTTTCCCATACGGTGGAGGCGGCCACCTGCACGCCCAGGACGAGCAGTTCGCCGCGGATCCGGCGATAGCCCCAGCCGGGATTCTCCTTCGCCAAGCGCAGGACGGGAGCCCGGACGGAGCGCGCCGTCCGCAGCCGTCCCGGGCGCTTCGGCCGGGAGGCAGCGGCGTGGCGGCGCGCTGGAAGACCGCGGTGCCGGCGCAGCACCGTGTCCGGGCGCACCAGCAACCGCACCCGCCGAGCACGTCACGCGGGAGCCGGTGCAGCAACGCGGCCAGGAACACCCGATCGCTCGGGGTGAACCGCACCCTGTCCTTGCCGAGTTGGCGTTCCGGCACCGTGATTCGGATGACGCAGCGCCAGGATCTCGATGTCCTTGCCCTGGTCACTCACCGGCAGCAGGCGCAGCATGGCGAACGCGTTCGCCACCCTGAGGTAGGCCAGTCCCAGCAGCACAGCCGGCCATCCTGCCGTGGCGACTATCGGTCACGCGAACAGCCCCGGTACATGCAACCGCGCACGACACCCGCGACCCCCTGTACGCCAGCTCCCACCAGGCCGGCCGCTGGTGAGGTCGGTCGCACAGCCCGCCGGGATGCCGGAGTCGATGGCGCCGCCCGAGCTGAAGACGCGCCAACCCGAACCGCGCCTGTTCCAACCGCCGGTGCTGCACGTAGGCCGCGTTCACAGACGGCATGGCCACCGTTGGAATTCTCTTCCCGATGCCCCCGAGTAGCGGTTGGCGCGGACCGCGGTCCGACCGTACGCATCGTGACCATCAGGTGGCGGTGACAACCAGTGCGGCCCGGTCGTCCGGGGTGGCATTGCCTGCGAAGGTGGTGACTGCGGCGGTGATGGACTCGATGAGGGCGGCGGCGGTGGGCGTCGCGGTCCGGACGGCGACGAGTGCGCCGGCCAAGCGGTCCTCGCCGAAGAATTCGCCGTTGGCGGAACGAGCCTCGGTGATGCCGTCGGTGACCAGGACCAGACTGTCGCCGGGGAACAGGTCAATGCCGCACGGGCAGAGGCCGGGGTCGGGACCGATACCCAACAGGAGGCCGGGTTGCGCGAGTTCTTCGACCGTGCCGTCGGCGCGGCGCACCAGAGGCGGTACGTGGCCTGCGCGAATCAGGTTGAGCGTCAGGTGGGAGACGGTGCGCCGTAGCTCGCCGTAGACGAGCGAAACGAACTGGTCCTCACCGGCGGTGCTCTCCGCCAACGCGTCGTTGATGGCGGCGACCACCGCCGCCGGGTTGTTCAGAAGGCGGGCAGCGGCGCGTGCCGTATGTCGGACGATTGCGGTGGTGGTGGCCGCCAGCGCCCCGCGTCCGGACACATCGCCGATCATGAGCGCCCAGTGGTCGGCGGATAGCGGGAAGACGTCGTAGAAGTCGCCGCCGACGTCGAGTCCTTCGCCGGCCGGATGGTACGACGCAGCCAGGGTGGCGCCGGGAATTCTGGGCAACTCGGGAGGCAGCAGCCCTGCTTGTAGATCGCGCGCCATCCGGACGCGGTCGGTGAACTGGTGGGCGTTGTCGGCACTCGAAGCGGCTCGGCGGGCGAGCTCCTGGGCCAGGGCGATCGTATGTCGGTCCAGGGGCAGGTCGGTGGCCAGGAGAGTCAGCACGCCGAAGGTGAGGCCCCGGGTGGTCAGCGGCACGCATACGTAACCTGTGAGGCCGAGCTGCGCGCAGAGGCCGCCCGCGTGGGCGGTCTCGGTGGTGCCGGAAGTCAGCACGCGGGCGACAGCGGCGTCCACCACGTCGCACAGTGCGGGAGAAGTGAGGAGCTTTGCCCCCTCAGGGGTCTCTGCGGCGACGGCGATGCGCTGGATCTGGCCGCGCTCGATCACGTGGACGACACACAGCGGTGCCAGAGCGGGAACAGTCAGTCGGGCCATGCGCTGCAGGCTGTCGGAATAGTGTGTCTCGCCCGCGATGGCGGTGCTGGCTTCCAGCAGGAAGGCGAGATCCTCACGCGCTGCCTTCTCACGCGCCTGGGCGGCTTGGCTCGCCTGCACCGCGGAGTGGCGTTCGATGGCCAACGCGGCTATGCGGGCGAATGCGGCGCTGAGCGCCACGTCCTTGTCCTCTGGAGACTTGGGGGTGCGGTGGTACATCGCGAAGGTGCCCAGCAGCAGACCGTCTGCGTCCTGGATCGGCGTGGACCAGCACGCCGCGACCCCGGCCCGCAGTGCCAGGTCCCGGTAGTCCTTCCACAGGGGATCGGTGGCGATGTCCGTGACGATCACCGGCTCGCGCCGGAAGGCGGCCGTACCGCACGAGCCGACGCCCTCGCCGATGGGGGTCCCATCGACTGCCTCGTTGTAGAAGTCGGGCAGGCGTGGGGCGGTGCCGTGCCGCAAGTGCTGTCCGTCGCGATCGACGAGCAGTACCGAGACGATCATGTCCGGGGAGAGGTCCTCGATCGCTGTGGCCATGCCGCAGAGGATCTCGTCCAGCGGGGCGTCGCGTGCGATCTGCTCCAGCAGCGCGCGCTGCTCGGCGGCCAGGAGATGCGCGTGGTGGTACGCGGTGGTCTCGACGGCGATCACCACGACCCCATCGATCCGGCCGACCGCGTCACGGCGGGGCTCGTAGGTGACGTCGAAGAATCTCTCCCGCTGCCTGTCCGGCCCGCCCAGCAGGAGCCGCCCGTCTTGGGCCCGGTACGCCACGCCGGTGCGGTAGACCGTGTCGAGCCGGTCGAGGACGCCCTGCGGAGCCAGTTCCGCAATCACTTCGCCGACCGGCTCGCCGATGCGCCCGCTGTCGCACCCGAGGGTCTCGAAGAATACTGAGTTCGCCGCTTCCAGCAGGTGCCTCGGGCCGCTGAGCGCGGCGAAGATCACCGGGGCCTGCCCGAACAGGTCCGCGTACTCCTCGCTCCGCCAGTCGATGGGGACGGAGTGGGCCGTGGCCGAACTGTGGGAATTGAAATATGTGGACATGACAGGCCACCTTCCCCTGCCTCCCCCGCCGACCGCGCCGCCGTGTCGCCGCCGCCCCCTCCACTTTGACACACGTCTCCGCTGTTCCAAGCGGCTGCCGGGTCGAGCACAGCGGTGCGCCACCGGAGTCGACGGGGTCACCCAACTCGATCTTATAGCGCGCCTGACCTGCGATTTCCCTCCCGCGCGCAGCTGACCCAAGAGGTCCGCTCCGTCCTCAACGTCTCCAGCGCCCTCACCTCGCGCAACGACTGCGGTGGCACGGCACCCAGCGCGGTCGCCGTCGAGCTCGTGGAGGCCGGGGCGGACATGGCGGCGCAGCACGCGTGGGCCACGCTCAAGCAGTCCTGACGGCCGCTCCGCAACAGTCAGAAGGGCCCGGACATCGCGTACGGGCGCCCTTGGTGCTGCCCGGACCACTTGATAACGGATGGGATTCGGCCACTGGCCGAAACCTTGACTCGCATCTACCCGGAGGTAAGTATTCCGGTTACTCGTTCGCCATTGCCGAACGCCGGTCGGTCGCAGCCGAGCATGAAAGGGACGTCATGCCCGTACGACGTACAAGCCGAACAGCCCGCCTCCTCGCCGTCACCGCCGTAGCGGCTCTCTGCGTCCTCGGCCTCACAGCCCCCGCGGGCGCCGCCGACACCCCGCCGCCGGGAGCCAACAACTGGTCGTGCAAGCCGGACTCCGCGCACCCGCAGCCCGTGGTCCTGGTCAACGGCACCTTCAAGACCTCTTACGAGAACTGGCTGACCCTGTCGCCCGCACTCGTGGACGCCGGTTACTGCGTCTTCTCCTTCGAGTACGGCGGACTGGAGACCGCTCCGATCCCGGACTCGGCGGCCGAACTGCGTGACTTCGTCAATGCCGTGCTCGGTGCGACCGGCGCCAAGAAGGTCGACATCGTGGGCCACAGCCAGGGCGGCATGATGCCCCGCTACTACGTCAAGTTCCTCGGCGGCGCCACCAAGGTCGACGACCTCATCGGCATCGTGCCCTCCAACCACGGCACCAGCAACCCGCTGGCCCTCGCAGCTGGTGCCACCGTCTGCCCCTCCTGCGTCGACCAAACCACCGGCTCCGATTTCCTGCAGAAGCTCAACTCCGACCCCGAGACCCCCGTCGGCCCCGACTACACGGCCATCGCCACCAAGTACGACGAGGTCGTGCTGCCGTACACCAGCGCCTTCCTCAAGGGCCCGGACTCGTACGTGACCAATGTCCTGCTCCAGGACCGCTGCCCGCTCGACACCACCGAGCACGACCAGGCACCCAAGTCCCCGCTGGTCGAGCAGTGGGTGCTCAACGCCCTCCAGCGGAACGGTCCGGCAGATCCGGCCTTCGTGCCGCGCTGCGTCAACGCGGGGTCTGTCCAGCTGACGGTGTAACTCGGGTGGTGTGAGTTATCGGCGGCCGACGGAGAGTCGGCCGTCGAAGGCGATGTCGAAGGCCTGGAGTGCGGGCTTCCAGCGCATGGTCCAGCGTTTGCTTCCTTGTCCGGTGGGGTCGAGGCTCATGATGGCCATGTAGACGCATTTGAGGGCTGCGGCTTCGTTCGGGAAGTGCCCGCGGGCGCGGACAGCCTTGCGGATGCGGGCGTTGACGCTCTCGATGGCGTTGGTGGTGCAAACGACGCGGCGGATCTCGGTGTCGAACTGGAGGAAGGGCACGAACTCGGCCCAGGCGTTCTCCCAAAGCCGCACGATCGCCGCATACTTGGTGCCCCACTCCTCCTGGAACTCAAGGAACCGGTCTTCCGCCGCGCTCGCGGTCGGGGCCGTGTAGAAAGGCTTGAGTGCGCGGGAGATCTTGTCCCAGTCCTGGCGGCCCGCGTAGCGGAACGAGGCCCGGATCAGGTGGACGACACAAGTCTGGGTGACCGCCTGGGGCCAGACCGCCGAGATGGAGCCGGGCAGGCCCTTGAGCCCGTCACAGACGACCATGCACACGTCCTCGACGCCACGGTTCTTGATCTCGCTCAGGACCTGCAGCCAGTATTTGGCGCCCTCGCCACCGTCGCCGGCCCACAGGCCGAGGATGTCCCGCGTGCCGTCCACGGTGACCGCGAGTGCGACGTAGATGGGCCGGTTCGCCACCTGCCCGTCGCGCACCTTGGTTCTGGCGACGATCTTGTGATCCGGACGCTTGAGCGGGTCCTGTCAGCTGTTCGCGATCATGCATCGCGTGCTCTCGTGATGTGCTCTTGGAGTTCTTTCCGCACCTGTCCGCGTTGCTGATCGAGGAGGTCCAGCGGCGGCCGGACAAGGCGGCGCCGAGAACGCGGGCGCGAGCGACGACCGCGGCCTGCCGGTGCGGCCATGGCCCGGTACGGGTGCACGGCCGGTATGTACGCCGGCTGCGTGATGTCGCCGTGGGCGGGCTCGGCGTCGTGATCGAGTTATGCATACGCCGCTTCTGAGCTGCCCCGAGTTTCGTAGAGTCCGATCTTGATTGGTTCAGGCGGACTGCGGGGTGGGCTCCTGGGCTCGATGCCAGTCGCGTTCGTACTC
>NZ_JBIAWG010000047.1:0-10359 GCF_042895285.1 Streptomyces sp. NPDC001406
CCGCTGGAACAACTCCCACAACTCATCCGGCACTAGCCGCTCAACGATCCCCACACCGAGACCCTACCGAACACTCCAAATGAGATGTCTTCTTAACCCGGTTGCCCGTCGGCATGGCGGTCATGGACACGGAGCTGCCGCTACGTCTGGATCAACGACACCCTGGAACGCTTCGGCGGGGTGCCCCGTGGGCAGCGGTTGGGCAAGCGTCTGAGCGAGCTGCAGCCCGGGCTGCAGGCCAAGACCCTCGAAGAAGTGATGCGCGAGGTGCTGCGGACCGGTGTGGCGGTCGCCGACTACGAGTACTTGGGCTGGACATGGGCGGACCCGGATCGACAGCATGCCTATTCGACGTCCTTCTTCCCGCTGGTCGATGCCCAGGACGCCGTGACGGGCGTCTGCTACATGGTTCTCGACGTCACCGGTCGGTGGAACGCCCGTCAGCTGCTGTCCATGGTCAATGAAGCCGGAGCCTGCGTGGGCAGCACCCTGGACGTCATGACGACGGCCCAGGAACTGGCCGATTTCGCCGTACCGCGGTTCGCCGACTTCGTCGTCGTCGACCTTCTGGAGTCGGTCCTCAGCACGCAAGGACACGAGGCGTGGCTATCCGATGCGGGACCGGCGGCCGCGCGGCCCCTCATGCGCCGGGCGGGAATGAGCTCCGTCCGGGAAGGCTGCCCGGAGGCGGTCGCCCAGGTGGGTGACCGGGTGGACTTCCTCCCTCCTCCGCATGACGTCGGCCTCCTCGTCAACGGCGACCCCGTCCTCATACCGGTAATCGACCCGGACCGTCCCGAATGGACGGTGCAAGAACCCGCCAGGGCATCGCGCATACGCGAGTTCGGAATGCACTCCCTCATCTCCGTGCCGATGCGGGCGCGGGACACCGTCCTGGGCCTTACCACATTCACCCGCTCGCAGAACCCTGCCTCCTTCGATCCGGACGACGCTCTGCTGGCCCGGGAAGTCGTCGCACGCGCGGCCGTCTGCGTCGACAACGCACGCCGCTACACCCGCGAACACAACGCGACCCTGACACTCCAACACAACCTGCTGCCCCACTTCTTGGAGGGCGGCACCCCCGTGGACGTCGCCTCCATGTACCTGCCGGCCGACGCCAAGGACGGCGTGGGCGGAGACTGGTTCGACGTCATTCCCCTGTCCGGCGCCCGCGTCGGCCTGGTCATCGGCGACGTGGTCGGGCACGGCATCAGCGCCGCCGCGACGATGGGCCGGCTGCGCACCGCGGTCCAGACACTCGCCGACATGGACCTGCCCCCCGACGAGCTGCTGGCCCACCTGGACGACCTCGTGATGCGCCTCGGTGAGGAGGAACCCGACGACGAAACAGCCGACCAGGGCCATATCAGCATCATCGGAGCGACCTGTCTGTATGCCATCTACGACCCGGTCACGCAACGCTGCGAACTCGCCCGGGCCGGCCACCCCCCGCCGGTCGTCGTCACGCCCGACGGAGACGTCAGCTTCCTGGAACTGCCCCCCGGCCCACCGCTCGGCCTGGGCGGACTGCCCTTCGAGGCGACCGAGATCGAGCTCGCCGAGAACAGCCTGATCGGCTGGAACGTGATCGGCATCGCGGTCCTCGCTGTGGCCGCCGTCTCGGCACGCCCGGTCGCGCTCGCCGGGTTCGGCCTGGACTCCCTGATCGAAATCGGCGCCTCCGTCGTGGTGGTCTGGGAGTTGTCCGGCACCGGCAAGCCCGCCAGCGTCGCGCGCTGCGGCTGATCGGTGTCGGCTTCGCGGCCTTGGCTCTGTACCTGCTGGTGCAGTCCACCTCGGTAGTGGCCACCACCTTTCACCCGTACTCCTCACCGCTGGGCATCGGCTGGACCGCGATCACCGCCGCCGTGATGTTCGCGCTCGCTTTCGGCAAGACCCGCACGGGAGCGGCGCTCGACAACCCGGTACTGACTACCGAGGGCCGCGTGACGCTGATCGACGGCCTGCTCGCCGCAGCCGTCCTGCTCGGGCTGCTCCTCAACACCGCACTCGGCTGGTGGTGGGCCGACCCAGCCGCCGGATACGTGCTCGTCTGCTACGCAATCCGCGAGGTGAAGGAAATCTTCTCCGGCCATCGACCGTGCCGGCGCGGAAAGACAGCCAGGCGGGGCTGGACCGTATGAAAGCCGTCCCGGTGGCACGGGGGAACGCCACCGGGACGGCTACGCCAGAGTAGACGTCGCCAGCCGCATACGGCACTGTTCGGGCGCAAGCCACAGCTCTGGGCCGAGCCCTACCAGCAGGAGATGATTACACGGATCATCGACGTGGCACACACCGTGGCCACCTACCGCACGCCTGCGGGCCCACACCACGATCTCAGCGTGGCCCGCCAGGCCGTCGCGACCGGCCTCGACGTCGACGACACGGCAGAGCTGTCGTATCGCGACTGGTGCAGGATCGAGGCCGCGGCCGGGAACCGGCAGGGCCTGCACACCGCCATCACCCGCGTCCAGCAGATCAACCGGGCCCTGGACTGCTCATTGGAATTGGAGACCGAGCAGCTCATCAACGAGCTCCTCAACGGCCCGGACACGGCAGTACGCAAGGTCCTGTAGACGTGGGCGCGCCGGGCCGCGCAGTGCGTGCAACTGGCTGGGGACAATGTCGCGAGCCGCGTCACCACCCGCTCATGAGGGTGACCGAAACCCGTCCAGCCACCGCTCGACCTCGTTCGCCCTCGGGCTGGCGAGGGTCCGTAAGCGCTCGAGGGCCTCTGCGCCCAGCGCCTGGGCGTCCTGGGGATCTCCGGTGGAGGCCAACGCGCGGGCCGCGCCGGCCAGGGCGAGGGCGGTGAGCTCATCCTGGCCGGTGCGTCCGGCGCCCGCGGCCGCCGCGCGGAACAGGTCCTCGGCCATGGCGAGGTCATTCTCGGCCTCGTAGGTCGTCGCGAGGCTCAGCCGCAGGCGTGCCAGCATCGCGGCGTTGCCGCGTTCCAGTCGCATGGCGCGCAGCAGGAGTTCGCGTGCGGCAGGGGTGCGGCCCCGGGCCAGCTCGAACTCCGCGAGTGCTTCCAGGGCACCGGCCAACGGACCACGCATGGCGATCCGTTCGGCGATCCGCAGGCTTTCACGCAGGTGCAGCTCGCTTGCTTCCGGTGCTCCGGCGGCCAGTTCGTGCCGGCCCAGTTCCCGCAGGGCGTCGCTCAGCTTCTCGGGACGGTCGTGAGCGCGGACCAGTTGTTCGGCCTCGCGCAGCAGGTGGCCGCCACTGTTCAGGTCACCCGTCCTGTCCATGACCCGTGCCAGGTTGACCATGATGGGGACACGTTCGTGGTAGTCCAGCTCGCGGGCCAGCCGCAGGGCCTCGGTGAGCAGCGAGCGCGCGCGGGCGTAGTGGCCGCGCTCGGTGGCGAGCCAGCCCAGACCGTGCAGTGCGTCGACCTCGTCGGTGTCCAGATGGTGGGTGCGGGACAGCTCCAGGCACTCCTCGAAGTGCGCCGCGGAGGCGGCATAGTCACCGGCCAAGGCCCTCATCCACCCGCTGACCTGCAACAGTCCCGTTATCTGGTCGGATTGGCCGCTCTCCCTGGCCAGCTCGAGTCCACGGTGCAGATGCGCGGCGGATTCGTTGTGCCTGCCCTGGAGTCCCATGACCCAGCCCAGGCCCTGGAGCGCCGGAACAGCCTCGGCGCCCTCGGCCCCGATCAGGGCGTCGGAGAAGTGCCGCCGGGCACGCTCGAGATCACCCCGCATGCCGGTGCCCCAGCCCATCTTCAGCAGCAGGTCGACAATCTCGCCCACCGAGTCGTTCTGCTGCGCGCACTGCATGCCCTCGTCGAGGTACCGGCTTCCCTCGCGCAGATCGCCCCGCTCCAGGGTGACATTGCCCAGGCGTAAGAGAGTGCGGGCCTCGGCCCGTGCGTCGCCCACCGCGCGTGCCGCACGAAGCGCGTGTTTGAGGTGCGGCTCGGCCACCGAGTACAGGCCACGGTGCATCAGCATGGGGTAGGCCGCGTCGACGCCGGCGAGGAGGGTCTCGTGCATGTCGTGCCGGTGCGCGTGGTCGAGCGCCTGCAGGACGTTGCCGAGTTCCTCCTGGAACTGTTCGCTGCTCATGGCGCCCTCCCCGGCTCCTTCGGCCCCCTCAACGACCATGCCCACGTAGACCTCGGCCATACGGCGTTCGACCGCGACCGGGACCCCTTTGGCTTGTACGTAATCGTGCACGACCTGATGCATGAACTGGCGATCCGCACCGCCCGACTCGATGAGCCCGGCGCGCACGACGGCGCGCAGGGTCTCCGGATCCGCGCCGGTGACCGCCCGTGCGGCTGCGGCGCCGTAACTGTTGGGCTTCGGCGGAAAGACCGCCAGGTCGCGCAGAGCCTGCTGGGCGGCAGCGGGCAGCCTCGCGTATCCGAGGTCCAGTACGGCCAGCAGGGAGATCGGCAGACCGCCGGGAATGCTGGGGTGTGCGGCGCTCGGGGCCTGGCGGCGCACCAGTCGCAGGCGCTGCTCGGCCTGCCGCAACCGAGCAAGGGCTTCGTTAACGCCGTGCTGCCCGTCGAGCTCTGCTTCCCTCAGATGGTGTCCCATCAGCGTCAGGGCCAACGGCAGTCCCCCGACGAGAGCGACCAGTTGGGCGGCCGCCTCGCGGTTCGATCGTACGGTCTCCTCGGCCAGAGCCTCCAGCAGGTGCAGGCCCTCGGCGGGCTCCAGCTCGTCCACGTGGAGCACGGCTCCTCCGAACTCCAGGGCCACACCGGGGAACCGGGTGGTCACCAGCTGGGCACAGTTCGGCCCACCGACCTGCAGCGCGAGTGCGTCGTCCGGATCCCAGGCGTCGTCCACGACCAGCAGGAAACGCCGTTGACCGATCTTCCGGTGGAGCGCCTCGGACCAGCCCGCCGCGGTCTGCTCGTGCAGGTCCTGGCTTCGCAGGCCGACGTGTTCTCCCCAGTCGGCCAAATGCCGCTGTACGTTGCCTTGGGCGCCGAGGCCGGCCCAGAGGATGCCGTCGGGAAAGCGCGCCCGGATCTGCTGATCGTAGGCCAGGTCCAGGGCTAGCGCAGTCTTGCCCGCGCCCGGCAGCCCGCACAGCGCCACGGCACGCTCGCAGAGCAGGCCGCGGATACGGTCCCGCAGTGCTTCCCGGCCCACGAGCAGTCCGGAGGATCGGCTGGGAGCCAGGAAGGGAGCGGGAAGCCGGGGCGGCTCCTGGTGGATGGTCACACTGTTGTGGTCACCGATCACGGCGAATTCGACGGCTCCATGGAACTCCACGTGCTCCGGTTGCGCTCTCTCCATGGCATCGGCGCGTCAGGCCTGATCGGGTCCGGGACCGGATTCGTGGACCGTCATATCCACGTGCGCACTGTCACCGACGACGGCGTTGCCCACCCGGCCGTAAAAGTGGGTCTGATACTTGGCTCCCTGCCGGTCGTCCCTGCCCGCCTCGGCGAGCACGCGCCGGGCCAGTGCGATCAGGGCTTCCTCGGCGTCGACTCCGGACGCCGCCAACTCGGCCCGCAGCGGACGCTCCCAGGTATCGGGCTGCTCCTCGAAACGCTCCAGGATCAGTCGCCCGTCCGGACGGCCGACGAGCCGTGCCCGTACCGCCTCCCGTAGTTGCCGGTAGGCGGCGACCACGGATTCCTTGGCAGCATCGGAGACGCCCGCCGCGGCTCCGGCCGCCAGCGCGGCGACAATCAGCGACACAGGTTCCATCGCACCCCTCCCCCGAGGGTGTCGGTGTCGCACGCAACCGCCCCTCGTCACAGAGGGTAACGCCTCACGCACACAATGCGCCAGGGGCTGCCCGGCCCGGGTAACCGACCGCAGAAACACAGGACCCTCAGCCGCGCAAGCCCCCGCCGCCGTAAAGCGATTCGGCCGCTCGCGTACCGGCCGTGAACGGGCGCAGGCACGGTGACAAAGGGACGGATCGCCGGCTCAGCAGCTGGGCGCCCGCCCCGACCGACCCAGCTGCGCGAGCCTGGCATGCTCGACGGCTTCATCACCTGGCCGGGATCACCCCGGCCCCGGTGTGGCGTGAGCACGAAGACACGGGTTGCTCTGTCTTCTTCTCGCCCACATGCGCCCAGCCGCGCACGCGCTGCGGGGCAACGTCGCGAGCCGTGTAGGCGAGCAGTTCGTTCAGGGCCGCTTCGTTGGACGCGGGCGGCCGGGTGTGCCACTCCCCCAGTGTCTCCCGTACGGTCTGCGCAACCGCGTGCGCGTGCTGAGCCAGGTCGTCGTCCAGGGTGGCGGCTTCCCCGTCCTGGGCACGCCCGGTGACGACGGCCGGCCCGTGGATCGGGTACAGGGTGATGCCTCGCCAGGCGCTTGCCAGGGCCCATGTGGTGATGTTCTGCGTGAGCCCGCTCCGGTGTCCATCTCCGTGCAGGTGCAGGAGGGCCCGTCGGTGGTACAAGCCTTGATCGACTGCGCCGGTTGTTCCGATGTGATCGCGGATCGCGGAGTCGCACCGGGCCTGGGCAAGTCGATTTCCGTGACTGTGGTGTCGGAGGCAATGTGCAACGCGCGCACGGGTCCTCCTGACTCGGCGGCCTGCGCAGTGCACAGATCGCTGTGCGCACTGGCTGCGCAATGGGCATCGCGTCTGCGCAGTGCTGGGGTGACCTGCGGTTTGGGCCTTCACCCCGGATCTTGAACACGTCTATGCGGCTCGGGCCAGGGTAGTTGACGTCGATTGGACGGCGTTCTGCGGACTCACGGACGACCGTGTATCCCTCGCCTGGGACAGTGCCGCCCACCCACCGGTGGCTGTGTCTGCCGACCTGCCGCGGCGCATGCGGTCGCGCCAGCGGCCGGTCAGCCCGCGAGCGTTCGGCGGGCGCCGGCTCGGGTGGGTTCAACGCCTCCCTCGCCGGCTCTCGGGCGCACGCTGCGAGCCGCACGAACGAGGCCGACGACTTCGACGAGTGGGTCTTCCGCACCGTCCTCAACCCTGTGAGCCCTCTCTTCCGCGAGGCCCGGTATCTGCTCGCGGAAGAGCCCGACCTGCGAGACCCCGCCCTGTATCTGTCCGTGCGAGGAGTGTCAGACGATCGCCCAGTACTGGAGGGAGGAGTTCGTGTTCGTCTCCTGCGTCACCGGGGATTTGTTGGACGACGAGGCGGTGGTGAGCAGCAGTCCCCCGTTCGCCGAGGCGACGGTGTAGACGCCGCTCGGCAGCCTGGTGACGACCCAGCGCTGGTTGGCGCCTCCGTTGCAGGTCCACTGGATGACCTTTGCGCCGGCCTCGGTGGAGGCGTCGCTGACGTCGGCGCACAGTCCCGATGCGACGTTGACGAGCTGATAGGAGCCGTTGGGCTGCAGGGTGAACCGCCACTTCTGGTTGGCTCCGCCGTTGCTGGTGTAGGTGATGAGCTGGGTGCGGGGCTCTTTGCTGTAGTCCGGGACTTCCAATGCCTTGCCCCTGGTGATGAGGGTGTGCGTGCCGTTGAGGCCGCCGGGGGTCGGGCCGACCGCGGTCATCGTCAGTGCTTGCTCGGCGGCGGTGCGTGAGCCGCCGACCGGGTTGCCCGTGGTGTTCGTCCAGTGGCGGGCGGGTGTGGTCTCGGCGAGGCGGTCGGAGTCGGCGGACATGCCGATCATCAGGCCGCTGTAGCGGTTGACCAGCCGGTACGTCCCGTCCTGCCCGCCACCGGCGGACGTGCCGGGGATGATGAACCACTGCTGCCCCACGGTGGGACCGTCGGTTCCGACCGCGGTCACGGTCGGTTTGGTTCCCCAGGCTCGGGTCGTGGTGGAGGTGTTGGCGACGCCCAGAAGCTGTCCCGTGGCGGCGTTGGTGATCCGGTACGAGCCGTCGCCGTTGCCTGCGAAGGACCAGGCTTCCAGGTCAGATCCGGTGGCGGACGCCAGCGAGGTGGTGGCCGAGTTGCCGGACACCTGAGCCAGCAGCCGGCCGTTCCCGCCGGCGATGCGGTAGGTCTGGGCCGGGTCGAAGGGGGCCTTGGCGGGCTCGCTGGAGTCGATGGTGACGTTGGTGTACTCGCCGCTGGAGGTGGCGCAGGCGATGGCGCAGTACGACCGGAAGGTCTTGCCGACGATGGTGGAGTTCGTCTTGTTGGCGCCGTCGAGGAACCAGCGGTACCAGGAGCTGGACGTGTGGCTGCCGGAGTCACCGGCCAGGTGCCACTTCTGGGTCGCCAGGTTGTCCGTCACGTAGTACTGCTGCGGCCCGGGCTGCTTCACGACCTCGGGCGTGCCGATGTACAGGCCGAGGTAGGCGTCGTAGGCGATGTTCATGACGAACAACGGAGACGTCGGGGGGAGTTCACCGGCCTCGATCTGCTCCGCCGCGGTGCCGGGGTTGGCGGGGTCGTAATCGCGCTCGACCGGGGTGTAACCAGTCGGGTTCGACGACGTCACCGGCTCCATGTTGCTCTCCAAGCCGCCCACCCCCGGCTGCGACCAGGAGCCGTTGTGCCACTTCCGCCAGGAACCCGGGGCCATCTTCGCCGAGATCGGCGCGCGGGCGACGTGCGCCTGGAACGCCTTCCAGGTACCGCCCTTCTCCACGACCCGCGAGCCGTAGTAGACGTAGAAGTAGCCCGAGGCGGTGTCGACGAACAGCCGTTGGTCACCATCGCCGTAGTAGTACGTCTGGTGCGGGAACTGCTGGTTGTCGCCACGCTTGGTGCTGTACGGAGAGGTGATGGCGTGGCCTTTGATGCTCCACGTCCTGCCCTGGTCCTTCGACACCGCGTAGTCGATGCCGTCGTAGTGGCTGCCGTCGCCGAAGGGCCGCGGGGTGAACTCGTTGTGCACCAGGCCGTACCAGTCCCCGGTGTCCGGATCGACCCACACGCCGGACAGGTCGCAGTAGTTGCGCTGCGAGAAGCGTGAGCCAGCGGGCGCGTTTGTTGCCTCCACGCCGGTGGGGCTGTTGTTGCACCGCCAGGTCGTGTCGTTGTTCTTGTCGTTGGGATTGGCGGGGTTCACCGCGTCGCTGATCGCGGACGAGCGCTTGGCGTCCTCGAAGTTCGTGCCGGTGAAGAAGTCCCAGTAGCGGGGGTCCGACGTGTCGTACAGCGCGGCGGACTGCTGGAAGTAGAACGTGCCGTCCTTGTCGATGTAGGTGCTCGCCGGGGTGTCCGTCGGGTGCGCGTACGTGCCCTTCGACCCGATGGAGATCGTGTATGTGGCCTCGGACGGGGACGCCGATGCGGTCGTCGTTGTCACTACGGTGCCGCCGATGAGCGCCAGAAGCATGGCGATGACGGCAGCGGCGAGTCTGCGGGGAGCTAACATGGTTACTCCGTCTTCGTGTCAGGAGGGTGCCGCCGGTCGGCCCTGGAAGGGGGGAGGATCCAGGGCCGGAACACCGGCATTCTTGATGGCCCAGGGCAGAGTCCAGCGCTGGTTGGCCCAGCCGTTGCAGTCCCAGATCACCAGTTGCGTGCCGTTGGTCGTGTTGAGGCCGGGGACATCGAGGCAGCGCCCGGACTGAACGCCTTTGAGCCCGCCGTCGGTCTGCGGCGTCCCGCTGATTCGGCCCGCCGTTGCAGTCCCACAGGTGGACCGGCGTGCCGTTGCCCCACCACCAGTTCTTTGCGCCCGTACGGCCTTGGCCTGCTCGGCGATCCACCACTGGTAGCCCTGGCCGCAGTCCACTGTGTCGCGTGTGTGCATGTGGCTGGGCTCGGCGCCATCCGTAGAGTTGGTGTCGCCGCCGACCTCCAGCTTGAGGGTCTGCAATGCCGCGCCGTAGCCGGTCTTGAAGAGGTAGTCGAGGAGCTGGGTGCGCTGCGGCTCGGGGTGGTCGGCGAGCAGGCGGAGGAGAGGAGGTGATCGCGGTCTGAGTAAGGAGGTCATGTCGACTCCATCAGGGGGGTTGGGACGACCGGGAAGGGGCTGAAACAACCGCGGCCGACTGCACAGGGGGTGGGCGAGGCGGTGGCGCGTCCGGAATCGCATCGCCGCTTGGAAGGAGTCATGCGCAGGGCTCCATCGGGCCCACGATCGGACCCCACAAATCATGCAAGCCTCAACGAGATCAAACAGATTCACTCACCCTGCTGTGAGATGGTGAGCGGGATTCAGGGGACATGTCAATGGCAGCGCACCAATGTCGAAGCAAATGGGCCCGAGGGCCCCTGCGATTCAAAGGGAAGGTGAACAACGCTCAGCTTCAGAGTTCACCCGAGCGCTTCAGTGCAAGCCCGAAAAATGACGCGCAAACCCTTGCCGTGCTCCGGTGGTCGGGGTGGTCGGGGCTCCTGGGATGGTTGCATCGCGCTTGCGAATGTCCATCTACCGCTTCGGTTAGTGCGTTGTGGCAAAGGGAGTCCCTGTTCGATGAGCAGGGGCTTCTTCGTGTGCGGGGCATGATCGCCCTGGGGTAGGGGCAGGCAGCGGACGG
>NZ_JBIAWG010000048.1:0-9370 GCF_042895285.1 Streptomyces sp. NPDC001406
GAACCCGACAGTCCTGTCAGAGCCGGGCACCACGAACGTACGAGACCACCTGACGGGCAGGCACATCGGACGGGCCACACGAGTGACCGCCGGACAGGACCGCGCAGACGACCGGCTGCCGACCGAAGCCGCAGCGGGCGGGAACGTCGAGAGGCCCGGCGTCTGCCGGACCCCTCGACTCTCGTAGCGGGGACAGGATTTGAACCTGCGACCTCTGGGTTATGAGCCCAGCGAGCTACCGAGCTGCTCCACCCCGCGTCGGTCCGGCCACTCTACACAGCAGCCCCGACCAGGGCGGAACCCATTTACAGCTGCGGGCGCGGCTGGCGGTGGTACACCCCCGCAGGCGCGTACCACCCGTACGAGTACCGCAAAGGGCCGCCGGTTTCACCGGCTGATGGCACCCGCAGCCTCGTCAGCGGCGGACGCCGCCGTGACGCTCCCCGCCGCCGTGCCGGTCGTCCCCGCCGTGGCGGGTGCCGCCGTCACGGTGGTTGTGGCCCCAGGACTCGTCGTCGCCGTGGCGCGGTCATCCCACTAGGGCGCGTATCGAGTCGTGATCATCGGGTGGTCCTGGTGAGGTCTTTGATCCAGATCATCGAGGCGTGCAGGTGGAGACTGGCGAGGTAGCTGTCGGGAGTCTTGTCGTATCGGGTGTCTCACCATCCCAGTTCCGGCCTCCTGGTACGTCACGCTCTGGGGCGGGTGAGGCACGTGGAGCCGACGTGAGCCGACCGGTGCACTGATGTCCGGGCGGGGACTCATGGGACATGGCCCGGCACCCGGCTCAGGTTCCGGGGAGGATACGGCGCGTTTCGTAGGCCCACATCGCGATCTCGACCCGGTTGCGGGCGCCGAGTTTGGCCATCAGGCTGGCCAGATGCGTCTTCACCGTGCTGAGGCTGATGTGCAGTGCATCGGCGATCTCGGTGTTGGTCAGCCCGCGAGCGACGGCGAGGAGCACCTGCTCCTCGCGGGCGGTGACGGGGGAGACCGGCTGGGCCACGGGCCGGCCGGCGGGCAGGTCCGCGAATGCCTGGAGCAGACGGACGGTGACGCTGGGCGCAATGAGCGCCTCACCGCCGGACGCCGACCGTACGGCCTGCGCCAGAAGGTCCGGTCCCGTGTCCTTGAGGAGGAATCCGCGGGCGCCGGCACGCAGCGCGCCGTAGACGTACTCGTCGAGGTCGAACGTGGTGATGACGACCACGGCCAGCGGGTCGGCGACGCCCGGGCCAGCGACCAGCCGGGTGGCCTCGAGCCCGTCGAGTACGGGCATGCGGATGTCGAACAGGCAGACGTCGGGGCGTAGTTCGCGGGCCAGACGTACCGCTTCGTGTCCGTCGGCGGCCTCGCCGACCACCTCGATGCCGGGCTGGGCGTTCAGCATGATCCGCAACCCGGTGCGGATGATCGTCTGGTCGTCAGCGACGAGGACGCGAATGGACACCGCTCTCGCTCCTCGCTCTCGGCAGTTCGGCTTCGACATGCCAGCCCCGGTCGATACCCGGGCCGGCTCGTAGTGTGCCGCCGAGCAGAGTCGCGCGCTCGCGCAGTCCGGTAAGTCCGTATCCGTCGCGACCCCGGCCGGTGCGCCGGCCGTTGTCGCGCACGCTCACCCGTACCGAGTGCCGTTCCGCGGCGACCCGAACGACGAGCTCGGTCGCGTCGACCGCATGGCGCAGCGCGTTGGTCACCGACTCCTGCACGATCCGGTAGACGGCCGCGTCCACGGCCGGGGGCAGCGCGTCCAGTTCGCCGTCGAGCCCCAAGTCGACCCTGAGGCGACCACCCGGGGTGCGCACCAGGCGCTCCAGATCCGCGACTCCGGCAGGGGGCGCCAGCTCGGCGCCGACCCCGCGGTCGCGCAGCGCGGCGACCATGGCGCGCATTTCCTCCAGCGTGCGCGCCCCTTCCTCCTCGACCCCCTCCAGCGCCTCGACGGCGGCGGACGGGTCGATGCCCGCGAGCACCCGGCCCGCCTGGGCGATGATCACCATGGCCGACACGTGGTGGGCCACCGTGTCGTGCAGTTCCCGGGCGAGCTGCTCGCGCTCGCGGGAGCGCACCTGCTCCAACTGCCGCTCGCGAGCGGTCACCCGGAACCGCACGGCAGCCCCGACCACGCCGGGCAGCAGCAGGAAGACGAAGCCCACGACGTTCTCGACGACCGGGGTCTCGTCCGTGACGGAACACAGCGCGCTGGCCGCGAGGATCACCGCGCCGCCCAGCACGATCTCGCGTCCCGATCCCCACCGGGGCAGCGCGTACACCAGCACGAGCATGATCAGGCCGGTGTACAGGCCGACGGGCTCGCGCGGAGCGGCGACGAGCGAGGCCACCTGAAGCAGGATCACCGAGCCGAATGCCAGCGTCACCATCGCCAGTGGGCGGGTCCGGCGCCACAGGGGCAGCAGGCACAGCCATACGGCGAACACCACCGCCACCGGACGCCACACGACGTTCTCGCGCAGGGTGGCCTCCAGCATCACACCGCCCAGGCCCGCGGCGAGCAGCGCCCAGTCCCGCCACACCCGGGCGGGCGCGTCGGGCGGCCGGGGTTCGGTCCACAGGGTTCGCAGGTCGTCTCGCAGCACGGTTCTCAGCCTAGGGACCGCGCCGTGCCGCGCATCGGCCGAAAGGACGGGTCGTCACTCCGCCCTGGGGCCGACGGATCCGCGGCCCGCGAGCCGATGCCGCAGAGCGCCGTGGCGACGAACCTCGGCATCGGCGGCCGTACAAGGACGGCCGACGAGGTGGTTGGAGGACCCGATGCTCTCGAAAGCCCTGTTGCGCCTGGGCGCAAGCGCCGCCCGCCATCCTTGGCGGGTGATCGCGGCATGGCTGATTGCCGCCACGCTTGCCGTCCTCGCCGCGATCGCCTTCGGCGGGCGGACCGCGGACTCGATGACCGCTCCGGGACTGGACTCCCAACAGGCCGCGGAACTGATCGAGCGGGCAGGCACCGGCCAGGAGGGGATGACCGCCCAGGTGGTCGTCACCCCCCTCGACGGCGGTGCGACGTTCTTCGACCACGGCAGCGCGCGCACCGCTCTCACGCGGCTGCAGACCGAGGTGAAGCGGCTGCCGCACGTGCTCGGCACGAGCGACCCGGCGGGGGCACTCGACGCAGGCGGGGACACCACCGTGCGCGGCGGCCTTGTCTCGGCCGACGGGCGGATCGCGGTCGTCCGGGTGCAGTACCCCGACCAGAGCCGGCTGTCGGCCAAGGACCTCGACGCCCTCGTCGGTCTCGGCGACCGGCTGCGCGGCGAGCTGCCTCTGCGCATCGAGATGGGCGGGAACCTCTTCTACGTCTTCTCCGACGCCGACGGCGGCGCGAGCGAGCTGATCGGCCTCCTCGCCGCGGCCGCGATCCTGTTCCTGGCGTTCGGTTCGCTCGTCGCCGCCGCGCTGCCGATCGGCATGGCGGTCTTCGGGCTGACCGTCGGGGTTGCCACGATGACGGTACTGGCGGGGGTGACGGACGTCCCGACCTTCGCACCGGTCCTGGGCAGCATGGTCGGACTCGGGGTGGGCATCGACTACGCGCTGTTCGTGCTCGCCCGGCACCGCGAGTACCTCGCGCGCGGGCTCGATCCCCGCGAGGCGGCCGGGCGGGCGGTGGCCACGGCGGGGCGGCCCGTGGTCTTCGCCGGCGGCACCGTCGTCGTATCGATCCTCGGCCTGGCGGTCGCGAACGTGCCGTTCATGACGGTGGGCGGGATCGCCGTCTCGATCGTCGTCCTGACCATGGTGGTCGCGTCGGTGACGCTGCTGCCGGCCTTCCTCGGCGCGGCCGGCCCGCGTCTGGGCCGGACCGGTCGGATCGGCCGGGCTCTGCAGACCAGGAAGCTGGGCCGACTCGCACGGCGGCGGGACCCGGCGGCAGGCGCCGCCCCCGCCGCCGGGTGGCGGCGCTGGATCGGGCACGTCAGCCGGCACCCGGTGCCGTACGCCGTCGGCGCGGCCGGGCTGCTGCTGACCGCGACACTGCCCGTGCTCGGCCTGCGCGTCGGCCTGCCCGACGACGGCTCACTGCCCCACAGCCGCACCGAGCGCCGCGCCCACGACCTCGTCGCCGAGGGGTTCGGCCCGGGCACCAACGGTCCCCTCGTCATCGCCGTGGACCCCGCCGGTGAGCCGGGAGTGCTGGACCGTCTCGTCACAACGGTCGCGGCGGACCCGGGCATCGCATCCGTCGCGCCGACGCATGTCGACCGGGCCACGGACATCGCGACCCTCGTGGTGTTCCCGACCACCAGCCCGCAGGAGAAGGCCACGGCCGACACCATCGCCCGGCTGCGCACCGACGTGCTGCCCACGGTGATCGGGCACGGCCCGGCCAGGGCCCACGTCGGCGGCGCCGCCGCGAGCCTGTCCGACGTGGGCCAACGCACCAGCCAACGCCTGCCGGTGTTCGTCGCCGCCGTGCTGGCGCTGTCGTTCCTGCTGCTGATGCTGGTCTTCCGCTCGATACTCGTACCGCTCAAGGCGGTACTGCTGAATCTGCTGAGCATCGGCGCGGCCTACGGCATCATGGTCGCGGTCTTCCAGTGGGGCTGGGGATGCGCACTCATCGGGCTGGAAGCGACGGTTCCGATCGTGTCGTTCATCCCGATGTTCCTCTTCGCCATCCTGTTCGGCCTGTCGATGGACTACGAGGTGTTCCTCCTCTCCCGCGTACGCGAGGAGTACCTGCGCACCGGCGACAACGGCACGGCGATCGTTGAGGGCGTCTCGCGCACCGCCCGGATCATCACCTCGGCCGCCCTCATCATGGTGGCGGTCTTCCTGTCCTTCGCCGTCGCCGAGGACCCCTCCACCAAAATGTTCGGGCTCGGCCTGGCCACCGCGATCTTCATCGACGCCACGATCGTACGCATGGTGCTGGTACCGGCGACCATGACACTCCTCGGCCGGACCAACTGGTGGCTGCCGAAGTGGCTAGACTGGATGCTTCCCCGCGGCCCGGTCGGCACCGACGACACCGACGCGGAATCCACGGGTGAGGCCCCGCGTCCACGGCTGGTTGACCGTTGACTCAACTCCTGCCCGCCCTTGGCGTCCGGCACCTCAGCGCGTCACCTGGGGGCATATCGAGTCGTGATCATCGGGTGGTCCTGGTGAGGTCCTTGATCCAGATCATCGAGGCGCGCAGGTGGAGACCGGCGAGGTAGCTGTCGGGAGTCTTGTCGTATCGGGTGGCGATGCCTCGCCATGCTTTGAGCTTGTTGATCAGGCGTTCGACGGTGTTCCGCTCCTTGTAGAGATCGGCGTCGTGGCTGACGGGTCGGCCACCTCTGGAGCCCTTCTTCTTCCGGTTGGCGGCCTGGTCCTTCTTCTCCGGGATGACCGCCTTGATACGGCGTTTGCGCAGGTGGGCGCGGTTTCCGCGGGACGAGTACGCCTTGTCCCCGGCGACCGCGTCCGGCCGGATGCAGGGTCGGCCGACGGGCCCGCGTACCCGTACCTTCTTCAGGACGGGGATGAACTGCGGGCTGTCCGCTACCTGGCCTGTGGTCAGGATGAACGCCAGCGGGCGGCACTTGCGGTCGGCGGCGAGGTGGACCTTGCTGGTCTGCCCGCCTCTGGAACGTCCGAGGAGGGCGGCCTTCAGCCGGAGTTTCCGCCGACGCCGGATGCGTCGTCGTTCTTCCAGCGCGGGATCACTTTCGGTCTCTTGCCCGTTTTGCTCTTCGAGGCCGCCCCCTTTGACCTGGCCTTCTCCTCCTCGGCCGCGGCTTTCTCCAGGGCGGTGACGACGTCCTCGTCGAGGTGCATCCCGGCCGCGTCGTGGTGGGCTCGGGCGGTGGTGGAGTCGATGCTGACCAGGGACAGGTCCACCTCACCCCGCTTCGCGGCTTCCGTGATCAGACCCTCCAGCAGGGCCTCGAAGACGCCGGCGTCACTCCACCGCCGGAAGCGGTTGTGGACGGTCAGCCAGGCGCCGAACTCCGTCGGCATCTCCCGCCACTGCCCGCCCGTCTTGAACCGCCAGATCACGCCCTCGAACTGCTGCCGCAGTCGCTCGGGGTACGGGCCGTACTCGCCGATCGGCAGGTACGGCTCGATGAACTCCCAATCCGGATCGGTCAGTTGCACTCGCGTCACGTAAGACCGTCTATCGGACCGGACCGTGCCACGAAGGCACATCCCGCAAATTGATCACGACTCGATACGCGCCCTGGTCCTGCCGGTCCTGGACGGCCTGGACGAGATGGACCCCCCGGCCCCCGACGGCACCCCCGACCCCGCCGCGCCCCGTGCTACCGCCGTCGTGCGCGCCCTCAACACCTACCAGCAAGGCCGCGACGCCGGGCCCCTCATCCTGACCTGCCGCACCCGGCACTACGACGCCCTGAGCGCGCACACCGAAGTCCTGGACGCCGCCCGCATCGCCGTCGCCCCCGTCGACACCGCCGACGCCCGGGACTACCTCACCGGACGCGCACTCGACGCGGCCCGCTGGCGGCCCCTCACCGACCACCTCGCCCCCACCCCAGCGGGCCCCTGGCGGACCGTACTGTCCACCCCCTGGCGGCTCTGCCTGACCGCCACCGTCTACCACCACCACGGCAACCCCGCCGAACTCCTCACCCTCCCCGGCCCTGACGCCCTCGACCGCCACCTCCTGGCCCGCTACATCCCCGTCGCCACCCGCACCACCCCCAACCCCCACGGCTACACACCGCACGACGTCCACCGCTGGCTCCACCACCTCACCACCCACCTCGACCCCACCAGCACCCCCCAAGCCACAGCCACCGCAGGCACGGAAGCCACCGACCTCGTCCTGCACGAACTGTGGCCCCTCGCCGGACGCACCCGCGTCCGCGCAACCGACGCCCTCCTGACCACCCTTGGCGTCCTCACCACCCTCCCCCTCGCCTGGACAACCCCCCAGCCGGTAACAGGCGCGGTCGCTGCTGTGATCGGCACGATTGCCGTCGTGGCTGGAACGAAAGCCATCACGACCGGCATCCCCAGTCGTCTGCAGAACCCGATCAGGACCCCTCAAGCACGCAGAAGCCTCGCGGCCGGGCTCGCGGGCGGGCTCGCGGGCGGGCTCGTGCGGGAGCCGGGCACGAGCCTCAGTGGCCGGGCCATCATCAACAGCGACGCCTTGTTCGGGCTCGCGGTCGGGCTCCCGGCCGGGCTCACGTTCGGGCCCGTGTTCGGGCTCGCGGGCGGGCTCGCGCTCGGGGCGGAGGCTTCGCGCCGGTATGCGGTGTTCCTGCTCTGCTCGCGCCGCCGTCTGCCGTTCCGGCTCGGCCTGTTCCTGGACTGGGCCGTCACCGCAGGACTCATGCGCTACAGCGGGCCCGCCTACCAGTACCGCCACCGTGAACTCCAGCACTGGCTACGCCAGCACCCCGAGCCTCCAGCCGTGCCCTAACGACGCAGCCGCTGCCGAGGCCCACACGACAAAACAGTCGGGACTGGGCATCCGTGCGGGAAGGCGTCGCCACGACGCTTCTCCGAACGGAGCCCTCAGCACTCCCACCTGACCTCGTCGCCCTGAACTGCGCATCTCGCCGACATGCCGGGCCATGACGGGTCCGGCAGCCTGCCGCACCGCGGCGAGGATGCGCTGGTAGTCCGGCGGGAGCATGGTCTCCTCCAGGCCCGGCTCGCGGTGCGGAATCAGCATCACCGACCGTCCACCCACCTGCCCGGGCATCGGCGCGGCTGAGGCGCGCTCGTCGGCGAGTTGTTCGCTCACCCGCTCCAGGACCCGCTCGGCGACGGCAAGTTCGTCCCGCTCGGCCCGCACCTCCGCCAACTGCTTGGCCAGCTGTTCTTCGAGTTCGTCCAGTTCCGCACGCCGCGCGGTGATCCGTTCCAGCAGCTCGGGATCCATGCACTGGATCGTAGAAGGCCACCCGGCCTCAGCGAGCGGGAACCGCAGAGCTGCCCGCTCCTACTCGGCGGCCTCCCGCACGTCCCTCACCCGCGCTGGCTGTCGGTGCTCGCGTCGCCGTCGATTCACGTAGTGGTGCAGGCCGTCTCCCAACGCCATCCGGCTGCCGAGAAGGCGACCTGGATTGGCCAGCAGGTTCCGTCAGCCTCGACGTCGGAGCGACGGTGAAGGCGCCCCGCACCGGATCGTCCACCCGGCGCCCTTGAAGGGCGAGTGCCGTACGCCGGGCCGCATCCACGCTGGAGAACGTCATGCTTCGTGATCGGGGTCGAGCACCACCATGAACCTGTTGCCTTCCGGATCCGTCATCAGGGCGTGCATGCAATCGTGAGGTTCCACGAGAGAGGCGCCCTTGGCGATCAGCGTCTGAACCTGTTCGGCGATCGTTCCGACAAGGACGGTGACGACCGGTAGCACAGCCGGAGATTCCGCTTCGCCGACGCTGTACCCACCCCAACCCGGGATGCCGCCCCAGAACCTGATCATTTTCTCCGGGTCTACTGCTTCAAAATGAACGTGCATGCTGCTGTCTCACTTTCATCTGTGCGACCGAAGCCGAAAACGGCCTACCGGATCAATCCGGCAGGCCGTTACGGGTGAACGGACTTCAGCAGTCGATCACGGTGTTGCCCGTGTCCGCGATTCCGGGTTCGCTGAAGCGTCCGTGGTACTCGACCTGAAGGGTCACCTGAGTGTTGTATGTCTCTTTCTCTCCATCATGCACGCACGTGAGCCCTGGAGTGGTGTAGCGCCCGCTGCACCTCGTCCACCCGCTGTCCTTGTGCTTCACCGCGCGCCAGTACCCGTCGCGCACGTACTCCTGAAGATCGACCTGGACCCGGCACTGGTCGGGTGCCGGAGTTGAGCAACCCGTGTAATGGCCCTGGGCGTACAGCGGGCCGCCATGGGTGACCTGGAACGGTTTCTCACCCTGGAACGTGCACCACACGGGAAAGGCAGCAGTCTTCGCGACGGCCCTTCCCGTGTTGCCGCTCGGAGCAGCCGACGCCGCGGCAGCCGGCACCAGCAGGGCCCCCGCCGCGAGAAGCGGGACGACAAAACATGCGTTCACTTTTCCCCCTAAGAAAAATCGAACGCGTGTTCCGCCGCCGACCATCCTCATGGGTTCACAGGCGCCCCACAAGATCCGTGGCGCGAACTTTCCGTTGTTTGTCCGGTTCCCAGTCGTGGACTTGACCGTTCCCTCCCAGCCACTGCCAGCGGGCCGGTAGAAAACGACGAAGCCCCCGCCGGCCGAGAAGCTGACAGGGGCTGCCTGTGCGGTTTCGTGATCACAGATGCACGTGCGGATCACCTCGTTCAGCTACTACGCCTGCTCGGGCATCGACTTAGAAGACATCTCATTTGGAGTGTTCGGTAGGGTCTCGGTGTGGGGATCGTTGAGCGGCTAGTGCCGGATGAGTTGTGGGAGTTGTTCCAGCGGGT
>NZ_JBIAWG010000049.1:0-8932 GCF_042895285.1 Streptomyces sp. NPDC001406
CCCGTTCTCTCATGCCCGCGACCGCGCCCGCACCTCCGTCCAGACGATCACCCGCTGCCGCCCGAACAAGATCCGGTTTGCCACAACGCACTCAGCTGGTCCCGGCCTTCCTTCGACGCCAGGCCGCCGCTCACGGGGAGCGGTTTGCCGCGGAACCAGTCGGCGAGTTCGGGCGCGTCGGGAATCTGGTCGGCTCTGACGTAGACGGCCGGCTGCAGTGTGGTCTGGCTGGCAGGGTCCGAACTGATCAGACCGCCCACGACAATCTCGGCGTTGGTCTCGTCGGCGAACCTCGCGGTCTTCCGCTCGAGCCCGCTGTGGTGGCTGCCCTGGAGCTCGGCGAGCGGCAGTGACACCTTGTCGGCGTAGCTGCGGACGCTGGTTGCGGCGGGAATCCGGCCCGTCATGGCGTGGGCGAAATCGACTGCGACATCGGTCAGGACCCGCTTGTCCTGGTGCTCGTCGTGCCCGGTGAAACCGACCACGGCCACGTCACGCGTCCCGCTCATCCGGGGGAGCGGGGGCGGCGGGGGCCGGAACGCGAAGAGCACCGCCACGCTGCCGAGAAAGAGGCCTGCGGCTGCAAGCCACACCAGGATCCGGGACCGTCGCGAGCGCTGTGCGAACTTCTCCGCCACCACGACGCGTACCGCCACCACATACCCGGCAAGCGCGGCGAGAATCGCCAGGGTGAGCGGTACCAGGGGGAGAGCGGAGCCGGACTTCTCCGTCACAAGGAGCGCACAGGGCACGCAAGCCGCGAACACCCCGAGCAGCGACCACAGCCACAGAGAGACACCGCTGTCACCGTCCGCGGGGTTCTCCGTCGAGTGATTTGGCATACGCCTCCTCACTCCGTCGGCTCAGCGGCGCAACTCCGTGCCGACCAGCACCGTACGGTCGACGAACGACGTCAGCGATCACCGCCACCCTCAATGTCAATGTTTGTGCTCTGATTTCCCCAGATCAGACCTCCAGCACCCTGCAGAGACGACTGACCCGCCCGGGCATTCCCAGCACCAGCAAGGCACGCAATGAGAGCGTGGCGCGCAGCAAAGGCGCGTCGGCGACACGGCGGTAGCTGTTGAGTGCGCGTCCGCGTGTCGAAGTCTCGAGCGGGCAGTTCCACGGGATTAGGTTGTCAGCGCGCTCGGAGAAAGTGGGGAGACGGCGGGTGACGGGACGAGAGGCTACGGAGAAGTCCTTCTTTGAGAAGGCCGCCTACATCGTCACTCCGGGGTCGGTCGTCTTCGCTCTCTTGTACTACTTCGGCTACACGTACCGCAGCGCGTATTATGCCTACTTCGGTCTGAGCGCCAGTGAGTTGGAGTTCTCCTCCCAGGATTACCTACTCGGCAGTCCGGCGGCGGTCTTTCTCCCGCTGTGGATGCTGCTCGTTCTCGGATTCGTCGGCGTACTTGCGTTCCGGGCGCTGGAGCGGCGGCTTTCGCAGCCTGGGGCAGCGACGCGGCGGGTCATGGTCCGCCGACTGCTCGCCGCGGTGGGTGTCGGCTTGCTGTTGCTCAGCTTCCCTGTCTTCCTGGAGCCCGCGTGGTGGCAGCGCACGACCGCGGTGCTTCTGCCCATCGGCTGGCTGCGGGTCGTCCTCCCAGCCGTCCTGGTTGCCGTGGGCGGCCTTCTGGTGCTGTTCGCCATGTATCTGAGCCGCGGTCCGCACCGACGCGGCGGACGTTTCTGGGGCATCACGGAAGGACTGCTCGTCTCCGCGACAGTGCTGATCGTGTTCTTCGCCCTGGCACGCTACGCCCATGGAGCGGGGACGTCGGAGGCACACGCGGACGTGATGCGGAACTTCAGCGGTATGCCACGTGTCCTGGTCCACTCACGTCAGCCGATGTTCCCAACGGCCCCCAACGTGCACTGCAAGGACCGGGGCGCCGCCTATCTGCCCTACCGGTACTCGTGTATAGGGTTCCACGTGTTGGCGAAGTCGAGCACGCGGTACTACCTCGTGCCGAGGGAGCGTCTGGCCGACGGGGACATCACCCTGGTTCTCGACGATGACAACGCCATTCGGGTGGAGGTCCTCGGTCGGAGGTGAAGGCGAAACGGCGCCGCCGTTCAGGTGGGGAAGGCCGACGGCACTTCGCCGGGGGCTGTGTCCTGATCCGTGGGCGGGCCGGTCGGTGCGCTCGTGTCCGGTGGGAGCGGCGTCGGTGTACTCGGCTCACTCGTCTCAGTTGGTGTACCCGGCTCACTCGTCTGAGGAGTCGCGCTCGGTCCTGTAGTCGTTTCTCCATTGGACCCGCGCGATGATACGGCCGCCGTCACGTCGCCCTGGTCCGTCTTGAGTTCGATCTGGAAGCCTGCATCGGCGGCACCGGAGGGAATGAGCAGGGCGAAATGGCATGTTTCGCCGGGCTGAAGCGTCTGGCCCTCGCAGTCGTCGGCGTTGATTCTCGGAGCTTCCGTGCTGGTTGCTGGGGATTCTCCCACCAGCCGTGCCGTCTCGACCTTCATGGGTTCGTCCGTGGCATTGGAGACGGTAACGTCCACCTTGGTCGACTCGCCCGGGTCGGCCCGCGGAAAGTCAATCTCTGAGTTACTGTCCCCGCCGTCCTCCGCACCTGGGAACAGGGTTGCGAAACCGGCCGTTTGGGGTGGGTGCGTCTGGGATGCCTTGTGGGGCGCATTGCCGCCGCCCCCGCAGCCGGTCATCACGGTCGCAAAGGTCAGGAGTACTGAAGCGCGCAGGGCACTTGACGCAAGCCACAGAGCATGCCCACGGACTTCCGGTGTACCCGACATTGCGGCCTCCGCTGTCAGTCTGATGCGGCTTTCGAGCGTGGCACGAGTGTGCGTAGGAGTTGGGTGGTGATCTATTGGCACACCGCCCGGTCACCCAATAGGGGGCCCGCACGCCACCGTGCAGCCGATCTCGGAGCACCGCAGACGGTAGATGCCGTCGGTGGCATACGGGTGCGCCAGCTGTTCGCGGCGATGGCCAACGCGTGCCGCACCGGGAATGCCGGCTGTCATGTCAGCACGACGCCCGGCCCTGGGCCTTGACCTTGATTGAACCCGGGCGGCGCACCACGTCCGGTCCACTGCTCGCGGGCGCGGCGAAGCGGGGCAGTGCGGCGCGGCGGAACGATCGACGCTCCGAGTAGATGCGGAGCGGACATGCCCCACAGGCTCGTCATCTTCCTTGATGGGACGGGCAATCAGGTGGGTGTGAGGGGCCCTGCGCTTCTCGGACAGCGGTGTTGAGGGTTCTCCCTATGTTGCTGCCTGCAACTCCTCGTACTCGGCATGGACTTCTGCGGGAGTCTTGTAGCCGAGTCCGGAGTGGAGGCGTATTCGATTGTAGAACATCTCGATGTAGCGGACGATCGCCCAGTGGGCATGTGCGCGTGTTGGGAACGTAGTGCAACCGCCTCACGACCAATTGCGGGAGAGCCCGTTACCCAGACTCGCTGCTCGGCAGGTTCGGCTAAGCCGTTTGTGCCGTTCTGCCACGCCAGGATTCCTATCTGGTAGAGCCAGCCGTCCTTCACCTGTCGGCGGGCGTGCAGCCGTCCGCGGACTTCCTGGGCGTCGGGGAGTATGACGAAGATCGGAGCCCCTTGAGGTGACGTTGTGGTCACGAGCGGCGATCTTGGAGCACGAGCAGCGCCGCGAGGGCCGTGGCGGGGTCGGGGTCGGGTTGACCGATGGGCCACCAGGCGCCGTCCTCCTTCCCGTAGGGATACCAGCGGCCGTCGCGGCCGTAGCGCAGTTGGCGGTCGCGGCCGACGACGGTGAAGCGGTTGCGCCACGCGCGCAGCTGAGGAGGCCGTCCGTCCGCCCAGTCTTCGGCGAGCAAGGCCCGGGCGCGGGCAAGTACGGCCGGGTCTGGGGTCCAGGAATCCTCCAGGACCGCGAGTGCGGCTGTGCCGCCGTGGCGCCAGGCCCGTACCGCCTGGGCGAGCTCGGACAGCGTGCGACCAGTGCTCTCGGCGATCCGGGCGAAGACCTCTGTCTGCGGGTGCTTGGCTGCGATGCGCACAGCATCCTGCCACTCCGTCAGGTCAGCCGGAGGAGGTGGTGCGTCGTCCGCCAGCGCGGCGGCGAGTTGGCGACGGGCACGCTCGGCCGCGTCGGCGGCCAGGGTCTGAAGCGCCTCCGGGTCGATGCCCGGTTCGGCGGGCCGGGAGGTTGCGAAGACGGGCGGGTGCCCGGTGCGTTCGGGCAGGGGTGGCGGCCCGGGCAGCGGTGGCAGGTCGGCGCGCGCCGCGAAGGCCTCCCGGGCCGGTGTACCTGTGGGTGCGGTGGGAGTGCGCGGGGACGGAACCGACGCTGATGCCGAAGCCGCCGCCTTGGATGCCGCGCGGGCGGCGTTGCGGCGGGCGAGCTCGTCCAGCAGCTGCTGTTCGCCGCGGCCGCGCATCAGCAGCAGCACGAAGGGGTCCTCGTCCAGCAGGCGTGCGACCTGGTAGCACAGCGCGGCGCCGTGCTTGCACGGGTAGCCCCAGTCGGGGCAGGAGCAGGACGGCTCCAGGTCGTTCGCGGACGGTAGCAGCCGCACGCCCGCCTTCAGCGTGTCCTGTACCAGCTCGGTGGGCATGTCGTGGTCCAGCAGTGCGGCGATGTGCCCGGCGCGCCCCGCCACCGGGTCGAGGAGCCGGTCCCATTCCGCGTCGTTGAGGACGGGGATCGCCAAGGATACCCGGTAGGGCCGCGGCCTGCTGCCCTGCACCGGGGCGCTGATCCGGCCCGGGACCACGGTCATCTCGCCCACGGATCCGCGCCGCGCGTAGGTGCGACCGCGGGTGAGGCGGCCGGAATCCAGTGAGCACTCCTCCAGTGCCGACACCCACGCCTGGCCCCACCAGGTTGAGACGAAACTGCCCCGGCGGCCGGGAGCCGGAGGGAAGGGAGGGAAAGTACGGGCGAGCTGTTCCTGGGTCCGCTGGTTGGGCGTCGTCGGGCGCGGGCTCACTTGCGGCTTCCCCTCGTGGTGCTCTGGCGCGTGGTGATTTGACGGTCCGTGCTCCGGGGCGTGGTGTTGTGGCGCATCGTTACCAGTTCGGCCAGTTCGGCGTCGGAGAGTTCGGTGAGTGCCGCCTCGCCATGGCTCAGCACTGCGTCCGCGAGCCCCTTCTTCTGCTTGAGCATCTGCGCGATCCGATCCTCGACCGTCCCCTCCGCGATCAGCCGGTGCACCTGCACCGGCTGGGTCTGGCCGATGCGGTACGCGCGGTCGGTGGCCTGGTCTTCGACCGCCGGGTTCCACCAGCGGTCGAAGTGGATGACGTGACCGGCGCGGGTCAGGTTGAGGCCGGTGCCGGCGGCCCTGAGGGAGAGCAGAAAGACCTGCCGTTCGCCGCGCTGGAAGCGGTCGACCATCTCCTCGCGCTGCTTGACCGGCGTTGCGCCGTGCAGGAACTGCGCCGCGGTGCCGCGGGCGGCGAGATGCTGCTCCAGCAGCCGGCCCATCTCGACGTACTGGGTGAAGACGAGCACCGAGCCGTCCTCGGCTACGATTGCATCCAGCAGCTCGTCGAGCAGTTCCAGTTTGCCGGAGCGGCCGGCGAGTTTCGCGTTCTTCTCCTTCAGGTACTGCGCCGGGTGGTTGCAGACCTGCTTGAGGCCGGTGAGCAGCTTCATCACCAGACCGCGCCGGGCCATCCCGTCCGCCTCGCCGATCGCCGCCAGCGACTCGCGCACCAGCGCCTCGTACAGGGACGCCTGCTCCTTCGTCAGTGAGACGGGCTGGTCGGTCTCGGTCTTGGGCGGCAGCTCGGGGGCGATGCCGGGATCGGACTTGCGGCGGCGCATCAGGAAGGGGCGGACCAGGCGGGCGAGGCGATTCGCACTCTCCTGGTCGCCGTCGGCCTCGACCGCGCGGGCGTAGCGGTCGCGGAAGGCGGTGAGCGTGCCGAGCAGGCCGGGTGTCGTCCAGTCGAGCAGGGCCCACAGCTCGGAGAGGTTGTTCTCAACTGGGGTGCCGGTCAGCGCGATGCGCCCGGCGGCGGGGACGGTGCGCAGCGCCCGCGCGGTGTCCGAGTACGGGTTCTTGACGTGCTGCGCCTCGTCCGCGACCAGCAGGCCCCATGGCACAGCGGTGTCGGCCAGGCGCTGGGCGTCGCGGCGCAGGGTGCCGTACGTGGTGAGGACGAAGGCGTTCGGTGTGAGGTCGTCCAGGGTGCGGCCCGGGCCGTGGAAGCGGCGTACGGCGATGCCGGGTGCGAAGCGCTGCACCTCGCGCTCCCAGTTGCCGAGCAGGGACGTCGGACAGACCACCAGGGTGGGGCCGTGGGCCGATCGCTCGTGACGGCGCAGGTGCAGGGAGATCAGGGTGATCGTCTTGCCGAGGCCCATGTCGTCGGCGAGACAGCAGCCCAGACCGAGGGAGGTCATCCGGTCCAGCCAGTTCAGGCCCCTCAGCTGGTAGTCACGCAGGGTGGCTGCGAGCGTGGCGGGTTGGCCGGCGGTGGCCGATGCGGCGTCCGGGGCCGCCTCCGGCTCGGCGATCCGCGCGCGCACCTGCTCCAGGGCGCCGCCCGCGGTGACCGGTACGGACTTGCCGTCGATGTCTACTGCGCCGGTCAGCGCTGCGCCCAGGGCGTCGATCGCGGTGAGCTTGCGGCCGCGCTGCTTGCGGACGTTGCGGACCAGTGCCTGGTCGACCACCACCCACTGGTCGCGCAGCCGCACCACCGGGCGGTGCGCCTCGATGAGGCGGTCCATCTCCTCCTCGGTCAGCGGCTGCCCGCCCAACGCCAACTGCCAGCGGAATTCAAGGAGTTGACCGGAAGTGAGGAAGGTCTCCAGGTCCGACTGAGTCTTCTTGCGCCGGGGCGGCTCCAGCAGGCCGGTCGCGGTCAGCTCTTTCGCCAGGCCCTTGGGCAGGTGGACCTGGATTCCGGCGGCGGCCAGCCGCTCGGCGGCCTCGCCGAGCAGGTCCAGCAGCTCGTCGTCGGCGAGCTGCAGCACATCGGGCGCGACCGCCGAGAGCAGGCGCGACAGCGGCGGCCATGCCTTCGCGCCGCGGCGCAGCGCCAGCAGCGCATCGATACGGGTACGGGCGCCGAACTGCTGCGGGGCGGCAGCATCACCGGCCCACAGCTCGGCCGCGTCGACTACCAGGGTGGGGTCGGCGAGGCTGTGCAGCTGCACCACGGCCCGGAACTTTGGCCCGGCGCCGCCGCTGTCGCCGTAGCCTTCGCCGTCCCAGCTGCCGCCCCACGCGTCGCTGTCTTCCTCCAGGCGCAGGGAGACGCGCACGCCCGCGTCCATCCCAGCGGCCACCTCGGCCGCCCACTCCCGCTGTTCGGGGATGGGTACCGGCATCCGAGCGGCGAAGGCCGGACCGGCCATCAGGTGGCGCGCCGCCGGGGAGCGCGGTAGGCCGTCCGCGACCGCGTCCAAAAAGGCGCGCAGCAAAGGCTCGGCGGCGGGCAACGCTACGGGCGACGAGCCCGGCAGCGGGACCGCGCGCGCCTCCGGCGGCATCGCCGCCGCGAGGTCCCGGATCCGGCACACGTCGTCGCCGTCCAGCGGACCGAGCCGCCAGACGTCGAACCCGCCGGGGCTCAGCCCCGGCAGCAGCCGCCCCCGCGCGGCAAGTTGAAGCGCGATCAGGGCCCCTGCTCCCCACCACGCGGCGGAGGCCGAGGCGTTGCCGCTCTGCACCAGGGCGCGAGCGCGGGTGAGTACGGGCACCGCCTGCGCGACCGGCAGCAGCACCGCGCTCACGCTCCGCCGCCGGACCCCCCTCCCGTGCGGCCGCACGACGGTGAGCTCCTCCGGCTCCACATCACAGTCGGGCAGCTCGCCGCCGTCCGCCCGCCAAAACGCCACGCGGCCTTCCCGGGCCGGATCTCCGGGCAGGAAGACGGCTTCGCATGCGCTGAGCGCGGCTGCGGTAGCCGGCGCAACCGCTCCCGGCTTCCTCTGCCCGGCAGGCTCGTCCACTTCGACGACCTGGAGGCTACGCGCCATGATCGGATGCCCTTCGAACCGGGGTGCGGGCATGCGCGATGACACCGTCACGCCGTGTCATCGCGCATCCACAAGCTGTACCGGAATGCTATCGGCCCGTGACGGGCGCTCGCGGCGCGGACAAAGGACGCATGAGCGTCAGTGCACCCAGTCCTTGAGCGGCTCGGTGTCCAGCGTGACGCCGACCGCCGGTGTCCCGGGCTTCCACCTGGGCGAGGACACGCACCGCCGTGCCGTCGGCCGGCACCTTCTCGGCGGCCGCAGCCTCCTCGACGGCGGACACCTGCTCGATGGAGACCAATGACGACCGCCACGGACTGGCCCGCACGTAGCCGATGCGGACCAGGTGCTTGTAGAGGCTGGCGATCGCGGCAGCGTCCCGGTCCCAGGTGGTTCCCCCCACCGTGTCCTCGGCGTCTTCACGCCGCCACTGCCGGAACTGCAGGATGTCCATCTCGGTGGCCGAGCGCAGGTCCGCCCCTCGGGCGAGCAGGAAGCCGAGCAGCATCAGCACCGTGTAGGCGTAGGCCCGCATCGACTTTCCGTCCCGCCGGGCCAGCGCCAGACTGCGAAACCACGAGGAGACCGGTTCCACCGGCCGCATCGCATCGTCCAGGAGGACCGGTGTACCCGCCGGGAGTCGATACCGCTCAAGAGCCGCCGCCAGCAGGGACCGATCGATCCCTGCGACATCGCCCACCCGCCACACCGCCCGGTGGTTGGCGAAGTACAGCCGCACCGACCCCTCCCGTACCGACCTGAGCACGTTCGCACGTACGCAGTCACGCCAACGGAAGATCACTGCCGACGGCTACGGGGCGCACAAGATCTCACCCAGATGAGACACCCTTAGAAGTCATCTCATTTGGTTGAGTCTGCGGTAGCAGATGGGGTGCAGGCGATGCTGGTGAAGGCCAGGAAGTGGCTGGCCTTGCGTTCGTAGCGGCGGTGCAGCCGGCGGCATCCGGCGAGCCAGGCCATGGTC
>NZ_JBIAWG010000050.1:0-8531 GCF_042895285.1 Streptomyces sp. NPDC001406
GCCGGGTACTGGGTCCGTCACGTGCGCGAAGCGGTGCGCTTCGCCGACGGCATCGAGACCCTCGGCGACCTGGGCGTGACCACGTTCGTCGAGATCGGCCCCGGCGGCGTCCTCAGCGCTCTGGCACAGGCCTGCGCGGACGACGCGGTTGCCGTGCCTGTGCTGCGCGGTGACCGACCCGAGCAGCAGGCCCTCGTCGCCGCGCTCGCCGAACTGCACGTGCACGGCGTCTCCCCGGACTGGCAGGCTCTCTTTCCCGGCGCTCACCGCGTCACCCTGCCCACCTACGCCTTCCAGCGCGAGCGCTTCTGGCTGGACGGGGATGGGGACGAGGAACTGGCCGCCGCCGGCACCCCGGCCGACGCGGCGGACTCCGCCTTCTGGGACAGCGTGGAGCGCGAGGACGCGGTTTCCCTCGCCGCGACCCTGGGCGTCGGCGCGGACGCCTCGCTGAGCGCGCTCCTGCCCCGGCTGTCCGCTTGGCGCCGTCAGCGCCGCGAGCAGTCCGTGGTCGACGGCTGGCGCTACCGCGTCACGTGGAAGCCGCTCGGCGCGCTCCCTCAGCCCGGCGCGTCCGGGACCTGGCTGCTCGTCGTGGCCTGCGAGAGCGAGTGGACCGCATCGGTCCGCACCGCGCTCGGCGAGCGCGGCCTGGAACTGGTGACGCTCGTCGCCGGGCCCGGCACCGACCGCGGGACGCTGGCCCGCGAACTGGCCGGCGTCGGCCCGGTGACCGGCGTGCTGTCCCTGCTCGCCGAGGACGAGAGCGCCTCGGCCGGCCACCCCGGCCTGTCGCACGGCCTCGCCGCGACCCTCTGCCTGGTGCAGGCGCTCGGCGACGCGGGCGTCGACGTCCCGCTGTGGTGCGTTACACGCGGCGCGGTGGCCACCGGTCGCTCCGACCGCGTGGACCGCCCGCTGCAGTCACAGGTATGGGGCTTCGGCCGGGCGGCGGCGCTGGAATACCCGCAGCGCTGGGGCGGACTGCTCGACCTTCCTGATCTGCTGGACGCCCGCACCGCGGCCCGCGTGGCCGCCGTCCTCGGCCAGGCGGCAGAGGACCAGGTGGCGGTCCGCGCCTCGGGCGTCTTCGGGCGCCGGCTCGTCCGGGCCGCCCGCGCCACCGGCCCCGCCCAGGGGTGGTCGCCGCGCGGCACGGTGCTGATCACCGGTGGTACGGGTGCGCTGGGCGGGCACGTCGCCCGCTGGCTCGCCAGTGCGGGCGCCGAGCACCTGGTGCTCACCAGCCGCCGCGGCCTCGACGCCCCCGGCGCTCCGGAGCTCGTCACGGAGCTGGAGGAGCTCGGCGCGGCCGCGACCGTTGTGGCCTGTGACGCGGCCGACCGTGACGCCCTGCGGGCGCTGCTGGCCGAGCACCCCGTCAACGCCGTCGTCCACGCCGCCGGCGTCGGCGACCACGTCATGATCGAGGACTCCGACCCGGCCGGGTTCGCCGGCACGGTGGCGGCCAAGGCCGCAGGTGCCGCGCACCTGGACGAACTGCTCGCCGGTCAGGAGCTCGACGCGTTCGTCATGTTCTCCTCGGGCGCCGGTATCTGGGGCGGCGCCAGCCAGGGCGCCTACTCGGCGGCCAACGCCTACCTGGACGCCCTCGCCGAGTACCGGCGGGCACATGGGCGCACCGCGCTCGCCGTCTCCTGGGGCGGCTGGGCCGAAGGCGGCATGGCCGGCGTCGGCGACGGAGAGGAGAAGCTGCGCCGCCGCGGCCTGCCCCCCATGCAACCCGCCCTCGCGATCTCCGCGCTCCAGCAGGCGCTGGCCGACGGCGAGACCGCCCTCACCGTCGCGGACTTCGACTGGGAGCGGTTCATCGGCCCGTTCACCGTCACCCGGCCCAGCGCCCTGTTCTCCGATGTGCCCGAGACGCGCCGCGCCCTGGAGGCCCCGGCCTCCGGCGGCGCCGAAGCCGGCAACGCGCTCGCCGCGAAGCTGACCGGGCTGCCGGCGGGCGAGCAGGACCGCACGCTGGTGGACCTCGTCCGCACGCACGCGGCCGCCGTGCTCGGCCACGACGGCGCCGCGGCGGTGGAGCCCGGCCGGGCATTCAACGACCTCGGTTTCGACTCGCTCACCGCCGTCGAACTGCGCAACAAGCTCACGGCCGACACCGGCCTGAAGCTGCCCACCACGCTGGTCTTCGACTACCCCAACGCCACGGCCCTGGCCCGCTTCCTGCGCGCCGAACTGCTCGGCTCGCAGGGTGCCGCGCAGCAGGAGCAGCGCACGGCCGCCGCCGGCGACGAACCCATCGCGATCGTGGCCATGAGCTGCCGCCTCCCCGGCGGCGTCGGCTCGCCCGAGGACCTGTGGCAGCTCGTGACGTCCGGCGGCGACGCGATCTCCGGCTTCCCCGAGGACCGCGGCTGGGACGTCGAGGACCTCTACGACCCAGACCCGGGCACCCCGGGCAAGACGTACGCCCGCGACGGCGGCTTCCTCTACGACGCGGGCGACTTCGACGCCGCACTGTTCGGGATCTCGCCGCGCGAGGCGCTCGCGATGGACCCCCAGCAGCGCCTGCTGCTGGAGGCCTCGTGGGAGGCGTTCGAGCGGGCCGGCATCGACCCGGCCTCCCTGAAGGGCAGCCGCACCGGCGTGTTCGTCGGCATGTCCTACCAGGGCTACGGCGCGGACCTTCCGCAGGTCCCAGAAGGCGTCGAGGGCCACCTGCTCACCGGCAGCGCCGCGAGCGTCGTCTCCGGGCGCGTGGCCTACTCGTTCGGCTTGGAGGGCCCGGCCGTCACCGTCGACACGGCGTGCTCGTCGTCGCTGGTCGCCCTGCACCTGGCCATCCAGTCGCTGCGCAACGGCGAGAGCACGATGGCCGTCGCGGGCGGTGTGAACGTCATGGCCGTACCGGCCGCGTTCGTGGAGTTCAGCCGCCAGCGCGGGCTGGCCCCTGACGGACGGTGCAAGGCGTTCGGAGCCGGCGCCGACGGCACCGGCTGGGCCGAGGGCGTGGGCGTGGTGCTCGTGGAGCGCCTCAGCGACGCCGTGCGCAACGGTCACGAGGTCCTCGCGGTCGTGCGGGGCAGCGCGGTCAACCAGGACGGCGCGTCCAACGGTCTGACCGCGCCGAACGGCCCGGCGCAGCAGCGGGTCATCCGGCAGGCCCTGGCCTCCGCCGGGCTCACCGAGGCCGATGTCGACGCGGTGGAGGCGCACGGCACGGGCACCGCTCTGGGTGACCCGATCGAGGCGCAGGCGCTGCTCGCCACGTACGGCCAGGAGCGCCCCGAGGACCGGCCGCTGTGGCTGGGCTCGCTGAAGTCCAACATCGGTCACGCCCAGGCGGCGTCCGGCGTGGCCGGTGTGATCAAGATGGTGATGGCGATGCGCCACGGCGTCCTTCCGCGGACGCTGCACGCTGATGAGCCGACGCCGCACGTGGACTGGTCGGCGGGCGCGGTGCGGCTGCTGACGGAGGCCGTCGGCTGGCCGGCGACGGACCGCCCGCGCCGCGCCGCGGTCTCGTCCTTCGGCGTCAGCGGCACCAACGCCCATACGATCATCGAGCAGGCCCCGGTGGCCGAACCGGCTGCCGTCGCACCGGTCGAGGTCTCCTCGGCGACCGTGCCGTGGGTCCTGTCCGGCAAGTCCGAGGCCGCGCTGCGCGCCCAGGCCGAGCGCCTGCTGTCCCTCACCGCCGACGGCGCCGAACAGTCCCTCACCGACGTCGGTTTCTCGCTGGCCACCACCCGGGCCGCCCTGGAGCACCGCGCCGCCGTGGTCGGTGCCGACCACGGCCGGATCGCCGAGGGCCTGCGGGCCCTGGCCTCGGGGGCGCCCGCTCCCGGCGTCGTCCTCGGCCGCGCCAACGCCGGCCAAGTCGGGTTCCTGTTCTCCGGGCAGGGCTCGCAGCGCATCGGTATGGGGCGGGAACTGTACGAGGCGTTCCCGGTCTTCGCGGAGGCGTACGACGAGGTGTGCGCCCACCTCGACCGGCACCTCGGCCGGCCACTGCGGGACGTGGCCTTCGGCGAGAACGGTCACGAGGACGGCGAGGAGCTGAACCGCACCGCCTTCACTCAGCCCGCGCTGTTCGCGCACGAGGTCGCCGTCCACCGCCTGCTGGAGTCGTGGGGCGTGCGACCGGACTACCTGGCCGGGCACTCCGTGGGCGAGATCGCGGCCGCGCACGTGGCCGGGGCCCTGTCGCTGGAGGACGCGGCCGCACTGGTGACGGCTCGTGCCGCGCTGATGCAGGCCCTGCCCGCCGGCGGGGCGATGATCGCCGTCCAGGCCACCGAGGACGAGGTGCTGCCGCACCTCACCGACGACGTCGGCATCGCGGCGATCAATGGTCCGCGGTCCGTCGTGGTCTCCGGAGCCGAGGACGCCGTAGCCGCCGTCGCGGACCACTTCGCCCGGGAGGGCCGCAAGACCTCCCGGCTGAAGGTCAGCCACGCGTTCCACTCGCCGCTGATGGACCCCGTGCTGGAGGACTTCGCCCGCGTCGTCGGCGCTCTGCGCTTCGAGACGCCCCGGACACCGGTCGTCTCGAACCTCACCGGTGAGCTCATCGACGCGTACACGGTGGACTACTGGGTCCGGCACGTCCGCGAGGCCGTGCGCTTCGCCGACGGCATCCGGACCCTGGCCGACCTGGGCGTGACCACGTTCGTGGAGACCGGCCCCGGCGCGGTGCTGAGCGCCATGGCCCAGGGCTGCCTGGAGGGCGCGGTCACCATTCCCTCCGCACGGTCCGGCAGCCCCGAGCCCGAGGCGATCACCGGCGCCGTCGCGCAACTCCACGTGCACGGCGTCCCCGTCGACTGGCAGGCGTTCTTCGCCGGCCGCGGCGCCCGGCGCGCCGACCTGCCCACCTACGCCTTCCAGCACCAGCGGTACTGGCTGGAGACCACCGCGCCCACGGCCGCCGCCGTCGCGGGGACCGACGCCGTGGAGGCCGGGTTCTGGGAGACAGTGGAGCGCGAGGACGTCGAGTCCCTCGCCGCCACCCTCGACCTGGCCGCCGAGCAACTGGACGCGGTGCTGCCCCGGCTGTCCGCGTGGCGCCGGCAGCAGCGCCGGGAGTCCGCCGTGGAAGGCTGGTCCTACCGCACGGGCTGGAAGCCGCTCAGCGGCCTGCGGGCGCACGAACTGCCGGGAGACTGGCTGTTCCTGGTCACCGAAGGCATCTCGGCCGTCGAGTGGACCGCCGCCGTCGCCGACGGGCTCGCCGCCCGCGGGGCCCGGCTGGTCCGGGTGGCGGTCGACCCGGCCGCCGACCGCGGCGCACTGCTGCGGCAGCTCGGCGACGCCGTCCGGGAGACCCCGGTCGACGGTGTGATCTCCCTGCTCGGCACCGACGAGCGGCCCCACACCGGACACCCGGCCCTCTCCGTCGGCACCGCCCTGTCCCTCGCGCTCGTCCAGGCCCTGGGTGACGCGGGCATCAACGCCCCGCTGTGGGCGCTGACCAGGTCCGCCATGTCCACAGGCCGGGCGGACGCGGTGCCGAGCGCCGTCCAGAACGCCGTCTGGGGTCTCGGCCGGGTCGCCGCGCTGGAGCACGCGCCGCGCTGGGGCGGTCTGATCGACCTCCCGGACACGGTCGACGACCGGGTCGTCGGCCGACTCGCCGCGGTGCTCGGCCAGTCGGCCGGGGACCAGTCGGCCGAGGACCAGGTCGCGATCCGCGCCCGTGGCGTGTTCGGCCGCAGGCTGTCCCACACCGCCGCCCGCCGGAACACGCGGGCCGGGCAGCGGTGGTCGCCGCGCGGCACGGTGCTGATCACCGGTGGTACGGGTGCGCTGGGCGGCCACGTGGCCCGCTGGCTCGCCGGTGCGGGTGCCGAGCACCTGGTGCTCACCAGCCGCCGCGGCCCCGAGGCGCCGGGTGCGGTGGGTCTCGTCGCGGAGCTGGAGGCGACGGGTGTCCGTGTCACCGTCGCCGCGTGCGACGTCGCGGACCGCGAGGCGCTCGCCGCGCTGCTCGCCGAGCACCCGGTGAACGCCGTCGTCCACACGGCGGGCGTGGACCACATGGAGCCGCTGGAGGCCATGACGCCGGGCGCCTTCGCCGACGTGCTGTCTGCCAAGGCAGCCGGCGCCCTGCACCTCGACGCGCTCCTCGCGGGCCAGGAACTCGACGCCTTCGTCCTCTTCTCGTCCATCGCCGGAGTGTGGGGCAGCGGCCACCAGGCCGCCTACGCGGCGGCCAACGCCCTGCTCGACGGACTCGCCGAACGCCGCCGGGCCCAAGGCCTGCCGGCGACCGCCGTGGCCTGGGGCCCGTGGGCCGGCGGCGGCATGGCCGAGGCCGACGGCGCGGACGAACGACTACGCCGCCGCGGCCTGATCCCGATGCCCGCCACGCTCGCCGTGGCCGGCCTCCGGCAGGCGCTGGCCTCCGGCGAGGCGACCGCCACATTGGCCGACGTCGACTGGGAGCGGTTCCTGCCCCCGTTCACCGTGGGCCGCCCGAGCGCCCTGCTCGGCGAACTCCCGGAGGCCGAGCGGATCCTCACCGCGGGCAGCACCGCCGGCGGGCACGGCACGGCCGCTGCCTCGCCCCTGGCCGACCGCCTCGCCAGGATGCCCGAGACCGAGCAGAACGCGCTGCTGGTCGACCTCGTCCGCACACACGCGGCGGCCGTCCTCGGCCACAACAACGCCGGCGAGGTCGAGGCCGACCGGGCCTTCAAGGACCTTGGCTTCGACTCCCTGACCGCCGTCGAACTACGCAACAAACTCAACGCCGAGACCGGCCTGAAGCTGCCCCCCACGCTGGTCTTCGACCACCCCAACGCCCAGGCACTCGCCCGGCAGTTGCGCACCGAGCTCACCGGCCTCACCATCGCGGCCGCACCGGAAGCGGCCGCCGCGCCCGCCGAGGATGACGACCCCATCGCGATCGTCGGCATGGCGTGCCGCTACCCGGGCGGGGTGCGCTCGCCCGAGGACCTGTGGCAGTTGGTGATCTCCGGCGGCGACGCGGTCGGCGACTTCCCGGCGGACCGGGGCTGGGACGTGGACGGCATCTACGACCCGGACCCGGACGCGTGCGGCAAGACGTACACGCGCCGCGGTGGATTCCTGTACGAGGCGGGGGAGTTCGACCCGGGGTTCTTCGGGATCTCTCCGCGTGAGGCCGTGGCGATGGATCCGCAGCAGCGCCTGCTGCTGGAGACCACGTGGGAGACGTTCGAGCGGGCCGGCATCGACGCGGAGTCGGTGCGCGGCAGCCGTACCGGAGTCTTCGTCGGCTCCGGCTACCAGGACTATGCCGCCCAGGCCTTCAACGCGATCGACGATTCCGAGGGCTTCTTCGGCACGGGCAACTCGGCGAGCATCATGTCCGGCCGTATCGCCTACACCCTCGGCCTGGAAGGACCCGCCGTCACCGTCGACACGGCGTGCTCGTCGTCGCTCGTGGCCCTGCACTGGGCGGTCCAGGCCCTCCGCAACGGCGAGTGCTCCATGGCGCTGGCCGGCGGCGTGATGGTCATGTCCACCCCGCGTGCCTTCGTGGAGTTCAGCCGCCAGCGCGGCCTGGCCGCCGACGGCCGCTGCAAGGCGTTCGGCGCCGGGGCCGACGGCACCGGCTGGGCCGAGGGCGTCGGCATGCTCCTGGTGGAGCGGCTGTCCGACGCCGTGCGCAACGGCCACGAAGTCCTGGCGGTGGTACGGGGGAGCGCCGTGAACCAGGACGGTGCGTCCAACGGTCTGACCGCGCCCAACGGCCCTTCGCAGCAGCGGGTGATCCGGCAGGCGCTGGCCTCCGCCGGGCTCACGCCAGCCGACGTGGACGCGGTGGAGGCGCACGGTACGGGGACGAGGTTGGGTGACCCGATCGAGGCGCAGGCGCTGCTCGCCACGTACGGGCAGGAGCGGCCGGAGGACCAGCCGCTGTGGCTGGGCTCGCTGAAGTCCAACATCGGCCACGCACAGGCCGCCGCAGGTGTCGCCGGTGTGATCAAGATGGTCATGGCGATGCGCCACGGCGTCCTCCCGCGGACACTGCACGCGGACGAGTCGACGCCGCACGTGGACTGGTCGGCCGGTGACGTCCGGCTGCTGACCGAGGCCGTGGAGTGGCCGGAGACGGACCGCCCGCGCCGGGCCGCCGTGTCGTCCTTCGGCGTCAGCGGCACCAACGCTCATACGATCATCGAACAGGCCACGCCGGCCCCTGCCGAAGAGGCCACCGTCACTCCGGCCCCGGCCCTCCTGCCGTGGGTGCTCTCCGCCAAGAGCAGCGCTGCGCTGCGCGACCAGGCACGACGACTGCTGGCCTTCGTGGAGGACGGCATGTCATTGGCTGATGTCGGCTTCTCACTGGCCACCACCCGGAGTGCCCTGCGCCACAGGGCGGCCGTCATCGGCGAGAGCTGTGACGACTTCCGCCGCGGACTGGGCTACCTGGCCGCCGGAATGCCGTCGCCCGGAGTCGTCCAGGGCCGGCCGGGAGGCAAGGTCGGCTTTCTGTTCTCGGGTCAGGGTTCGCAGCGGATCGGTATGGGGCGTGAGTTGTACGCGGCGTTCCCCGTCTTCGCCGATGCGTA
>NZ_JBIAWG010000051.1:0-4780 GCF_042895285.1 Streptomyces sp. NPDC001406
TGACACGACAGGCCACCACTCCCACGGGATCGCCAAACCTATGCCTGAACAGCGAAAACGCCGCCCTCAGGTTCGATACGACAACAGCTACTAAGCCCCGGACAAGCCTTCTCAGGCTGAGGCGGGGTACCACGCAGGAGGCAGGGCGAGCCCGGTCGGCAAGGGCGATCCGCTCGGCGGGACCAGACCAGCGGGCGCCACACCGACCGCGCTGCTGAAGTCGACGGTGCCGCCAGAGAACTCCGCGTGGCGGAAGTCGACTGCGACCGTGCCGCCAGAGAACCGGGGGATGCCGAAGAAGCCCGTGCCGACGGAGAACTGCGCGCTGCGGAAGTCGACCGTGCCGCCGGAGAACTCCGCGCCGCGGAAGTCGACCCAGCCGCCGGAGAACTCCCCGCGGTGGAAGTCGACCCTGCTCCCGGAGAACCGCGCGCCGTGGAAGACGACCCTGCCGCCGGAGAACTGCGTGCTGCTGAAGTCGACCGTGCTGCCGGAGAACTCCGCGTCGTGGAAGAGGACTGTGCTGCCGGAGAACTCCGCGCCGTGGAAGACGACCCTGCCGGCGGAGAACCGCGCGCTGCGAAAGTCGACCCTGCCGCCGGAGAACTGCGCGCTGCTGAAGTCGACCGTGTCGCCGGAGAACCGTGCGCCGTCGAAGACGACCCTGCCGCCGGAGAACCGTGCGCCGTCGAAGTGGACCGTGCTGCCGGAGAACTGTGCGTTGCTGAAGTCGACCATGCTGCCGGAGAACTGCGCGCCGGAGAGGTCACCGCCGTCGAACGTGACATCTGTGAGGTCGAAGTCGTGCCCCTGCCAGGAGTGCGGATTTTCGGGGGCAAGGCAGAGGTGGTCACGGATGAGACGGATGACGGTGTGCCGGACTTGCCGCAGCGCCAGGTAGGCGTGCCGGGCTTCCGCGTCGCCCGCCGGCAGGTCTGCCTCGGCCGTGTAGGGCAGGCGGAGGTAGGCGCACAGGACGTCGATGCAGGTCTGGCGCAGGGGTCGAGTGGGGGCATCGTCGGCGAGGCCGGCCAGGGCGTGGACCCCGCCGAGGCGCACCGCGGGGGAGTCGTCGCCGAGCTGGGTGACGGCGGTGGTGAAGCGTTCCGTGTGCAGGCGGGTGGCCTCGCGCAGCGCGCCGTCCTCGTCGACGCGCTGGCGCCGGTAGGCCACCACCAGAGCGACCAGGGCACCGGCTCCGGCGACCACGCCGAAGGACAGCTTCACCAGGTCGAAGAGCGTCGTGGAGTCGATGCGGTGCTCGGGCTTGATTCCCCGGGCGCTGAGCAGGTCCCATCCGGTGTAGAACACCGTGGCGGCCACCAGGATGGCCGCGGTGAAGGTCAGGGTGAGGACGGTGCCGACCGGCCACAGGCGCAGGCCACGCCGCTCCGTTCGGCGCCGGGGTAGATGTGCGGTCACATCCCCTTGAGACACTGCCACTCCCGCCGCCGGTTGCGGCGCGCGATTCCTCTCGGGGCGACCGCCTCTCACCCGCCAGCCATGGCGCCCGGATAAGCGCCCCATGTCCGGGATCCAGTCCCGCAGCGCATCGGACCGCCTTGGCCGATCGAGTTCACGGAGAGCTTCGACGCGACGGTGATGTGCCGGTTCCTCGACCGCCTCGCAGTTCACTTCGACCACAAGGTCCACCTCGTGGTCGACCGGCACTCCGCCCACCGGTCCCGCGCTCTCCGCGACTGGCTGGCCGATCACTCCGACCGGATCGAACTGCACTTCCTGCCGTCGTACTCGCCCGAGCTGAACCCCGACGAACTCGTCAACGCCGACCTCAAACGCAGTCTGCCTGCCAGCTGTCGGCGTACGAGCTGAAGTGGCTCTGGCAAGATTTCCGTGAAGCAGGGGTGTGCCACCGTGCGCCGGTGACGCTCCGTCGCGGGTGCCGACATTGTCGGCGAGTGTGATGACCTCGTACGGATTGTGTCTCCGCATCTGGATACGGTGCGGGTGGAACGAGTGTGGGCCGAGGCCGGCACCGTGCATGTGGCCGCCATTACCCGTGAGTTGACGGTGGCATGTCCGGACTGCGGTCGCGGTTCCGCGCGGGTGCACAGTCGCTATGGCCGCACGCTGGCCGACGTCGCTGTCGGCGGGCGCCCGGTGCTGATCGGGCTGTCGGTGCGACGGTTGTTCTGTGACAGCCCGGGTTGCGGTCGGCGGACGTTCGCCGAGCAGGTCGAGGGGCTGACGGCGCGCTACCAACGCCGCAGTCCGCTGCTGCAGCAGTTGGTGGAGATGGCCGGGGTGCTGCTCGCCGGCCGCGGCGGCGCCCGGCTCCTGCAGATCCTGAAGGTGCCGCTGTCGCGGACCAGCGTGCTGTTCCATTTGATGCGCTTGCCGCTTCCCCCGGCCGCGACCCCGCGGGTGCTGGGCGTGGACGACTTCGCGCTGTACGCGGATGTCTATGGCACCCTGCTGGTGGATGCAGAGACCCGCTTGCCGATCGAGCTGTGGGCCGGGCGCGACGCCGAACAGCTGGCTGCCTGGCTGCGGACGCACCCTGGTGTCGAGGTGGTCTGCCGGGACGGCTCGCTGGTCTACCGTCAGGGCATCGCCGAGGGCGCCCCGGACGCGGTGCAGGTCAGCGACCGCTTCCATCTGTGGCAGGGGCTGACGAAGCGGGTCGGGGATATCGCCGCCGCCCACCGCGGCTGCCTGCCCGCCGCGGTGCCCGAGCCCGAATCGGCGCCGCCGCCGAACCCGGCGGGACCGTCCGACCAGGCCGACACCCCCGCCCGCCGCCACGCGAAGAGGCTGTTCGAGGCGGTGCACGCAGTGACCGACACCGGTCGCTCGCTCAACGCCGCAGCCCGCGAGCTGGGCTTGAACCGGCGCACCGTGCGCAAATACGCCCGAGCAGCCACCTGGCAGGAATGTGTACGAACCGCTCGTCCCCGCCGGCCCACCAGTCTCGACCCGTACCTGGAGTACCTGCGGCAACGCTGGGAGGAAGGCGAGCACACCGCGACAGTGCTCCACCAGGAACTCGTCGCCAAGGGCTACCGCGGCCACTACCAGCGGATCAAGATGGCCGTCGCACCGCTGCGTCGCGGCCTACCGATCAACACGCCGCGCGACCGGCCGCCCTCGCCCTGGGAAGCCGCCCGCTGGATCACCACCGCGCCATCCCGGCGCGGCCTGCACGCTACCGAGGGACTCAGGCGGCTGCTCGAAAACTGCCCGGAACTGGACCGAACCCACGATCTGGTGCGTCAGTTCGCCGCCATGCTCGACGCCCGCGACGCCGCCCCGCTGCCGGACTGGCTCGAGCAACTTACGACCGCCCGCCTCCCAGCCCTGGCCAGCCTGGCCAACGCCATCCGAGAGGACCAGCCGGCGGTCGTGCAGGGCATCACCACCCCGTTCAACTCCGGCGTCAACGAAGGCCGCATCTCCGATCTGAAGCTCCAGAAACGGATCACGGCCGGACGCGCGGGGGTCCCCCTGCTCCGCCACCGCGTCATCCTCATGGCCCTGATCCGACGCCGCTACCCGTGACGGAGCGTCACCGGCGCACGGTGGCACACCCCTGCTTCACGGAAATCTTGCCAGAGCCACGTTCCCGTGTACGCCGACACCAGCATCAAGGCACGCATCCAGGCCCAACTCGCGAGCGAGACATGCCGATTCTTCCATCGCGGCCAGCGCCGGCCACACGTCGTCCGCGGCTACTTCCACGGCCCGCACGTCCGCTACACCCTCGAAGAGAACCCAATGTGTTTCTGATCAATACTACGGCGACCCCCTGTTTCTCTCCCGCCTCCACAACGATCGCCTGGATCTGCGTGGGACCGGGTCCTTCCCGCCTGTCAACCCTTGCGCCGAATGGGAGGCGGCCGGATCGGTACGCGCGGCGGATTTTCTCGGAGTGTTTTCGGAGATGTTCATCAGGGGGTGGTGAGGCGCCGGAGGGGGGACGGGATGACCAAGGACCGGGTGCCGAGCCATGCTCAAGATCTGTGGATCGTCTCGGGGAGGACGTACCTTCCCGGGTGATTGATCGATAGGTCACCGAGCAAGGCCGACGTTGCCGCGTTGGCTGGGAAGGCACGTTCGTGCTCACCGTAGTCAACGCTGATGGCGCCACGAACGGCGGGTCCTCGCTGCTGGATGACATCGTCCGGGAAGGTGCCCGGCGGATGCTGGCCGCCGCGCTGGAGGCCGAAGTCAACGCCTATATAGCAGAGTTGATCGACGAGCGAGACGAGCGCGGGCGGCGGCTCGTGGTTCGTAACGGCTATCACCAGCCGCGGGAGGTCACCACCGCGGCCGGCGTGGTCGAAGTGAAGGCGCCGCGGGTGAACGACAAGCGTGTCAATGCCCAGACGGGTGAGCGCAAGCGGTTCTCCTCGGCGATTCTGCCGCCCTGGTGCCGCAAGTCCCCCAAGATCAGCGAGGTTCTGCCTCTGCTCTACCTGCACGGCCTGTCCTCCGGCGACTTCGTCCCGGCGCTGGAGCAGTTTCTCGGCAGCGCGGCCGGGCTCTCCCCGGCCACCATCACCCGGCTCACCCAGCAGTGGCAGGCCGACCACACCGCCTTCATGGACCGAGACCTGTCCGAGGTCGACTACGTGTATGTGTGGGCCGACGGCATCCACCTCAACGTCCGCTTGGAGGAGGCCAAAGCCTGTGTCCTGGTGCTCATCGGGGTCCGCGCGGACGGCTCTAAGAAGTCATCTCATTTGGTTGAGTCTGCGGTAGCAGATGAGGGTGCAGGCGATGCTGGTGAAGGCCAGGAAGTGGCTGGCCTTGCGTTCGT
>NZ_JBIAWG010000052.1:0-4098 GCF_042895285.1 Streptomyces sp. NPDC001406
ACTCCCGCAGAAGTCCACGCCGAGTACGAGGAGTTGCAGGCAGCGGCATAAGGAGAACCCTCAACACCGCTGTCCGAGAAGCGCAGGGCCCCTCATAGGCATCCTCAGGGGCAGTCGTGGCCCAGAGCCCGGTGGCTCATCCATACCGCCACATCGCACACCCGCAGCCCACTCACCGCCTTCGGTAGCCCCGCGGCCTGCCTCAGTTCCAGCAGTTGGCGGTGCAACACGGCGTCGTCCTCGCGCAGCGCGGCATGGAGAGCGAGCCAGAAGGACGGCGGCCGGCCGACGGCACAGCGGACGATTCGGTCGTAGACCGGGAGCAGTCGGGGACGCTTGCGGGCCAGGACCTTCCCGGCGATGACCCAGTTGACCCCATACTGCTCGCAGAGCAGACTCCAGGCCTGATCCGCCGGCGAGCCGTCGGCCAGAACCGATACATCGGCATCAGCCATGTCGATGTCCCTGGGAATAGCCTGCAGCAGATCGGACAGCCGCACGCCGAGGCGGCCCTCCAAAGCGTCCAGCGCAACAGGCGCCGGAACAGTGACCGACAAGGTCTGCACCGCGACCAGGTCCTCCGCCGTGATCCGGTCGGCAACCTCCGGCCGGTCTCCCCCACCAGCCAGATGCTCGAACCGGCTCCCGGCAAACGCAACCGCGCCAGGCGGCATACCTATCCCAAAGTAACGCTGTAGGTCACCGACGACACGCTCAGAGGGCGTTTGATCTAGGTGGATTGCCCTTTATGTCCTAGTAAGTTCCTCGCCAGGTGGGTGTCGTCTCGTCCGTTATGCGCTTGGTGAGGTTGTCGATCGAGGCGACGTGGATCATGGCCTCGGAGTTGGCGGGCAGGGTCTCGTAGTCTCGGGCGAGGCGCCGGTGCAGCATGATCCAACCAATACTTCGTTCGACAACACAGCGCCTTTTGACAACGTGGAAGCCGCGAACTCCTGGGTTTCTGTTGACGACTTCGACGTCGATTCCGAGGCTGGCGCCGTGCTCGATGACGGCGTTCTTGAAGCCGGTGTCGACCCAGCTCTTGGAGATGGTCGGGTAGGTCTTCTTGGCCTGGTCGAGGAGCTGGATTCCGGCGGCGTTCTCGGACAGGCTCGCGGCGGTGACAGTCACGGCGAGGATGAGTCCGATCGTGTCGGTGAGGATGCCCCGTTTCCTGCCGACGATCTTTTTGGCGGCGTCGGTTCCCTGGCTGCTCAGGGGCACATTGGTGGAGGTCTTCACGCTCTGGGTGTCGATCACGGAAGCGGTCGGTTCGGGCTTGCGTCCTTCCTTCACGCGGGCCAAGCCGGTCAGGTCGTAGTTGAGCTGGGTGAGGATTCCCTCGTCGTGCCAGGCGGCGTAGTAGGCGTAGACAGTGCCGTGGTTGGGGAAGTCGTGCGGGAGGTATTTCCAGGGGATTCCGGTGCGGTTGATGTAGAGGAGTGCGTTGAATACGTCGCGCAGGTCGACCTTGGCCGGCTGTCTGGTGGGCCTGCGGTCGAGCCGAGCCTTTCTCCAGGCCGTCAACGTCGGCTCGATTAAGGCCCATCGGGCGTCGGACAGGTCGCTGGGGTACGGCTTCCGCTGGCTCACGCCGTAGCGTGATCATGGATGCGGCGGACGGTGCTGTTCCGCTGCTGCTGGGCGTTTCTGCCTGATCTTCAAACCAGACGGACTTCGTGCGCGAGAACCGGAACAAACGGGCGGCCAAGTTCGCAGCTCGATGGACGCGGGGGTGCGCGCATGGGGCAAACACCTCAAGCCTGACGGCGATGAAAGTTACTTACCGACATAGACCATCTCTAAATGCCCACTCAGAGGGCGGTTCGTGAGCCTTTGAGAGGTTCTGTCGTCGCCTGATGGTGTGGGTGCGGGCGGAATCTGCTGGTCCGCGGGCGGTGGTCTGCTGATGTGACGGGGTGAGTGAACGCAACCCGTACCCGAGCGACTTATCGGACGAGCAGTGGTCGTTGATCGAGCCGGTGATCACGGCACCGAAGGACCGGCACCGTTCGGTGAGCGGCCATCAGGGCGCCTACGCGATGCGGGAGATCGACGCGATCCTCTACCAGGGCCGGACCGGCTGCCAGTGGGCCTATCTCCCGCACGATCTGCCGCCGAAGAGCGCGACGTACTACTACTTGGCCGCCTGGCGGGACGACGGCACCGACCAGGTCATCCATGAACTCCTGCGCTGCCAGGTCTGTGAGAAGGCCCGCCGATTAGAGGACGCGACCCTGGTCGTGCTCGACACGCAGAGTGTCCACGTGGCTGCCGGGGTCCCCGCCTCCACGACCGGCCTAGACACCGTGGACGTGCTGGGCCTGGTCATCGCCGTCACCGTCCTGGCCGCGAACACCCACGACAACGCCGCGGGCATCCCCCTGCTGGACCAGGTCACCGAGCACACCGACGGCACCGTCCGCAAGGCACTGGTCGACCAGGGCGTCCAGAACCAGGTCGCCGAGCACGGCACCCTCCTCGGCATCGACGTCGAGACCGTCGAACGCAACCCGCAGGACAACAGGACAAGGGGTTCGTCCCGCAGCCGAAGCGGTGGAGAGTCGAGCAGAACTACAGAATCCTGATACTGCACCGGCGCCTGGTCCGCGACTACGAGCACCGGCTGGCTCCTCCGAGTCATAGTTAATACCTGTGGATCTGAGCTGCGCTGATGTCAGCGTGGACTTGCGGGCGAGGATCTGGATCCCCGTTGACTCATGCCCGTTCATGGTGGCCACCGTGATGTTCCGGGTGTCGACGGTTTCGAATCCGGCGAGCAGGGTGGAGAGCCACTCGCGGGAGTGATGGCGGCAGACCGCACCGTCGCCGGTTTCGAACACGCCATAACTGCCGTAGCGATCGGCATAGCGGTTGTAGCGGCTGCGGTTGCGCTCGTCGCCTTGCAGCAGAAGGTCGCTGATGTAGAGGATCCCGCCGGGCTTGAGGACGCGGTTCAGCTCGGCGATCAATCGGTGCTGGACTTCATCGCCAGGGACGCACGTCAGCACGGCGAAGAGGAGGACCGCGTCGAAGCCGGCATCCGCGTAAGGCGAGAGCGGTGGTGCATCCAGGGCTGCAAAGCGCATGGTGGGGTGCAGGTGGCGTGCCCGTTCGATCATTCCTGGCGAGGCGTCGGCCCCCGTGAGGTCGTCGAAGCCGTGCCGTTCGAGCTCCTCCATGATGCGGCCGTAGCCGCATCCGTAGTCGAGGATCGCGGCCTGCCTGCCGATCCCGTTGAGCCAGGGCAGATACAGCGGGTGGGTGAACGTCTTCGTGGCAGCGGCGGCGTCCCAGTAGGAAACCTGGCTGTCGAGGCCGGACATGGCGGAAGCCTCCCTGGGCGCATGGCTGAAGCCGATCATGCTGCCACGGCGGTGGGACGTTCGACGAGTTGGCCCCGCTCGAAGCGTGCACCTGCCCGGACAAGCGCCACCAGGTGAGGCGCGTTCACGGCCCGCCACCTCTGCTGGGCGGACTCCACCAGCTTGAAGACCATCGCCAGGGCGGCGGTGCGGGAACCGGCCCCGCGGGTGACCTTGGTCCGCAGCCGCACGGTGGAGAACGTGGACTCAATGGGGTTCGTGGTGCGCAAATGAATCCAGTGCTCGGCGGGGAAGCCGAAGAAGGCCAGTAGCTGCTCCTGATCGTCGGTGATCTTCTTGACGGCCTTGGGGAACTTCGCGCCGTAGAGCTTGGCGAATTTCTTGATCGCCGCTTCGGCGTGGTCGCGGTCCTCGGCGTTGTAGATGTCCTGGATCGCCTTCTTCGCGCCCGGCTGCGCGGACTTCGGCATGGAGTCGAGCACATTTGCGGTCTTGTGAACCCAACACCTCTGCTCGCGGGTGGCGGGGAACACCTCGGCCAGTGCCTTCCAGAAGCCCAGGGCGCCGTCCCCGACCGCCAGGACCGGGGCGCGTATGCCCCGGCGGGCGCAGTCGCGCAGCAGGTCGGCCCAGGACTCGGCGGACTCGCCGTAGCCGTCCTTGAGCGCGACCAGTTCCTTAGAAGACATCTCATTTGGAGTGTTCGGTAGGGTCTCGGTGTGGGGATCGTTGAGCGGCTAGTGCCGGATGAGTTGTGGGAGTTGTTCCAGCG
>NZ_JBIAWG010000053.1:0-3991 GCF_042895285.1 Streptomyces sp. NPDC001406
TGATGCGTGAGCTGTGGGCCTGTTACGACGCTGAGGGGAGCGGGGCCGGTCTGCCGCCGGTGCCGGACTACCGGCAGTACCTGGCGTGGCTGGCGGGGCAGGACAAGTCCGCCGCACGCGACGCCTGGCAGCAGGCCCTCGCCGACACCGACGAACCCACCCTCATCGCACCCCACGTGTCGACCAACACCCCTGTGCTGACCCGCATTCTCACCACCGAGCCGGGTGCGCGGCTGGCCACGTCCCTGAGGGAGACTGCTCGCAGGTACGGCGTGACTGTGAACACCGTGCTGCAAGCCGCCTGGGCGGTAGTGGTCGGTCAACTGGCCCGGCGCCACGACGTGGTGTTCGGCGCAACAGTGGCGGGACGGCCTGCGGAATTGCAGGGCATGCAAGACATGCTCGGGCTGTTCCTCAACACGGTTCCGGTACGAGTGCGACTGGACCCGGCGCAGACCATCGCCGACATGCTGACCGGTCTCCAGGCGCAGCAGTCCGTGCTGCTGGACCACCAGCACTTGAGCCTGAGCGAGATCCAGCGAATCGCGGGGCCGGGCGCCACTTTCGACACGCTCATGGCCTTCGAGAACTATCCGGGCGATCCGTCGGCCCCGCCTGCCTTGGACGCGGTCACGCTCACCGGTACCGGCCTGCGCGAGTCGACGAACTTCGCCCTCACGCTCGGCGTGAACCCGGATGACCTGACGCTGCGGCTGGACTACCGCCCCGATGTGCTCGACGAGGACACGGTTCGGGCTGTGGCCGAGCGGCTGGTGCGCATCCTGCAGCAGATGGCGGACAACCCGCAGGCGCGGTTCGGCGACATCGACGTCCTCGGTGAGGGCGAGCGCTCGCGGGTGGTGGAGGAGTGGAACGCCACCACGCGGGCTGTGCCGGCAGGGTCGGCACTGTCTCGGTTCGAGGACCAGGCGCGGCGGTCACCGACGGCGGCGGCTGTGCGGTGCGGCGAAGAGGTGCTCGCGTACGGGGAGTTGGACGCTCGGGCGAATCGGCTGGCGCGGTATCTGAGGGGGCTGGGGGTTGGGCCGGAGTCCCGGGTCGGCCTGTGCCTGCCGCGTGGTGTCGACATTGTCGTGGGTGAGTTGGCGGTGTGGAAGGCGGGCGGCGCCTTTGTGCCGGTGGACCCTGAATACCCGGCGGACCGGCTGGCGTTCATGGTTGCCGACAGCGGCGCGGCGGTGGTGCTCAGCATCTCCGAGGGGCTGGACCGGCTGCCGTTCGACGCCGTGCTCCTGGATGAGGTGGCAGACGCGATTGCCGCGGAGTCCGGGGAACCGTTGGGGTCGTCGCCGGAGCTCGACCAACTGGCGTACGTGATCTACACCTCGGGTTCCACCGGCCGGCCGAAGGGTGTGGCGGTTGCGCACGGTGGCGTGGCCAATCTGGCGGAGGCCATGCGGCCGGTGCTGGGTGTGGATGAGGGTGTCACCGCGTTGCAGTTTGCGTCGTTCAGCTTTGACGCGGCGGTTCTGGATGTGGTGGTGACGCTGGCTGCGGGTGGGACGCTGGCGATTGCCGGGAGTGAGGAGCGTACGGATCCTGCGGTGTTGGCGGAGATGATCCGTGCGGCGGGTGTGTCGGTGGCGAGTGTGGTGCCGTCGTTGCTCGGGGTGTTGGACCCGGTGTCGGTGCCCGGGGTGTCCAACTGGGTATTGGGTGCTGAGCGGTTGAGCGCCGACCTGGCCGCACGCTGGCGGGGACAGGCGCGGGTGTGGAACACCTATGGCCCGACCGAGGCGACCGTCATCACCACCGTCACACCGCTCGGCGAGGGCATCACCTCGCAGGACGCACCGCCCGCCATCGGCCGCCCCCTCGCCAACACCCAGGTGTATGTGCTCGATGACCTCCTGCGGCCTCTGCCCGTTGGTGCCGTGGGCGAGGTGTACATCGCCGGGACCGGGCTGGCCCGCGGCTACGTCGGTCGTTCGGGGCAGACCGCGGAGCGGTTCGTGGCCTGCCCGTTCCTGCCCGGTCAGCGGATGTATCGCTCCGGCGACCTGGCCCGTTGGAGCGCGGACGGTCAGCTGCACTTCGCCGGACGCGCCGACGAGCAAGTCAAGATCCGCGGCTTCCGTATCGAGCTCGGTGAGATCGAATCGGTGCTGAGTGCGCACGGGAGCGTCGGCCAGGCGGCGGTCATCGTGCGCGAGGAGCAGGGAGGCGACAAGCGGCTGGTCGCGTACGTAGTCCCGGCCGGTGAGCGGGTGTCGGATGCCGTGGAGCTGCGGGAGTTCGTGGCGGCCCGTCTGCCGGAGTACATGGTGCCGTCCGCTGTGGTGGCGCTGGACGCGCTGCCGCTGACGGTCAACGGCAAGCTCGACCGCTCGGCCCTGCCCGCGCCTGCCGTGGAAGCGCGGGGCGGCCGTGTCGCTGCCACGCCGGTCGAAGAGCTGTTGTGCGGCCTGTTCGCCGAGGTGCTGGGCCTGGAGCGAGTGGGTGTCGAGGACAGCTTCTTCGAGCTGGGCGGCGATTCGATTCTGTCGATGCTGTTGGTTTCCAGTGCCCGGCGGGCGGGTGTGGTGATCACGTCTCGGCAGGTGTTCGAGCGGCGCACTCCCGAGGGGCTTGCGGCCGTCGTCGGCGTGGCGGAGGAGCTTGCACCGAGCCACGTGGAGTCCGGTGTCGGTGACGTGCCGCTGACACCGGTGATGCACGAAGTCCTCGACCGGGTCGGGGCCGACCGGATCGGGCAGGTCGTCCAGGCAAGTGTGGTGCGTAGCCCGGCCGAGGTGCGGCTGACGCCGCTTGCCGCAGCGGTGCAGGCCCTGGTGGATCACCACGAGGTGTTGCGGGCGCGCCTGGCGAGCGAGCCGCGGCGCTTGGTCGTGCCGCAGCCGGGCACGGTTGCGGTTGATTCGTGGGTGCGGCGCGTGGACGCGGCCGACCTGGACGACGAGGAACTGTCCCGGCTGATCGAGGAGCAGGCCCGGACGGCGGCAGGTCGGCTCGATCCGCCGGCCGGAGTGATGCTTCAGGTGGTGTGGTTCGACGCCGGGCCCAAGACCGTTGGGCGACTGCTGCTGGTGGCCGACCACCTGGTGACCGACACCGTGTCCTGGCAGGTGCTGCTCCCGGATCTGGCCGAGGCCTACACGGCATCGGCGGATGGTCGGGAGGCGGCGCTCGGGTCGGTGCCGATCTCGTTCCGGCACTGGGCGAGGCAGCTCACTGCCCAGGCCCAGGCCGACGAACGGGTGGCGGAGCTGGAGGCCTGGACCGCGCTGCTCGACGGCGCGAGCGCGCTGCTGACCGATGAGCCGCTGGATCCTGCCCGGGATGTCGAGGGCACCGTACGGCAGGCTTCGATCACCGTGTCCGCGGAGGTCACGTCGGCCCTGCTGACCGGCGTCCCGGCCGCCTTCCATGCCGGGGTCGACGACGTTCTGCTGACCGGGCTGGCCGCGGCGGTGGCGGCGTGGCGCGGTGACCAGGGCATCGAGGGCGGGATCCTGGTGGACATGGAGGGCCACGGCCGTGAGCCGTTGTCCACGGGGATGGAACTGTCGCGGACCGTGGGATGGTTCACCGCCGTCCACCCGGTGCGACTGGCGCCCGGAACGTTCGATCCGACCGAGGTGCGGGCCGGCGGACCGGCAGCGGGCGCGCTGCTCAAGGCGGTCAAGGAACAGGTGCGTTCCATCCCCGGTGACGGACTGGGCTATGGCCTGCTGCGCCATCTGAACCAGGAGACCGGCGGTGTCCTGGCGCAGCTGCCCAAGGCGCAGATCGGCTTCAACTACCTGGGCCGGGTCTCAGGCCGCGATCAGGACTGGCAGCCGATCGGTGGGATCGGCCTGGGCCAGAGCCCCGACAGTTCCGTGCCGGTGATGCACGCCCTGGAGGTGATGGCAGCCGTCCACGAGCGCGGTGACGGTCCGGTGTTGGTGTTGAGTGTGGCGTGGCCGGGTCGGTTGTTGGGTGAGGCGGAGGCGTGGGGGTTGGTGGAGGGCTGGGCGGCGATGCTGTC
>NZ_JBIAWG010000054.1:0-2765 GCF_042895285.1 Streptomyces sp. NPDC001406
TCCTACTAGGCGTGGTGGTCGATGTCGGCGTCGTCGCGACCGGCGTTGCGGACGAGGGCGGCGAATGCCTTCACGGGAAGCGGCCGTGCGTTCGAGGTCGCGGTCGGCCTTGGCCCCGTAGTGGACCGCCATCTCGTGCGCCCCGCCGAGACGGCGGCGGTTTGTTCAAAGAGGGCGGTCTGCTCGGTGGGGCGATGGTGAGCTGGTAGCTGGTTGTGTCGGCGGCCCGGGTGGAGGGGGTCGACATCGCGCCGTGTCCCAACGGCGTTCAGCCGGATCATGCAGTGCATTGTGACGGTGCCCAGCAGTCGGCTGCCGCTGCCACCGGGCAGACGCTCCTTCGACCCGCCTGTCCCACGGTGAAGCACGCAGTCCTCGTCGTGGCCAAAACCGATCAAATTGGTGTGCAGTTGGCGTGACCCTCGTGCTTGTATGACATGGACGCGGCGAGGGATGCGTGAGTTGTTCGGTGTGCCCCTGTCTGCTCAACCAAAACAGGGGGTACAACTTGAGATTGAGGAAACTGCTGTCCGCCGGGGCGGTTGCGCTGGGGCTGCTGGGCGGCTCTCTGACCACTGCGCAGGCTTCCACGGACGCCTCGTTATCCGCGACCGCACCCGGTCCATCAACCGACTCCGCTCTGCCTTGACCGGCATGTTCCCCGCGCTGGAACGGGTGCTCGTCCTGACGAGCGCCGGACCCCTCGTCCTGCTGGACAGGTACCAGACGCCGGCCACCCTCCGGCGCATCGGCACGGCGCGGCTCACCCGTTGGCTGCGCGCCCGCGGCGTCCGCAGCCCCGAGGCGCTCGCGCAGAAGGCCGTGCAGGCCGCCGAGCGGCAGCACACCGCGGTCCCGGGCGAGGCTGTGATCGCCCAGCTCGTTCGGACACTTGCCCGGGAGGTCCAGACCCTGAACGAGAAGGTCGCCGAGATCGACCGGCTCATCGAGACCCGGTTCCGGACACACGAGCTGGCCGAGGTCGTGGCCAGCATGCCCGGCATGGGACCACTGCTGGGCGCCGAGTTCCTCGCCGCGATCGGCAGCGACCTTGAGGATTTTGACGGCCCGGACCGACTCGCGGCTTTCGCCGGTCTGGCTCCGGCACCGCACGATTCCGGGAAGCGGAATGGCAACTTACACCGCCCTCGCCACTACCACCGGGGCCTCCAGCGCATCTTCTACATGTCCGCTCTGACGAGCGTCCGCTACGACCCCAACTCCCGGATCTTCTACGATCGCAAGCGCGCCGAGGGTAAACGCCATACCCAGGCCGTGATCGCCCTCGCCCGCCGCAGAGTCAACGTCCTGTGGGCCCTGATCCGCGACCGGCGCCTCTACGAGGTCGCCTCACCACAGCCCGCCGGTTAGGTTCTGCATCGGAAAACGAGGCGACGAGCCTTGCCCGTGCTCGGCAGACTGCGGGCATGTCCACCGATGTCAGCGGAATGATCGAATGCAGGCCCTTGGCCCGGATCTTCGGGGAGGACGACGAGGACGCGGTGTGGCATGCCGCCCTTGACCTCTTCCTCCTCAACACCGGCAACGCCTATGACGCCTTTGCCTGCCTCTTCGGCGTCCGCAACTCCTTCGGGTTCCGACCGCTGTCCGAGGACCGCGGCCTGCCGGAGGACGCTTCCGAGGGACTGCGAGAGACCTTCAGCGCCTGGGGTGGACCACAGGACGCGCACGGAACAACGTGGATCAGCTGGGCCGAGTTGGCAGCCGCCGACTGGGGCGCCTCAGTCCGGCACGCTCAGCCGAAGCACTGTTGCCGGGACGGGGACCCATTGGGCGCCGGTCTGGGACGTGATGAGGACGCTGGCCGAGCTGCATGGCCCGGAGCACGTCCGCCTCGTGGTCTGGTTCGACTGAGCACGGAACTGGGTTCTGCCCAATGCGCACGGACTCAGCTTGACTTCTCCATTGGGAAGCCATTGAGCGCTTCAGTTGACCTGCCTGAGCGGCGCGCTCTCACGCTTCACCTCGGGCGAGGAGAGACGGACCAGGGAACGACTCGGGTTCCAGCCTGAGATAGGCGGCCGAGGCTACGGGTGCTGCACCGCAGGTCATCGAGCGGTTGCGAGGCGTCACCGAGGTTCTCAGGTCAAGGATCCAAAAAATTCCGCCTGATCATGTGACGTTTTCTGGCGTTGGAGCGCAGTAACGAGTGAGCCGACTGGGCACCGCCATCCCCGAGATGCGGCGTCAAACCGCTGGTCCGCGCTTCGTACCCAACACGTGAGGGCACGGACGTGGCCTCGGCGGCGCGGGACGCCATCCCGCATCGGCGGCCTCACGGCCAGAGGGGAGCCGATCTTGAAACTGCTTTCCTGGTTACAAGATCGGTGGACGGAACAGGTGCGACCACACCTCTCCTCGGAGAGGGTCTGCGCGGCATGCGAAGTAATCACGCTGGCCGCGTGGGTGTGGAAGTTCTGATCCTAACGCACGTAGGCCCCAACTGAAGAATCAGCCGGGACCTACGAACATCCGATACCAGGAGCCTCACCCTGCATTCCGCGGCGGCCACCGCGGAAGGGTGGGGCTTCTGGGCAATTAGACCCACTGTCAGCGGGACATCGAACCGAAGACGAGTTGCCGCCTGACGCGTCTGACGCTGCATCTCGGCCCGTACTTGATACAGCGCCGCGCTCCCCAATCCCGTCACACCTGCGGGCAGCACTACGTCCCCCGGGGCTGCGGCCAGCCGAGATGCTCAGACGGGCCAACTGAAGGGCTCAGTCACACCCGGACCAGTTGGT
>NZ_JBIAWG010000055.1:0-1702 GCF_042895285.1 Streptomyces sp. NPDC001406
AGTGCGTTGTGGCAAACCGGATCTTGTTCGGGCGGCAGCGGGTGATCGTCTGGACGGAGGTGCGGGCGCGGTCGCGGGCATGAGAGAACGGGCCCCTTGGTAGTGACGCGGTTACGACACCAGTACGACCAAGGAAGCCCGTTGCCTGATCAGTTGAACAGTATCTCTGTGCATGCGTCCACCGCGGTCACCCCTGGGTGTGACTGCTACGTGCACCGGTTCGGTTCGCTCGCTCCGGGACGGCGGGCAGGCTGCTATCCGAGTGACATGACGGATGCGGAGTGGGCCGAGGTCCGCGCCGCGATGCCGGTGCCGGCCTGGCTCCTGAAGCGGGGCGGGCGTCCGGAGGCGTATTGCCACCGGACAATGCTTGACGCGGTGCGCTACCTGGTCGACAACGGCGTGAAGTGGACGGCTCTGCCGGTCGATTTCCCTTGCTGGCGGGCGGTCTACGACTTCTTCCGCCGCTGGCGGTCCTACGACTATGTGCGTGAGCTGTACGAACGCCTGCGACGTTCGGCGAGGGAGCGCGCAGGCCGCAACGCCGAGCCCAGCGCGGGAATCATCGACAGTCAGTCGGTGGATGCCTCCGAGACCGTCGGCGAGGACAGTCGCGGATACGACGGCGGCAAGTCACGTGACGGGCGCAAGCGTCACATCCTGACCGACAGCGAGGGCCTGCTCCTGGAGGTGACCGTGACCACGGCCGATGTGCACGACTCCAAGGCCGCCCCCGCACTGCTGGAGACGTTCATGGAGCAGCCGGGACGGCTGCTGAAACTGGTGTGGGTTGACAGTGCCTACCAGGGTCCGGCGCTGGCGAAGGCGTTCGCCCGTCACGGAGTCCGGACCGAGGTCGTGCGCCGGTCCGACGGACAACGCGGATTTGTCGTACTGGCCCGCAGGTGGGTCGTGGAGCGAACGCTGAGTTGGCTCTCCCGTTCACGCCGCCTCAACCGCGACCACGAACGCCGCCTCGACCACCACGCCCAGATGGTGTGGTGGGCCGCCGTGATCAGGCTGTCCCGGCGCCTGGCCGGCGACGCTCCGCGCTGGCCGGAGAAGCGTCCCGGCCGGCTGCTCCGGGCTCAGCCATGAACCGTCCGTCCTTCGCCCGCACCAGCCAGCCCCGCTTCTCCAGCACATAGGCACGGTGCCGGATCTTCTCCACCTCGTTCTTGATCTCCGCTTCCCGGCCCACCGCCCGCGTCAGCTCCACTCCGTTCACCGGCCCCGAAGCGGCCACCACCGCGGCGAACACCTCCCGATACAGGCCGCTGAGCACCTCCTCGCCCATGCCCGACCGCCACACCGGCGGCCTCTCGCCATGCCCCGCACCCAAGCCGCCCGATCCCACGGCGGCAGCCATCTCACCACCAGACGGCACGGAAACCGGCGTATTCACCGGGCTCTCCCCGGCCAGCACCGACACGAGCTCCTCACGCCCCACCCGGGCCCGCTCGACTCGCTCCCGCGCGGCATCCACCTCCGCCTGAGCCTGCTCCAGGACCTCCGTCCAGGACTCCAGATCCTGCCTCGCCCGCGCCTCACGCTGTTCCATCAACCCCAGCACCGACGGCATCGCACCCTCCTCGATCCACAACAAGCCGTCCGCTGCCTGCCCCTACCCCAGGGCGATCATGCCCCGCACACGAAGAAGCCCCTGCTCATCGAACAGGGACTCCCTTTGCCACAACGCACT
>NZ_JBIAWG010000056.1:0-1643 GCF_042895285.1 Streptomyces sp. NPDC001406
AGCTAACCGGTCCCCTTAACGTTCCAGCACCGGGCAGGCGTCAGTCCGTATACATCGCCTTACGGCTTCGCACGGACCTGTGTTTTTAGTAAACAGTCGCTTCTCGCTGGTCTCTGCGGCCACCCCCAGCTCACCGAGTAAATCGGATCACCGGAGCTGGCCCCCCTTCTCCCGAAGTTACGGGGGCATTTTGCCGAGTTCCTTAACCATAGTTCACCCGAACGCCTCGGTATTCTCTACCTGACCACCTGAGTCGGTTTAGGGTACGGGCCGCCATGAAACTCGCTAGAGGCTTTTCTCGACAGCATAGGATCATCCACTTCGCCACAATCGGCTCGGCATCAGGTCTCAGACACAAGGTGCGCGGATTTACCTACACACCGTCCTACACCCTTACCCCGGGACAACCACCGCCCGGGATGGACTACCTTCCTGCGTCACCCCATCACTCACCTACTAACCGCTTGGTCCGGCGGCTCCACCACTTTCCTTTCCCCGAAGGGTCCGGAACGGCTTCACGGCCTTAGCATCACGATGCTCGATGTTTGACGCTTCACAGCGGGTACCGGAATATCAACCGGTTATCCATCGACTACGCCTGTCGGCCTCGCCTTAGGTCCCGACTTACCCTGGGCAGATCAGCTTGACCCAGGAACCCTTAGTCAATCGGCGCAAACGTTTCTCACGTTTGTATCGCTACTCATGCCTGCATTCTCACTCGTCAACCGTCCACAACTACCTTCCGGTGCTGCTTCACCCGGCAGACGACGCTCCCCTACCCATCACAGCACCCGTTGGGGCTATATGCTGCAATGACACGACTTCGGCGGTACGCTTGAGCCCCGCTACATTGTCGGCGCGGAATCACTAGACCAGTGAGCTATTACGCACTCTTTCAAGGGTGGCTGCTTCTAAGCCAACCTCCTGGTTGTCTGTGCGACTCCACATCCTTTCCCACTTAGCGTACGCTTAGGGGCCTTAGTCGATGCTCTGGGCTGTTTCCCTCTCGACCATGGAGCTTATCCCCCACAGTCTCACTGCCGCGCTCTCACTTACCGGCATTCGGAGTTTGGCTAAGGTCAGTAACCCGGTAGGGCCCATCGCCTATCCAGTGCTCTACCTCCGGCAAGAAACACACGACGCTGCACCTAAATGCATTTCGGGGAGAACCAGCTATCACGGAGTTTGATTGGCCTTTCACCCCTAACCACAGGTCATCCCCCAGGTTTTCAACCCTGGTGGGTTCGGTCCTCCACGAAGTCTTACCTCCGCTTCAACCTGCCCATGGCTAGATCACTCCGCTTCGGGTCTTGAGCGTGCTACTGAAACGCCCTATTCGGACTCGCTTTCGCTACGGCTTCCCCACACGGGTTAACCTCGCAACACACCGCAAACTCGCAGGCTCATTCTTCAAAAGGCACGCAGTCACGAGAATGTGCAAGCACATTCCGACGCTCCCACGGCTTGTAGGCACACGGTTTCAGGTACTATTTCACTCCCCTCCCGGGGTACTTTTCACCATTCCCTCACGGTACTATCCGCTATCGGTCACCAGGGAATATTTAGGCTTAGCGGGTGGTCCCGCCAGATTCACACGGGATTTCTCGGGCCCCGTGCTACTTGGGTGTCTCTCAAACGAGCCG
>NZ_JBIAWG010000057.1:0-1540 GCF_042895285.1 Streptomyces sp. NPDC001406
TTGAACGGCATGCCGTTGACCTGGTTGTACGAGTGGGCGTCCACCAGGTACTTCGCCCGGACGAGCAGGGCGAGCTGCCCGAGGTTCATCTCGGGGATCACCACCTTGTCGTAACGCCTCAGCACCGCTGCGAGATTCCCGGGGAAGGGGTTGAGGTGGCGCAGGTGGGCCTGCGCGATGGACTCGCCGGCCGTGCGCAGCCGGCGTACCGCGGCGGTGATGGGTCCGTAGGTCGAGCCCCAGCCCAGCACGAGGGTCTGGGCCTCGTGCGGGTCGTCGACCTCGATGTCCGGGACGTCGATACCGTCGATCTTGGCCTGGCGGGTACGGACCATGAAGTCGTGGTTGGCCGGGTCGTAGGAGATGTTGCCCGTGCCGTCCTGCTTCTCGATCCCGCCGATCCGGTGCTCCAGACCCGGCGTGCCCGGCACCGCCCACGGCCGGGCCAGGGTGTGCGGGTCACGCTGGTAGGGCCAGAACACCTCGCTGCCGTCCTCCAGCGTGTGGTTGGGGCCCCGGGCGAACTGCACACTCAGATCCGGCAGCTCGTCCAGCTCCGGGATCCGCCACGGCTCCGACCCGTTCGCCAGATAACCGTCCGACAGCAGCATCACCGGCGTGCGGTACGCCAGCGCGATCCGGGCCGCCTCCAGCGCCGCGTCGAAGCAGTCCGCGGGCGTCTTCGGCGCGATCACCGGCACCGGCGCCTCACCGTTACGGCCGTACATCGCCTGCAGCAGATCCGCCTGCTCCGTCTTCGTCGGCAACCCCGTCGACGGACCCCCGCGCTGGATGTCGATCACCAGCAGCGGCAACTCCATGGAGACCGCCAGCCCGATCGTCTCCGACTTCAGCGCCACACCCGGCCCCGACGTCGTCGTCACCGCCAGCGAGCCGCCGAACGCCGCGCCCAGCGCCGCGCCGATCCCCGCGATCTCGTCCTCCGCCTGGAACGTGCGCACCCCGAAGTTCTTGTGCTTCGACAACTCGTGCAGGATGTCCGAGGCCGGCGTGATCGGATACGAGCCCAAAAACAGCGGCAGATCCGCCTGCCGCGACGCCGCCACCAGACCGTAGGCCAGCGCCAGGTTCCCCGAGATGTTCCGGTACAGCCCCGGCCCGAACGCCGACGCCGCCGGCGCCACCTCGAAGGAGACCGCGAAGTCCTCCGTCGTCTCCCCGAAATTCCAGCCCGCCCGGAACGCCGCGATGTTCGCCTCCGCGATCTGCGGCTTCTTCGCGAACTTCGCCCGCAGAAACTTCTCCGTACCCTCCGTGGGCCGGTGATACATCCACGACAGCAGACCCAGCGCAAACATGTTCTTGCTGCGCTCGGCCTCCTTGCGCGACAGCGCGAACTCCTTGAGCGCCTCCACCGTCAGCGTCGTCAACGGCACCGGATGCAGGCTGTACCCGTCCAGCGAACCGTCCTCCAGCGGACTGGCCGCATACCCGACCTTCTGCATCGCCCGCTTGGTGAACTCGTCCGTGTTCACGATGATCTCCGCACCCCGCGGCAGATCCCCGATGTTCGCCTTCA
>NZ_JBIAWG010000058.1:0-1376 GCF_042895285.1 Streptomyces sp. NPDC001406
AGGGCGGTTTCGATTTCGCCGGGTTCGATGCGGTACCCACGGACCTTGACCTGCGTATCGGCCCGGCCGAGGAACACCAACTCCCCCTCATCCGTCCACCGCACCACATCCCCGGTCCGATACATCCGCACCCCGCGAACAAACGGACACGCCACAAACCGCTGACCCGTCAACCCCGCCCGACCCGCATACCCACGCGCCAACCCCGGCCCCGCCACATACAACTCACCCGCCACCCCAGGCGGCACCGGCTGCAAAAACCCATCCAGCACAAACACCCGCGCGTTGTCGATCGGCCGCCCAATCGGCACCACACGCCCACCCGGCACCAACACCCCACTCATCGCCGCACAAACCGTCACCTCCGTCGGCCCATACGCATTGATCAAACGCCGCCCCACCGACCACCGCTCCACCAACCCCAACGGCAACGCCTCACCCGCCACCACCACCGTCTCCACCCCAGCCGGCAACTCCTCCTCCACCGCCAGCACACTCGGCGGCACCGTCACATGCGTCGCACCCGACCACTCCAACGCCACACCCAACGGCACCCGAGGAGGCAACTCCTCCGCCGCAGCCACCACCAGCGCAGCCCCCGACAGCCACGCCATCAACAACTCCGAAACCGCCGCATCAAAACTCAGCGACGCAAACTGCAGCACCCGCGCCCGCTCATGCACCCCGAACCGGTCAATCTGCGCCCACGCCAGATTCCCCAGCCCCGCATGCGACACCACCACACCCTTCGGCCGCCCCGTCGAACCCGACGTATAAATCACATACGCCGCGTTCGCAGGCGTCAGCGCACCGCGCCGCTCACCCGCCACCACCAGACCCGGCGCACACACCGCGATGCCGCGCGCCACTTCCGGATCGTCGACGGCGATCACCCGCGCACCAGGCAGATCCGGCACCACCGACCGCGTCGCCCCACTGCACACCACCACCGCCACAGACGCATCCCCCAGAACAAAAGCAATCCGCTCCGCCGGATACGCCGGATCCACCGGCACAAACACACCACCAGCCAGCACAATGGCAAGCACCACCACCACCATCTCCACCGACCGCTCAACCACCACCCCCACCCGCACCTCAGGCCCCACACCCAGGCCCATCAGATACCGAGCAAACCGCCCCGCCTCACCCGCAAGATCGGCATACGACAACGACCGCCCACCCGACACCAACGCCACCGCACCAGGCGAACACCCCACCCGATCCGCAAACAACTCCGGCAACACACCCGACGACACCGACCGCCCCGTCGCATTCCACTCCCCCAACACCCGCTCACGCACCACACCACCCAACACACCAACACGCCCCACCAACCCCCACGGATCCCCCACCACCCGCTCCAACACCCACAG
>NZ_JBIAWG010000059.1:0-1312 GCF_042895285.1 Streptomyces sp. NPDC001406
TGAGGCTGATCCTTTGGAGTGGACACCCTGACAATGGATCTTGATGGTCCAGGGAGGGATGCCCAGGTGGGACGCCAGTCTCCGTACCCGGAGGAGTTCCGGAAGGATGCCGTCGCGCTGTACCGCGCGTCCGGCGGCAAGCGCACGTATGCGGCGGTGGCCGCGGATCTCGGGATCACCGGGGAGACGCTGCGCACGTGGGTCCGCAAGGACACTGTTCGGTCCGCGCCCGAGCCGTCAGACAGCAGCGTGCAGAGTCCGGCCGAGGAACTGGCCAGGCTGCGAGCCGAGAACCAGCGGTTGCTGAAGGCAGAGAAAGAGTGGCAGCTGGAGCGGGAGATCTTGCGCCGGGCAGCCGCCTATTTCGCTCGGGAGGTGAAGTGAGCCCCCGCCGCTGGGACTTCATCTCCGACAACCGTGCCGGCTTCGGCGTGAAGCGGATATGCCAGGTCCTCGGTGTCTCCCGCTCCGGCTACTACCGGCACCAGGCCACCACGCAGGCCCGTGCTGCGCGTCAGGCCGAGCAGGCCGCCGCGGTCGCCGAGATCCGCGAGATCCATGCCGAACACCACGGCGCCTACGGCGCCCCGCGCATCCATGCCGAACTCCGCTCGCGGGGTCGGAAGATCAATCGCAAGCGTGTCACGCGCCTGATGCGCATCAACCAGATCATCGGCCGTCACCTGCGCCGCACCAAGCGCACCACGATCGCCGACAAGACGGCTCCTTCCGCACCGGACCTGCTCATGCGCGACTTCACCGCGAAGACGTTGAACACCCGGTGGTGCGGCGACATCACCTATATCGCCGTCGGCTCGACGTGGCTGTATCTGGCCACGGTCATCGACATCTGCTCGCGCCGCGTGATCGGCTGGTCCATCGCCGACCACATGCGCACCCAGCTCGTCACCGACGCGATCGAAATGGCGGTCTGCGCCCGCGGCGGCCAGGTCGACGGCGTTGTTTTTCACACGGACAGGGGCGCGCAATATACGGCGGCGGCTTTCGCCGAGGTCTGCCGCCGGCACGGCATCCGCCGCAGCATGGGCCGCGTCGGCTCGAGTTACGACAATGCCCTGGCCGAGTCGTTCTTCCAGGGCCTGAAACGGGAGCTGCTCCACGGGCGACGCCTCACCTCGAAGACGCAGACACGGCTGGAGCTGTTCCGCTGGCTGGCCTACTACAACCGGCGCCGCCGCCACTCTGCCCTCGCCTACCTCACGCCAGTCGAGTTCGAGCAACAGCTGATCTCATCACGTACGCTGTCGCTCGTCGCATGAAACCGGGTGTCCACTCCCGAGGTTGAGCCTCA
>NZ_JBIAWG010000060.1:0-1265 GCF_042895285.1 Streptomyces sp. NPDC001406
GGGTCTGATGCAGGTTCGGGTGACAGGTGTGGTCACGCGGCCTGGAGGGCCGACGTGGTCATGACGGTCTCGAATTCGATGGGGGTCAGCCGGCCGAGTGAGGCTTGTCTGCGGCGTCGGTGGTAGGTCCGCTCAATCCAGGTCACGATCGCGATCCGGAGTTCTTCGCGGGTGGCCCAGACACGGCGGTCGAGGACGTTCTTCTGCAGCAGGCTGAAGAAGGACTCCATGGCCGCGTTGTCGCCGGCAGCTCCGACCCTCCCTATCGATCCGGCCATCCGGTGGCGGTCGAGCGCCCGGACGAACTTCCGGGAGCGGAACTGCGATCCGCGATCGCTGTGCAGGATGCAGCCGTCGACGTCTCCACGCCGGGCCACGGCGTTGTCCAGGGCGGTCACGGCCAGGCGGGACTTCATCCGCTCGTCGATGGAGTAGCCCACGATCCTGTTGCTGAAGGCGTCCTTGATCGCGCAGAGATAGAGCTTGCCTTCGCCGGTGGCGTGCTCGGTGATGTCGGCGAGCCACAGCCGGTTCGCACAGGTCGCGGTGAAGTCACGGCTCACGAGGTCGTCGTGCACCGGCGGGCCGGCCTTCGTGCCCTTGCCGCGCTTCTTGCCGAACACGCTCCACCAGCGGTTGTCCCGGCAGATCCGCCACGCGGTCCGGTCCGCCATCGGAGCCCCGGCGCCGCGCGCTTCGTCGGCCAGGAAGCGGTAGCCGAACTCCGGGTCGTCGCGGTGCGCGTCGAACAGCGCGTTCGCGCGATACGCCTCCTCCAGCATGGCGTCGGCAACCGGCTGGTCGAGCCAGCGGTAGTAGGGCTGTCTGGCGAGCTTCAGCACCCGGCACGTCACCGTGACGGGCACCCCGTCCACGGCCAGCTCCTTCACGAGCGGGTAGATCCTTTTCCCGGCAGATGCGCCTGCGACAGATAGGCCGCAGCCCGCCGCAGGACCTCGTTCTCCTGCTCCAGCAGCTTGATCCGCCGACGCGCCTCCCGCAGTTCCGCGCTCTCCTGGCCGGTCGTTCCGGGCTTGGTCCCGTCGTCGATGTCCGCCCGGCGCATCCACTTCCACAACGTCATCGGATGGACTCCGAAGTCGGTGGCCACCTGCTCGACCGTTACACCCGGCCCGCGGTTCCTCGCGACCCGCACGACGTCCTGACGGAACTCCTCCGGATAAGGCTTGGGCACAGCGACATCCTTCCCACCCGCCCCACAGGGCAAGCCAGTTCAGATGTCACCCGATCGTGCATCAGACCCG
>NZ_JBIAWG010000061.1:0-1123 GCF_042895285.1 Streptomyces sp. NPDC001406
TTGCGGTCGAAGGCGAAGCGGCTGGTCGCGCGGGGCTGGCTGGCCGAGCGTCAGCCGGGCCGCTTCACGCTCGCGCAGAATGTGACCGGGCCAGGCGGCGGGTCATGATCATGGTCATCGACCAGTAGACCATCGCCTCGGCGCTGGAGGTGCGGCGCTCGAAGTCGCGCACCAAGCGGCGGCTTCGCATCAGGTGGGCGAAGAGCCGCTCGACGATCCACCGCTTGGGCAGCACCACGAAGCCACGCGTGTCGTCGCTGCGCTTGACGATCGCCAGGACCAGGGCGAACGCGGCCAGGCAGTGCTCGACGAGGCTGCCGGTGTAGCCGCCGTCGGCCCAGACGAGTTCCAGCCGGTGGTGGGCGTCAGCCACCTGGGCGAGCAGTACCTTCGCGGCGGCGCGGTCACCGATGTCCGCGCTCGTGACCATCACACCCAGCAGCAGGCCGAGGGTGTCGATTACGACGTGCCGCTTGCGGCCGTTGATCAGCTTGCCGCCGTCGAAACCGCGGCTGTCGGCGCCGACGACGGCGTCCGCCTTGACGGACTGCGAGTCGATCACACCGGCCGTTGGCTCCACATCCCGACCCGCCTTCTGGCGGACCCGGTCGCGCAGCCGGTCGTGGAACTCCCTGACCAGCATGTGGTCGCGCCAGCGGCGGAAGAACGCGTAGACCCGGTCCCACGGCGGGAAGTCGGCCGGCATCGCCCGCCACTTGACGCCGTTGTCCACGAGATAGCGGATCGCGTCCAGTATCGCCCGGTGGCAGTACGCCTCCGGCTGCCCGCCCCGCCCCCGCATCCAGCCCGGCAGTGGCAGGAGCGGCCGGACCAGTGCCCACTCCGTATCCGTCATGTCCGAGGGGTACCGCCGAACACGTTCCGGGTGATCGGCCGCATTCCCGAACCGGTGAGCGATGCAATCACACGTCGGTGCAGCCGAGTTGAACTCCACCGTTGCGAGCGCGTACAACTGCGGCAACAGGGTCTCCTGGATCTCGGTTGGCTTCGCAACCCCGAGCTACCAAGAGGCCCTGCCTTCATGCCCACGGCCAGCCGCGATCACCCGATCGAGACTCCCGTTCGACGCCCACCCCTCAAGATCGGAACGACAACAGCTACT
>NZ_JBIAWG010000062.1:0-1084 GCF_042895285.1 Streptomyces sp. NPDC001406
GTTGAGGGTTCTCCTTATGCCGCTGCCTGCAACTCCTCGTACTCGGCGTGGACTTCTGCGGGAGTCTTGTAGCCGAGTGCGGAGTGGAGGCGTTTTCGATTGTAGAACATCTCGATGTAGCGGACGATCGCCCGGTGGGCATGTGCGCGTGTTGGGAACGTAGTGCGGTGCACGAGTTCGTTCTTGAGAGCGCCGAAGAATGATTCAGCCATCGCATTGTCCCAACAGACACCTGTGCGGCCGACCGACGCTCGGAGGCCCAACGAGCGGAGCTTGCAGCGAAGTTCCCAAGACGTGTATTGACTGCCGCGATCGGAATGGAATATGCAGCCGTCGGCGAGGTCGATGTTCCGGGCCGCCATATCGAGTGCATCCGATATGAGGGAGGTCTTCATGTGGTCGGCCATCGCCCAGCCGACCACAGCTTTGGTGTGGCAGTCGATGACGGTCGCGAGATAAAGGAACCCGGCCCAGGTATGAACGTAGGTGATATCGCTGACCAGTTTGCGCCCTGGAGCGTCAGCGGTGAAGTCACGGGCCAGCAGGTCGGGCGTGGCCGGCGCCGCATCATCGGCGATCGTGGTCGCCCGCCAGGGCCGCGGCTGGCAGGGCATCAGGCCGAGCTCGCGCATCAGCGCGCGGACCAGTTCTGCTCCGGCCTGCACGTTCATCCGTTGGAGCGCGGCGTGGACACGTCGGTAGCCGTAAGTCTCCTGTGAGTCAGAGAAGACCTGGAGGATGACGGCCCTCAGTTCCGCACGGCGTTTCGCGGTGGCCGACAATGGCCTCGATCTCCAGTGGTAGAAGCCCGACGTAGATACTCCCGCCCAAATGCACATCTGCTGCACGGGAAAGTTACCGGCCTCGCCGTCGATGAACTCGTACTTCTCCGTCACCGGTATTCCTGGGCGAAGAAGGCCGCCGCTTTTCCCAGGAACTCGGTCTTCATACGGAGTTCCCGGTTCTCGCGTTCCAGTTCGCGCAGGCGGGCGCGTTCGCTGATGTTCAGGGGAGGCTCCTCCCCGGCGTGCTCTTGCCGGTACCGGCTGACCCAGGTGCCCAGCGTTCCCTCGTTCACTTGTAT